>CAJQQE010000012.1 GCA_905480395.1 uncultured Phycisphaerales bacterium
GTTGGTGGCGGATGGCGTGCGGAGTGTGATTCTATTCGCGCGGAACGCCGGGCCAAAATCCGAGGTCGCCAAGACCATTGCCGCGGTCAAGCATCTCTCGCCGGATCCGGTTCATGATCCGATCATGGTCTGCGTGGATCAAGAAGGTGGGAGCACGGTTCGGTTCACGGAGGGATTTGATCCGCCGCCGCCCATGCGCGAGGTGGGTGGTGCTGGCGTGGATGCCGCGGCCAAGGTCGGCCGGCGGCTGGCCATGGATCTCCTTTCGGTGGGGATTGACCTTGATCTTGCGCCGGTGATGGATGTTGATAGCAATCCCGCCAACCCGGTCATCGGTCCGCGATCCTTCGGAAGCGAACCGGGCGTCGTCTCGGCGTGCGGCGCTGCGATGATCGACGCCATGCAGTCACGCGGACTTGCCGCCTGTGCCAAGCACTTTCCTGGGCACGGGGATACGGATCTCGATAGCCATCACGATCTTCCAGTTCTTCGACACGGTATGGATC
The DNA here is from genome assembly GCA_905480395.1 of uncultured Phycisphaerales bacterium. Classification (GTDB taxonomy): domain Bacteria; phylum Planctomycetota; class Phycisphaerae; order Phycisphaerales; family SM1A02; genus UBA12014. The sequence goes on from CAJQQE010000012.1 coordinate 507, forward strand.
GGATTCGACAGATCGAACTGCCCCCGTTTGAAGCCGCGATCAAGGTCGGCGTCGCGGCGATCATGACGACCCATGTGGTTTTCGATGCCATCGATCCCGGCGTTCCGGCCACCATGAGCCGGGCTGCGATCGAGGGGCTTCTCCGCGGCGAACTCGGATTCGAAGGGGTGGTGATTTCCGACGATCTCGAGATGGCCGCGATCGCGGAATCGACCGAAGTCGGGGAGGCGGCGATTCGAACCGTCGAGGCGGGAGTCGATCTGCTTCTTTGCTGTCATCGTCCGGATCGACAACGCCGAGTCATTGATGCATTGGCCGACGCCGTGGTGGCCGGTCGATTGACTGAGACGCGAATCGACGAGTCGATCCGACGACTCGAGGTTCTCTTTCACGCCTACGTCCAAGCTCCGGAGAAATCATGAGTCATCTGCAACGGTATCTTTCTCGATCGGTCCGTGGCGGTCGTTGCTTGTCGGCCATTGGAGCGGGCATAGTCGTCATCGCGACTCAGAGCATTGCCTTTGGTCAGCCGCTCGGTTCGGGGGCGCCGGAACCACCCGAGGCGCTTCTCGAGTCGGTCATTGCCGCGCCCACCGCGGAGAATCTTCGAGCGTGGCACGATCTCTTGGGTTCGCAACCGCACGTTGCCGGCGGATCGGGAGACGCCGCGGTGATCGCCTCGATTGCGGGCGCTTTCCGAGGGATGGGACTGGCGACCGAGGTGTGGCGATTCTCTCCATTGCTTTGTCGTCCGGTCTCGGCGAGTCTCACGATCGTCGAAGGGACTGGAGCCGCGGGATCGACCGCAGCGGCCAAGACCGATGATCAAGGCCGCCGCCGCCGCCGTGGGATCATGTCGCTCTCGCTGCAGGAGGCGGAACTGCTCGCTGATCCGGCGACGCGGCATCCCGAACTCGATCGAGGGTGGAACGCCTACTCCGGGAGCGGCGAGATCGAGGCTGGCGTGGTCTACGCCAATCGTGGTCGGCTCGAAGACTTCGCACGGCTTGAAGAGCTCGGTGTGGATTGCACGGGGAAGATTGTCTTGGTGCGGTACGGCGGAAACTACCGGGGATTTAAGGTTCGCTTTGCCGAGGCGGCCGGTGCTGCGGGCCTCGTCATCTTCACGGACCCCGGTGATTCGGGTGATGACCGTGGCGCCACCTGGCCTGACGGGGGATGGGCCAACGAGACCTGCATCCAACGCGGGTCGATCGTCACGCTTCCGTACAAAGGTGATCCGTTGACGCCCTTTGAGCCTTCGATTCCGGGAACCACGCGGCTCGCGATCGAAGATGTTGGTCTTCCGGAGATCCCGGTCCAGCCGATTGGTTATGCCGCGGCGACACGAATCATGGCGGCGATGAACGGCAGCCTGGTTGAAGAGGCGGCGTGGAAGGGGGGCCTTGACGTCCCGTATCGTTTGGACGGCGGGGATCTCCAGCTCCGGCTCGAAGTACAGCAGACTCGTTCGCTCATGGAGACCGCCAACGTTCTCGGGACGATCCGCGGATCGGAGGCCCCCGACGATGTGGTGATTGTCGGGTGTCATCACGATGCGTGGGGGTTTGGCGCCGCGGACCCACTGGCGGGCACGATCGTGTTGATGGAGACGGCCAACGCCTTCGCCGCGGCGTTGGAACAGGGGATTCGCCCCCGAAGAACGGTGATCTTCGCCGCCTGGGGTGCGGAAGAATTCGGGATCATTGGCTCCAGCGAATGGTGCGAAGCTCAACGCGAACGACTGGGCGCGAACGGCGTCGCCTACATCAACCTCGACATGGCGGCGATGGGGACGAACTTTCGGGCGTCGGCATCACCATCCCTTCAGTCTGCGGTGATCCGCGCTGCCGGGCTGGTTCCGCAACCGGGCCCAGACGCTGGAACCGTGCGCGAGGCGTGGGCGGGCGATCGGCCGACCCCACGGCTCGGTGATCTGGGCGGTGGGAGCGACCACGTTGGTTTTCTCTGTCACCTCTGCATTCCGAGCATTTCCCTCGGTGCCGGTGGCAGCGCTGGGACGTCTTACCACTCCAATTACGACACCTTGGCGTGGTATCGATCGACGGTCGGTGAGGATTACGACGGTGCGTTGATGGTGACTCGGGTCTGCGCGGCGCTGACGGCGGATCTGGCCGACGCCGCCTTGCTCCCGATCGAACCCTCAGCGATCGCCCGGGATCTCACAACGCGTCTTGAACAGGTCGGTCGAGCGGCGGATTCGGCTGGTCTGATCATCGACCTCGCGCCGCTTCTCGAAGAGCTGGCGACGCTGAATCAGGCGTTGCTCGCCGCCCAAGACACGCTTGAGACGGCGTTCGATGACCAGCGCCGATCGAGGGTGAACGCGGCACTGCGGCAGTTAGAGCGGGCGTGGGGGGAGGCCGAAGGGCTTCCTGGTCGGCCGTGGTTCCGGAATATTTTCGCCACCAGCAATCGAGACAGCGGGTACGGGGCCGTGGTGCTTCCGCTATTCAATGAAGCGATCGTTGACCACGATCAAGCGGCTTTGAATCGAGCCCTGAAGCGTTATCGGGTTGCGTTTCGGCGACTCTCCGCCGCCGCGATGAAAATCTCAGACGTCGGAGTCGACCCCTCTGGGGGCTCTTGAGTAGGGATCTTGGATGGTCGCCCGAAGCGGGTGGTCCGGCCAGGAGTCTTCTGGGCCTTCCAAGATTGCGAAAAACCGGCTTCATTGAGCTGGAAAACTGGTTTTTCGATGCTATCGTGAAGGATCGGCACCGATGATTCCGTCTTCTTGGTTTCGGTGTTGGAGCGGATCTAACATCTCAATCAGTGGTGAAGCATCGGAACCTTTTGTGTTCTACGACGTCTAGAGAGATGCTGAGAACGGTCTTCCTTTGGTCTGGGCCGCATCTCTCAGATGAAAACGTCGAAGTTCCTAGTTCACCAGAGTGTTCAGGCTCGTCCCTCAAGATTCATCAGCTCTTCTCTTTCGGAAAGTCTTTCATCATGTCGATTCGTCGAACCCTCTTCGCCGCCGCCGCCGTCTTTGGCGGCCTCATGAGCAGTGGCGTGGCTTCCGCTCAAACCCTTTCGACGAAGTTGTTCACGTCGGGGCTGGCGCGTCCGATCTTCATTACCCAAGCCCCCGGGGATGAGACACGGCTCTTCATCATCGAGAAGCAAGGTCGGATCCGAATCTTCAACACCGAAACCGGATCGTTGAACAGCGACTACTTCCTGAACATTGATTCGATTATCACGGGCGGCACGTCCACGAGTAGCGAGCAGGGCTTGCTCGGGCTGGCATTCCACCCGAACTACGAGAACAACGGTTACTTCTACGTGAACTACACGGCCACTGCTGGCGGTGGTGATACGGTCGTTCGTCGGTACAGCCGCGGGGCTGACGCGGATCACGCGACAACCTCCGGCGCTTTGACGCTGCTCACGATCAATCAGCCCTATTCGAACCACAACGGCGGCATGATTGCCTTCGGGCCCAACGACGGTTACCTCTACATCTTTACTGGTGATGGTGGCTCCGGTGGTGATCCCGGCGACCGCGCCCAGAACATCTCGAGTTCACTCCTTGGCAAGACGCTTCGGCTTGATGTTGATAACGGAACGCCATACGCCATCCCCCCGAGTAACCCCTTCGCCTCCGGCGGCGGTGAACCCGAAATTTGGTCCTATGGTCTGCGGAATCCCTGGCGATCGACGTTCGATATGGCCACGGGTGATCTCTTCATCGCAGACGTCGGGCAGAACAGTCGTGAAGAACTCGATTTTCAACCCGCCCAGTCAGCGGGTGGCGAGAATTACGGGTGGCGTTGTATGGAAGGTGCCAGTTGCTACACCAGTTCAAGTGGTTGCACCTGCAACGCCTCCGGTCTCACGGATCCGTTCTTCACCTACGGTCATAACTCTGCGGGCGGTTACTCAGTCACCGGCGGATATGTCTATCGAGGTTGTGAGATCCCAGAGATCGACGGCATGTACTTCTTCGCCGACTACGGCACCTCCAACTTCTGGTCGGCGACTCAGAACAAGAATGGAACCTTCAACGTCCAGAGTCGAACTTCCGAACTCCGCTTCTCGAATGACGGTGGCGGAACCCTGAGCAACATCGCGAGTTTCGGACAGGATCTGCAGGGTGAGATCTACATTTGCTGTCAGTCCACTGGTCGGATCTACAAGATCATCCTTGCCAGCGGTGAGACGGACTGTGGACCAGGTCCGATTCCCGGTGACTTCAATGATGATGGCTCGGTCGATGGGGCCGACCTCGGCTTCTTCCTCTCGCAGTGGGGTCAGGGTGGCGGTCCGGCCGATCTCAATGGCGACGGCGGTGTCAATGGGGCCGACGCAGGCATCCTTCTCTCAAACTGGACGGGCTGAACTCAAGCCACCAGTCGAACATGTGAATTCAAGGCGAGCCCGGTCTTCAGATCGGGCTCGCCTTTTTGATATCGCCGATCACGTCGTGACATCTCTTGCGTCGAGTATCGCCCCGTGCCGAGGATATTCCGGTCAAGTGATCCAGCGGGTTCAGCCCGGGAGAGAGCGCCCAGCATCTACACTGTGCATATGAAATCCCATCTCACCTTCATGTCTGCGCTCACCCTGTCGCTCGGGGGAATCTTCGGTCTGGTAGTACTTCCCATCGGATGTGGTGACTCACCGACGCCTCCGACGGCGGTCACGCCCCAGGCTGTCACGAGCCAAGAGCCAGTTGCGAAGACAAGTACGGCCTCGCCGCCGCCGTCCCAATCCCGGGCCAGTGGCTCGGAGGACATGATCGTGCCGGGCGGGTTCATCAAGATCTCGCCGGCCCTGCTCGACTTTGGCGCGGTGGGTCCGGGGACCGTCCATCCCACGACATTCCGCATCGCGAACATCGGCACGCAAGACATCGTGGTGGAGAGCGTGACGCCAAGTTGTGTCTGCACCACGCTCACCGATCTCACGGGCGTCACCATCCCGGCCGGGGGAACGATCGAGATGTCCGCGTCGCTCGACGCTCCGCGCCAGCCGGGCGAGAAAGAGGCGAAAGTCTTTGTCCGAATCGTCGGGGTCGACTCCGTGGCGATGGTGAAGATCAAGGGCATGGTGACATTGCCGATCCAACCCAGCCCCACCTATGCCGATGCACTGAAAGGCGTGACGAGCGGGTTCATCGAACTCACGTCTCAGGATGGAAGGCCGTTTTCAGTTGTCGCGTCTAATGGTGCACCGCCGGTCTTCGAAGGGTTCAATCCCGCCACCGATCAGCCCAGAAGTGCCTACCGATTGAAATGGTCGATCGCAGGGGTTCCGGGGCCGTCCATTCCACGGTGGTGGATCTTCACGACGGATCGGGCTGATTGCCCACTTGTCCCATGTCGACTGCGAAACGAAAATACCGGCGCTCGTCGGGATATGGAACGGATGACTCGGCATTGGATCGTCGACGAAGATTTTCTCGACTTGGGATCGATCCGGATCGGCGAGCCGATCGATCTGACCTGTGTCATCAAGCACTACAACCCTCGAGGCGGTGGTGCTGTGGAGCAAGCCGATTGGTGGCAGGTCCTCGGGGTCGGGAGCGCCTCCCCGCAGTCGCTTCAGGCGGAATTCAAGGGCGTCGTCCGACTCAACGACGAGGAGGCGGAGGTCCGGCTCCAGATCACGCCGACCGGCCCGCCATCGGAACTGATGGTCGGCTTCATCGGAATTAGAACTTCAACTGGAAACGGCCTGCTTGAAGTGGCTGCGAAGGTTGTTCAATGAACACCGCCACTACGTTCAGTGACCGGCGGGCTTCAGACGTCATCGCATTGTTCCGGGCGGCCGCGGAGTCGATGCGGTCCGCGCCGAATCGCGAAGGATGTATCTCGAAGATTCCTTCTCAGGGGCGGCTGCTCGCGACGGGGGATCTCCATGACAATCCAATGCACTATGCGAAGGTCGTATCGCTTGCGGCGCTGGATGCTGATCCCGACCATCATGTGATCCTCCAGGAGCTCATTCATGGCGAACGAACCATGAATGGGCTCGACCTCAGCTACCGCATGCTGGTGAAAGTCGCGCAGCTGATTCTTGACTATCCAGGGCAGGTGCATCCACTACTGGCGAATCACGAGCTCGCACAGATGGCGGGTCATTCCGTCTCCAAAGGTGGAGGCTGCATGACGACTCGCTTTACCGATGGGCTTGAATTTGTCTTCGGGAATGATGCTGAGGGCGTCGCGGAAGCAATGGGCGTATTCGTCATGGCGATGCCACTCGCGGCTCGTTCTGATCACGGGATCTTCTGTTCGCACTCGTTGCCCGGGCCGGCGATGATGACGCGGTTCGACCTTGATATCGTCGAGCGGGATCTGGTTCCCGATGATTACCTCCCACTCCACGGGAGCGCTTGGATGATGGTTTGGGGTCGAGGGCATACGCCTGAACAGATGGAGTCGATCGCGGATCGATGGGGCGTTTCGCTCTTCCTGCTCGGCCATGCGTTTGTCGAGAACGGTATCGAGATCGGTGGCCCTCGGACGATCCTCCTCAACACGGATCACGATCGAGCCGCCGTGCTTCCGATTGATCTTGGAGAGGCACCGCCGACAGTCGAAACCGCGATGTTCTCGTCGATTCCGTTGTCGGCGTTGGGACCGCAGTCATGAACTCGCCCGTGGAAAAATCTCCCCAGGGGGTGCTTCCGCTGCTGGCCATCGAGCTCTCCCAACGTGCCGGAGGTGCCGCCGTACGGACAGTGGACGGAGCGACCCATACCCGAGCATTCGAGGGAGGGCGTCGTGATCGTGATGACGTCCTACCGGGAATCGAATCGGCATTGAAGGATTCGGGCGTTCGAGCCTCTTCGCTCGCTGCCGTGGCGGTTGACGTCGGTCCGGGTGGCTTTACCGGTCTTCGAATTTCCATCGCGGCCGCGCAGGCCATCGCGGAAGTCGCGTCTGCGGTGGTCATCGCGGTTCCGGCGGCGCTCGTTGCGGCCGGGTCGACCCCCAGTTTGGCGACGAAGACCGGTGTGGTCATCGTGTGCTCCGCCGCGAAAGGTGGGACCGTCTGGTGCTCGCAGGTGATCCGTGCTTCGGTTGACGCTCCATGGAGGATCCTCGGAGATCCGGGAATCGTGGATCGTCTGATCTGCGAGGCGACGCCATCGGCCGTGCTTGCCGACGAACACGTCGATGCAACCTTGCTTGAAGCGTTTCGGGATGCCGGCGTTCCGATCGATACGCCGGACTTCAAGCCATCGATCTTGGCGGACATCGCCATGAGTGGAGGCCCCGACGTCAGTATCCATACTGACCCCGCCTTGCTACTGCCGCTCTATCCACGAGGTCCGGAGGCAGTCCGGAAGTGGCAGGAACGAACGATCCGATAATCGAATGGAACCTCGCGCGACCCGCAGATCTTCACTGAATTGCCAGCGGTGGGTTGTCGATGTCCCTTGGGAACGCTCGCGCCGAATCGAATCAATCCGATTCAGCGGCGAATCTCAGGAGTGACGTTGCATGACCGACCAAGAAAAAAATCGAGCCCTCACCGAAAAGCAGGTTCTCACCACCGGTGAGGCTGCGGAACTCTGCAGGGTAAGCCAGCAGACAATTATTCGTTGTTTCGACAGTGGTCGCCTCACGGGTTTTCGTGTTCCAGGCTCACGCTTTCGCCGCATTCCAAAGTCGGAATTGATTCGCTTCATGCGGGTCAACAAGATCCCGGTTGATCTGCTCGATCACAATCGAGTTCGGGTTCTCGTCGTCGACGACGATCCCAGCATCGTTCGGATCATCGAAGAGATGCTCGGTCGCGAAGAACGGTTCGAGATTCGTACGGTCTCTACGGGCTACGACGCCGGCATGGTGACCAGAGAATTTCGTCCGAACATCGTGCTACTTGATTACATGCTTCCGGATGTGAATGGCAACATCGTCTGCGAACGAATCAAGTCCGATTCTGAGTTGGCAGATACCAAAATCATCATCATTTCTGGTGTGGTTCGGCAGGCGGAGATCGACTGCCTGCTTGAGTCCGGCGCGGATGCCTTCATTCCGAAGCCTTTTCAGGTCGAAGACCTCATCGAGAAAATAGACGCCTTGATCGTCGCTTGAGGGAATCCGGTTTATGAAGGATGCGTCTCTCGCGAAACGAACTTCCGTCGTGATCGCCATGACCGACGCGATTCCGGCACCACCTGCGGTCGCGATGCGGCTGTTTCAGGCCACATCTTCCGCTCGTACCAGCGTCGATGAAGTGGTGTCGATTCTCGCGGCGGATCCCGCGATGGCCGCTCGCGTGGTTTCGCTGTGTCGGCGATGCAATCGAGGTGTTTCCGGAGACGTCGACACCCTGGAGCGTACGGTGATTCTCCTCGGATTCGAGGAGATCCGTGCGGCGGCGATCTCGATCGAGATCTGTGGAGTTCTTGACGCGGACTCTTCGAGTGACTTTTTGGTTGGGCTCCGTCGGCAGGCGGTACTCACGGCGTCGATCGCTCGAGTCGCGGCGGAACGTCTCCCCGGGCTCGGTGACCTGGAGCCATCGACCGGCTTTCTGGCGGGCCTACTCCATGATCTGGGGCATCTCGTACTGGCCACGGCGATCCCCGGGCCACTAGAACGCCTGGCAGAGTCGGCCACGCTGCTCGACGCAGAATTCGACGACACGCTTCTTCGGGTGATCGGGATCGATGGTGCGATGGTCGGGGAGCGGATCGCCCGTCGATGGGATCTTCCCGGCTTTCTCCATGCGGTGGTCACCAGTGCTGGGCGGGGTCCAGCGGCGATCGGTGACACAGGACACCGGCGGCTCGAACTTCTGGTTGGATTCGCAGATGCCATTGCAAGGCGATGCAGTCCCGATTCGATCGGTCGTCGTCCGGGCGTTGGGACGATTCGGGAGTACGAGGCGGCGCTGGGGCTGGACAAGGTGGATCTTGAGATGCTGCTTCCCGAAGCCGTCGCGATGGCGACGGCTTCCGCTTCCTTGCTCGGGCTTGAGGAAGGGTCATTCACCCAAATGTGCGTCGAGCGGTTCGGCGAAGCAAGGGCGGGGTGCGATTCATGTGAAGAAGGACTCGACTCGGTTGAAAACGTGCCGACGGCTGCCTCAAACGAGACCACCGAAACGGCATGGTTCCTCGCTCGCGTGGCAGTCGCCGACGCTCGAATCGAAGTTGAAACTGCGATGCTGGAATCAGCCCGCCGAGTCGATCCGAATGCGTTGATGAGGATCGCCTTCCGTCGATCCGACCAGTGGATTGGTTCTCAACCCGAAGAGGGTGTGGAGTTGGGCTTGTCCGAAGATCCCAGTGATTGGTTGCGGGGTGCTTTCGTGGGCCTCGATGGCGACTCATCGAGCCACCTGTTGGGCGTTCCGATGGACGGATTGATGATCGGAGTGTGTTCCCGGTCAGCGCCGGAGCCGGAGCTCGCCGCGGCGTGGCGATCAATTCATCACCAAATTCAGCGGTACGAGCAGCTCGAGTTGATTTGCGAACAGAAGGTGGCCGCGGCCCGGCGTGAAGTCGAGGCGTCGCAACGGATCGCAACGCTCGACGCCGATGCCACCCTCGCCGAGATCTCGGCTGGGGCAGCTCACGAAATGAACAACCCGCTTGCGGTGATTTCCGGCCGGGCTCAGGTTCTGTATGGCCGGAGCGGCGATTCATTGGTGGACTCGGGCATCGAGGAAATCGTCATGCAGACCAGAGTGCTCTCCGGGATCGTGCAGGGCCTACATCGGCATGCCACGGGTGCCGTGATCACCGCCGAAACAACCACTTCCGGTCGATTGCTCGAGAAATGCGCGGAAGCGGCAAGATCGGAGATCTCCGACAAGGCTCAGGTGATCGTTCAGGGCGACGAAACGGAGGTGGGATTGTGCGTTGACGTCCGGAGAATCGCCGAAATCGCGATCGAAGCGGTTCGTAACGCGTCGGATGACAAGGAAGACGTCTGTATTTGCATGAGAAGTTCAATCGACGCCGCCGATTGCCGATGGTCTCTTTTGGTTGAGGATAACGGTCTGGGTTTCGGGCATGCAGCGCTCGAACACGCCTTCGATCCCTTCTTCAGCCAGAAAGCCGCCGGACGGCGGACGGGCTTGGGCCTGGCAGTCGTCCGTCGAATTGCGGAAGCGCATGGGGGCTCGGCCTCGGTGCACAACCGGGTCCAAGGAGGGGGATGCCTCGTGGTATCTCTTCCGATCCTTAAGCCCGGACGAATCGACTCGAACGCTGCGTGATGCGGACGAGCAGGGGAGCAACGATGAACTTTGAGCCTGAAATGTCCGGTATGAACACCAACTCCTCGAATGGGATGACGGACTCGAAGTACCGGGTACTGGTCTACGCTTCCCGTCCCGAAACATTGACCCTCGCGGCACTGTTGGAGGCCGCCGAGGGGACCTATCGGTGTACGGTGGTCAATGATGACGAGGAGTTCCGCCGTCGGTTGCTCGCAATCCGTTGCGAGGTGATTCTGGTCGCCCCCGATGACGTCGATCTGGAGTTGGCCAACGATATCCGTCGCCTTCAGCCTCATGCGTCGATGGTCTTCGCCGCCCCTTCGGTGGGAGTCGAAGATCTCACCAAGGCAATGCAGGCGGGCGCCGTGGATTTCCTAAACGGTCCTTTGAATGCGGAAGAGGTCGAGGATCGAATCAGTCTCGCCGCGGCTCGAAGCATCGAAATGGTCGAACGAGAAGAGCGAATGCACCGGCTTCGAACTCTGAGTCGCCGCATCGATGCCGAATCCGAATGCATCCCGGACGCCGAAACTCCTGTGGACGACCCGGATTGCATGGGGCCGCTCACCATCCAACCTTCGGTGACGCCCGGTGATGCCGCTCGTCTTGATGAGGTCGCGATGTGCAGCGAGTTCCGTACGCTGGTCCGACAGGAACTGGACGTCGAAGATCTGCTTCGGACAGCCCTCGAGTATCTCTTGGTCAAGACCGGGCCGACGAATGCTGCGATCTACCTCGCCGGCGGTGATGAGTCATTCGGCCTCGGAGCGTACGTCAACTTCGACCTTCCTCGGAAGGCGGTCGAGCCGATGCTCAAGCGGCTCTGCGACGAAGCGTGCCCGGCGATTTCAGAACATACTGACGTGCTCCGATTCGAAGACGCGAACGAGTTCATCGCAGAATGTGATCTCGGCTCGGAGATTTCGACGGACATCGAGATGGTCGCGGTTCCTTGCCACTTCGACGGTGAATGCCTTGCCGTGATGTTCCTCTTCCGCAGTGCAGCCGAGCCCTTCGAAGAATTCGTGGCTCAGACCCTGGATGCACTGCGAGAGATCCTGGCGGAGCAACTCGCCACGCTCATCCGCGTGCACAATCGAATGGAGAACGCTTGGCCCGAGGAAGCGGTCGATGAAGAAGACGACCTTGGTTGGGACGACCTCGCGGCCTGAGCGAGTTGGATAAGCGGGGCTCGGAGGTCGATCGGCTCAGGAATTCAGAGTCGAATTCGAGTCCGGTGACGGCTCGCGGAGGAGCACGGTGACACCGCCGGTAACGCGTTGACCCTTCGAGACCAGGACCTCGACACCCGGTCGATCGCGGACGATCAACTCGGTCGTTGAGCCGAACTTGATCATGCCGAAGCGATGGCCGCGGACGACGCGATCGCCAGGAACCAACGGGCAGACGATTCGTCTCGCGATGGCGCCGGAAACCTGTCGAACTCCGATGGGTTCATCGTGCTCAGACTTGAAGACGATCAGGTTCGATTCATTGACCTTCGCGGATTCTTCGGAGCGGGCATCGAGGTATCGCCCCGGCCGATGAGTCACCGAGACTACTTCGGCATCGCAGGGTGCGCGATTGATGTGGACATCGAGCACGCTGAGAAAGATCCTGACCAGAATCGCTGGCTGGCCATCGGTGGCCTCATGACTGTCGAGCCGTTCCACCAGACTGACTTTGCCATCCGCAGGCGAGATGAGATCATGAGGATTTGAGGTGGCGGGACGCCTGCCGAGGGGATCTCGAAAGAACCCGGCAACGGCGATCCAACAGAGCCCGATGGGGATCAGACTCCACCAAAATCCGGTGAGCACCGCAGGAATCGCGATCAGGACCGCGATCACGGTCGCGATACCCCATTCGCGTCGTCCGTAGTGACTCAAAAGCACGGGTCAGTGCCCAATCGAAATCGGCGTCCTTCGGCTCCAGGCGATGCCCGGAACCAGTGGATCACTCGGAGGCCTTACCGATGAAGAAACCGAGCAGGCCGAAGATGATCAGCCCGCCCAAGAGGCCGCCGAACCAGACCATCATGCCGCTGGTCATCATTTCCGCGAGGGCTGGCAAGGTGCCACTGGCACCGACGAAAGCCATCAGTGCGGCGAGACAAAGCGAAGCCACGGCAACGATACCCATGCCGACGCCGAGCCCGGACCAGCCACCTTCGTAGGATTCAACGATCATCGGGACGCCGACGGGCATGCCACCGCCAAGGTTGTTTCCGCCGCTTTCCGCGCCGGCGGCTTCAAAGAGGCCGCTTGAACTTGCGGGGATCGCGGGGTCGTCGTCGTTGGAGTAGACCTCGTCGAGGAGTTCGGCGCCAAGTGATGTGTCATCCGACTCTCTGGTCAGGTCGAGCAGGCCACTTCCGCTGCCGACGGTTTCCAGCGAAAGGTCGTCCTTGAGAAGGTCATCGCCCGAGGCTTCGCTCTCGAAGGCGCTGATCCCGGTTCCCATGCCGCTTCCAGCGAGGAAACTGTCATCGGCCCCGCCGGTGTTGGAGTCTTCGAGTCCAATCTCTCCGCTCATCTCGAGCGACACTTCGTCGCCGTCAATGCCGGGTGCAGAACCACTCAGGCCGAGTGAGTCTGCTTCGCCGCTGTCATCGAGATTGATGGAGAGGTCGCCGAGGTCATCGGTCGAGGAGATCATGTCGATCTGTTCGACGCGGAACATGTCCTGATCGTCCTGCTTAAAGGACTGGACTTCGCCGCTCTTCGCCATGGCCATGAGCTCGTCCACAGACTTCCCGAGCTTGCCAGCGGCCTCTTGGGCCGAATAGAACATCTTCGCCATCGGATCTACGTCTCCTGGGCCAAAGGCCCGGTCGTGGTCGAACAGTGGCATGAGGAAGCCGGATCCGGCCTGCCTTCATACCTTCGAGGATTAGGGAGGCTACCCCGAGTCCGGGGACCCTGCAAGGCGGGATTCGCAGGCCTGTCCACACGGTTCCCCTCCCGGTGCGGTTCTTGGGCCACAATGCTCGGATGCCTGGTTCCCCGACACCGATCAAGTCCGCTGTCTCCTCCTCGCCGTCCCAGCCTTTCTTCGAGGCAGAAACCACCGCTCAGGGGCTGGAGGCGTGGTTTCCGACTCATCGTCGAGATCTCCCTTGGCGTCGGAAGCGAAGTCCGTGGCGGACCCTGGTAAGCGAGTTGATGCTTCAGCAGACTCAGGTCTCACGGGTGGCCGAACGATTCGAGGTGTTTGTCGGTCAGTTTCCAAGTGCTTCGGCCATGGCAGCGGCCGGCGAGGAGGCAGTCGTGGCCGCCTGGGAGGGGCTTGGGTACTACCGCCGGGCTCGGCTGCTCTATGGAGCGGCCGTTCAAATCTGTGAACTTCATGGTGGCAAGGTGCCTCGTTCGACCGAGGCCCTGCTCGCCTTGCCAGGCGTGGGACGGTACACCGCAGGATCAGTGGCCTCGATCGCCTTCGATCGTCGTACCCCGATCGTCGATGGCAATGTGATTCGCGTCGTGGCGCGTCTTGAAGCGATCGATGCGGCGATCGATGATCCCGCGCTCGTCACGCGGTGTTGGGAAACGGCGGGCGCGTTGGTTCGCGCGGCAAAATCACCAGGGGTCTTGAACGAGAGCTTGATGGAACTCGGGGCGACGGTCTGCAAGCCCGGGCCACCTTCTTGCGATCGATGCCCGGTACGCACGCAGTGCGCCGCGTCCCGAACCGGTGTGGCGTCACAGATTCCTCGCCCCAAGCGTCGTCCGGTTCGTCAGATTGTGCATCTGCATACGATTCTCTTTCGGCGTGGTGATCGAGTGCTTCTCCGTCAGCGGCCGCATCGAGGTATCTGGGCCGGACTCTGGGAGCTTCCATCGGTTGAGTCCGCCGACTCGCTCGAATCGGCGGCGATCGAAACAGCCCTCGGGTTCAAGGTCGGCGGCCTACGTCCGCTCGAAACTTTTAAGCGGCTCCTGACGCATCGAGAAGTTCGCTTTCATGTTTTTGAGGCGTCGACGCGGGTGCGACGAGGTCACTGGTGCGATCAAGCGGAGGCCGCCAAGCTCGCCATGGCAAAGCCCATGCGATCTCTGGTCGATCGACGCGCCTGGTCTTGATCGGTCGAGGGGTCAGCTTCCCGCGCTGACGGTCGCGAGGACTTCACCTTCGTCGCGTTGATCCCGCTCCTCACGCCCGCCGGGATAGGCGATTCGAGAGTGGTAGATCGCACAAAGGCTCTTGATGATCGAATCTTCGATCACTTTCAGTTCTCGGAAAGTCAGGTTCGAGTCGTTGAGTTGGCCGTCATCGAGGCGACGCCGGCTCATCTTTCTCACGAGCGATTCGATCCGACTCGGGGTTGGGTCGTTCATGGCGCGAGTGGCGCTTTCGATGCCATCGCAGAGGAGAAGGATCGCCGCTTCTCGGGTTTGCGGCTTCGGGCCGGGATACCGGAATTCAAACTCGTCCACCGCGCCACCTTCATCGGCGGCCTTCTCGCGGGCGGCGTGGAAGAAATACTCGACGAGCGAGGTGCCGTGATGACTCTCGATGAAATGTCGGAGCACTTTTGGCAGGCCATACTCCTTTGCGAGTTCGAGCCCGTCCTTGACATGGCCGATGATCACCAGAAGGCTCATGGCGGGGCTGAGTTTGTTGTGCTTGTTACTTCTGCCGCCCTGATTCTCGATGAAGTATTCGGGCTTGTTCAGTTTGCCAACGTCGTGATAGAGCCCGCCGACGTAGACCAAGCGGCTATCGGCGCCGATTGCTTCCGAAGCGTTCTCGGCGATGGAGGCGACGGCGAGCGAGTGGTTGTAGGTTCCGGGGGCTCGGGATTGAAGTTCACGGAGGAGAGGTTGTCGGGTGTCTCGAAGTTCCGCGAGGGTGAGCCCGGTCGTGATGCCGAAGAGCTTCTCAATGCTGGGCATGATTCCGAGCATGAAGAACCCGGCGAAGAGCGTGCCGGCTCCGGCAAAAGCTGCTTGCACCATCACCTGCATGGGAGCGCCGATGGTGTCGAGAGGAATGGCGGCGAGACCCTGGGCGAGGAATACGACCACGGTGGCGATCCCCGAGAGCACCGATGCCCGGACGAAGGTGCCGCGGTTGGGAATCTCCTCGAGTTGAAACGCGAGGCTGGAGCTCACCGCGAGCAGGGCGATCGCATAAATTGTCTGCCCGCCGATCGCCACCGTGATCGATACCGAGCCGAGTAGGCCGGCGAAGATCGCGATTCTCCGGTCGTAGGCGAGGGTCAGGGTGATGGCAAGAATCGAGATCGCGAGGGCTGCTCCGAACGGCGTCAGCCGGGGGAAGGCTACCGCGAAGAAAGTGCCCAAGGCCGTGCAGCCAACGAGGAGGAGAAGGACGGCGGTCAACCGTGACGTGCTTCGTGCAATGCGCGGATAGAAGGTGGTTCCGTGTCCGGCGAGAAGGACCACCACCACCAGTCCAAGGAACATCCAGCCAGCGATCCGACTCCAAGTGCCGCGGATTCCACCCTTCTCCAGCGCGTTGGCAAGCGCCAGCCCGCCGATCTCAATGCGTGAGGTGTCGAGGACGTCTCCACGAGCGTAGATGACTTCGCCGGCGGCGTGTTCGATGAGCACGTCCGCCACCCGAGCGGCAGCTTCGTCCGCCGCCAACGTGGTGGCCGCCGGATCGAAGAGGACAGTTGGTCCCGGCCGATTGATGATCGCCGCGATGATGATCTCCGCGGCATCCCGAGGAAACCCGGAATAGCGGGCAAGTTTGATCAGCCGTTGTCGGACGCTCGTGGTCATTCCGTCCGGAACGAGCTCAATGGCACGCTGTACCGTCACCGCGGTGGACCGATCTGGAATACGCGGCACGCCGACTTCGGCATCGCTCAATGCGATTGCCGTTTCGCCCTCTGACGGCGTCGAGTCGTCCGCCGTGATGGGATCATTCAGCGGGATACCGATCGGTTCGGGCGGCAAGACTTTCCGCATCGACACGGTGGTGAACTTCTGGAATTCAAGAGTCTCCAGCAGCGGTTCGTTCTGCCAAAGGGCATCGACGAACTCGTCCACGGATTCTCGCCAAGTCGGCGATGGGCCATCGGGGGTCTGGTATCGCTGGAGTACCGAAAGGGAGGCGTCGGTGAGCCCGAATTGATCCTGGAGTCCGAGGTCGACGTCATCGAGGATGAGGGCGGAACGGACCGCAACCGGCAATCCCATCAACTTCGCTCGAAGGTCGGCGAGATACGTTGCGTCGGCGTTGTAGAACCGAGGTGCGGCGCGGCGTGCCTCATCTCGACGTCGCTGGGTTTCTCCACCGTCGAGCACGCTGAACGCGAGTGGGTTGACCAGGCTGTCGGTGGCGACTTCGCCCGCCCAGACGCGGGGACGCGTCCGTGCCCACGTGGTCACCACAGTGAGAAGCATCGCCGTCATCACGACGGCGATGATTCCGTTCACGAAGAGCGGCTGCCGCGCAATCTCGCCGATGGTTGGCCCCTTGGGGCGCATCGCGGCGGAGATGCGGCTTCGCCTGGTCGAACGAGGCTTGAAGATGCGTGACAGGAATCCGATTGCTGCAGTCCTCTTCGGTCGTGGAAAGTGAAAGATCGGTCGGTTTCTGGCTGAAACGATTTTAGCGTCGGGTCGTGATCGAAATCACTTTCGGTCGCGATCGAGCAGCGGCCTCCGCCAGTTCATATCGACCGTTTTCGGTGGGGAGCCGGACGGGATACCCCCCCGGAGTATCGATGAAAGGGACAATACGCCTGAAACTTCGATCATTCTCTGATTATCGGGCGTTTCAGCCGTTTGGCCGATCGTGAACAGGATTTCGTGGGGAGTTCGGTGGCGATCGCCCCCTTGACTGGCTGAGTCTTCGGAGTCACGGCATCGGGGTACCATCGGCGGCGTGATGCCTCGACCGACCGCTCTCCGTCTGATTCGCTGCTTGACCACCGGTTTTCTGGGGTCGGCGGCCGCCTTGCTTCTGGGCGGTTGTCGCGGCACGCCGCCCCCGGCGGCGGCGTCCAATGAGAACTTCACCGGATCTGGAGTTCTCTCGGCACCCAGCATCGATGATCAGTGGGCATCGGTCGTGCTTGACGAAGCCCAACGGCATGAAGTTGTGGCGGCCCTTCGCGATGCCGTGTCGGGCGAGACTTTGCCGCTTCGCGTCGCGGAGTTTGGCGTCCGCTTCGAGGACGTCCCGCGGGCGATTTTGACCGCCGCTCCAACCGTCGAGATGGCGGTGATGAAGCAGGCATTCACGCCGGCGATGGCTTCGGTGAACTTTCTTGATCCGTCCGGACGAGCGGGCGTGGCGAGCATCGATCTTCACCGAATGACGGCAGTTGCCAAGGTGGAATATCTGGTTCCTGGTGATGACGTCGCATTATTGAGGGCGACCCTGCTTGACTCTATCAATGACCTTCTTTGGTCGAACGACACTTTCTTCGCAGGCGGTACCGCTCATCGGCGGGCGTCGGCTCGAGAGGAAGAAGAAGGTGTTCAGGCAGTCCGAATTCTTGAGGAGGCAGTGCGCCGGTCGGGCGGAACGATTCGCGATCGTGCTTTCGAGCCCGAGAGATACCGGATCGATCTCTTGATGCTCGACGACCAACCGGCGCGGATCGTCGTACAACGCGAGTCCGATCCCCAGGTCTTGTCTTGGAAGGCTTGGGCGGGCACATTCCCCATGCCGGAAAAGGCGGCGGCGCTCGGTGCGGCATTTGAGAAAGCGCTGCGAGCTTGGGGTCAAACCCCGATGCCGGCGGTCGCCGGTGATGTTGTGATCAAGCGGGACTGAGTGTCGCATGGCAAGACTTGTCATGACTTGTCATGGCATGACACAACTGGACACAACTGGTCACAACTGGTCATAACTTGACATAACCAATCAGGAAACAGCGGCGATCGAGTCTCAGTCGGATCGGAGCATCGACTCGACGGTGGACGCGATTCGAAACAGGCTCTTCTCGCAAAATGCGGGTGTTTGAAGGTGGATGCCCATGGGGAGGGTTTCGCCGTCTTCTTCGACCATGCCGCCGGGAATGGAGATCGCGGGGATTCCAGCGATGTTTGCATTGACGGTGTAGACATCGTTGAGATACATCGAGAGCAGATCCAGTTCGGCGCCGATCTGGAATGCGGGATGCGGGGATGTCGGACCGAGAAGGACGTCGCACTTCGTGAAGGCGGCGTCGAACTCGTGCTTGATAAGGCGTCGAACCTGAAGAGCACGCTTGTAGTACGCGTCGTAGTAACCGGCGCTGAGCACGTAGGTGCCAAGCATGATTCGACGCTGCACTTCCGGGCCGAACCCCTCGCTTCTGGTGCGGGCGTAGAGCGTTTCTAGGCTCTCGCCGGGCCGGGGATCGGCGCGATACCCGTAGCGGATGCCGTCGTACCTTGAAAGATTACTACTCGCTTCCGCCGGTGCGATGACGTAGTAGGTTGAGATGCCGTGGTCGGTGAGGGGGAGATCGATGTCCACGATCGTGGCCCCAGCGGCTCGAAGCGCATCGATGGTCTGTTCGAGCCTCTCTGAAACTCCGGGATGATTCCGATTTGTGCAATGTTCACGCGGAATCCCGACCCGTAAAGACGAGGGGTCGAAGGGGCCGTCCAACAAAGAAGGCTCGACGGTGAGATCGGAGGTCGTGGCGTCGTTCGGATCGATGCCGGCCATCGCCTCGTAGATCGTGGCGGCATCACGGACGCTACGAGCGAGCGGCCCGATCTGGTCGAGACTGGATCCGAAGGCGACGAGTCCGTATCGCGAGATCCGTCCGTAGGTAGGCTTGAATCCCACGCAGCCACAGAAGGCGGCGGGCTGGCGAATCGATCCACCGGTATCCGAGCCGACCGCGGCGTCGGAGATTCCGGCGGCGACCGCCGCGGCGCTTCCGCCGCTTGAACCGCCAGGAACGCGATTGATCCCGTGGGGGTTCCGCACCGGCCCCCAGGCGCAGTGCTCGGAGGAAGAACCCATCGCGAACTCGTCCATGTTGGTCTTGCCGACCAGGGTGGCGCCAGCATCGCGGAGTCTGGTGATCGCGGTGGCGTCGAAGGGAGATCGGTAATTTTCGAGCATGCGAGAACCGCAGGTCGTGTGACCTTCGGTGGTGCAGAAATTGTCCTTCACGGCAATGACGGATCCGGCGAGCGGGCCGGGATCATCGCCGGCCGCAAGGCGTGCATCGATCGACGCCGCCGTGGCCCGCGCGGAGTCGGCGAGGACTTCGTGAAACGCATTGAGTGATGGATTGGCTGAATCGACCGCGGTGAGCATCGATTCGAGTCGGAGGCTCACGGTGGTCTCGCCGTCTCGGACGCGGCGAACTCTCGCGGTGAGGTCGTCGCCTGGATCGAAGATCGGGTCGAATTGAAAGTCGGGGGGAGGTGTGGTCATCAGGTCGTTTCGGGAGCGATCAGGCTCCGCCCTCTCCAAGCACCTTGGGAACGGCGATAAAGGAACCCTCGGTCTTGGGGGCCATGGCGAGGAGGATTTCTCGATCGAGGCACTGCCCAGGCTCGTCCTCCGCGAGTCGATTCACCGTGTCTTGCGGCTTGGGCATTGGTTCCACGCCCTCCACATCAAGGGTCTGGAGATTGGCGACGTGCTTGAGAATCGCCAGAAGGTCATTCCGAGCGGAATCGAGCGCATCCTCTCCGAGATTGAGCCGGGAAAGGGATGCGACCTTGGCAACGTCTTCAAGAGTCGGCGGTGAACTCGAATCGGAACTTGTCATGGTGCGAAGAGTAACGCTCTGCGGCAACCTTGGCGGTTGCGGGTACCATTATTGGTCCGACCTTCAGGCGGTTTTCTCCAATCAAGCTGGCTCATTTCAGGCCGGTGCCTCTGGTTTTCTGACGACTGTTCTTCCCTTTTCTCCCGGATTTGTCATCGTGGCCCAGTTCCGCCGAGATGTTGCCGTTTCTGTCATCACCAGATTCATCGTGTGCGGCGTCCTCATCGGCTCCGGGGTCATGGTGGCGATCGTCTTGACCAACTCCAGCCCGTCCGCCGCTCGGGTGGAGGGGAGCGAGCAGGCGGTCAAGGTGCGGTCGATGCGCGTGCCGCAGGAACCGATCGCCCGGGAGTGGAACGGTTTCGGGACCATTCGAGCGCTCGATTCAGCGACGATCCCTGCCGAGGTCGTTTCGACGGTCGTCTCGATCCCAGAGGGAATCGAGGTCGGCCTTCCGGTTGTCGCGGGACAGGTGATCGCCCAGTTGCGAGCGTTTGACTACATCGAAGCGGCCTCGCGAGTGATGGAACAACTCGCGGAGGTTGAGGCCGAGGTCGCTCGCCTGGATACCGAGGAACGGGTCCTGATTGAACGTCGGAGCGTCGCGGCCCGAGATCTCGAACTCTCAGAGGTTGATTTTCAGCGAGTCACGGATGCCGCGGCCAAGGGCGCGGCGGTCGCTCGCGAGATTGATGCTGCGGAACAGCGAAGACTCGCCGCCCGACGCTCGGTGATCACCCTCGAGGAGTTGCAATCCCTCCTCCCCGTACGAAGAAGTGCCACCACCGCGAAACGAGATGGTCTTCTCGCCACCCATCGACTTGCCCTTGAGCAGGTTGATCGATGCACGGTCACCGCGCCGATTGCCGGGCTCCTTTCGGAGGTCATGGTTGAAGTTGGTGAGCAGGTGTCGGTGGGATTTGCGGTCGCTCGTGTGGTCAATCCCGCCCGCCTCGAACTTCGACTCCGCATTCCGGCATCGTGCCGGGGACGGGTCAAAGGCGGAGATCGAGTCGTCATCAATCGGACCGTGACCGCTGAACCAATCGAAGCGGCAGTGAGCCGGATCTCGCCGATCGACGATGCCGCGACGAGGACCATGACGGTGTTTGTCGAAATCGAGGGCGAATCGGATCGGATCGTGCCCGGCCTGTTCGTGCGGGGAACGGTCTACGAGCAAGAGACGGTTGCCCGCAGTGTGGTGCCCAGGCGATCGGTTCGACACCAACGGGTCATGTTGATCGAAGATGGACGAATCAGGAGCGTTCAGGCCGAGTCGCTCTTCGCCATCGCGGGTGAGCGTCCGAAGTCTGGACTGAACGATCGGCAGTGGATGGTGCTGGCGGAGTCTCTGCCCGATGGCGCTTCGATCGTGGTCGATGGGTCGAGGGTGCTCCCCGACGGTATCGCGGTCGATCCCCAGTTCATGAACTTGAGTGACCCGGACGCCCTCTCAACTGGATCGACACCGTGAGCCTTCCGTCATTCGGTGCGCGACGACCGGTTCCGGCGAACCTTTTGATGATGGCGTTGATTCTCGGTGGAATCTACGCCGGGCTTTCGATGCGCCGGGAGTTCTTCCCGGAGATCGATCCAGAAGCGGCAAGGGTGGAGCTCGTCTACCCGGGGGCGACACCGAGGGAGCTCGAAGAGTCGATGGCCCGCAAGGTCGAGGATGCCATCGGGACGGTTCAGGAAGTCCGGAGGATGGAGTCGACGGTCAGCGAGGGCGCGGGCATCATCGTCGTGAAGTTCGAGGAGGGAACAGATGTCGCGGAAGCGATCAACGATGTCGAGCGTTCCCTCGAAAGGCTTTCGGATCTCCCGAGTGATGCGGAGCGGATTCGCGTGGTGGAATTCGAGCCGAATCTCCCGGTCATCATTCTCACGCTCTTTGGGGACATCGACGAGCGGGTTCTGAAGTCCGCGATGCGATCGATGATCGACGATCTGGAGTCGCTTCCCGGAATGGGGTCACTCCAGATCTCGGGGTTGCGGGATTATGAAATCAGGGTCGCGGTCGATCCTGACCGCCTGATCGAAAACGCACTTCCGGTGACCGCGGTCGCAGATGCGATCCGAGCGTGGATGCTCGAACTTCCGAGCGGTGCGATCCGTGGGCCCGGTGGCAATGTGAACGTCCGAACCATGGGAGTGGAGGAGCGGGCCGAGGCGATCGAATCGATCGTGGTGCGGGCGGGCAGCGATGGCGACATGCTCCGAGTCGGCGATCTCGCCACGGTGCGTGATGGGTTTGCCGACGTGGAGGTGGAAGAACGCTTCGAAGGACAGCCGGCGACGAGTCTGACGATCTTCAAGACAGGATCGCAGGATGCCGTCGCGATCGCCCGCATGGCCTACGCGTATGTTGCGGGAAGAAAGGGTGAGTCCTTTACCGGACCGGTCTGGGCTCGTCCGATGGAAACCTCGGAATGGCAGGCCTACCAACTTGGTCTTGATCGTCCCGAACCGCTCCCCGCAGGTTTGATCGCCCACAACGATCTGTCCAGGTTCATCCAAGGTCGGCTTGAATTACTCTCTCGGAATGCCCTTCAAGGCGCGGGTTTGGTCTTCCTGGCCTTGCTTCTGGCCTTGAATCTTCGCGTCGCGTTCTGGGTCATGGTGGGTCTGTTCACGGCGATCTGTGGAACCCTGCTCGCGATGACCGCGCTCGGTGTCACCCTGAACCTCTTGACCATGTTTGGTCTTCTGGTGACCCTTGGGATGCTCACCGACGATGCGATTGTGGTCAGCGAAAATATCACGGCGCGGGGGAGTCTGGGCGAATCTCCGGTCGACGCCGCGACCCGCGGCGGGAATCAAGTTTTCTGGCCCGTGGTCGGAACGGTTCTCACGACCATCGTCGCGTTTCTCCCGTTGACCTTCATCAGTGGCAGCATCGGAAAGTTACTCGGGGCCCTCCCGATGGTGGTCTTCTGCGCTCTTGCGATTAGTCTTCTTGAGTCGATGCTGATTCTCCCATCGCACATGGTGCATGCGCTCAAGGGGATGGTTCAGAGTCGTGGAACCGGCATCTTTGGATTCGCCGATCGATTTGCCGAATGGCGGGATCGAACCGTGGTGAAACCGCTGACGCAGTTCTACGGTCGCATCGCAACCAAAAGCGTCCAGTACCGGTGGGTGGCCGCGTCGATCGCTCTTTGCCTTCTGGCGATCTCGATCGGGATGTATACCGGGGGCCGGGTGCCGTTCGTATTCCTGCCCACCGAGGACACCGAGAATGTGGTGGTCGACCTCAAGATGCCGACCGGGACGGAACTCGCCGAGACCAGACGGATCGCCTCGAGGATCGAAGACGCGGCTCGTTCACAACCGGAAGTTGAGTTCACGAGCCTCGCCTTGGGAGCAAGCTTTGATCTCAACACCGGCCTGGCCAATCCCGGTTCGAGTTCGATCGCTCAGATCTTTTTCGAACTCTCGCCGATCGAGAAACGGGATCGTCCGAGCACGGAGATCATTGATTCGATCCGGAAGGCGGCCGGAGATCTCACGGAAGCAGATCAGATCTTCTGGCGGGAAATCGACGGCGGGCCGGGTGGACCGGACATCACCTTTGAAATCTCCGGCAACGACCGGGTAGCCGTCGATTCCGCAGTCGTGGACGTTCAGGCATTGCTGGCCACCTACGAAGGCGTCTATGGCATTTCCGATGACGACGAGGTCGCGCAGCGTGAACTTCGCATCAGTTTGCTTCCGGGTGCCGCGTCGCTTGGTATCACCGTGGCGGAGGTCGCGCAGCAGGTACGGGGCGCGGTGTACGGCATCGACGCCCATGTCTTCAGTGAGACGAGAGAGGACATCGACGTCCGAGTCTCCTTTGACGCTGAATCACGGCGAGATCTTGGCGGCGTCGAACAGATGTGGATCTCGACCCGGGATGGCCGGTCGATCCCTCTCTCGGAAGTTGCCAGAATTGAGGAAGCCGAGGGGCGGGCGACGATTCGACGAATTGATCGGAGGCGAGCGGTGTCGGTGACGGCCGATGTCGATGCGGTCACCAATCCAGAGCAGATCGTCGCGTCGATGGGCCCGGCCATGGAAGCGATTCGCCTCAAACATCGGGGCGTCTCCATCGACAGTGGGGGGCGACAGCAGGATGTCATTGATGCTTTTGGGTCGCTCCCGATCGCCATGTTGGCGGCGTGCTTGATGATCTACGTCATCCTCGCCTGGCTCTTCTCGAGTTACCTGCAGCCCTTCGCGGTGATGCTGGCGATTCCCTTCGCGCTGATCGGCGTGATCTGGGGACACTGGATTTTAGGCTTTGAACTCACCTTCCTGAGTCTGATTGGTGTGGTCGCGCTCGCGGGCATCGTGGTGAATAACTCACTCATCTTGGTCGAATTTTTCAACAAGAACATGGAAGCCGGGCTGCCGCTCTCAGAGGCCTTGGTAGATGCGGGCCAGCGCCGCTTGCGCCCAATTCTTCTCACCACCGTGACCACCGTGCTCGGATTGACGCCATTGATGCTCGAGCAGAGTTTTCAGGCACGGTTTCTCATTCCGATGGCGATCTCAATCACCTTCGGGTTGATGAGTTCGACCTTTCTGACGCTGCTCGTGCTGCCGGCGATTCTGGTCATCGTGGACGACTTCAGTGCCGCCGCACACTGGTTGTGGTTTGGCATGACCCGCGCCGACCGAGCGAAGATGCTTGAGTCGTTCGAAAAGCCGTCGATCTGATTCGTCGATCAGGCGGTACGAAGTGGATCGCGATCCATTCGGCTGATCAAAATTTCCACCTTGAGCTCTTCACGGAGACGGCGGCGAAGGACTTTTAACCAACCTCGCTCGGTATTGGTGTGGCCGGCAAGGACCACGGCACAACCGCGGCTTCTCGCGTGCAGGACGTCGTGGTGCTTGAGTTCTCCGGTGACAAAGAGGGTGCATCCCTGATCGATGGCAGGATCGAGTAACTCAGAGCCGCTCCCCGCACAGAGACCGATCACCTCATGGCGCCGGCGTCGATCGATGTCGTCGTTGGTGAAGCGGTCGGTACCCAGGTGGTCCCTCAGACGGGCGGTGATTGCCTCCACCGTGGCAGCACGTTTGAGCGTGACGCGTCGGCCCGCCCCGATGAACTGATTCGGACGCGCCATCTGACGGTAGATCTCGATGGGTGGCTCTTCGTATGGATGAAGCGCGCGAAGCCGTTCGATCGCGGTGGCGAGGTGACGGTCGCCGCAGACCATCTCCAGTCGAACTTCCTCGACCCGTTCAAGTTGACCACGCTGGCCTCGAACTGGATTCGAACGCTCCCCCCCGCGATAGGTGCCCATCGCGGCGATTTCAATGGAACAGATCTCGTATTCGCCGATGACTCCGGCCCCGACCGCGGCAAGGCCCTCGCGGATGCGATCGACGGATTCAACGGGGCCGTAGGTGATGAGCTTGACCCGCTCGGTCCCCGGGAGTTCATCGGCGGGAATCAACGCGTGCCTCGCTCCGTCGCCCACGCCTTCCGCCAGCCAATCGTTGACCCCATTCAGCGCCGCGTCTGCGGCGGTGTGGGGGGAGTGGATCGCCATGCCCGAGGCCATCGCTCGCAGCAGGATCCGCCCGCCTGCATCGGCGTCGGTGATTGTCTTCCTCGCGGAAAAAATCGGCGGGTGGTAGGCGACGATGGCGTCGGCTTTTTTACGAACCGCCTCGTCGAGGACCGATTCGGTCAGATCGATGCAGAGGAGAATCCGTCGAACCCGGTGTCCGGCTGAGCCGACCAGAAGGCCGACGTTGTCCCAGTCCTCGGCGAGCTCGACGGGGGCGATCCTTTGCATGGCAGCAACGAGGTCGGCGGTATTGAAAATGGTGGCCATGGAGAGAAGAGTACGCATTTCAGGGATTCGAGGGGTGACGGGGCATGTGCCTGATCTTGGGTGCATCCTTAGGACAAGTGCCAATTCGAGGGCTACGCTGTGAACGCGTCTCGGCGTATCCATCTCCCGGACAGAACCGGAGAGCACGCTTCCTTGGAGCCTGATTCTGATTCCCCAACGGAGGAACCTGTCTTGAGCGATTCGGCCGAAGTATCCCCCAACCCGAGCGAAGACGTCCAATCCACAGGGTTGGAACCGGTTTCCGTGGATTCGATGCGAACCCGGTCAGCGGAAGACCGCAAGTGCTTCATCCTCGATACGAACGTCCTGCTTCACAATCCGAGTTCGCTCTTTAAGTTTGCCGAGCACGAGGTGGTGATCCCGCTCACGGTGATCGAGGAGTTGGATCGATTCAAGAAAAACAACGATGAGACCGGGCGGAACGCTCGTCAAACGATTCGATCGCTCGATGAACTTCGCGGGCGGGGCCGCTTGCTGGAAGGCGTGGAATGGAATGATCAGGGTGGTTCAGTGCGGATTCACTCCTGTGACCGAACCCGCCCATTCTCCCTCGACTTGGACGTCGCGGACAATCGAATTCTTGGCGTGGTCAACGAGTTTCATGATTCCGGTCGCGAGACGGTTTTCATCTCGAAGGACATCAATGCCAGAGTCAAATGTGATGCGCTCGGTATTCGGGCCGAAGACTTTGGTGCCGATCGCGTCGATGCCGATTGGCTCTATACCGGATGGGTCCAATTGGTCGTCCCTGGCGCGGTGATTGATGAGCTTTACGACGAACGACAGGTCCACGTCAGCCGACTGGAGATGTACGCCACAACCTTGGACGATGGCGACGTTCTCTCCAAGCCGGAGTTGTTTCCGAATCAGTTCCTCGTTCTGGTGGACGAAGGCGACGACTCGCACACTGGTCTGGCGAGGATTCTCGCGGATACCGGGCATGTCATTCCGGTGACCGGGCCGCGAAAGCCAGTGCAGGGGATCATGGCCAGGAATCTGCAGCAGAAGATGGCCCTTGATCTGCTGCTGGATGATGACGTTCGACTGGTCACGATGATCGGCCCGGCGGGCTCGGGCAAGACGTTGCTCGCGCTGGCGGCCGGAATGCAGAAGCTTCTCAAGGAGGAGCGCTACGACAAGATCCTCACCGCCCGGCCCATCATGCCGCTCGGCCGCGACATCGGTTACTTGCCCGGTGACAAGGACGAGAAACTGGCGATGTGGATGCAACCGATCTTTGACAATCTCGCCTACTTGCTCTCCACTCGGGGTGGCCAGTCCAACAACGCGGACAGTCATACTGCGGAGCAACGGCTTGACCAGTTACTGGCCACCGGCCGGGTCATTCTTGAGCCCATCACCTACATCCGCGGCCGATCAATACCTCATCAATTCATGCTGGTGGACGAAGCGCAAAATCTCTCGCCGCACGAGGTCCGAACCATCGTCAGTCGGGTCGGCGAAGGGACGAAGATTATTCTCTGCGGCGACATTGGCCAGATTGACAGCCCCTATCTCGATTCATCGAGTAACGGGTTGAGTCACGTGATCGAGCGGATGAAGCGCCATCCAATTGCGGGGCACGTCACGCTCGATCGAACGGAGCGGAGCGAATTGGCTTCGATCGCCGCAGAGCTTCTGTAAGCCCTGGCCGAGTCGGCGGGCTAAAGAGGCCTCCGCGAATACCTCGTCGACCGCGACGAGGCACACGGTGCATCGTCATTCATGACGGATGAACCTGCCGAGAGGCTCTTCCAACGACCCTCGTGGAATAATGCCGGGTCTGGACCCAAACCCACATCCATCGCGGCGCGGGTTGGCGCGGTGCGACTTAATCGTCTGAAAAGCCGAATTTGTCCCGGTGGGCCTTCGCCCATTCCCGGACTGACGTTGCGGGTCGACCCATGACTGACTGGAAGGTGTCGTTGACCAGTGACGCATTACCCGCCCGCATCTGCCGGAAGTGGCAGAGAATCAGCAAATCGAGATCCACAGCCGGAACACCGTTCTCGATGAGCATCGCGGCAAAGTCATCTTCGAGCATGTCGACATAGCTGATCTCGCAGCCGAATCCCTTGGATAACTCCGCGGCAATCTCCGCGTAGGTCAAGGCGGCGGGGCCGGTGATCTCAAGGTTCCGTTCTGACCATGCCTTCGGCTCCGACTGCAGCGCGTGGGCCGCGACTTCAGCGCCATCGTCGAGGGCCACCATCCCGATACGGCCGTCGCCTGCGGATCCGTACATGCGGCGTGCCTGTCGAATTCCCTCAATCTGACCAAAGAGGTTTGTCTCCATCACAGTCTGCGGCGACACGAGCGTCCACGTCACGCCTGACTCTCGCAATGCGTCGATGGACAGCTGATGCTGGGTATCCAGTTGGTCACCTTCATGGCGTACGGCACCGTACAACTTGACCACGTGGGTGAGACGATGTGCCGCGGCGGCCTTGATGGCGGTGACTTCGCGACGCCCCAGATCAGCGTGCATGGGGCTGACCAGAAACATGCGTTCAGCCCGTTCCATCACGGCGGAAAGACTCGAAGGATCATCGAGATCGGCGACCACGCCGGTCACGGTTCCCCGAGTTAATTTTTCGGCCCGATCTGGGCTTCTGGTCATGGCCAGCACTTCGACACCCGATCGGGCGAGTATTTCCGTGACGCGGGCGCCAAACATGCCAGTTGCACCAGTCACCAGTACCGCCATTGGACGCTGCTCCTTTCACCACATGCTTGTGAGATCCCTGCCTTGGAGGGATCAAACACGATGCGAATCGTCTTTGCGACCGAGACGTTACACGACGCCTTAAAGGCTGGCCGCTCGACCGCCCAACCACAGCGGGAGGAGCCCAGAAAAGGCCGGATCGGGGCGGCATGGTTCGTACTTGTGGTTTCCGAGCGATCGGGCCGATATGCTTCGAGGCGATTCGATAATCGGGTCCCGCTCTGGGAGGCCTGATTCACGCCGTTCAACCTTTTCATGGGAGACCACGCCAGCATGCTCAAGTCAAGCAATCCAGCCTTCGGTGATGAGACGATCCGCAATGGTGACTGGTGGAGCGATACCAAATCCGCCACGGCCGAAACCGCATCGATCTCGGGCATCGTCAATAAGACGGGGATGTTCGCATTCGTACTCGCCATCGCCGGAGCCGGAGGCTACGCCACGATTCAGGCGAACCCTGGACTGCTCTGGCCGGTGACTTTGATTTCCATGGTGGTAGTGTTCGCTTCGTTCTTCCTGATTCGGGGTAGTGCTCGGATGGCTCGGAACGTGGGGTTCGTCTACTCGGCCTTTGAGGGCTTCATGTTGGGCGGATTCGCCGTCATGTTCGAGAACATCCTCGCGAGTCGAGAGATTGTGGTTCCCGGCGGCATCGTGCTACAGGCGTTCTTGGTGACGGCTGGAGTGCTGATCGCAATGCTCGGGCTCTACAAGGCAAAGATTCTCACCGGCGGACCACTCTTCACCCGAGTGGTGATGGTCGCCACGGTCGGCGTGATGGTGGCGATGCTCCTCTCTTTCGTGGTCAGTCTTTTCGGGGTGAGCATTCCGTTTATGAACCTCGGTTCTGCGTTCGACGGTGGAAGCGGGGCACTGATCGGTCTCTGTATCAGCGGGGCGTTGCTCTTTCTGGCGTCGATGTGGTTGATCATCGATTTTCGGCGGGCTGAAGAACTCGTTGCCGCCGGTGCGCCCCGGGAGTCCGAGTGGTATGTCGCATTCGGTCTCATCGTGACGATTGCTTGGGTCTATCTCGAAGCGATGCGGCTGATTTTCTATATCGCCGCCTTCACCAGTCGGGATTGACCGTCTGCGTGACCACCGATTGATCCAATGAACCCTCCGGCCGCGATTTCATCGCGACCGGAGGGTTCATTCAATTTCATTCGGCAATCCGCGGTCAATCGGTCTGAATCGCAGCGTCTGACGAGCTGATGGCGGCATCAGGTCTGGCGTTGGCATTGGCTCGCAACTCGCGTCGCTTGTCGAGAAGATTCATGCAGGTCGAGAGCACCGTCGCATGGCTCCAGGTGAGCGGACTGACGGAGAGTGGACGTCCATCGCGCGGATCAAACTGCTCTGCGAGGATGCCCGAGGGAAGAGCGCGGTCGCGGCACCATCGAAGGTAGGGGACCGCCTCCTCGAGTGCTTCGAGGGTTCGAGCACGGGCGATCAACCATTTCGCATACCAGAGTGTGCAGATTGCCCAGGGATTTCCGGGCACCTTCTGGTCTTGGCCGTGCACCACCCGGTGGTAAGGATCATCGGAGTATCTGGCGATGCCACCGATGTCGGTGTGGACCCAGAGCTCGCGACGAATCGTCATCATGTGCTGCTCGACCCGGGTATCGTCGGCTGGAAGAGCGCCGAAGGCGAAGAGTGCATAGCCCGACGCATCCGCGGTCAAGTCGAGTCGGTAGCTGCCGTCCTCCAGTAAGAAGGCGCACCTCGCGAAACGCTGGCGCTCTGGACACCACATGTGTCGGAGAAGTGATCCCCGCATTCGGTCTGCGCCTTCCGCGAACTCGGCGGCTCGGTCGAACTCGCCCAGTTCCCGCGCGAAACCTGCGGCTGCGTCGAGCGCTCCGATGGTGGCGGCAACGGTGAAAAGATGCACGCCGTGACGCTCCTCCCAGAGATCCCAGCTCGGCTTCGGGAGGCCATTGTGATCACGGTATTCGAGCATCCATTTGGCGGGTCTTTCGACCAGCGGCTCGTGGACTTCCTTGAGAAACTCGATATCTCCGGAGAGTTCGATGTGTTGCCGCAACGCCCAGGTGACCAGTGCGGTCTCATCCTGCTGGATGGGAAGTGATTTCTGGCCGTTGATGATCCACGGATGCCAGCTGGAGGCCAGCGTGCCGTTTGGGTTGTACTTGTGAAGGAAATAGCCGTCAGCTTCCACGACTCCCGCGGCAAATCGGAAGAATTCGTGGCTCACCGCGTGCCGACCTACCTGATCAAGTGCGTTGGCGACGAGTGCTCCATCTCGGGGCCACACGTAGGAGTAGGTGTCGCCGCCCATGTGAGTGATGTCGTAATCATTGGCGGCGATGATCCCACCGCCATCATCGATTTGGGTTCGCACCACAAGGAGGCTGCGGACGAAGAGATCCCGGATGTCTTCATCGATCTCTTCGAGATCCGGCCGTCGTATGTCGCCGAACATTTTCCAGTAGGCCTCGGTTCGGTCGATCATTCGCTGTGGA
This sequence comes from uncultured Phycisphaerales bacterium, assembly GCA_905480395.1. Lineage (GTDB taxonomy): Bacteria > Planctomycetota > Phycisphaerae > Phycisphaerales > SM1A02 > UBA12014. The sequence goes on from CAJQQE010000012.1 coordinate 31,494, forward strand.
CTGGAAGTTCGGATGCGGTCGTCCAGGCCGGCGACCTCGCTGTAGGTTCGTCCGGCGGCGAGCCAATAGACGAGATTGGCCTTCCCGTTTGGGGGGACGGTGAGATTGAATCCAACCGTTGAGTCCACCGAGCCCTGGGCGATCGGGTTCCGTCCGAGGAGTCCGTCCTCGGCATCTCGCCAGGTTCCTTCCGCGTCGCCGATTCGCTTTTGTCCGGTGGCCCACTGGTCAATTCCCCAGCCAGCATCATTTCGGCCGTTGATGAGGAAATAGGTGTCGTCCTTGTAATGGACAAGGCCTTTGGTGCGCGGGTCGTAGTTCACGGTGTCGCCGATTGCCGACTCGTTCACGGAAATGTCGTGATGAAAGAAGACGCGAACGTCGCGATCGCGGCCTCGCCGGTCAAAGACTTCGACGGTTCGAAAATAGACCGGATGCACATGATCGACGGCGTCATGGCAGATGAGTTCCAACCCAAGCCTCGGATGTTCGAGTCGAACCTCAGTCACGAGGGTTTCGGGCTTGTAGCGCAGATCTCGGATCCACTCTGGGTCGTCGATCCAAGCAAACTCGCCGTCGGCCCAGACGCCGAATCGCTGGGGATGACCCCCGGTGTGATTTGGCATGCCGACATGCGGCCAGTAAAGGTCTCTGACGCGATAGTGCTCGTCGAAGGCGACGAGCATGCTGCCATTGCCGACAGGGAGGTCACGAGGCATCTAGTGGGCTCTTTTCGAATCGAGGAGGTTGATCGTCACCTCAGGGAGATCGACCCGACTTTGGTGCCACTGCAGTCCGACAGGATCGAACGCACGGGATCTTTGAAACTTCAGCGTTTCAGGGATTCCACACGACTGGTCATGTCGCCAACCGCCGCAACTCGAACGCCGAAGTTCTCGCCGACCTTCACCGCGGTGCCGGTGCCGATGGCCTTGTTGTTGATCAGAATCCGCAGTTCCCCGCTGCTTGCTTGCGGAAACTCAATAATCGCACCGTGGACGAGATTCACCGCTTCGGCCAAGGGCATTCGCCTCTGCGCGATTTCGACGATCAGGGGTACTTCCAGCGAAAGAATGGAACTGAGGTTTTCGGTCATGGTTTCGGCGATCGTTCTCGGACGTGGTGTTGGACTCCCGGTCACTCCTTACATCGGCTTCGCGAGGGCATCTCATGCACTCCCGGTCCAAAGCCCTTCGCGGGGTGAAGAATCGGGGTCGTCGTCCGGAATTTTGACGTCAGGCGATCGGTCGGTGGAGCACACTCAGACCGCCGTGTCCCACCCGAATCTCGATATTTACGATGACCGCGAGCCTCAAACTCCGGAAGAGTTCGAGGCTGCTGATGACGGGGAGGGGAATGGAAGGCGAGTCAGCGGCAGTTCTGAAAGCAGGGGTCAGTCGCCGCGATAGCGGCTGAAAACCAGGCTGACGTTGTGGCCACCGAAGCCGAACGAGTTGTTGAGGGCGTATTCGACCTGTTGCTCACGGGCAGCGTTCGGGACGAAATCGAGGTCGAAGCCATCGTCGGGATTCTCGAGGTTCAGAGTCGGTGGAAGGATGCCTTGCTCAAGCGCCTTGATGACCGCGACGGATTCGATACCTCCGGCCGCCCCCAGCGCGTGGCCGGTCATTGACTTCGTCGAACTGATGGCGAGTTTCTTCGCGTGATCCCCGAAGACCGACTTCACCGCGTAAACCTCGGCGGCGTCGCCGAGGGGGGTGGAGGTTCCGTGGGCGTTGATGTAGCCAATCTGTTCCGGGGCGATCTCGGCATCTCGGAGGGCCCACTTCATGGCTTTCGTAGCGCCAATTCCGTTCTCTTCCGGGGCGGCGATGTGGTGTGCGTCGCCACTGCTGGCGTAACCAATGATCTCGCTGTAGATCCTGGCGCCCCGTGCCTTGGCGGTTTCCAGTTCCTCAAGGATCAGGACGGCCGCACCTTCTGCGAGAACAAAACCGTCTCGATCACGATCGAAGGGGCGAGACGCCTTTTCAGGGGCGTCGTTTCTGGTCGAAAGCGCCTTCATGGTCCCGAAAGACCCGATGCAGAGCCGGCTGACGGCCGCTTCGGTTCCGCCGGCGAACATGACGTCGGCATCACCGCGTTGAATCAACTGAAAGGCCGCACCAAGCGAGTGACCCCCGGTGGCGCAGGCGGTCGCGGTGGCGATATTCGCCCCTCGAAGATTGTGTCGAATCGACACGTTTCCGGCGCAGGCGTTGACCATGAGTTTCGGAACGGTGAACGGGCTAATCTTTCTCGGGCTGGATCGCTCAAGTTTCTGGAGCCCAACTTCGATGGTAATGATGCCACCGATGCCGGACCCAATCGCCACGCCTCGACGATCTGGATCACCCGATGCGAAGTCGATCCCGCAATCTTTGGCCGCTTCTTCCGCCGCCACAAGCCCGAGCAGGCTTGCCCGGTCCATGCGTTTTGCCTCGCGAACGTCCGCGACTTTGGAGTAGTCAAAGTCCTTGACTTCACCGGCAAATCGGGTGGTCCATTCGTCGTCTTGTTCAAACGCAGTAATCGGGCCGATGCCGGTTCTTCCGGACATCATGCCTTCCCACGTCGAATTGACGTTTATACCTAGGTCTGTGACGGCACCGAGTCCGGTGACGACGACCCTGCGGAGAGTGATGGTCTTCATGGGCAGGTGGGCGTTCCGCCTTCAATTCACCGGCGGTTCTTTTCGCCGGAGATTGGGGTCAGTCAGCTCTTGTTCAGGTTCTGCTTGATGAATTCGATCGCTTCGCCGACGGTTTGGATTTTTTCCGCGTTCTCGTCGGGGATTGAGGTTTCAAACTCATCCTCGAATTCCATGACGAGTTCTACGGTGTCCAGGCTGTCGGCATTGAGGTCGTTCGTGAAACTCGTTGTTCGCGAGATTCCAGTTCGGTCGACGCCCATCTGCTCGGCAACGATATCGATGACTTTGGTTTCGATCTCGGCTTCGGTCATAGGTCTGTCTCCAACGAGGCCCTTCCGGGGCCTTCGCAATTATGGGGAATGATAGCGGAGGATGGCCTTCCCCTGTGGAAGGCTCGTCTCGATTTTCGGCGATCGCGCCGAAGATTGAACTCAGAGCGCGAGGCCCCCGTCGACGACCAGGACCTGCCCGGTGACGTAAGAGGCCCCTTCAGAGGCAAGATAGGACACGGCCGCGGAGATATCAGAGGTTTCCCCGAGCCGTCGGGTTGCGATTCGCTTGGTCATCTCTTGTTCGAGATGGGGAATCAGCGCTTCGGTCATTTCGGTCTTGATGAATCCGGGGGCCACCACATTCGCGGTGATGCCTTTTCCGCCGAGTTCCTTCGCCACGGTCTTGGTGAGCCCAATCAAGCCCGCCTTGGCCGCGGAGTAGTTTGCCTGGCCGGGGTTCCCGGTGATTCCGCTGACGGAGCCGATGTTGATGATTCTTCCGTATCGCCCCTTCATCATCGGGCGGGCCGCGGCGCGACAGGCGACGAAGGTCGAGCGAAGATTGACGTTGATGACATCATCAAAATCAGCGTCACTCATCCGAAGAAGGAGGCCATCGCGGGTAATGCCGGCGTTGTTCACTAACACATCAAGCCGGCCGGCGGTTTCGGCGACTTCTTCGACCAATTCTCCAAGTGCATTACCTTGGCCAATATCGCAGACTCGAAACTCGGCTTTCCCACCGGCTTCTCGAATCTCTTCCACCAGTGTTTCGAGTGGATCCGCAGATCGGGCGATCGCCATCACCTGCATGCCATCGGCCGCAAGTTGGAGGGCGATGGCGCGGCCGAGGCCGCGACTGGCGCCGGTGACGATGGCAAGACGGGTTTCGATGAGCGAACTCCAATGGGAGAAAGGCGGCTGATCTCCAGCCGGGGAAGTATCGATTCCCGGTGCTGAAGGAAGTCGGGTCGGGATTGTACAGGTCATCCCGACGGTCTGTCGTGAAGCCGAGGTTTTCGTGACGGTCCGGGTCGATGTGTCTGATACGTCCACAGCCCGGTTTGGACGGCGAAGAGCGTGGTCAAGCCGAACGGCGCCACCGCCAAGAGGAGGGCGAGGCCGAGCGAGATGGGAAGCGAGACAAGAAAGAGAGAAAAAGTGGCCGGCGAAACTCCGAAAGGGACTGACACCGACTGTCACAACGAATTGATCGAGGCATGAGAGAAAACCCCTCCAAGTCTGGCTTGGAGGGGTTTTTCGTTGATCGCAGGAAATGAAATCGGAGGTCAGACGATGCCTTGTGCCAATATCGAACGGGCGACCTTGAGGAAGCCGGCGATCTCTCCAGGAGATCATGGAAGTCTTCAAATGACGTGAGGGTCGGCCCTGAAGCGTCGCTCAACGAGGACTTACTGGCACGGGCCCCAGTCACCCAGCAGGATCGTGAGATCCTCTCCGTTGACGATGCCATCATCATTCAGATCGGCGATGGCCCGTTTCGGCTGAGTGACCTTGCCCCAGTAGGCAAGGACAATGGCGAGATCGGCCCCGTCAACGATGCCGTTGTGGTCGAGGTCACCGATGCAGGTCTCGGCCGGTTCGACAATGACCTTGAAGAGGTAGTTCGAGGCGAAGGTCTCGCCGGAAGTCACGATCGCCTGCCCCGTCGAGAGGATGCCGCCGTAGATCCAGGCGATGACCGTGGGCTCGGTGATCGCATCAAGGTCGTAGAGACCTTCGGGGGTGATCGCGACCCGAGGAATCGTCAGGGACTCGGTTCCATGAAAGTAGAGTTCACCGGTCGAATTGTAAATGTCGGGATACGCCGCTCCCAGCAGGTGCTGAGACCACTCGTTGCTCTCCGGCTTGTAGCGGACGGCATGAACGTCGTTGGAATAGGGAATCGTCGGATCCGGGTAGAGGTCGCCGTTCAAGAGGACCTGGTAGCCGAGCCCTCCGAAGGTCAGGAACCAGTTCTCCTGACGGGCTTCGGACCACAATGTCAGACGACCCGAGTTGTAGACGTTGAAACCCTGCCGAAGCGCATTCGGATCGGTCGGGTCATCCATCGTCATCGTGCCGTCACCGTTGATGACGATGGGGACCGTCCAGACACCCGGATAGCCGTCGGTGAAGTCGGTGAAAACTCCGGCCAACGCCACTCCGCCGGTTTCGCCACCGGGGACCCGGGCAGGCAGGATGTTCAGGTCGCGGCGGCGGGCCCATGTGGGCGGTTCCGCAGTGGCCCCGATGAACTCGGGCTCGGCATCGGGATCACCAACGTCCAGTCGGAATCGACGAATGCTCTTGGTGTAGACCTGGTCGTAGGTGGCTGGACAGCCACCACCGTCGGTATACCCGCCCTGGAAGTTCTGCCCGAGACACAGCCAGTATTCGTCGCCGTTCTTCAGCATGATGCCGCCGGTGACGGTGAAGAAGTCGTCCGCCAGATCGCTCGGAGTATTGGCGGGCGGATCGTGGAAGGTGACGTGGTCGGCGAGCAGCGAACCGTCACCGGACACCCAGCCGATCACCCCGGGCACGTTCACAACCCGCAGGCTGTCGAAGGTCACGTAGTCGCCACTGGCATTGATGCCGTAGCCGCCCACCACCAGGAGCTTGCCATCAACCTCAAAGTACAGGGTGTTGGTGGAGGCTATCGACGCGATCTGGTCGGCCGTAAGTCCGGTGTTTTTCTCATTCATCAGACGGGCATCGGTCGTCTGATCCTCGACGTTGATCATGTAAATGGTGTGATTGAAGATCGTGCTGGGAAAGTTGTCGCTTGCATCACATGTAAAGTCGTGCATACCGGCCGACATGCCGCCGATGATGATCGCTTGGCTTTCGAACTGGCCGACTGCGGCGGAGTGCACCGTGCCCAGTGGATCGCTCTTCCAGTCGATCTGCTCGATCGTGACGTTGAAGGGTGTCTGACCTTGGATCAGCGGAGAGAGGTCTTCGGTCTGATTCTGCGCCAGCACTGACGAACTCAGCAATGGAATGGCAGCAAGGACAGTACAAAACACATGAGTGCGATGAAACATCTTTCTCCTTCAGTCTGTTGACGGTTGAACTGTCTTGCGGGGCCTGCCCGCGTCAAGATCGATCGAGCCTGCGGCAGTGCGGAGTTCCTGCGCCTAAGCATCGGTCACTGCAAGGCCCCGGTCAACGGTTTTCTACCGTGAACCAGCAAGTTCCGGGTCGGAATCGGTTGGCTGAGAATGCCTCCCGTTGATAACGTCCCCAAAAAGGCAGGAAAAAGGAGAAAGGCGGGCGTTGGAGTCATCTCTGACGCCCGCCCGCTCATCCGTCGAGCATCTCGTTCCACTGGATCTTGAGCCCGTCGCTCAGGCTTCCACGCGTGCGTTCATCGCTGGTGATGAGGATGCGAGGAGGCGACGGCGAAGACTTCTTCGGTGGCGATGCCCCGAAGATCGGTGGATCAAAGGAAACGCGACCCCCGAGAGATTGGAGGTCGCGTTTCGGTCTATGTCAGTTTTAGTGGCTGAGGCCGCTCAGTTCCCGCTTGGAGCGAAGCCTGGATTAGGATCAATCTTTGGTCCCTTGGGGCGCTTTCGCTTGCCAGGAGCACCGCCGCCTCCGCCGGGTCCTCCAGCGGGATTCCCCATGGAGCTGCTGCCTGAATCTTCTTCGGTGAAGTCCTGACTGGGGATCTCAACGATCTCGTCTGGTGCGGTCGCTCGGGCCATTTCTTCGCCGAGGATATTGAACCATGCGGTGATCCAATCTTCTCCGCTCAGCCGCTCCATCATGTTCGGAGGCGAGGGTTGCGCGTCGAATTCGGCGCCATCTGCGGCGGGATCGCCGGAGATTTCATAGGCCCACAGTTGCGGTTCGAACTGATTGTCGACCATGAAGACGGCGAGCGCGCAATCGCCAACGATCGGGTGACTTCCGGTTCGGACGTCGATACCGATGATGTTGGAGGTGGCGGTTTCCCACTCTCCAGATGCCGCCATCTGTTCGAGGAGAAACGCATCCATGCCGGAGAGCATGCCGCCGAGTCGACCAGCGTCGCCGCGAGCAAACGCGTCGAAGAATCTCAGGACCGCAATTCGGCCCGCATCATTATCCGGGGCCAGATCTTCCGACATATTGACCCGCGGGTCGATGTCGTAGCGAGCCATCAAATCAGCGATGGGCGTCACGGTCGGCGCGGGCGGGGGCGGAGGCGGTGCGGGCGCTCGCTTCGCCACGGGGGCGGCAGCAGGCGGTGGGGGTTCTGACCCGCAGGCAGCGAGGCCTAGCGACACGGCAGTCACCGCGGACAGGCTGGCGAGGTCACGAAACATTCGAATGGTCGGGCTTGAGATCCGGTTGGTCATGGCTGGTGACTTCCACGGTTTTATCGATTCGGCGGAATAGCCCCTTGAGCACCTTGCCCGGGGCCAGCTCATGAATCTGCGGCCGATCTGATTCCGGGGTCTCCGAAATCGTGCGGGCGAGATCCAAACAGTTCGACGACCATCGTACCGGAGTCGTCAGTTGTTCGATCAACCGAGTCTTCAGAAGTTCCGGATTGTCCGGATCATGTGGTTTTCCGGTGACATTGGAGTAGACCACCGTGGAAAGGGGTTGAAAATCCACTTCCTCGAGGGCTTTGGCCATTCCTTCGGCCGCAGGGGCCATTAAGGGGCTGTGGAAGGCCCCCGCGACGGCGAGCGCCGTCGCTCGGAGTCGCATGTCGCCGGCGGCCGTCACGGCTCGCTCGCAGGCAGATCGGGATCCGGAAATCACGATCTGGCCCGTCGCATTGAAGTTCGCGGGGGCCAGAATGTCGTTTCCCCGGGCGGCGTCACAGACTTCGTTGGCCTGGTCTTCGTCCGCCCCGATGAGGGCGACCATGCCGCCTTCTGAAGCTTCCGCGGCTTGCTGCATCAGGCGGCCGCGGGTGGCGACGAGCTTGAGACCATCTCGAAATCCAAAGGCCCCAGCAAGATGCAGCGCGGTGTACTCGCCGAGTGAGAGCCCAAGGGTGGCAAAGAGGTCTGCGCCTCCCCAGCATTCGAGGAGGCCTTGATAGCTGGCCACGGCCGCAGTGAAGAGGGCCGGTTGGCTGACATCAGTTCGGTTCAGGGTGTCGGCTGGACCGTCGAAGCAAAGGCTGGTCAGCGAACCGATTCCGCCGAGTTCGACCACTTCATCGGCGGCGGCAAAGGTCTGTGCGGCGGCGGGATGTGCTTCCATCCAGCCTTGGCCCATGCCGATGATCTGAGCGCCCTGGCCAGGGCAGAGAATGACAACATTCGGTTTGTTCATGACGGAGATCTCCATCGGTCATCGCAGGAATCGGCGGCGATATGAATGAATGAGGGATATCGGTTGTTCAAGCTTGATCGGCCAGCGAGTTCTTACGTTGGACATCTTCGATCAAACTGAACTCTGGCTCATCGGCGATCGGTCAGTGTCGCCAGACCGAACTGGCCCAGGTCATGCCACCGCCAAAAGCGACCAGCATGGTGGGTTTCGATTCATCGATACGACCGGACTTTCTCATCTGATCGAGACAGAGGCCGACGGAACCGGCAGAGCTGTTCCCGAACTTGTCGATGTTCACGAACACTTTCTCGCTGGGCAGTCCGAGTTTTTCGACGGCGCTTTCGATGATTCGGGCATTGGACTGGTGGCAGATGTAGGCACCGATCTCATCGGGAGCGAGGCCGGATTTCTCCAGGCCATCTTTGATCGCCCTTTGGAAACGAGTAACCGCAAACTTGTAGACCTCACGGCCATTCATTCGCAGGCAGCCCAGCTTGATCGGGTTTTCTTCATCACCCGGAGCGACTTCGGAATCGCGCCGCGGGATATAGAGCGCCTGCCAGCCGTTCCCGTCGGATTCCATGGTCTGGTAGATCGATCCCTTGGTGGGGTCGTCGTCGGCTTCGAGGATCGCGGATCCTGCGGCATCGCCGAAGAGGATCGATACCGAACGAACGTCGTAGTCGATGATCGAACTCATGCAATCGCAACCGACGATCGCGATCCGGTCGGCCCGTCCAACCCGAATGAGGCTGTCCGCAAGATTCATGGCGTAGACGAAGCCGCTGCAGGCCGCCATCACGTCAAAGGCACCAGCGGGCGTCGCGCCAATCTCGCCGGCGATCCGGCAGGCCAGCGAAGGGCACGACATTTCGCCCGTCACCGAAGCAACGATGACCAGGTCGAGGCTGGATCCTTCAATGCCCGCGTCCTCAAGGGCCCGCTGGACCGCGAGCCGGGAGAGGGTGAAGGTTCCCTCTTTGGGCTTGTCGCAGATCCGACGCTCTTTGATTCCGGTTCGCTGCTGGATCCACTCGTCGCTGGTATCAACCATGCGGGCCAGATCGTCGTTGGTCAGAATTCCGTCGGGGACCGCCGAACCGGTTCCCGCGATTCGCACACCGCGGTTGAATCCCGCGGTCAGGGCAGCATGATTCATGTCTCGATTTCTTTCCCGGTCTCATTGCGGGCTGCGTCTTGGCCCACGGTTGCCAGCGCTTCGGTGATCGCCAAGTTGACCCCGCTCAGGACGAATTCGCGTCCTCGGAGAATGGCGTTCGTGATCGTCCGGCCGACCGCCGAACCGTGGACGATCATGCAGACGCCGTTGACGCCCAGCAGTGGGGCGCCGCCGTATTCGTGATAATCGTGCTTCTTGTAGAGGCTCTTGACCACTGGCTCGAACCGCATCGCGAGCTCCGGGTCGATCTCGAAAACCTCAGTGGCGATTGCCTTGAAGATTCCCGCCGACAATCCTTCGGCGAGCTTGATCATCACGTTCCCAACGACTCCGTCGGTCACCACGACGTCAGCATCGCCATCGAAGACTCCGCGACCTTCGACGTAGCCGACGAAATCAATGCCGTCTGCGTCACGAAGCATGTCTCGAGCGAACTTGAGGTCAGCGGTGCCTTTGGCTTCCTCGCCGCCCACGTTCATCAGGCCGACCCGCGGCGATTTGATTCCAAGGATTCGCTGTGCGTAGATCGAGCCCATGACACCGTATTGGGCCAGGTGATGGGGCTTGGGCTCAATATTGGCCCCCACATCGATGAGAACGATGGGGCCGCTGAAGGTTGGAACCGTGACGGCGATGCCCGGGCGGTGCACATTGCGCAGTCGTCGCATGTTCATCTGCGCCGCGGTGACGCAAGCGCCCGTGTTGCCCGCAGAGATCCAACAATCCAGTCGATCATCTCCACCCTTGGGGCCTCCCAATCGGGATAGAAGGGCAATCGAACTCTTGCGTTTCGTTCGGACCGCTTCCACGGGCGATTCGTTCATCCCGATGGTTTCCGAGCACGCGAGGATCTCGAGACGGTCGTCGTTGACGCCGCGCTCGACCAGTGCTTCACTGATAGCCGCTTCGTCTCCAGCGAGGACGATTCGATCTGTCGCTTCCAGATGCTCCAGGGCATCGAAGCAACCTTTGAGAATTTCGTGCGGGGCGTTGTCACCGCCCGTCACGTCGACGCCTATCCGCATAGGAGCAGCGTATCCGTTCCGAACTTAAAGAGTGTGAGGACGCATGCCAAACCGGTCAGGACGACGGCTTGGTTGCCTTGACTTGGAGACCGGGCCGAACGTAGCCGCATTCGCGACACGCGGTGTGAGGTCGCTTGGCACCACCACAATTCGGGCAAAGGACGGTGTGAGTCGGCTCGATCGCAAGATGGGAGCGACGACGATGGGTACGACCGGGCGATTGTCTGAATGATGGGACTGGCATCGGCGGGTTTCCTGAGGGCTCAAAAAGCCTGAATCGGGCTTCTCGTCCCCGCAAAGCGGTCTGTGAGCGAGAATTGGGTAAGGTACGCGGCCCCCGATGGGGTGTCAAGGATTCATTCGTCTCGGAACCGGAGCGCTCATGTCGAAACCCCCTTTTAAGCTGTTTACAGACGGTGGTGCGTCTCCGAATCCAGGCGCTGGAGGCTGGGCCTTCATTCTGGCATCGGCCGACGGCCAGATGATCGAGCGATTCGGGGGGGAGGCTGATTCAACCAACAATCGTATGGAAATGACCGCGGTGATACGCGGTTTTGAGGCCGTACTGGAGCTTTCGGAGGGGATCAAGCCAGATCTGGAGCTCATCGCGGACAGCAAGTACGTCCTTCAGGGGCTTCAAGAGTGGATGCCAGGGTGGAAGAAACGTGGATGGATGAAGGCCGGAAAACCAGCCAAACCGGTCCTCAACGTTGATCTCTGGAAGGAGTTGGATGCACTCTCCCAGCGGTTGGAACTAACTTTTTCATGGGTCCGTGGTCATACGGGGCATTTGGGCAACGAACGATGCGATGAGCTCGTCAAGGATGGGATCCGCAGCGTGGGCGGCACGGTGGCCTAAAGCACCAGCGAGAAGATTCTGGCCGCTCGTGATTCGGGTCTTCGGGCGGCTTCAGCCTTGCCCTCTTGGCGGGGGGCCGGTATCCTCCTCGACTCGCTGCTCATCTTCCGAGCCTCGTGTTCAATTCGTCCGACAGAGACCCCGCATGCCGACCATCAACCAGCTCGTCCGCAATCCCCGCCGCCATCAGCCCGTCAAATCGAAGGTCAAGGACCTTGACGCCTGTCCTCAGCGACGCGGTGTTTGTCTTCAGGTCCGAACCGTCACTCCGAAGAAGCCCAACTCGGCGCTTCGCAAGGTGGCTCGTGTTCGACTCTCCAACGGCAAAGAAGTTTCGGCATACATCGGCGGCGAAGGACACAACCTTCAGGAACACTCCATCGTGCTCGTTCGCGGTGGCCGAGTTCGTGACCTTCCCGGTGTGCGGTACCACGTCGTCCGCGGCTCCCTCGACTGCCTCGGCGTCGATGGACGTCGTCAGGGCCGATCGAAGTACGGCGTGAAGCGCGCGAAGAAGTGATTCAACGGGACCATTCGGTCCCACCTTTATTTAGCATTCGACGGATCACGGCGAAGGTCGTTGTGGCCGGCGAATCAAGAAAATTTTTCGGCAAGTAATCGCGACCCCCGAGACCCCGGGAATCACCAAGTCCCAGGTCGCGATGAACGAAGGTTCCGAACCCTCAAAGAAGAGGGCGCGGAGCGGACGAGCCGGAAGGAGTCCAAGCAATGGCCGGTCGTATTACCAAGGCAGAACTTCAGCTCAAGCCCGATCCCCGCTACGCAGATCTGGTGCTGTCACGATTCATCAACAGCATGATGCACGGCGGCAATAAGTCCACCGCAATTCGTGTGGTCTACAACGCCTTTGACGAGATTCAGAAGCGACTGGACGACGGCAAGGCTCCGGATCTTCCCGAGACCGCGCTCGAAGTCTTCCATCTCGCGCTGGACAACGTCCGGCCGCAGGTCGAAGTCCGATCGAAGCGAGTCGGTGGTGCGAACTATCAGGTGCCTATGCAGCTGAACCGTCGCCGCCAGCAGTCACTCACCTTCCGTTGGATCATCACCTCGGCCCGCGAAGAGCGAGGCAAGCCGATCCACATGCGACTGGCGAAGGAACTCTGGGATGCCGCCCACAACGAGGGCAAGTCGGTCACAACCCGCGAGAACACGCATCGAATGGCCGAGGCCAACCGCGCGTTCGCCCACTTCGGTCGCAACCGCTGATCATTCCTGATCATCACTGATCATCACTGATCAGCGCCGATCAGCCCCAACGAAATCGGAATCACCGCGAGCCGGATCTTTCAAGATTCGGCTCGCGGTTTTTCTATGGGTGCGATATCCACTCGTGAGAGCCTTGGATGATGCGTGTCATTGACCGCTCAATCGTCGATTCCGTCGGCTTGGTCTTCGAAAATCTGGATTTCGAGCGTCTCGGTTTCTAATCCATGGGCAGACCGAGTATCTCGGACCCGGCTCATGACGAATCGTGGTGGTCGCATCGCGGTGACGAGTCGGCGATGTCTGAGTGAACGTCCATCAGCACTGAGCGGATGAGGCGCATCGGGGCCATCAAGTCGATCTCGACTTCCGTCGAGGACCACGTAGTGGGGGCGGCGGCCGTTGGCATGGGCGATGCGGATGATCGAGAGATCGCTTCCCGGCGCCGCGTCTGCGAAGTTGTCCTGAAGTAGGGTTGCCCTGACCTCGCGAATCACGTCGCGGCGGGCCATGAAGGCGACTCGGAGGTATCGATGTGCCGCGTCGGTCTCCGCCAAACGCACTTCGGCGCAGGTTGCGGATCCGGTCATGACGCCAGAGTCTGGAATTGACTCCGAGAGTAAGCGCTCGATTTCACGGACCCGCGTTTCGACGAGTGCCACGGCGATTCGTCGCCGTCGTTCGGAGAGGTTCTGACCCCAGCCCGATCGGTCGCCTTCCGTGCCTGGGACCGGTGCCATCGACCCGCTCGCCGCTCCGTCGTTACGCTCCTGATCTTCACTAGTCATACGAGGAGATCCTGATCATGAAGAACACAACCCTTGCCGGCATCGTTGCCGGAACCATTGCTGGCGGCCTGTTGGCCGTTAACGTACTTGATGCGGCTGCTCCGGACGTCCGAAGCGTCATTCAGACCGCCCGTTCGTCGATCGCGGCTTCGCTGCCAATTCATTGTGAGATTCCCTGCGGGATCTACGATGACCATGCTGAAGTCGCTCGGATGCGGCTCGACGCCGCGACCATGAAGAAGGCTTCCGCACAGATCGTCGCCTTGTCGAAGGACATTCCGGTCTCGAGCAACGGGGCGAATCTGAATACCATCGCTCGTTGGGCGATGATCAAGGAGGAGCACGGCCGCAAGCTCCAGAACACCGTCGCCTGGTACTTCCTGACCCAGCGGGTGAAGGCGCCCGCAGCCGGCTCGGGCGACGCGGCTCGCGAGAAGTATCACGGGCAACTGGCGGCGTTCCACCGAATCTCCGTCGGGGCGATGAAGGCGGCCCAGAACCTCGATCCCGCCACCACCGACGAACTGCTGGCCGCGATCGATGCGATTGCGCCGTGGTATCCAGCGGACAAGGGTGCGGGGGCGGCCATCATTTCGGATGACCATCTGGCCCTCGATGCCACGGCCGATTCATGGCGTACCAGCCCTGGCGGTTGACCAGTCAGGTTGAACCGCCCTCGATCACCAACCGAGCCACGATTTGAACTCCGTCTTGCTTTCTGCGAGGCGGAGTTCTTTCATTCATGCGTTCATACATTCATGGATGCCCAGTTCTCATGACGTACGTCTGCCCGGACACGTTACGCTCCGAGGATGACTTCCGACCACCGATATCACCGCCAGACCCTGCTCCCGGGAATCGGCGAGCGAGGCCAGGATCGCCTCCGGAATTCAACCGTTTTCATCGCAGGCTGCGGTGCGTTAGGGACCGTCGCCGCCGATCTGCTGTGCCGCGCGGGCGTTGGGACGCTGGTCATCGCGGATCGAGACGTGGTCGAATCGACAAATTTACAGCGGCAGACGCTCTTCACCGAGCGTGACGCCGAGCGGAGCGTGCCCAAGGCGGAAGCCGCGAGGTTGCGGTTGGGGCACGCGAACTCCACGGTTCGGGTTCGGGCATTCGTCGCCGATATCAATGCGGGCAACATCGGAGATCTCGCGACCGCCTGTGATCTCTTGCTCGACGGGTTGGACAATTTTGAGACTCGGTATCTCCTCAATGACTTCGCGGTCTCGAAGGGCATTCCCTACATTTACGGGGCCGCCGTGTCGACCGAAGGCATGACGATGCCGGTGCTCCCGCGAGGGGGCCCACGGGATGGGGCAAGGGTCCGCTGGACGGAGGCGGAGGCGACGCCGTGTCTTCGTTGCCTCTTTCCCGAGCCGCCAGACCCCGGGACAACGCCGACCTGTGACAGCGCGGGCGTGCTGGGAAGTGCGACCGCGATGGTTGCGGCCCATCAGGTCACGCAGGCCATCAAGTTGCTGGTCGGTGAGAACTCATCCGTCGATCGAACGCTGCGTTCGTTTGATCTCTGGAGAAATGAGCATCGCGCGATGGCGACGTCTGCGGGGTTCAATCCGGAGTGTGAATGTTGCGTGAAAGCCCAGTTTGAGTTTTTGGATTCCGAAGTCGCCTCGGCCAGAATGCTCTGCGGCCGAAACGCGGTCCAGATTCGACCCGGGCGCACTTCGGCCGGATTCGATCTCGACAAGATCGAGCGATCCCTTGCCATTCACGGAGACTTCAAACGGGGAGCGGCGTCGGTGCGAGGCGTTTTGGAAGGCGAGCGAAGCCCCAGTGGCCACCCGGTTTCGATGCTGGTATTCGAGGACGGCCGGGCGATCGTCGAAGGCGACACGGATCTTGACTGGGCAAGGGGCGTCTTCGATCGTTTCATCGGAAGTTGATCCCGATGTGGGATCTTTGCGATGACGACCGGTATCATTCACGGAGGAATCTCTAGGATTCGCGAGGAATCGACTCATTGTGAGTCTGGTTCCATGTTCAAAGTTTGATTACCGGAGTTGAAATTCCAGATGACGACCGCAACCAGCACTTCGCTCGGAACCATTATTTGTCAGTGTTCGACCTACACTTTGGGTTACGCCGAGCAACTTGCCGCTGACATCCCGGCAGACCGATGGAATGATCACGGGATGGACGGAATGAACCACCCCGCATTTCTCTACGGGCATCTGGCGATTTACCCCAACAAAGTCTTGGCGGGTTTCCTCGGCCGTGCCGATCTCGTCGTTCCATGTCCGTTCGACGAAGCGCCGCTGGAACAGGGGCAGGAATGTCTCGCCGACGCCGCGCTGTATCCAACCAAGGATGTCGTCATGCCGTACTTCAAGGAACGCTACGAGACGGTCCTTGGCATTCTTCCCGACATTGCCCCTGAGATCTTCGCGATGCCTAATCCGCTCGGTGGTGGTTTCGCCGAACGGCTCCCCACTTGCGGCGCCGCGGTGAACTTCATGATGAACAACCACATCATGATGCACGCTGGGCAGGTCAGTCACTGGCGTCGAGCCATCGGTTTGGGATCCTTGAGCGCCTGAACCAAAGATGAAACATTGATACTCCGAGGACCAACCAGGTCTTCGGAGTTTTCTTTTTCAAGCCGACTGAAGAAGATCGTCCGAGGAGCACAGAATTGACTACCGAACTGACGAGATTCGTCTTCCGCCTTCTGGTGTTCGGTATCGCGGTCTTGGTGGTTCGAGATGTGGCCTTCGGGCAGGGAGCCTCTGGAGAGGTCCCCGATCCAATGGGCCTTCGCGAAGTGAATGAACTGCTCGATCGTCACCTCGACCTCGACGCCTCGGAGCGGCTGATGGTCGAAGCCATCCACGACGAGTATCTCTCCGATTTTGCGAAGATTCGCGACAGGCAGATCGCGGCCTTTCTCGCAAATGGAAGGGCGATGGCGGCGGCCAACACCGGCATCATGCCTTCGTTAGAGGTGCTGGAGGCGTACGTGAACTCCTGGCGGGCGGCGGTCTCGCTGGTTCATCAAGTAGACGCACGGCTCTTTACCTCGATGTCTGCCTCGATGGGCGACGATGCCATGGACGGGATCGAGCGGGCCAGGCTGGTTCGTCGGCGACGGGCCAGCACATCCACGGTCATGGGTCCGGACTCACTTCGGGATGCGGCACTGGACGACGCCTTCTGGTCGATCCTGCCGACGGAGGAAGAGGTCTCTGCGGTCGACGACATTCTGCGCGGTCTTGAGACCACAACGCCTCGGCTGGTCGAGTTGCTCGCCGAGCAGACCGTCGAAGCAATCCTGACGGTGGCGACCCATCTGCATGATGCGGGATACGAAAACCTCACTGAACAGGACATGATGGACGGCGACCGCAGTGCGGCGATCATGGAGGAAATCATGCAGGCCTACGCCACCGCGATGATCGGGATTTTCGAGTCCCGCGACCAACTCGCGGATCGCGAAGTGGCGGCCGCTCGGCTTCTTCGCGACCGACTCGAGCCGGCTCGGTGGGCGTTGGTCAAGCGTCGTTGGGCAGCGAGCGCCTTTCCGGAGGCGGCGGTCACCTCCGGGCGAGGGACGCCCGAGGTGCCGCAGATCGCGGAGAAAGTCCGCGACCTCCTGGCTTCGAATTCTGAGAATCGGAGTGTCGTCGACGAGATTCTGCTCGCGTGGTATCGAAGTGATGACCGGATCACAGATCGGATGATCGAGTCGGGCCGCGAGATCGCGAGAATGATGTTCGAGAATATGGTTGCGGTGAATAGTGTCCCGCGCGAGGATTCGATCTCGACACTGGTCGAATCGCGGAAAGCGTTGCGAGCGCGAACCGTCGCTTCGCTGCTGGCTCTGCTTCCGGAGGATGCCCGACTGAAGATGCTGGCGGACGTCGCGGGTCAGCAGGACGGAGAGGAATCCGACTCCGAACGGAAGGAGGTCGCCAACTTTGACGGTGCGACCGAGGCGGAGATCGCTTTCGGGATTTCGGGGCGGTCCACGTCAAAGATTGTCAATCCGATCGCCCTCGGCGAACTTGAACTGATACTCGATATCCTGACCATTGAGGCCGCGGAACGTGATGTCGCCCGATCACTGCATGCCGACTACCTTGACGACTGGACGCAGGAGGTTGCCCCGATCCTCGAACGAGCCACGGCCCGGCCGATTGACGAGGACGACGATGCATTCGGCGTCGAGGCACTGGCCCAGAACGACGACTATCTCACCGCGGTTCTGACGACGCGAGCCCTCGACGATCGGCTCTTCGGAGATTTCGCGGCGGTCTTCGCATTGTCGATCCCGGAGGACGGGCTCGAAGCCGTTCGGCTCCAACGGGTCTTTGACCAATTCGTCGATCCCGATCCGCTCTCGATCGCGAGCCACTTCGACGCTGGCGCTCCCGAAGTTAGTCCGTTCGAAATCATCGAATCAATGAACTTCGATCCGGCGAACCGAGCGGCTGCGGAGGCCGCGTTGGTTCCCGCGACGCCCGAACTTCTGGCGATGTACGCCGAATTCGACACGCGGCGGATCGAGCTCGTCCGGAAGGGCATCACCGATTCGATGGCCTACCACGAAGGTGACTTGGACTACGAGGCGATGACGTCAGCGATGAACGGGCGAGCGATTCGGTTTCTCATCGACGCGGAACGGCGACGGGTGAAGGTCGCAGCGTCGATTCTCGAAGCGGTCGTCCCCGCCGTCGACCGCCGGTCCTCGCTCGAATTGCGGCTGGAACTCCTCGATCGCGCCTTGCCGATTCGAGGTGGTGCAAGGGGGCTGGAGATGGTTCGGAGGGTTCTTCGGATGTCGAATCTCCGTCCCGAGCAGGTTGAGATCATCGAGACGATCCTTCGCGAGCACCTCGAACAAGAGCGTGCGCTGGTCGATCGAGCGCAGAGGCTGCGTCTAGAATCGTCGCGGGCGCCCGAGGTTGCCGCGATCGAAGGAGGCGTGGTGTCCACGTATGGTGCTGAGCAGGCGTTTCACCAGGAGATCGGCAAGATCACATTCAGGCGCGACGAATTGCGGGAGCGACTCCGCACGCGAGTGCTCGCGACGCTGTCTCCGGCGCAGCGAGCGGAGATCACCGGGGTAAAGCGGTCCAATCCCTCCCGAAATTGACCGGCGTCGGGAGTTGAAACGCGTAGGATATCGATCGGAGGATCGAATCGATGTCTCAGAAATACGTACTAGCCTTCGACGAAGGCACCAGCAGCTGCCGATCAATTGTCTTCGACTCCGACGGCACAATGAAGGGGGTTGATCAGACTGAATTCACCCAGTTCTTTCCTCGTCCCGGGCTCGTCGAACACGACGCCACCGAGATCTGGGAGAAGCAGATTGGCACGGCGCGAGCGGCGATTAAGAAAGCCGGGATCACCGCCGACGAGATCGCGGCGATTGGAATCACGAATCAACGGGAGACGATCGTGGTCTGGGATCGGAAGACCGGAGAACCGATTCATCACGCGATCGTGTGGCAGGATCGGCGAACTAGTGAATTTACGGAGAAGTTGAAGGCTGATGGCCATGAACCGGACGTTCAGAGTCGGACTGGTCTCGTACTCGACCCGTACTTCTCGGGTAGTAAGTTGAAATGGATTCTCGACGCGGTTCCGGGCGCTCGAGAACGGGCTGGTCGCGGTGAACTCGCCGCCGGCACGATCGATTGCTGGCTGGTCTGGAAGCTGACCAACGGTGCAGTTCATGCCACCGATCCGAGTAACGCGTGCCGGACGCTGCTGTGGAACATCCACACGGGCGAATGGGATGAATCCTTGCTGAAGCTCTTAGATGTTCCCCGGGAGATTCTTCCGAACGTCGTGCCATCGAGCGCGGTGATCGGAGAATCGACGGTGGATCTTCTCGGGGCCTCGATCCCCATCGCAGGCCTGGTGGGTGATCAGCAAGCGGCACTCTTCGGCCAGCTCTGCACGCGTGATGGCATGGTCAAGAACACCTACGGAACCGGGTGCTTCATGCTGATGCACACCGGAACCACACCGAAGCCGAGTCCATCGCGGATGCTCACCACCGTGGCTTGGCAAATCGGGGACGGTCCACTCGAATACGCACTGGAGGGCAGCGTCTTTATTGCCGGTGCCGCGATCCAGTGGTTGCGTGATGGATTAAAAATCATCAAGTCGGCGCCCGAGGTCAACGACCTCGCCGGGAGCGTTGCCGACACCGATGGGGTGATGGTTGTCCCGGCGTTCGCCGGACTCGGGGCGCCGTATTGGGATCCAAACGCCCGAGGAGCGGTGCTCGGCCTCACTCGGGGATCCACCGACGCGCACATCGCCTTGGCGACGCTTCGAAGCCTTGCCTACCGGTCCAATGACATTCTGCAGTGCATGACCAAAGACAGTGGTATCGCCATCGATTCGATCCGGGTCGACGGCGGGGCCTGTGCGAGCGATCTGCTCATGCAGTTTCAGGCGGATCTTCTCGGGGTACCCGTTCAGCGGCCAGTGATGACTGAATCCACGGCGGCGGGCGCTGCCTATATGGCAGGACTGGCGACCGGCGTCTGGAAGGATTTCGAAGACCTCGAATCGCATCACGAGATCGACCGGGTCTTCGAGCCGGGAATGAACGATGGCGAGCGGAAAAAACTGGTGCACTGGTGGAATAAAGCGATCGAGCGAACGCTCGACTGGATGGAGGATGATTCATGAAGCGTGCTGAAATGATCGACCAACTTCGCGGCGGAGACTTTGAGGTTCTGGTGATCGGTGGCGGCGCCACCGGTCTCGGGGTCGCGGTGGACGCGGCCAGTCGCGGATACCGAACGGCGCTCGTCGAAGCCGACGACTTTGCAAAGGCCACCAGTAGCCGAAGCACCAAACTCGTTCACGGCGGGGTTCGATATCTCGAACAGATGGATATCTCGTTGGTGACCGAGGCGTTGCGGGAGCGAGGAATTTTTTATCGCAATGCGCCGCACATCGTTCGCGATCTCCCCTTCATTGTCCCCCAGTACAAGTGGTGGGAGGGGCCGTTCTACGGCGCCGGTCTGAAGGCCTACGACCTGCTGGCGGGGAAGTTGAATCTGGCGCCGAGCCGCAGCCTGAATGCCGAAGAGACCATCGCCGAGATTCCCAACGTCGAAACCAAGGGGCTTCGAGGCGGGGTGCGATATCACGATGGCCAGTTCGATGATGCGCGGATGGCGGCGGCGCTCGCGATGACCGCGGCCGATCATGGCGCCGCCATTGCCACCAAGTGCCGAGTGATTGGTCTCCTCAAGGAAGGCGATCACTGCGTTGGGGTCCGGGTGGTGGACCGCGAAGCCACGGGGGGTGACGAGGAATTTGAGATTCGCGCGAAGGTCGTGGTCAATGCCTGTGGAATCTTCGCGGACGAGATCCGCCGCATGGACGAGCCGGAATGCAAATCAGTGATCGAGCCCGCGCAAGGTGTTCACCTTGTCCTCGATAAGAGTTTTCAACCGTCCGAAACCGCGATCATGGTGCCGCACACAGACGACGGTCGAGTGTTGTTCGTGATTCCCTGGCATGGTCGAGTGGTGGTCGGTACCACCGATACGCCGATGAAATCAGCGGATCTCGAACCGCGAGCACTCCCGGACGAGGTGGAGTTCATTCTTCGCAACGCGAATCGGTACCTCGCGAAAGACCCCACCCGTGCGGACGTCAAATCGGTCTTTGCCGGGCAGCGGCCGCTGGTCCATCCGGGTGGGAATACTGGTAACTCGAAGTCGATCTCCCGAAATCACGAGGTGTTTGTGAGCACCGCGGGAGTAGTCACGATTGTCGGTGGCAAGTGGACGACTTACCGCAAGATGGCGGAGGACACCCTCAAGCATGTGGTGGCGGTGGGCGGGCTCGATGAACGGGCCTGTATCACCGAGGAGCTCAAGGTTCACGCAGCGCTTGAACGCGATGATCCAAATCTTCCCGCCCATGATCCGCATCGCATGTACGGGAGTGATTCCCCTCGAATTCTGGAGATTGCCGCCGCGGAACCCGCGCTGGCCGAGCCGATCCATGCGGATCTCCCGTATACCGGGGCCGAGATTGCGTGGGCAGCTCGGGAGGAAATGGCACTTGATCTCGACGATGCACTCGCTCGTCGAACTCGATCTCTGTTGCTCGATGCGGCAGCGGCGATCGAGGCGGCACCTCGTGCCGCGTCGATTCTCGCCTCGGAACTGGGCCGCGATGCCCAGTGGGAGGCGGATCAGGTTCGTTCATTCACGGAACTGGCCAATGGGTATCGGTTGTCCTGAGGTCGATCGACGTTTTGTTGGATTGAATTGAGATCCGCGGTAGAGGAATCGCATGGGAGCGTTCCACGTGCAGAAGCAATTGAAAATGGGCCTGCTGACCGGATTGGTGTGCACGATCGTCGCGGCATCTCCATCCCGCGGGCAGGATGCACCGGCAAATCTCCCGGCGGATTCTCAGGCTCCCGGGCAGAAGCCAACCGCGGCAGCCCCGATCCCTCCCTGGCCGGTGCTTCTCGGTGCGAGAGTGATGCTCTGCGAGCGCAATCGGCCAGTCGCGTCCCGCGTGGTTTTGGTTCCAGATGCGGCGACCTACCTCGAGCAGATCTCAAAATGGTCTCCCCTCGGGCAGTGGCCGGTACTCTTCGAGAACGACGCTGGCACCTCGCAATTTATTCGCGCCTTCCAGCCCGACGAGATCTGGCGGGTCCCGCCGACCGAGCGTCGCCTGCCCGAAGACCGTGAGCAACGGCAACGGCTCGCGACGGCGGTCGCCAAGATTTCGTTCGGCGCCACCGATCCACGGATTCCATTCCGCGCGTACTACGAACAACTCGGTTGGCGTCCACCAGGCTTCGTGGTCACGTCCATGGACGACCCGGCCTGGACCGCTGGGGTCGCGCTGGCCGCAGGTCGAGGACTCCCGCTGGCGTTCATCGAGGGGGATTTTGGCGGGCCAAACCGGGAACTCTCGGCCACCAAACTCCGCGAACTCGAACTCATGATTCGTGACCGAGCTCGCTCGACGGGTTACGAGTGGTCCGGACTCGGGGATGGTCTGGATGCGGTAGCCGTTTGCCGGTCCCTTCCCGGTCGTTGTCGAATGAACGTTCCAGAAGCAGCACAGGTCCGACTGCAAGGCCGGGCGCCCGGTGACGGGCCGTACGCCACGATGGATGCGCTCTGCCGGAACGACGACGGATCCCGTTGGGGGTACGCCGGCTGGATCTTCGGTGCCGAGGGACGGTCGGCTCTGATGGCGATGAGTTCAATTTTTCTGGACCGCCGGAACATCTGGATGTTCTCGGGTTACGAGAAACAAGGGCAGTGGAACGTGTATGAAGTTTCGAAGCCGGCCGGCCGCCTCGCCGAACTCGGATACGCATCTCTTTTCTTCGAGACCGGCGACGCGGATCTTGCGTCTTGGATCAGGCTCCTCCGCGGGGCGATTCCCGCCGACGTCCTTTTTATGAATTCGCACGGTTCGCCTCGGCTCTTTCATCTCAGTGGGAATCAGCGTGCGTACCCCCAAGACATTCCATTCTCGGAGAAACCACTCGCGCTCCAGATGATCCATTCGTTTTCTCTGAAGCAACCGGCCGCGATCGACACCGTCGGCGGACGTTTTCTCGATCGTGGGGTCTACGCGTATGTCGGAAGCGTCGACGAGCCCTATCTGAGCGCCTTCATTCCGCCGGGACTCGCAGTCGAGCGGCTCGCTGCGGGCGTTCCGTTTCTGTTGGCCGGTCGGTATTGGCCTGGTGGCGGGATGATGAGCGGCGTCTGGAAGATCACGACCATCGGTGATCCCTTCATGCAGGCGATTCCGCCGCAATTGCGAATCATCACGCCCGCCGTCGACGCGCCAGCCATCGCCGGAGGGGTCAGCCTCTTGGAATCGGCGAAGACCGCGATGACCGCGGCGAAGACTGATCCGATGCAGGGCGCAGAGGCCATCCGTTTGCTCGAACTGCTCGGCCGCGACCTGATCGCGACGCAGGTTTGGAAGAATATCGAGTCGTCGGATGATCAGCCGGCGATCGCAGCCGCGGCCGCGGAAGTGATTGGGCCACTGTTCCGCGAGAAGGACTGGCCTGATTTTCTCGAGGCCTACCGTCGCCTCCCCCGCGAATCGCGCGATCGGGATGCCAGAGACATGCTCTGGCATCTGGCAACGCCGCGTTTGAACAGCATCTCCGACCCCGACACCATCGCCTTCCTGTCCGCGGAGGTTCGCTTGCCGACGCCCGCAGTGGATCTGGAGCGATTGATGCCGCATCTCGATCGGGTACTGGGAAGCGGGGCCGGCCGGGCCGCGGTGCAGCGTGCCCTCGAGGCTGAGGGGAACGCATCGTCTCGAAAGGCGTTGCAAGCGTTGCTCATTAAGAAGTGAGGATGACGCCGCGGTTTGGCGATCTCGATCACTCGGTGACCGCAGGCTCATTCGCGATCTCGGGCTCGGTCGATTTCGTTCCGGTGACTCGCGTTCGAAGTCGCCGCCGGTCAACTTCGAGGGTTGGTCTGATGGCGGCCAAAGCCGTGTCCGCCGCGAGGACTTCGTCGATGGCGGCAACCAGCGCGATCAGGCCGTCGAGCGAGGGGTGAAGGCGATCGGGGAGGATCAGCGTCTTGGCGTCGGCGACGGTCCAGGTTTGTCCGGCAATGTCAAAGGACGCTCCTCTGCGGAGTTGCTCGATCAACTCCCGTAACGGGAAGAATCTGGCATTCGGTCGAGCTGCCACCCACGCCCGGATCCGATCATTCGCACGCTGCTGTGCTTCTGAAGACGGGATCTGGCTCTTTCGGAGCATTCGTCCTTCGGCGCTCGACATGTCCGGGATGTCACCAACCAGAATTGGCCCGGTGATGCGATCAAGCTGGGCGAGGCCGACCTCGAGGAGTGCGAGTCGATCCTCGACGGTTCGAATTCGGGCGCTCTCAACGCCGACGGATCCGAAGGTGAACCAAAATAGATAGTCGATGGCAAGGGTGAGATCTGGTTTCGATTGGATCGCACGATTGACCAGCCGCGTGCCGATCCCGGTGGGATTCGAAAAGAACGCCGCGGTGCCGAGATCGATGGTCACCACTTGTTCGCCACTGGCGATTCGTAGGAGTTTGGCGAGGGACATCCCTGACGGGCTCGCACCGGGGTCGTCTTGGCGAGTGAAGTAGACCCCGTAGCCGGCGGAGGCGCTGGCGCCGATGGTGGCGATTCGGGAGATTCGTTTGGTGGGCTCAGCGGCGTTGGATTCAACGGCCGGGGTCGGAGGTGGGGTGGTCTGACCCGACGCGACGGAGGTCAACCAGCTGCCGGTGAAGAGCGCGAGCCCCAGAAAAAAATGCGTCAAACGATGAGAGGTCGATTCGGCCATTGAAGGCTTCTCCGCTTCGATCATCCTTCGGCTCCAGTCCGGAGCCCAGTTCGATTCTGAAAGAAACTGCTGGCGAGCCCATCAAACGTCAGAGCGCTGGTCCCGCGGAATCAGGCTTTGTTGCCGCCGCGCCGCGGGTAAGAAAAGGCGAGTGCGTCAGACCGGGACTTCGAGTCCGAGTGCCTTGGCCATGGTGGAGCCGAGGTCGGCGGGGCTTTCCGCAACGTCGACGCCGCAAGCCTTGAAAGCCGCAATCTTGGCATCCGCGGTGTCTTCTTCGCCACCGATGATGGCACCGGCATGTCCCATCCGCTTTCCAGGAGGGGCCGTCCGGCCTGCGATGAAGGCCGCGACCGGCTTCTTGGCGTGTTCCTTGATCCAGTGGGCGGCCTCGATCTCGTCGGTGCCGCCGATCTCGCCGATCACGATCATGCCGTCGGTTTCGGAATCACCTTCGAAACGTTCGATGAGATCGATGAAGCCGGTTCCTCGGACGGGATCGCCGCCGATTCCCACGCAGGTGCTCTGTCCGATCCCGAGCACCGACGTCTGCCAGACGGCTTCGTAAGTGAGGGTTCCCGAGCGGCTGATGACTCCAACGGCCTTGCCCGTGGAGGCGTCGGCCTTGGCGGTATGGATGTAACCCGGCATGATGCCGATCTTGCAGCCACCTTCAAAGACGGTATCGGGGCCTTCGCCAGAGACGCGTCGGCCCGGCGTGATGACTCCGGGACAGTTTGGTCCAATCAGGACCGACTCGGGGTAGTTGCGGAGGATGGACTTCACCCGCACCATGTCTTGGACTGGAATTCCCTCGGTGATCGCGCAGATCACCCGAATGCCCGCTTCGGCGGCTTCGAGGATCGCATCCGCCGCGAACGGCGGTGGGACGAAGATCATCGTGGCCTCGGCGCCAGTGCTCTCAACGGCCTCACGGACCGTATCGAAGATCGGCAGGCCGTTGGCGTCGTGCGTCCCGCCCTTGCCGGGGGTGACTCCACCCGCCATCTTCGTGCCGTAGGCCAGGCAGCCCTTGGTGTGGAAGGCGCCGGTAGAGCCGGTGATGCCTTGGCAAAGAACGTTCGTATTTCCGTTGATGAGAATGGCCATAGACTCGCAAGGATAGCGGATTCCAGGCTCAATTCCGAGGGAATGGAAGGGGATTCCCCGAAAGGCGAAGGCCAGCTTGACGGTCTGACAAACCGCTCGAGGGGGAGAAGTCGTCGCTGGTCCCGGGCGGGCTTCGCGTTCCCTAGAATTGGAGTCCATGTCACCTGCCCAAGGCCCCAACATCATCCCTGCGTCGGACCCTTCAGAGTCCTCCGATCCCACCACGGGGGGAATGACCTATGCCGGTGCCGGTGTCGATATCGACGCGGGTGACGAGGTCGTCGATCGAATCAAGCCAGTACTCAAGCGAACCCATGGTCCACGGGTCATGGGGCTGCACGGTGCATTCGCCGGCATGTTCCGGCTCGACTACAACGAGAGCCTCTTCAAGCGGAACTACAAGGATCCGGTGCTGGTCGCCTGCACCGATGGCGTCGGTACCAAGGTCATGCTCGCGATCGAGATGAACCGCCTCGACACGATCGGCATCGACTGTGTGGCGATGAACGTCAACGACTTGATCGTGCAGGGCGCCGAACCGCTGTTCTTTCTTGACTACCTCGGACTCTCCAACGTCGATCCCTCGAAGACTGCAGACATCATCGAAAGCGTCGCGAGAGGGTGCGAGATCTCAGGATGTGCCTTGATCGGCGGCGAGTGTTCGGAGATGCCCGACATTTACAAGCCGGGCGACTTCGACATTGCGGGGTTTGCCGTCGGCGTGGTCGAACTCGCAAGGGCCACGGATTCCACCCGGATCGAACCGGGCGACATGGTGCTCGGTCTCGCGTCGAGCGGTGTGCATTCGAACGGATACACGCTGGTCCGACGGATCATCGAGGCCAAGGGGCTTGACCTCGGCGCCACCTACCCGGATCTCGAATCGGATCGAACCCTCGGCGACCTCCTGCTCGAACCGACCCGCATCTACGCGAAGTCGATCGTCTCGCTGCTCCGAGGCTACACCGTCAAGAAAGTTGTCACCGGGATGGCTCACATCACGGGTGGCGGTCTGCCAGGCAACCTGAACCGGGCGCTCCCCGCCGACATGGATGCCCTCGTCGATCGGTCTTCCTGGACGGTTCCGCCGCTTTTCGACTTCCTGCAGAAGCACGGCGACATCGCCTCCGACGAGATGGACCGCGTCTTCAACATGGGCGTGGGGTACTGCCTCATCGTGCGTCCGACCTTTGCGGATGCCGTGGCTCGGAAGCTTGAGAAATCGGGCGAAACGGTCTTCCGGATGGGCAAGATCGTCGCCGGCTCGGGCGCCGTTCGATATCAGTGACGTTCGAGCCTACAGATCATGAGACCTGTAGCGCTGCTCAAAGGCGTTTGATCTGGGACATCGCTCAACGCATGAATTCCATTTTGACCCTCAAAGGGTTGGTTGGCTCATTGATCAGCCGCATCCACGCTCACCGCCACGCGTTGGGACGCCAGACGTCACTCGCCACCCGTTTTCCAGTTCCGCCGCTGCTTCTTGTCGCTGGCGACGCGCTTGGCCTTCAGCCGGCGTTCCTTCGAACCTCGGGAGGGCTTGGTCTTCTTCCGGGTCTTGGGGCGGGTGGTGGCCGCCTCCACCACTGATCGAAGTCTGGCGAGGCACGCGGCCCGATTGTCGAGTTGGCTGCTGGTGTCGTCCGCGGTGATCAAAATCTCCTCCGAGGCCGTCAGGTAGCGACCCGCGATCGAGCGGAGTCTCTCGAAGTGCTCGGGTCGGAAGTTTCGAATTGCCGCGAGGGCGAGACGAAGCTCTGCCTTGGTGGAGACCTTATTGACGTTCTGGCCGCCGGGGCCTCCAGATCGGGCGAAAGACCAACGAAGATCACCCGGCAGGGTCCAGACGCCATTACCAAATCGGATCGCGTTCTCGGGTCTCACCGGCCGGGCGGGAGGCTTGGATCCTCGATCAAACCGACGCGGATCAAGACCGTGGTGGTCACTTCCGTTCGGTTTCTGGCGGTCGGGATTTGGTTCCGGTGATCCGGGCATGGGTGGCGTCCTTGGCGGTCATTCTACTCGTCGGGGTACCCTTTCCCATCCCCGCCTCCTTGTGGAATCGACATGTCACCTCAACGCCGCCATCTTGAATCGATTCGCTTGATCATTCCGCTGCTCGGAAGTCTGGCCATGGTCTCGCCGGCGGCCATGGGACAGTCCGCGGAATCAGAGTCGGCACCGCCGCTGGATGTTGACGCGCTCTCGGTACTGAACGAGCGTCCAGTGCTCGATGTGACGCTCGGAATCTGGTTCCCGAGGCTCGAAGGGACGATCGACATCGGCCCCAACGGCACCAAGCTTGATGCCGGTAATGATCTTTCCCTCGATGATTCGCAGGCGATCTTTAACGGTGAGGCGCGGGTTCAGGCCGGACGTTGGGAGTTTCTGCTCGGTGGCTACGTGGTCAACGCCACTGGAAACGCCGCGTTGACCGGCCCGGCGAGAATCGGTGGACTCTTCGCGCCCGCCGGGACCACGGTCGACAGTTCCGTCGACGTCTGGTCGATCACCGGCGAGGTCGCGTACTCGATCTTCACGCCGTTCCACGATCGCCGTTTCGCATGGTCAGACCCGGTCGATCGCTCGAAGGGGAATCGTACGAGCGACGGACGACGGATCCTTGATTTTCGGTTTGAGATCTTATTTGGCACGCGATTCATCAACATCGAACAACAGTACGACCTTGCGGGAATTGGAACGGTCGGTGCTAACAACACCTGGGTCTCGCCATATTTAGGCGTGGGCATCGAAGTCGATTGGGATACGCGGGCGACGTTTGGTTTTCTGGACCGCATTGGTTTCGATGTGACTGCAGGCTGGGGCCCGGCGTTCGGAGGAGGTAACTCAAGCCTCACCATTCGCGTCGACGGCGCGTTCTACGTCACGCGGGACCTCGCCCTCACCCTTGGTTATCGCTTGAATGATTTCAACTTAGTGCGAGACGAAGCAGCGTTCGACGGTGGGCTTCAGGGGCTGTTCGCGGGAGTTCGCTACACATGGTAAATCCAGAGGAATCAAAACCTGAGCCAGGCCGTCGGACGGGGAAGTTCCTGCGGGCCAAGCTCCGGCATTCGATTTTCACGTTGGGGGCGAATCGCTTGAGCGGGGGTCGGTTGCTGGCAACCCACCTTGCGAAGTCGCTGGTGGTCCGGGAGTTTGAAGTGACGATGCCCGGCTGGCCACGAGCCTGGGATGGACTTCGAATCGGACATTTCAGCGATCTGCATTTCGGTGATCTCATGCCGGTCGACCGGGGCCTCGAGGTCATTGACTTGCTGGGTGCCAGACAGCCGGATCTGATTGCGTTCACTGGTGACATGGTCGATCTTGAGTGCGAGGGCGTCGAACCACTCTTTGAGCGGATGGTCGCGATCGACGCGCCGCTGGGCGCGATGATGGTCATGGGGAATCACGATCTCCTCGACGATGGCGATCGGGTGCGATCGATGGCGAAATCCGCCGGGGTGCGGCTGCTCGAAGACGAAGCGATTTCGTTGTCTCGCGATTCGGTCGTGCTCCCGCACGTCGGACGAGGCGAAAAGGGCGCTCAGGCAGATCATCCGCTGGTGGTGGCCGGGGTTGACTGGGATGGATCGGTCAGCGGGCTGGCCCGTCGCATGGAGACCGTCGCGCCCGTCAATCCGACCCTGCTTCTGGCCCACAACCCGAAGGCCTTTCTCCCCGCGAGTCGGAAGGGCATTCCATTGACTCTGGCAGGACATACCCACGGTGGGCAGATCGCGACGCCGAAACTGCCGGGGGTGAATCTCGCCCTCGCCCATCGCCACAGTGCCGGCTTTTATCACCGTGATATGAGCACGTTATTCGTGACGGTTGGTACCGGAAGTTGGTTTCCGCTCCGCGTTCACTGCCCCGCCGAGGTGGTGGTGTTGACTTGCCGGAGCGGCGAAACCGGGGTTCGCGACATCAAGTGATGGGGTCGAGGCTTCGATCTTGGTTCGGTTACCCGCGGCCGTGCATGCCGAGCATCTCGAAGAGGTTGTGGACGTGCTCGAGCCGGGTACGAGTCTGGCCGATTGAGACGCGGATCACGTACTGACCATCGAACTTCGTATGGCTGAGCAACGCCTCGCCACTCGCGTTGATCGCTTCGAGCACCGCTTGGGTTCGTTCGTCGCCATCTCGATGGCGAATGCAGACCAGCGAGATGGGTGACGGGGCGCAGCGGATCCAGTCGGGGTCGGCGTCGATCATGTCCGCGAATTCCTGGGCGATCGCGATGTGCTCTCGAAGCGCCGTGCGGAGGCCTTCGAGCCCATAGTGGCGGAAGACCAACCAGAGTTTGAGGGCGCGGAATCGTCGCCCGAGGGGGACTTGCCAGTCGCGGTAGTCGATGACCTTGCCGCTCTCGCTCGGGGCGGTGCGAAGATACTCCGGCATGATGCCCAGCGCGCGGGTGAGTGCTTTTCGGTCCGCGACCCAGAAGAGATCACAATCGAAATTCGTAAAGAGCCACTTGTGCGGGTTCACGCAGATCGAATCGCAATGCTCGGCGCCGTCGAGTACCCAGCGGAATTCCGGACAGATGGCCGCAACGCCGAACATCGCCCCGTCGAGGTGCAACCAGGCGCCATGCTTGCGGGTGATTTTCGAGATCGCGGCGGTGTCGTCGATGGCCCCGCTGGAGGTCGTGCCGCAGGTCGTGCAGACGTAGAAGGGAATGCGACCTGCCGCCGCGTCCTCGTCCATCAGGCGTTCGAGCTCGTCGGGCCGCATCGCGAGCGTTTCGGGATCACTTGCGACCAATCGGAGGTTCGCCCGGCCCAGGCCGGCCATGCCGCACGCCTTCTCGACCGAGGAGTGTGCGTGCTCGCTGGTGTACGCGATGAGCGGCGGACAGGCACTGACGCCCTCACGTCCGGCAACGCCGTCGGTGGCCCGTTCTCGGGCCGCGAGTAACGCGCAGAACGTCGCGCTGCTGGCGGTGTCTTGAATCACCCCGCCGCCGACGCAGTCTGATGAACCATCGCCATCGCGAGGCCCGGTTCGGAAGCGGTCGGGAAGACCAAACGCGTCGAGCGCCCAGTCCATCATCAACGATTCGAGTTCGGTGCACGCCGGACTGGTCGCCCAGATCATGCCTTGCGTGCCGAGCCCCGCGGCGAGGAGTTCGCCGAGGATGGAAGGGAAGGAATGGTTGCAGGGAAAGTAGGCGAACCAGTTTGGGCTCTGCCAATGCGTGAGTCCGGGAACGATCTTCTCGTCCATGACCTCGAAGAGATCGTCAAGCGAAGATCCGGTCTCCGGCGGGGTGGCGGGAAAGGAACGCCGGATGTCGCCAGGTTCGGCCCGCGAGGCGACCGGAAGGGTCTCCGCGCGATCGAGGTACTTCGTGATCCACCGGAGGGCCTCGCTGCCGAGTCGCTCGAAGGTTTCAGGATCAAGATGGGGGTCGGTTCGGTTCGGTTCGTGGTGCATACCCCCGCATGCTACGCGGGTCGGTGCCGTTCGTAACGGGAATGAAAAAGCGGCGTCGCCCGAAGGCGATCGCCGCTACTGGCGGCATTTCTGCCCCCATTGCACCAGTTCACTTGAAGATAACGGCGAAGTCGTCGTGATTCCAAAAAAACGGGCAGTTTGTCGACTTCTGTCGTGACCGGTTCATGCGGGGAGAGATTCGAGCTCGCTTGCCACCCGGGCCATCAGGGGGCCGACGGTATCGTCGCCGAGATCGAATGTCGCGCCCGCTGCTTCGAATAACTCCGGGAGAGGGCGAGTTCCACCCAAGGTAAGCCCGGCCATGTACTTTCCGATGGCCGCCTTCTCGTCTTCAATCGCGTTGCACCAGACCTGCAAGGCGCCGAGTTGGGCGATGCCGTATTCGATGTAATAGAACGGCACGCCAAAGAGGTGAAGTTGTCGCTGCCAGGCCGCCGATCGCGCGTCTTCGATTCCGGACCAGTCGACATCCGCACCGAAGCGATCCGTCAACTCGATCCACTTGGCGGTTCGATCGTCTCGGGAGTGCGTGGGGTTGGTGTAGATCCAGTGCTGGAAGGCATCGATGGTGGCGATCCAGGGGAGAAGTGTCGCCATGCCTTCAAGGTGCTCGCGACGGGCACGGTTGGCATCGGTCGCGTCGTAAAACTCGTCGAGATAGGGGAAGGTGAGAAGTTCTTGAGCCATCGAGGCGACTTCGCAGAATTCCATGGGAGCCGACCGATACGCGAGGATCGGTTCGTCCACGCACAGCATGGAGTGGAAGGCGTGTCCAGCCTCGTGCACCATGGTCTCGAGGTCACGGTGAAGGCCGGCGGCGTTCATGAAAATAAACGGCTTGCGGCTGCGCTCCCGCTGGTACTGGTATCCGCCGGGTGCCTTGCCCTTGCGAGTTGCCAGGTCGAGGCAGTCGCCTTCCTGAAGTTCATCGAACATCTCGCCGAGTCGACCGTCCATGCGGTGGAACATCTTCGAGGTTCCCTCGACCATCTGTTCGGCGGTCTCGAATGGACGGAGGGGTTCGCGGCCTTTGACGTCGACGCCAAGGTCCCAAGGGCGGAGCGGCTCGATGCCGAGTTCGGTTCGTCGTTCGGCGTTCAAGCGGCGGAGTACGGGGACGCAGTGCTTCTCCACGGCATCGTGGAACTTGGTGCAGTCTGCGGGGGTGTAGTCGTACCGATGCATTCGCCGGTGCTGGTAATCGCGGTAATTGTCGAATCCCGCGTTCTTCGCGAGTTGGTCCCGCTTGCCAATCATCTCTTCGTAAATGTCGTCGAATCCGTCTCGCTCGGTCAGTCGCCGTTCGGCGATCGCCTTCCAAGCGCCTTCGCGGACGTCGCGATCGGTGACTTCGAGGAACCGCCCCATCTCCGGCATGGTGCGTTCTTCGCCCTGAAACTGCACGGTCATGCTGCCGCAGACTCGGGAATATTTCTGATCGAGAAGGCTCAACTCGGTTTCGATGGCGACGTTCTCCTCGCGGAAGAGCTCGACTTCAGTCCGAAGGGCGCGGAGGAGGACGTCGTATCGGTCGGCGTCGAGGGATGACGCATGGGGCGATTCGACGATTTTGCGATCGAGTTCGAATCCGATTTTCTTGAGCGGAGGTTCGACGTTCTGGACGAATTCCTCGAAGGCCTTTTGAATGGCCTCGTCGTTGGTGTGTCGAGTGGTCTCGATGTAAAGGTTGGCCATCGCCTCGCTGGTGGCGGCGTCGAGTTCGCTTCGGTCGAGAATGAGATTCTTTAAGCAGGTTGGGCACTTCAGCACCCGGTCCACCAGGGCCCGGTAGAGCGGCTCAAGGTTGTCCCACTTCGTGGCGTCGAGGTCTACGGGAACGAAATCGCTGGTCGTGCAACTCATTGGATTGGCTTTCAAATCGAGGGTCTGGGCGGCGGGGATGATCTGCCGTGGGCATCGTGAATTCGAATGGCCCGTCCATTTGGAGGGCGAAGGTCCGGCGACGTGCTCGGCGGATCGATTGAGCAGGATAATTGGGAACCGGAGGCTTTGGTTGAAACGGGGCGAGGAATCAACGAATCCCTACCGCTCAACCTCGCCGAGGTTGAGCCCCGGGGCCGTTTGGACGGCGATGGCGGGGATCTGGAGCTGTTCGGATACCACTGCCGCGAGCAGATCAGCCTGCAAAGAATCGTCGCAGAGCGTGAAGAGGGTCGATCCGCTGCCGGAGACATGAATCGGCCGTTCGACGATGGGGCGGATACGGTCGATGTCTCCCTGAAGATTGGGATGGAGGTCAAGGGCCGCCGCGGCGAGATCATTGAACGGTGAGTCTCGTTGCAATGGCCTGGTCGCGAGGCGCCGGACGCGATCTTCGTCGGCTTGGGCGTTCGGCTGGAGATCGTCGAATCGTCGATAGACGGGGCCGGTCGGGCACACGGTCTCCGGAAACATCAGGACCGCGTGCAACGATGACGGGGGCGGGATCAGTTCGATCCGTTCGCCAAGCCCCGCGACGATGCCCGCACCGCCGTGCACCTGAAACGCAATATCTGATCCGAGCGGTCCGCCGATCGCCGCGAGATCTTCCGAAGAAAGGCCGAGTTCGAAGAGGCGATTGAGCCCGTGTAGCATCGCGGCGGCATCCGCGGATCCACCGCCGAGCCCGCCACCGACGGGAATACGTTTCTGAACTCTGGCCTGCACCGCGAGGGCGCGGCCGACCGCCCGTTCCAAGGCGTTGTGGGCGAGCACGGTCAGGTCCTTTGAAACCGACCAGTCGATGTCCGTCTTCCGGAGCGCGTCGTCGTGCCAGGTAATGGCGTATCGACTCGGATATCCGATCGGTAGGCGAACGAGTTCGAGGTCGTCAAAGAGGTCGACGGTCATCATCCAACTGGCGATGGGATGCATGCCGTCCGCCTGAGGGGCGGCCACCGAGAGGGCGAGGTTGAGTTTGGCAGGCCCGCGGGCCTGAATCTTAGGACGCATGCGCAGATTCCGAGGGGGGGCGAGCGTACCATGAAGGCACCATGCTTTGGCAACCCAAGATCCCCGATCACTATCTCGCCGACGATCCGGCAACCATCGCCGCGCAGATTCTCTCGCGACGCAAAGAACTCGGCGATCGCCTGCTCATTCTGGGGCATCATTATCAGCAGGACGACGTGCTTCGTCACGCTGATCTCACCGGCGACAGCCTGAAGCTCAGTCGGATGGCGGCGGAGGAAGCGGCTCGTCGCGGGACCGAGTTCATTGTGTTCTGCGGCGTTCACTTCATGGCGGAGACCGCGGACATTCTCACTCCACCCTCGGTGCAGGTTCTTCTGCCGGATCTCTCCGCGGGATGCTCGATGGCCGACATGGCGCAATGGGACGACGTGAACGACTGTTGGGACGCCCTCCAGGCGATCCTCCCCGGTGAGCGAATCGTGCCGATCACCTACGTGAATAGTTCGGCGGCGGTCAAGGCGTTCGTGGGAATGCAAGGCGGCGCTTGTTGCACGAGTTCCAACGCGGGGGCGGTCTTCGACTGGGCGCGAGCCGGCGGGGAATCGCCGCAGGATGGACCGGCCCGCATTCTCTTCCTGCCTGACCAGCACCTTGGCCGAAACACCGCACACGCCCGTGGGCTTCGAACTGAAGTCGACCAGGCGCGGGATGGTGACCCTCGGCTTGCAGAGACCGTCCTTTGGGATCCGCGGAAGGACGGAGGGGCCGAAGACGACGCCTACCGGGCCGCGGAGGTCGTGCTGTGGGCCGGTCATTGCAGCGTGCATCGATTGTTCCGACCCGAACATGTCGCGGCCGCTCGGGCTGAGTATCCCGATTGCACGGTCATTGTTCATCCAGAGTGCGCCCAGGAAGTCGTGGATCTGGCCGATCTCGCTGGAAGCACCGAATATATTCTCGACGTCCTGGAACGGGCGGAACCGGGAAGTCGTTGGTTCGTCGGCACCGAGGTTCATCTGGTGACCAGAGTCGCCAAGGCGGTGGCTGAGCGAAACGTCGAAGTTCGGATGCTGAGTGACTGCCAGTGCCTCTGCACCACGATGTATCGAATCGATCAACCTCATCTTCTCTGGATACTCGACAATCTCGCCGAGGGCCGGGTGGTGAATCGCATCGAGGTCCATGCGGATGCTGCGGGCCATGCTCGGGCGGCCCTCGATCGCATGCTGGCAAACGTCCCCCTCGCTCCAGTTGCCGTCAAGGGCTGATCTTTCGCTCCGCGACCCGGAGTTGATCCCCGAGAGGTATCATTCCGACCTTCGGATCGGTCCGGAGCGTTCCTGATCGCAGTCCCTTGACGGAGTGACGTCATGCGCATCGTCATCTGCGGAGCCGGAGAAGTCGGCAGCCACGCGGCCGAAGTTCTGGTGAGGTCGGGTCATTCCGTCACGGTGATCGATCGCGACGCAGACCGGCTTCGTCGTCTCGGCGACACCATCGATGCGCGGACCGTGGTCGGAAACTGTTCCCGTGCCGATATCCTGGTCGATGCGGGCACTGCCGATGCTGACATGGTGGTCGCGGCGACGAACGTCGACGAGGTGAACCTGCTGACTGCCGCCCTCGGCAAGAAGGCCGGCGCGAAGAAGGTGGTCGCCCGGGTCCACGATTTTAACTTCGCGGATCGACGTGGCCATGACTATGGCGAGATGCTCGGGATCGATCATCTGATCTGCCCCGAGTACAGCACCGCCCTCGCGATCGCTCAGAATCTTCGGAATCCTGCCGCCCTCGCGGTCGAAGCCTTCGCCCGCGGGCAGGTAGAAATGCAACAGTTTCAGGTCGCAGACGGCTGTTCAGCCGTTGGCCGACCGCTTTCGGGTCTCGGTCTCCCGACGGGGGCGAGGTTGGCGGCGATCATCCGCAATGGCGTGGTGAACGTGCCCGATTCCTCGTCGATGGTCGATGCCGGCGACCTCGTGGTCCTCGTCGCAGATGCGCCGATTTACGACGCGGCCCGGAAGATCTTCCGAGAGGACCCGAAATCCCGCCGGTCGGTGGTCCTGCAGGGCGCGACCCCGATGGCGGAGTGGGTTTGTCGGGCCCTTCGAGGGCGGGCGTTTTCTATCCGGGTCTTCGAGCAAGATCGGGAACGCGCCGAACAGCTGGCCGTGGACCTGGATTGGGTGACGGTCATCGCGAGCGACGTCAACGACGCGACCGTCTTTGCGGAAGAACGAATACAAGACGCCGATCACTTCGTCGCCCTTCGTAATGACGACGAGGACAACATCATCGCGGGGGTCCTCGCGAAGCTGCGGGGAGTTGATTCGGTCACGGTGATCGTGCAGCGTTCGACCTACCTTGAGTCAGTATTCGCGATCGGCATTGATCGCGCGTACAGCCCGCGGACCGTCGCCGCAAAGCAGATCGAGGAGGCCCTCGACGAAAGTCCGGTCCGGACGATCTCAAAGCTCGCGGACGGTAGCGTCTCGGTGTTCCGCGTCGAGGTCGGTCCGAACTGCGAGATCGCGGGGCAGCGACTTCGGGCCATCAAACTGACGCCCGACTGGTCGATCATCGCGGTGCAGCGGGGCGCGACGACTCGTGTTCCGCATGCCGACGACGAAGTGATGGCCGGCGACGAGGTGCTCGTCCTTGGACGCACGAAGCACGCTGACCGACTCAAGGAGCTCTTCGATGCACACTGACCGGATTCGAGGCCTCGGGGACGCATCGGGATGAACTTCCCGATTGTCATCCGACAGCTCGGGTTGCTCGTGCTGCTGCTCGCGGCAACGCTTCTCGCTCATGCAGGGGTGGCTGGCGTCTTATGGGCGAACGGTGACGATGCCGAGGAGGCCGCGCTCTGGGCATTTCTAACCGCGTCTGGAATCGCCGCCCTGTTTGGCGGGATCGGCATGATGTGGTTCCGCGGGGCAATCCGCGAGATCGGTCGACGCGAGGCATGCCTGTTGGTTGTGTCCGCATGGGTGATTGGAGCGATCATCTCCGCGATCCCGTTTGCGGGGTGGTCGATGTTCTGTTCGCTTCCGGAGGCGGACATGCTCGACGGCGTCGTCGATCCATTCTTTGAGGCGATGAGTGGCTTGACCACCTGTGGCGCGACGATTCTCACCGACATTGAGGCCCTGCCGAGGAGCATCCTGATCTGGCGTTCCATGATCCAGTGGATCGGCGGTCTGGGCGTCATCGTGATCTTTGTCGCGATCCTGCCTTCCCTGGGAACGGGGGGGAAGAAAATGTACCTCACCGAGTCGACTGGTCCAGCGCCCGAGGGCCTGCGTCCGCACGCCCGCGAGACTGCCCGGGTGATCCTGCTGGTCTACTTGGGGTTCACGATCCTCGAGTTTCCGATCCTTCTGCTGTGCGGCATGTCGGTGTTCGACGCGGTTTGTCAGACGTTGACATCCGTCGCGACTGGTGGCTTTTCGACCCGGAACGGGAGCGTGGCGTCCTTCGACTCAGTGGCGATCGAGATGGTCATGATGACGTTCATGCTCCTGAGCGGGATCAGCTTTTCGCTCTACTTTTTCGCGTTCCGTCGCCGGTTCGAGATGATCTGGCAAAGTTCTGAGCTGCGCCTTTTTCTGGCCCTGCTGGTGGTCGTCTCGATTGCTTGCAGCCTCGCGCTCTGGACACACGGATGGCAGGACCCGAACTATCGCATCAGTGTTTTGGGTGGGACCAGCGTCGAACCGACGCTCTGGAACTCGCTTCGCTACGGCGTGTTCACCGTGGTGAGCATCCTGACCACCTCCGGATTCTCGACCGCGGTCTACGAGGACTGGCCGGCGGTGGCGATCGTCTGTCTGCTGTCAATCTTCATGGTCGGCGCGATGGCCGGTTCAACCTCCGGTGGTATCAAGGTCATTCGTGTCTGGATCGCGGGCAAGCTCATGCTTCGGGAAATCGAGCGGGAGTTTCGCCCGGACGTCGTCCGGCCGCTGAAGGTGGGCCGGAGCATCATCTCGCCGGACGTCAGAGTTTCGGCAATTGTCTTGGTGCTCTTTACCATCACGCTCGTCGCGGTCGGCACCGGGCTCCTCAAGATCCTCGAGGGCGCCGATGGAATCGATCTGACCACCGCATCGAGCGCGGCGGCAAGCTGCCTCGCGAACGTCGGTCCGGCGTTTGGCCGGGTTGGGTCGGATGATCACTACTCGTGGCTCTCGTCGTCGAGCAAGTCGGTGCTGGTCGCCCTCATGCTGCTCGGCCGGCTTGAACTCTTCGTCGTCTTCGCGCTCTTCACCCGTCGTTTCTGGATTCGGGGTTGAGGGCGCGACGGTGTGGGCCTGCGGGGAACGCTGGCATTGGCCCGTGCTATTGGCATCGACCTTGTCACGACAAGTCGCATCTTCTCGATGATCGAACCGCGGCACACATGTGGTGGTTCGTCGACCATTGAGCGAACGCATCACCGGGCTCGCCCGCTGATGCGTTCATTGGTCCATTATTTGTTTGGGTCGATGTTTCGAATCAGGCCAGCAGCTCTTCGTCGAACGCCATCTATCCGGGTCATCACGGTGCGATGGCCTCCGATGGCATTCACTCACATGGGCTTGTCTTCGATGGTCTGGTCGTAGACCTCGAGAAGTTTCGCCTTGTCGAAGATCATCTCTTGTCGCGTGAGTCCGGTGATCTCGTATCGCGGCGTGAGTTCGATGGCGTCGACTGGGCAGGCCTCTTCGCACATGCCGCAGTAGATGCATCGCAATTCGTCGATGTCGAACTGCTTCGGATACTTCTCGCGGTCGTCCCAAGGACTTTCCTCGGCGACGATATGGATGCAGTTGGCGGGGCAGGCCGTGGCGCACATGAAACAAGCAACGCAACGGACCCGGCCGTCGTCATCCTTGTTCAAACGATGAACGCCTCGGAAGTAATCGCGGAATTGTCCGCCTTCCTCAACCGGTCGCTGATCCCGTTTTTCTTCGGGATACTGGACAACCCAAATGGTGTCCTTGTTCTTGCCGTCGCGACCGACGTTCTGGAAGGCGTGCCGGAGGGTGGTCCCGAGCCCGCGGAAAATCTCCGGGAGATAGAGCCGCTCAGCGGTCGTGAGCTTCTTCGGGGTCACGTCGACGATG
Source organism: uncultured Phycisphaerales bacterium (assembly GCA_905480395.1). GTDB lineage: Bacteria > Planctomycetota > Phycisphaerae > Phycisphaerales > SM1A02 > UBA12014. Next base: position 70,722 of record CAJQQE010000012.1, read on the forward strand.
TGATCTTCACGGTTTTGCATGGCAGGGGAGTGTAGGGAACCGCATCGCGGGGAGCGAGTCGGACGGATTCCTCCGGATCGGCATGCCCTCTTCGGCTGGTAGGATTTCTCGCATGGCTCGAAAGAAAACCAGTGGCTCGGCAAAGCGAGGCAATGACGTTGAAACCCGAATCGGTTGGCGAATGGCCGGGATTGGCATGGAAACGGCGTCCTATGTGCTGGGCGGAGTTTTTCTCGGTTGGCTCGCGAAAGAGGGCTTTGGCGGCGGAGATGGCTGGATCGTCGGCGGCGGCATCGTGGGGATTGTCACTGGGATTTCCCAGATGCTTCGAAGCGGATTGAAACTGAACCGCCAGCTGGAGCGGGCAACCGGTCATGGGGGTGGGGCACGACCCACTGATCAGCCTCGAAAATCGTCATCTGAATCGGAGTCGAAAATCCGATGAAGATTCCAAAAAATCAGCTCATAAGCCCAGAAAATAGGGATTTAGAGCCTTTCTACACCCTCCCGAGCCGTGGCTTGGCCATTGGGTGGTTGGCTTCTGCGATCGTGGCGATTGGGATCTGGCCAGTTATCGGTCCATCAGTTGGGTTTGAGCCCCAAGATACGAAGTGGGCCATCATTGGAGCTTTGCTGGCCGCCGCCATCGGTGGTTTGGGGCTGCTGATTCTGATGCCCTGGAAACCCCGCCGCTCCGGTGACCTCCCGACGTATTGGTTGGCAGCAACCACTGGTCGACTTCTTCTGATTCCGGGAGTGGCCTTTCTGCTATATTCCGCGACCCATCCGCCGGACAAGCCCTACGTTCTGGGTTTGGCCGTCGCTTCCTTGGCTCTTCTCGCGGTCGAAGTACCGCTGATTGCCAAAGCCATGCTCCGCCAGATCACCCTTGAGGAATCGGCGGCCAAGGTTCGGGAGGCGTCGGAATCGTCGGATGGGTAGGTCGGGCGTGGTGATTGGATGGGTTCCATCACCGGTGTACGCCTCCGAGTCTTGTTTCTTTTCGTCACGCATCCTTGCGTGGGAGTCTGGTGTTGTCGAACCTTCTTCTAGCCGCTGATTCACCGCTCGGGCATGTCCTTAATGGCAAGTCAATGTGGTCGGAGATCAGCTGGGTCGGCGAGATCGGCGACGTCGCTTCGTTGCACGAAGTCATGCTCGTTCTGGGTGGAATCCTCCTGGTACTCGGTCTGATGTTCGCCGCCAGTCGAATTCGCACCGGTCGCGACGGTCAGGGCAATGAGCGATACGTGACGCGTGGCCGCCTCGCGCAGATCGTTGAAGTCATTGTGGTCTATCTTCGAGATGAGATGGTCCAGCCGATTCTCGGAGAGAAGCAGACCCGTCGCTGGCTTCCATTCCTCTTCTCGATCTTCTTCTTCATTCTGGTGTTGAACCTGGTGGGCTTGCTCCCGCTCCAAGATCTTCACCACTTCTTCGGCCTGCATCACTTCCTCCTCGGGGGAACGGCGACCGCGAATATCAACGTGACCGCGAGCCTCGCGCTGTTTGCGTTCGTGGCTATTCAAGTCCACTCCTTCCGCGAACTCGGTTTTCTCGGTTGGCTTGATCACCTGACTTGCGGACTCACGAAAGGCCCCAAGGGCCTTTGGCTCGTGGTTCCGATCGTCTTCGCGGTTGAATTTGCCGGCGTGTTTATCAAACCGGTGGCCCTCGCCATCCGCCTCTTCGCCAACATGATGGGCGGCCATATCTTGCTCGCCACCATCATCATGCTTCCCTCCATGGCCCAGCTTGGTCTGGAACCTGGAAGTGGGGCTTGGTTCGGCGTGAGCATCGCAACCGGCAGCTTCGCCGTGGCCCTGACATTCCTCGAGCTCTTCGTCGCGTTCCTTCAGGCCTTCGTCTTCATGTTCCTCACCGCCGTCTTCATCAGCCTCATGAGTCATGAAGAGCACGAAGATGAGGATCACGACGTCGACGAGGTTGCCGCGGAGGTCGCGGCGATCCACTGATCTGCTTTTTTTGTATTCATTGTCAATCACCATCCGCCCCATGGCGGGACGGATGGCATTCAAAGATTCACCTCAGGACGCAAACGCGTCGCACCCGGAGATTCGGATTCCCATGAACAAGCTCATCCCCCTCTTCGTCTTTGCCCTTCTCGGCTCGCTCGTCGCCGTCGAACCCGCACTCGCACAGGATGCCGTCGCGGTCGCCGACCCGGTCAACTGGGGCGCTGGTATCGGCAAGGGCATCGCAACTGGTCTCGCGGTCGTCGGTGCCGGTATCGGCATCGGTATCATCGGTGCCGGAGCCTGCGAAGCCACCGCCCGCCAGCCCGAAATGGGCGGACGTATTTTCGTGAACATGATTCTTACTGCCGCGTTGATCGAAGGTGTCGCCCTGTTTGGCGTCGTCGTCGGTTTCCTCATGGCTGGCTGAGAATCCGGATCCTTCCGCCCGGCTCCGGTGAGATACCGGGGTCGGGTGGCCTTTTCTCCGACCGACGGAGCGTTTCATGTCTTTTGCAATCTTGCTCGCGGCCGCCGACGGTGCGCCGGATCCGATGAAGTTGAATCTCTGGGTCGCCGGAACGGCGCTCCTTGTATTCGCGATCGCGTTCAGCATTCTCTACTTCAAGGTCTGGCCGGTCATCACCAAGGGGCTTGATGATCGCAACGACAAGATTCTCGGCGAGATCAAAGCCGCCGAAGACGCTCGGTCGCAGGCCAAGCAGGCACTGTCCGAGTACGAGCAGAGCCTTGCCCAAGCTCGGGAACAGGCCCAGCAGACCATCGCCGAAGCGAAGGCGGAGGCTCAACGGCTTGGAGATGAGATGAAAGCTGCCAACGAGCGTGAGCTCGCCGAGCGAATGGCTCGGGCGAAGGCGGACATCGAGTCTGCACGAAGGGCCGCCGTTGCAGACATCCACGCGAATGCGAGTGAGCTCGCCGCCGCGGTCGCGAGTCGGATTCTGAAGCGCGAGATCAACCCCGCTGATCAGGCCGGACTGGTCAGCGAAGCACTTGGTGAACTTGATGAAGCCGGTGTCTGACCGGTTTCGATTCTTTGAGCTCTCATTCTTGAATTCTCCACGCGGCCAACAGGGCCGACTCGGAGCCCGTACTCATGACCACCACCTCCGAAACAGTCGACGCCGTCGCTCGCGTCTACGCCCAGAGCCTTCTTGAGCTCGCCGAGGCGGCCGGTGGCGACGAAAAGATCGTTGAAACGAGTGCGGAGTTGATCGCCATCATGGAAATCATCCGTTCGGATGAGGCCACGGCGGAGTTTCTTCGATCACCGATCGTCGAACAAGAGAAGCGGGCCATTGCGATCCGCCGGATTTTCGAAGGTCGGGTCTCTGATCTGATTCTTCGGTTCATCCTGGTGCTCAATGGCAAAGGCCGGCTCGGTGAGTTTGGCGCGATGGCAGCCGCGTACGACGAGCTCGTCAATACGCGGCTTGGTCGGGTCGAGGTCGATGTCTATACCGTCGAAGGTCGACTCGAAGCAGATCAATTGGCAGTCCTTGGCGAGAAGGTCAAGTCGAGATTCGGCCAAGACCCGGTGTTTCACCAGTATGCAGATCGTTCTCTGATCGGCGGCCTGGTGCTGCGGGTCGGAGATCAGTTGATTGACGGATCCGTTCGGGGGCAACTCCGACGAATGCGTGAAGAACTTCTTGCCGGCGGATCAGCAGAGATCCGGGCGAGATCGGATGACTTCCTCTCGGATTGAAGAGGCGGTCGAGTGGAGTCGGAGTTCGTTCCGGCCAAGAGCGCGTAGTCATAGAGGATTCGACGTACCGACCGATCGGTTCGTCTGAAAGAGACCGGGACGGTTCCCGGCGAGAACAAATTTCACAACTGCGCCGCTTCAAGGCGCCTTGCGAGCCTTCCCGTGAAGATCAAGTCCGACGAGATCACCTCCGTCATCAAGCAGGAAATCGAGCAGTTCGCCACCGAGTTGTCGATCTCCGAGGTCGGCCAGGTCGTGGAAGTGGGCGACGGCATTGCCCGGGTCTACGGTCTGTCCAACGTCATGGCCGGCGAACTTCTCGAATTCGAGAGTGAGCACGGCACGGTCATGGGTCAGGCGATGAACCTGGAGTCGGACACCGTTGGTGTTGTGCTCTACGGCTCTTCGGTTGGCATCCGTGAAGGAGATACGGTCCGTTCGACCGGCAAGCTCCTTGAAGTCCCGGTTGGCGAAGCCCTCCTCGGTCGCGTGGTCAACGCCTTGGGCGTGCCCATCGACGGTGGACCTGCGCTCGAAACCACCGAGACTCGCAAGGTCGACATTGTGGCACCCGGCATCGCTGCTCGACAGCCGGTGACCGAGCCGATGCAGTTCGGGATCAAGGCCGTCGACTCGATGATCCCCGTCGGGCGAGGTCAGCGTGAACTCGTGATCGGCGACCGTAAGACGGGTAAGACGGCGGTGTGTCTCGACGCCATCATTAGCCAGAAGCAGTTCTGGGGCACCGAAGACGCCGTGGTCTGCATCTACGTTGCGGTGGGTCAGAAGGAATCAACGGTCGCCGGAGTGGTGGACGCGCTTCGCGAGGCGGGCGCGATGGACTACACCATCGTTGTTTCGTCCGGTGCAGCCGAACCCGCACCCATGCAGTTCGTCGCTCCCTACTCCGGTACGGCGATGGGCGAGTACTTCATGTGGAAGGGTAAGGAAGGCAAGACGCCGAAGCACGTTCTTTGCGTCTACGACGACCTCTCGAAGCAGGCGGTCGCCTATCGCGAACTGTCCCTGCTGCTTCGTCGTCCACCGGGCCGTGAGGCGTACCCGGGCGACGTGTTCTACCTTCACAGTCGACTTCTCGAACGCTCGACGAAGCTTTCCGATGCCAACGGTGGCGGATCACTGACCGCACTGCCCATCATCGAAACGCAGGAAGGTGATGTGTCTGCGTATATCCCGACCAACGTGATTTCGATCACCGACGGGCAGATTTATCTTCAGCCCGAGCTCTTCGCGGCTGGTATCCGGCCCGCGATCAACGTGGGCATCTCGGTGAGCCGTGTGGGTGGTAACGCCCAGATCAAGGCCATGAAGGAAATCGCGGGCTCCCTGCGACTCGACCTCGCCGCGTTCCGCGAACTGGAAGCGTTCGCACAGCTCGGCACTGAGTTGGATCCATCTTCGCAGCGGCAGCTGACCCGAGGCCAGCGAATGGCGGAGTTGCTCAAGCAGGGGCAGTTCGTGCCAATGGACGTCATCGACCAGTGCCTCTCGATCTTCGCGGGGACGCGAGGCTTCCTCGACGATGTGGCCCTTGAGCGAGTGAAAGAATTCGAAACGGCGCTTCTGGAGTACTTCCGAGGCAAGGGCTTACCGCTTCGTGAGAAGCTGATTGCCGCCAAGAGTTTCAAGGGTATCGCAGACGAATTCAAGGCTGCTTGTGAGGACTTCAAGTCCACAAGCTGGGTCGGCTGATTCTCGACCGCAAGATCCCTGTTCATGACAATCAACGACCGTCTCCGATTTTGGGGGCGGTCGTTTTTGTTTGAAGTGGGATGCCGCCGGAGGGGATCTTGCACGAGATGCTTCGGCGGCTGATAACTTCAAACCTCGATGCCGACAATAATGGGGCATGCGAACCATCCAACGAGCATTGCGAAGTACGGTGGGCCACGCTTGAAACCCCTGTCCCAGGCGGGCCGGATTGAAAGTCCTGATCGCATACAAATGGAAATCGAGATCTGACGATTCCGAGTTCGCACTCAGACGCTCGCGATCATGGCCGGCGCCATGTCTATTCTCACCGTTCACTCACCGATGGAAACATGACTAATGAACAAGATGGCACGACGATTGACCCTCACCACGACCGCGATTTTGATTTCGAGCCTCAGTGGCTGTGTGATCGGAAACACCACGAATCTCAAGCAACCGACGACCGGTCGGGAGTTGATCGATCTTCAGGCGGCCTATGCCGAAGGATCGATTGATCAGATGGAATACGACCAGACCCGGGCCTCCATCCTCGCCAAGGTCAATATCTCGAATGGGACCACACGGTGAAGGCCACGGTCGAAACGCCCGCCGGGAGACCAATGCCTGAGTGAGTCGCCCGTTGCGGCCCGAGCGGAGAACGCCCCGCGATCAGGAATCGAAACTCGTGAATCTCAAGGTGATGCCCACCAGGGCCGAAGCGCCGCGTCGGGTGTCCAAACGGCGGATACGACGGGCGTGGGGCCGACGACCAATGTCCGGAGCGTGGTGCCACATTGGTCGAGATGGACGCCCTTCGCCGTCCGATGGCATCGGACGTCCGCCCGAAGTGGGTGGCAATCGACCGGCGTTTCGTGGTCGATGTCCCTCAGTCTTGCGCTTCCAGACGCCTGGAGCTTGGGACGCTTGCCGATGGGATTGGATCAAAAGGGTTGGGCGGTGGTGCCCGGGTTCTTTCCTGCATTGATCATCAATGATGTTTTTTGATCTCCCGCAGGGCTTCACTGAGGCATGGCGACCATTTTCCTGATCGGCCGCCTGATCGACTCTTCCCGCTCGCAAGGGCCGGGCGCCGCCTGTTTATCGTGCTTTTCGTCGTGCTGCTCCCGCTCGCGGTGTCCCGGATGTGCTGAAGAGGGGAAAGAGGAGAATCCTGGACCTCTGGTATCGTCGTGGTGGAATCAACGGAGAATCGACGATGGCTGCCACGCAGGAACATTGGAACGGCGTTTGGTCGAAGAAACCGCATGCGGAGGCCAGCTGGTATCAGGCCGACCCGGCATCGTCGTTGGCGTTGATCGATCAGTTGGGCATTGGCACTTCTGATGACGTGATCGACGTCGGGTGCGGCGCTTCGCACCTTGCGGACCAGTTGGTTGAGCGGAAGGTGCGTCGCCTTTTCCTTCTCGATGTGTCTTCGGTCGCGCTTGATGCGGTTCGGTCGCGGCTCGGGCAGATCGAATCGGCGACGATGGTCGATTACCTCGCGACGAATGTGCTCGATCTCGGCCTGCCGCCGTCAGTGTCGCTCTGGCATGACCGTGCGGTCTTGCACTTTGTTCGAGATCCCGAGGGGAGGGCCGCCTACGCCTCGATCGCAGCGGCCGCCGTTCGCCCCGGGGGGCATCTGGTCATCGGCGGCTTCGCGCCCGACGGTCCGCCTCGCTGCAGTGATCTCGAGGTCGAACGGGCCGACGACGCAGACCTGTCTCTTCTCTTTGGAGATTGCTTTCGCCTCGAATCATCGCGCCGCGAATCGCACGAGACGCCTTGGGGTTCGTTGCAGTCCTTTCAGTGGTGCGTCTTCAAGCGATGTCCGCTGGATTCCTGAAGTGATGGGCGAATTATTCGTGTTAAAGCGGCACGGCAGAAACGAGGATCCCGCGGATGGAAAAACTCGCCACATTGCCCCCGGTCATCGCACTCCGATTGCTTGACCTTCTTCACGACGCAGGAATTTCCGCGGAGACGACTGACATGGCGCCCGGGGTCGCGGCGGCGGTGTATCCCGGCCTGCTGGATGCAACATTGACAGTCTGGGTGGCGAATGCCGAGGATTTGGAGGCGGGTCGTGAGATTTTCGAGGCGATGCAATCGGATTCCGGAGACGGCTTCGATTGGAGTGAATGCGGGATCTCCGCTGAAGAGGACGAACCACCGCGGCCAACGGCGGTGAAGTTCGCAAAGCGGAAGCGCAACGCGAATCTTATTTTACTTCTGCTCTGGTTCGGGCCTGCGGGGCTCCTGATTTTGTTGGTGACGGTACTGCTCTTTCTTTTTGGTGGCGGATGATCGAATCGAATGGTGCCTTTGAGATGACCGATTCCGATCCGAGTAAGACCAGCCTCCCGCCGATGTCTGATCACGGTCTCAACCATTGCGCCTTAGAGTGCCGAAATCTTGATCGGTCCATCGATTTCTACGCGCAATTCGGCGGCTTCGAAGTGGTGCACCGTCGTTCAGGCGTCGCGTGGATTAGTGATCGAACGAGGCCCTTTGCCCTCGTCCTGGTGGAGACGGACGTGGTCCGGCCGATCGGGCCATTCGCGCACCTGGGGTTTGCGTGTGGGAGTCGAGCGGAATTCGATCGACTGATCGAGGTTGCTCGGTCCAACGGCGTGCTCCGCGATGGTCCAAACGGTGGAGAAGGGCCGGCTGGCACCTGGGCCTTCCTTGATGACCCCGATGGCAATACCTTTGAGCTTTCCGTTGGCCAGTCACTCCGATCAGCTTTGACGGCCTCGGCGTCGAGGGATCGCTCGCTGCGACGGGCCATGATCGGGGTGATGGGAAGCGGCGACGACGAACATCGGGAATTGGCAGAGCCACTGGGTGAGGCGATTGCCCGGGCGGGGTTTGATGTGTTGACGGGGGGCGGTTGTGGGACGATGACCGCGGTCTCCCGAGGTTTCACACGGGTCCCATCGAGAGTGGGGCGATGTGTGGCGATCCTCCGTGGCGATGCAAGAGGCGTGGCCCTGCCGGGATATCCGAATCGCTTCGTAGAGACGCCGATCTTTACTCATCTGCCGGCCGGGGGTGTCGAGCATGACAGCCGCAACCACTTGAACATTCTCTCTTCAGACGTTGTCGTCGCGCTTCCTGGTGGGTTTGGGACGGGAAGCGAGATCGAATTATCCATTCGATACGGCAAGCCCGTGATTGTCCATGCCGTTTGGGCGGATCGCTTCCCAACCTTGGCCCACTGGATCGAGGTCCAGGATGCGATGGAATTCGTCGAGGCTCGGCGGCCCGTGGCTGGCACCGCGGAGGACGCCTGACAGATTCGTGGTTGGGGCGGCGAGCGTGAACGACGTCCACTTGCCGACGCGGGGCTGGCGGAGGAGGTACGCTCGCCGAGACGCAACACCGGAGCAATCAACGTGGCAAGACTTCTCATCGGCATCGTGGCGGGGTATCTCGTCTGGAGGCTCATTTCGTCCCCGCTTGGGGAGGTCGTTCCCGTCATGGTTGGTGAACGGTATGCCGACGCTCAGACCGGGGTGGTGTCGAATTGGTTCATCTTTGTGGTGCAATGGCCGCTCACCTTGATGGCGTCGGTGGTCGCCGGTCTCATGACCGGTCTCATCGCCGGGAAGTCATCCAGAATGCAGGCGGTCCAAGGGTTGGCCATGGTCCTCATTGCCATCGGTCTCTTCTCCATGGTGTTGACGTTCATGGCGAAGGACCAAGGCGACAAGAAGGCTGCGACCATGGACGAAGCGACCGGTTTGGCCATCGTCGAAGGTGAGATTGTCGGGGAAATCGCGAGATCGGAGGCGGCGGGGATGTCTGCCGAGACGGCGGTCGAGACGGCAGCGATTGAGCCGCTCTGGAATCTGCTCTCGCTTCCACTGGTCGCGGGGCTGGGTGTGATTCTTGGAGGTGGGCTGTTGAACGGAGGCCCGGCGGGGCGAGCGGAAGCAAGGCTTGGCACTGAATCGAGTGAAACGGGTGACTGAGGGCGTCTCCTTGATCGAGTCCACCGTACGGCGAGCCTGCGTCACGGGCGGCGCCGGGTTCATCGGTAGCCATCTGGTTGATGCACTCCGGGTGCGAGGAATCGAAGTGGTCGTGCTCGATGACCTTTCGAGTGGGCAGGCCGAGAATCTCACGAAGCACTCAGACGGATTGGAATTGATCGAAGGCTCTGTCACCGAATCAGCGAGGTGTTCGGCCGCGGTCCAAGGATGCGATTTGGTATTCCACCTCGCGAGCCGAGTCTCGGTGGTGGAGAGTGTGGAGAAGCCAGGGCTCTACCGATCCATCTGCGCGGGCGGAACCCGCCAGATGCTCGAAGCCGCAGAAAACGCCGGCGTGCGTCGCCTGATCCACGCGGGGAGTTGCAGCGTCTACGGTGATGCGCCGCCGCCGATCAGTGAAGACGCTCCGACGTCGCCGACGTCGCCGTATGCGGCCGCAAAGCTAGAAGCCGAAGAACATTGCCGCGAGTTTGCCCGAGGAGGTCGGCTTGAGACGGCGTGTCCACGGTTTTTCAACGTGTATGGGCCACGCCAGCGGGCGGATTCGCCCTACGCAGGGGTGATTGCGATCTTCGCCGCCATGGCGGCTCGAGGGGAGACCCCGGTCATCTTCGGAACCGGCGAACAGACCCGTGACTTCATCCATGTCGCCGACATTGTGAACGGGCTCCTCTTGGCCGGTATCGCAGGTGATGTCGGTGGTGGTCAGCCGATCAACTTGGGATCCGGACGAGCGACGAGCATTCTGGAACTGACCGCATTTCTCGGGTGTGGCGTCCCGAGGCACGAGCCCGCTCGGCAAGGCGAGAATTTGCATAGTTCAGCTGACCCGTCACTGGCGAGACGAGTGCTTGGCTTCAAGAGTGCCGTTGAGTTGGAAGCGGGTCTGCAGGATCCGAGCCTTCGTCATTCGGGCGAAGGGTGATCAGTCCTCGATCTCCTCGAGAAGATCTCGTTCGATCTCGACCGCGGCGCCACGGCCGAGCATCTCGACGTGCAGAACCAGGCAGGTCCGTCTCGCTTCCTCGATAACGATTCCTTCGACGCCAAGCAAGGGCCCTTTGGTGACTCGGGCGCTCGTACCGATCGCGAGTTTGGGGAATTCTTCGACCTCGAATCCACTCTCCAGCGCGAGGTGAATGGCGGCGAGTTCCGCTTCGAGTCTCGTCTGATCGTTGACTTCAATGAAGCTGGCGACCCGTTTGGTGGCAATCGCGTCATAGGCGGCTTGCTTCTCGCCTTTGACAAAGACGTAGCTTGAGAAGAGCGGAACTTCCGATCGGTGTTTTCGGCCTCGGGTGACCGTGACGCGTTCCACGAGCGGAAGATCATGTTCGATCCCCCCGGCGGCCAGGAACTTGGCGACGGCCTTCTCCTGACGAGCCTTGGTATGAAGAATCATCCACCGCTTGTCGAGGGGTGCGTGCAGGGTAGAAGGGGAGTCAGTCTCGTGATTCGTCATCGATGGGCCATTGTAGTCAGCTGGGAAGGTCTAAGACGCTCCGCGGCCATCATCGGCGACGTTGGAGACCAGTCTGCGGAAACGAGCCGGCGACTCGACGTGTTCGCGGCGGTCTGAGACGATATATCTTGAACAGGACTGGGCCTCGCTCGACCGGCACTCCTCGAAAAAGGACGATCACGATGACACCGGAACTCATGAATCTCGGGCTCGACGAAGCGATTCGCATGGCCGAAAAAGGATGGTCGGAAGGGGGAATTCCGATTGGCTCGGTGCTGATGACCGAAGACGGTGAGATTGTCGCCCGTGGACACAACGAACGGGTCCAATCCGGTGACCCGATTCTGCATGCCGAGATGGCATGCCTGCGCGATGCAGGGAGACGGCGGGACTGGAATGAACTCACGCTCGTTTCGACGTTGAGCCCGTGTTCCATGTGTACGGGGGCGGCGGTCCTCTACAAGGTACGTCGGGTGATCATCGGCGAAAACTCGACCTTTCTCGGCGCTGAGCATTGGCTCAAGGAGTCCGGCATCGAGGTGCATCTACTGCATGACGGTCGCTGCATCGAGTTGATGGAACGGATGAAACGCGAGAAACCCGAACTCTGGGCCGAAGACATCGGGGAGTAATCCCGGTCTCTTTCGGTCGGTGATCCAGAAAGAAAACGCCCCGCGAACCAAAGGGTTCGCGGGGTGTTTTTCATTTTGTTGGATTCTTCCGAGTCGATTCTCAATCGACTTCAGATCATCTTTCGATCAACGTCTGCCCGGACCCTTCCCGTCAGAGGCCTTCGGGAAGGCGCCTGCGGACGGCCATGCCGGACCGCTCGAGGGATGATCCGACTGCGGGGCGATTGGGGCGTTGGGGTTATGACCGCGATCGTATGCTTGGTGAATTCGATCACCCTCTCGCGCACGCTCATGGGGGTAGATGCCATGGCGTCGGCCCCAGACGTCGTAGTAGGGGTCGGCATAGCCGTTGTAGGACGATCCGTCGTAGTAGTCGTCGTTGTCGTAGTTGTTTCCGTAGTCGTCGGACTCGTTGTTTCGATTCGCAAACGGGCCACCCGGAGGCGGGCCATCGCTGGTGGCGAAGGTGAAGTGGTAGTTATCCCAGTGCTTGCGAAGGGCGGCTTGCTGGTTCTGATACTTCTCGATGTTCGCCTGCCGCTGCTCGGGGCTGATGCCGCCGGCCTCGGATCGGCGATCGGTCGCGGGCTGGGCGGGCGTGTGGCTCGCCATCCGCTTCTTGGTCTCCTCCGCGGCGAACGTCTCGTAATCCCGCATGCCCTTGATGGAGCGAATGTAGGCGGTTCGCTGCTGCACTTGCTGGTGAAGCTTGTTGACGACGGACCACTGATCCTGTGTCATTATTTTTTGAGCATTCACCTCGCGACTGAGCAGGTCGGCGTCGTCGGACGACGGCTTGGCGGCGCCCCGGGTGCTCTGCTTCTTCACGGCTTCGGCATAGGCCTGCTGGAAGCTGAGTGCGTGGAAGGTAGTGGGATTCTCGGTCGACCACTTCACCTCGTCGTTCGTCTTGCCCGACTGCTTGAGGAATGCGGTCATCTGTTGCAGGCGAAGTTCTGCACTCTTCCGCATCGGGCCGATGGTGTCGGTCATGGTGTCGACCGCATCGAGTTCGGTCTGTAATTGGGTGAGCGATTCGCTCGAGGTCGATTGGGCTGCGACCATGCTGACCGGCATTGCCGCGGCGGCGGCTGCAGTGATCATCATCGCCAGCGTACGAATTCGTGAATTTGATAGACGCATCTTGAATCTCCGGGGGTTGAAGACGGAATTCTACCCTCCAGCGAAGGTTTTATGTCGCCGCTCTTGGGGTGCAGGAGGAGGATTCTCCCCGGTCAGTGCCAGATGGATCATGGCCGTCCTCGGGTCCTTTCTAGGCCGGACGCCGGTCGATCGGAATGAAGCCGAGGTCATGAGATGGAACCGCCCCGCAGGCGGCGAGGCGCATGCGAGGCGGTCCTTTTCATCTCACGCGCCGGCGGCTGGGCCGGGCGTGCCTGCGTAGAACGCAGGGAGGTCGGAGGGCGACGCACTTCGGGCGCCCGTCGAGGTCGCACGAATCAGTCGCGCGGGCCCTCCACCTTTCGGGGATTGCTGACATTCACTTGATCACCTCCATTTGACGGCGTGGATCCGGCTCCCGTGGATCAATCCCTGACCGTCAGTTGACGGCAGGAGCCGGCTGAATTTGTTCGAGCCTCGACGGTCAGGCTCGGCTCATCGCCCGTCGCTCAAGAACGCAAGAACGGCGGTCGTCACGGACCTCCTTGATCTTCAGCCACCCCGCACTTTGGATGGCCTCGATCAGATCTGGCGTCGTGATGAACGATTGAATGCGTCAGCGGATGCTGGGGCAAGTCTCTGATGGTGAACTTGGAGAAATTTCTGTGGCTGGGCACGCGTGGGGGGTTTCTTGTGGCCGACCCCTGTTGGCGGCCGGCGCCTCAATATCGATGTTCGCCAGGAAGTTCGGCAGGAACGCCGCCCGAATCCTCCTCGCCGAAGTCGCCGTCCAGATCCTCAGCGTTGTTGCTTGCGTCGAGTCCCGCCTCGAGTCGCTTCATTCTCTGCCAGTCCTCGAGACTGATGAGTACCTCGCGAGCCACCGATCCCTTGTGATCACTGAGAATCCCGGCGAGCCCCATCTGGTCGACGAGCCGGCTCGCTCGGCTGTATCCGATCGCCATCCGTCGCTGAAGCAACGAGACCGATCCTCGGCCCGTTTCGATCATGATCTCGACCGCCTGGTCAAAGAGGGGGTCTCGTTCGCTGCCCTCTTCGCCGCCGCCCTGTCCCGCACTGCTGGGCGGACGTACGTTGAGCAAACTTCGTTCGAAGGTCGGGCCCGCGACCGTCTTGAGGAACTTGGCGACTTGTCGGGTCTCGCGGTCGGTGACCAGCGTGCCTTGTCCTCGTCTAACTTCGGTCTTGTCCGGTGTCACGACCATCATGTCGCCCATACCCAGAAGCAACTCAGCGCCTTTTTGATCCAGAACAATTCGACTGTCCATGCCACTGGCCACCTTGAATGAGACGCGGCACGGCATGTTGCTCTTGATCAAGCCGGTCACCACATTCGCCTGAGGTCGTTGGGTCGCGAGGATCAGATGGAGGCCGACGGCCCTCGCCTTCTGGGCGATTCTCACGATGGAATGTTCGACTTCCTTGTTGGTCATCATCAGGTCGGCGAGCTCATCGATGACGAAGACCATATAGGGAAGTTTTTTCGGTAATTTGGCCCATTCGAGATCGCTCGATGGCTCGAAGATCTCACGGAGTTCCTCTTCTCCAAGATCGTTGTAACTGCCAATATCGCGGACGCCGGCTTCCCGAAGCAGCTCGTATCTTTCTTCCATCTTTCCGACGGCCCACTCAAGAATCGCTGCGGCCTTGCCCATCTCGGTGACCACCGGGCACATGAGGTGCGGGATGTCGGAGAACTGACTCATCTCGACCATCTTGGGATCGACCAGGCAGAGCTTGAGTTCATCGGGTCGCTTGGTGTAGAGCCAAGACATGATGATGGTGTTCATGCAGACGCTCTTGCCGCTACCGGTCGTGCCAGCGATGAGCATGTGCGGCATTTTTGTCAGGTCGACGACCAGAGGATCTCCGGCCGAATCCTTTCCGAGGAACATCGGCAGGGTCATCTCGCGTGATCGCCCACTCGACATCAATTCCTTCAGCCGGACTTTTTCTTTCTTTGAATTCGGCACCTCGATGCCGACGGTGCTCCTGCCGGTCATGTTGGGGATGATGCGAATGTTCTGCACCTGCAAGGCACGAGCGATGTCGCTGGAGATCGCGCTGAGCCTGGCCACTCGAGTTCCGGGCGCGAGGAGAATGGCGAAAAGCGTCACGACGGGCCCGCTTTCAATGCCGGCAACCTCTGCGTCGATCTGGAACGTTCGGAGTGCTTCCTCAAGGATGGCCGCCTGCTCACGGACCGCATCTTCCATCGCGGTGGTGTAGTCGCCTTCAGGATCCTCGAGTAAATCCAGCGTGGGGAACTGATAGCCCTCGAAATTTTCCTCACGGGGGATGTCTTCGTCGCGTCCAACTTCTGCAGGCGCGGTTGCCATGCGGACGGGGAGGCGAGCGATTTTCGCTTGGAGTTCTGCGGCGGACGCTCGCTGGGGGGCGATCGTTTCCTCTTCCTCTTCCTCTTCTTCCTCTTCTTCCTCCTCTTCCTCCTCTTCTTCTTCTTCTTCTTCTTCTTCTTCTTCTTCTTCTTCTTCTTCACCGTCGCCGTACCAGGCCGCTTCGTCTTCGTCCTCGTCTTCTTCTTCCTCTTCTTCAACCCAGTCTTCGACCATGTCGGCAGGGATTCCAGCGGGCTGCAGCGCCGGGCCACGTTCGGTCAGTTTCTTGATCGCGACGCCAACGGCGCTGATTGGGACCGCCACGGCGTTTCGAAGGGGTTCCAAGTTGAGATCTCGCGCTGACCGAAGCGAACGCATCATGGCCCCCGGGACCTTGAGTACGAGTTCGTCGGCCGCGACGAGAAGGCCCAGAAGCAAACTGGTCACGAGGATGAGCGAGGCGCCCACCGGACCAAATCGTTCGCCCAAGATCCCGCTCCACTCGGTGGGTAGAAGGCCGGCTTCGAGACCCGGAACCGAGCCGAGGGTTGGGTTGAAGGGAATGACCCACGCGTGATGCAGCGCACCGAGGCACACCGCGGCGATCAACGTGCCAATCGTTCGGACCAGTGGGTGGGAGATCGAATGGCCGCGGACAATGGAGATCAAGGCGACGGCCATCATGAGGACGACGACCCAGATACCGGAGCCGAAGGTCGTGAAAGACCACCACGCGATCAGGCTTCCGACGATTCCAGCAGGGTTTGAACTTGGTGTTTGATGATTGGCGACCGCGGTCGATGGCCAGTCAGCGACGTCAAATCCCAGAAGGGCGACCACGACAAAGAGCCACGTCGCCAGGCTGACCAGCCAGAGAATCCGCCTCAGGATCGATGGATCCGTGGCGGGCGGCGACGCGGTCGCTTGGCGGCGGCTTCGGGGTGTCGGGGACGGGTTTTTTGACGGCGACTTCTTGCGTGTCATGACCCCCTTTCATCGGCCTCCCTGCCGTCTGGACCGCATGTTTCGCCGCTTGGAGACGGTCCCTTGCCGAAATCGGCGCCAGAACGATACTTTGAGTCCGATAATGACAGCATTGAAAGAGGGTCATGGAGCTTGCCTCGCCAGGTGGGTGGCCGCCGAAAGAGGAGATCTCGGGTTCCATCTCCCCGGAGCAGGGTCGGGGCTTGTATCCTTCCCGCCCATGAGATTCAGGCTGATCGATCAGGTTCTTGAGCAAACGGACACCCGAATTGTCGCGGTGAAGAATGTCTCGAACGCGGAAGAGTATCTCGGAGACCACTTTCCGACTTTTCCAGTACTTCCAGGCGTCTTCATGCTCGAAGCGCTGGTTCAGGCGGCGAGGCGATTGCTTGGCGATGACGGCCGTCGATTCGTCCTTGGTGGGGTGAAGGCGCTGCGATACGGCACCTTCGTGAAACCAGGCGAGACGCTCCGCATTCAAGTGGACCTTCAGAAGCGATCGGAAGATGGGGTTGTGACCTTCAAGGGTGGTGGCGTCGTCCTATCCCCCGGGGCGGCTTTGGAGACGGCCGACACCGCGGTGTCCGGTCGCTTTACAATGCGAATGATTCAGACCGCGCCACCTGTGGCCGCGGCTTCTACCGGTGATGGTTCGCCGGTAGGTTGATTCCAGACGAAGTCGGAGAGCCGGTTCGTTCAGAAATTCCGATCGACACATGACTCCACGGAGTTCAGATCGGCAAGGAGAAGACCATGACGGTCAGCAGTCGCGATGAGATCTTCGACAAGATCAAGGAAGTGCTCGAGAACGCACTTGGAGTCGATCCTGAAGAGGTCACCATGGATGCGACGCTCATTGGCGATCTTGGCGCCGAGTCGATCGATTTTCTCGACATCAGCTTCAAGCTTGAGCAAGAATTCTCAATCAAGATCGAGCAGGGTGAGTTGTTCCCTGAGAATCTCATGTCGGATGACAGCCTCGTCGAAGACGGGAAGCTCACCGACAAGGCGATGGAGATCCTGAAGGAACGTATGCCCCACGTCGACTTTACGAAGCTCGACAACGGTCGATCCGTCGATCAACTCTCCGAAGTCTTTACCGTCGCAAGCTTGGTGGACTTCGTTCAACGGAAGACGACTTCCTGAGCGTCGACCGAATCTGCAGGGAGCCCTGATCGTGCGTTGGATGTGGATCGACACCATTACGGCGTTCGAGGAAGGGGTCCGCATGCATGCGGTCAAGAACCTCTCTCTCGCCGAAGAACACCTTCACGACCATTTCGATGGAAGTGATGGGCTTGATCCTTTTGCGGTCATGCCCGGGAGTCTGATCGTCGAAGGAATGGCGCAAACCTCGGGGATCCTGGTCGGTTCGGTGAATCGATTCCGCGAGAAAGTGGTGTTGGCCAAGATCTCCCGGGTCGAACTCGATGCGGATGCGTTGCCAGGACAGTGCCTTCGATACGAGGCTGAGATCGAGCGAATCGATTCTGCGGGTGCCAGCACGCGAGGCATTGTCCGACGGCTTGATCACGTCGAAGGTGAATGGCTGGAGATCGGTCGAATCGACCTGATTTTTAGTCACATCGACAACAACGTCGGTGGGCGCGAGTTTCCCAAAGAGAACTTTGTGTTCAGTGACAATTTTCGACAAATCTTGGTGGCCGCAGGTCTCGATCGATTGATCGACGACTAAGTCGACTCCGTACAGATCGCCATCGGATCCGCGAAGTGAGCCTTCGGGCATCATTTGGTGCGCCCAATGATGACTTTCGGGATCTCCTACTCAAGACGACGGAGTGAGCCATCACGGTTTTTGGGCCCGGTACTTTTTGAAACTGAATGAGGAGCTCGACATGCCACGCCTGCAGATCATCGAATCGGACGCCGCTCAAGGGGCCGCCGCAGAAACCCTGAAGAAAGCCCCTTTCAATATCTTCAAGGGGATGGCGAACAACCCCGGCGTGATGGAGGGACTCATGTCCCTGAGCGCGGCAATTTCGAAGAGCGAGTCGCTTTCACCAGTGGAGTCGGAGGCGGTGATGCTTCGCGTCTCAGAGCGAAATGACTGCGGCTACTGCCTCGCGGCTCATTCCGCGATTGCCGAAAAGCACGGCGTCGATGCCGCCACCGCGCAGGCATATCGACGGGGAGACGCGGAATCCAGTCGTGAGAAGGCCCTGCTCGCGTTTGTCGATGCGGTGGTCGAGAAAAAAGGGTGGATTGAAGACGCCGAACTCGAGTCATTTAAGTCAGCGGGGTTTGACGACGCGGCCGTGGTGGAAGTCATTGCCGCCATTGCTTGGATGACCTTCACGAACTTGTTCAACCATGTGAATGGCACCGAACTCGATTTTCCCGCAGTTCCAGCGGTGACGTCGGTGTGAATTCAGGCCGGGATTGACTCATCGACGGGCGGTGTGGTCGATCGCCACTCCGTCCGTTTTCTGATTTTGAAGTGCGCGCGGAAGTGGCCCCGAACGGGGAGGCAGACCGTTGCGGGGCCGATCCAGGGCACTTCCGATGGACTGCTCCGGGCCCTGGTTTGAACGGTGGAGTTGATCCACTTCAAACGAAGGCCGGAGCGGCCCGAGGCGTCCGGTTCGCCAGAGGCGTCGAACGCTGCTTGACTGTCGATTCCAGATCACGTGAGACCAGCCCACGGCCTCGGAATAGGCGCGAAATCCGCGCGGTCGGTTGGGATTATGCGGGTCGATCCGGACGCATGGGCGGTACAATCTCCGACGTGAACAAGAACGCTCTTCAATCATCGAATTCGAAGCATCTGGCGATCTACACGGGGTCGTTCGATCCCATCACGTTGGGGCACGTCGATGTCTTGGCGAGAGCTCGCACGCTCTTCGACGAGATCGTTCTGGCGATTGGCCACAACCCGGAGAAAGAGGCGCTCTTCACGATGGAGGAGCGAGCGGAGATGGCCGAAGCGGCGATCGCCACCGACGAGGAGACGTCCGGGGCCGCGACCCGAGTGGTGACCTACGAAGGCCTCACCGTCGACTTCGCGCGACGCGTCGGCGCGTGCGCGATTATTCGTGGGCTCCGAAACTCGACCGATCTGGCCACAGAATCTCAGCTTGCGATCACCAATCGGAAAATCGCGGGGATCGAGACCGTCTTCATCGTGTCCGGTGAGGAGCATGCCTACACCTCGAGCAGCCTCATCCGTCAGATGGCAGCGCTCGGCGCATCCATCGAGCAACTTTCAACCTTCGTTCCGCCGGTAGTTTTTGACGCTATTCGTGCGAAACAGGGAGATGCAGCGCACCCGCTCGGCCGCCTGCTTCGCGACCCACTCCTCGATTGATCGTTGATCGACCGGCGGAGATTCTCCGTCTTCTCACTCTGCTTACTCTTCATACTCCTCATCGAGCAAGATAGGACCGCGTTTTATTATGACAGTCGAAGTTCGGATCATCTCCATCGGAGCGCTCGCCAGCCATCCATTGCGGAAGGAAGTGGGGGATCGACGTCCCGGTCATGCCACGACCACGCTCTTGATCTCCGGTGAGAATCGCATCCTCATTGATCCCAGTCTTCCTCCGGATCATCTTCGTCAACGGCTCGACGAACGAACCGGGGAGGCTCCGGAAGCCATCACCCATGTGTTCCTGACCGATCTTCGCCCCGACCGGCGACGTGGCCTCTCGCTCTTTCCCGAGGCGGAGTGGCTGGTCGGGGAGGCGGAGCGAGACGCCTACCGCGCCGCGTTGCGAGAGAAAATGGTCGAACTCGATGACGATGAAGAGCTCGATCCGGATACCGAACGGCTTCTCGAGGAGGAAGAGCGGGTGGTAACGCGTTTCGGGTCGGCCCCGGACCAGCTCGCGGAAGGCATCGATCTCTTTCCACTTCCCGGCGTCACCCCTGGTCTCTGCGGACTCTTGATGCCCATGCCGCGGACGACCGTGTTGGTCTGTGGCGATGCCATCCCGACGCTTGAGCATCTTGAGCAGGGCGTGGTCCTTCCCCATGTCGCTGACCTTGAAAAGGCGAGAGAGAGTTTTAAGGAGGCGGTGGAAATCGCAGACTTCCTCGTCTTGGGACGCGATAATCTGGTCACCAATCCGATTCGCCCTCTGGGCATGCGATGATCGACAGAAGAATTGGTCGGAACACGGCGCAATCTCTTATAGACTGGACTCATGAGCGCTCGAATCGATGAACCAACCGTGAATTCGACAGACTCCGGGCTTCCCAAGCGGGTAACCCTCCGGGATCTTCGCCGCTGGCGTCGGGAGGGGACGGTGTTTCCCTGTCTGACGGCCTATGACGCCACGATGGCCAGATGGCTCGCCAAGGCCGGGGTTCCAGTGCTGTTGGTCGGTGATTCGGCCGCAGAAGTCGTTCTTGGCCTGCCCAGTACGACACATGCACCGCTCGATTTCCTGGTCCAGATCACGGCGGCGGTGCGTCGAGGTGCCCCCAATGCGTATGTGATCGGCGACATGCCTTTCTTGAGTTACCACGCGGATGAGAACGACGCGGTTATGAACGCCGGTCGGTTCATGGTCGAAGGTGGTGCCGACGCGGTGAAATTGGAAGCCGACGCCAGATTTGTGCCGGTGTTTGAACGGCTTTCGAGGGCTGGAATTCCGGCGATCGCGCATGTCGGATGCTTGCCGCAGAAAGTTCAGCTGCACGGGGGCTACGTCGTGGCCGGCCGGACGGCGGCATCGGCGAAGAATGTGGTTGAAGATGCGAAGAAGCTGGTGGAAGCAGGGGCCATTGGCGTGCTGGCGGAAGCAACGACCGCAGAGACCGCCGAGGCGTTGGTCAACGCCGTCGACGTTCCAGTCATCGGATGCGGCGCTGGGCCAGCCTGTCACGGGCAGATTGTGGTCACCCAGGACATCTTGGGACTCACCGATTGGCAGCCGAGTTTCGCGAGCAGCGAGGGGCAGATCGGGAATTCCATCCAAGCGGTGGTTGAGCAGTGGTGCGAGAAAGTCCGACGACGAGAGATGGAACATCCCTACGTCATGAAGGACGGCGAGGCCGAGCAATTGGAAGATTGAGAAACGCCGATTCCGGGCTGGGCTGGCCTATTCTGGGCCATCAGACACGCCATCCTCCCTGAAATTCGAGAAACCTCAACGAGTTTCGATGGTTGGCGAACCGGCAGGCCCCGGTTTTCCGAACAACCATATGGAGACGGTCGACGTTCCCATCCCTTCCGCATCCGATCAATGGCCGATCGAAGGTTCCTTCGTTGAGCTGGCCAGGAGATCTTCCATGACCCGTATCTCGCAAATCGGTCCGGCCGTCGTCGTCGCCGTCACGTTGGTAGCGGCCCTCTTCGCCGGGCCGTCCACCATTCGGGGCGTGGTCAATGCCAGCACGCGAGCAGATATCGCCAAGGCCTCCGCTCGGTTGCAGGACGGAAACGTACTGGAAGCGATTTCTCAGGCCCAGCGGGATATCGCGATTGTCGTGGAGCCCTCGGTGGTCCATGTCTCCAGCCAAGGATCAGTGGATGAGGGCTCCCGATTTGGAAAATTCGCTTCGACCGGGTCCGGCTGGATTTGGGACGAACAGGGCCACGTGGTCACCAACGCCCACGTCGTCGAGGCGGCGGATCGCATCGAAATTCAACTCCATGACGGGGAAGTCCGTGAGGCGCAGATCATCGGGCTTGACCTTCGAAGTGATATCGCCGTCGTGAAAATCGAGGCGGGCAACCTGATTCCCTCGATCCGAGGTGAGAGCCGCAGCGTGCGACAAGGCGATGTGGCGTTCGCATTTGGGTCACCCTTCGATTTTCGATTCTCGATGTCCAGCGGAATCGTCTCCGGACTTGGCCGTGCCGCCGGACTGGACGACATTGACTACGAGAACTTCATCCAGGTGGACGCCGCGATTAATCCCGGGAATTCCGGCGGGCCGCTCACCGATACCAGGGGCCGCGTGATCGGGATGAACACCGCGATCGCAACCGGTCGGGGAAACACGGTTGGTCAGGGGCAGTTCGCGGGAATTGGTCTGGCCATTCCGATGTCGCAGATCTCCACCGTGGTCGAGCAGATCATCGAGACAGGCGAGGTGCAGAAAGGCTTCCTCGGGGTGGGCCTCGCAGAGGTCTCGCTCATGGCGGGAGTTAGAGGCGGAATCTCGCGTGAGATGATGGATGCCATCCTGAAGCAGTACGACGGTGAGGGCGTCTGCGTCACCCGGGTCGAGCCCGGTTATCCCGCGGCGATGGCGGGAATCGAGGCTGGCGATGTCATCGAGAAGGTTGATGGCCGTCGAGTTCGGGGGCTCGAACAGCTCAAGTCGATGATCTCTTCCGGGCGTCCGGGGGATGTTGTCACCCTCGACGTCTGGAGCATTGATTCTGAGCGCGGGGTGCCTGGATATCGCTCGGTAGACGTGACGCTCGGGGAGCTTGATCCGATCATGTCGAGCCCAGCGGCTCAGCAGCTCCGGGCGATGGGCCTCCTTGAGTTAGCGACTTCGACGCCGGATCGCGCCGCCGTACAGGGCGTGGAATTTCGGGCTGGCGTCATCATTCTCAAGACCGACGAGCGAAGCCGACTGGGCAGCCTCTTCCCGGCCGGAACGATTCTCATCGAAGGTGGGGGGCGGGTCATTGCCTCCTATGACGAACTCTTAGCCCGATTTGATCGAGCACTTCAGGCAGGCCGGGGCATGCGGAGCCTAGGATTCCAGATCACGGCGATTCAGCCGGACGGTGAGCGGGTCACCGTGGAGCTCTAGAAGTCGTGTCCGGTACCGCGGAGAGAACTGGAAGACCAAAACGAATCAACTTTGAAGCCCAATACTCGCTCCTTAATCGCTAGCATCTGAGGAATGTCCGTGCCTCCCAACGCCAAGACCAGTTCGTCCCAGAGTCCCCTGCTCTCGGTTCGAGATCTCAATACCCACTTCCCGGTGAAACGGGGAATTTTTCAGCGAACCGTGGATCACGTTCGCGCCGTCGACGGTGTGAGTCTTGATCTCGCCCCCGGCGAAACGCTGGGGCTCGTGGGTGAATCCGGGTGTGGCAAGACCACCGTCGGTCGAACCATCCTGAGACTGATTCCGGCGACCAGCGGCGAGGTGATTTTCGATGGAAAGCCGGTCTTCCAGCAATCCGCGGTAGACCTTCGAGCCCTTCGTCGAGAGATGCAGATCATCTTCCAGGATCCCGGCGGGTCTTTGAATCCGCGAATGCGGGTCGGCCGACTGGTTGGAGAGCCGTTGATGGTGCACGGTCTCGCCAAAGGTGACGAACTTCAGTACCGAGTCGAACAACTCTTGGAGCGCTGCGGTCTCTGGAAGCAGGCTGCAGACCGATACCCGCACGAGTTCAGCGGCGGTCAACGGCAGCGCATTGGAATCGCCCGGGCGCTGGCCGTCGAGCCGCGACTCATCGTCTGCGACGAACCGACCTCGGCGCTCGATGTCTCGATCCAGTCCCAGATCCTGAATCTTCTCGACGATCTGCAGGATGAATTCGGCCTCAGTTATCTCTTTATCAGTCATGACATGGCGGTCGTTCATCACGTGTGCGACCGGATTGCAGTGATGTACAACGGCAAGATCGTAGAGATCGGACCGCGAGATCAGGTGATCCACGATCCCCAGCACGAGTACACCAAGGCACTGCTTTCAGCCGTTCCCGAACCTGATCCTCGACGCGAGCGATCGAGGATCGCGTGGGAAGGGATGCGGATGTGACCGGACCTCCAACTCATACTGATGGCGACGGCGTTCGGGGCCGAATATTCCTGCTGATTTTCATCGGAATCTTCGGCGTGAGTGTGATCGCGACCTACCTGTACGGAGTGCGGGTGGTGAATTCTGTGAAGGCGCAGGCGCAGCGGAGCGACGCGGCGCTGAGAACGACCGGCTATGCCATTTTGGTCGCCACTTCCGAGGATGGAACCTTCCCGCTCGGGACGGATCGAATCCGCGAAATCACGCTTCCGCCGACGATTCCGGGCCCCCTGGGCGTCTCGGAAGGGTCCTTGTGGCCCGTGGATCTCGGAGCCGCGATGGCTGATCTGGAGCCCATGAGCGTTCCTGACGCCCTCGAAATCGTACTGATCAGTTGGCCTCCAGAGGGTGACCTGCCTCCGGTGCTGTCCGTTGGAGGCCGCCCCAGCGGGTTGGTCGACGGTGGAACCACCCTCGATTTCATCAATGGCTGGTTTCGAGCCGCGGCCTCCCAGCTCAGCGAATGAGTCGCCGGTGGGTGGATCTCCGCTTGTTGGCTGCATGTCGAAACTGGGCGGGTACTGGCCACCGGCAGGCTGACCTGCGAAACTGACCTCATGAGCAGCGAAACCGACACGAAAGCGATGCAAGATATGACCGAAGCGCCCGTCGGACAGGAAGGCGGCATTCGACGCGTCGCCCCGGAAGTTCCCTTCACCGACGTGATGAATGGGGACAGCCGGTGGGAGATCCCCATTCACGATCACGGTTTCGTGGCGTTGGTCGATTCGATGCCCCGACTGGTGCCCGAAGGGCAGACCGCGGACAGCGCCATTGTTCAAGCGGCGCGGGTTAGTTACGGCGCCGGAACAAAGAAGGTCAACGAAGATCGCGGCCTCATCCGCTATCTCCTTCGACATCGTCATACCACCCCACTTGAGATGGTCGAGTTCAAGTTTCACATTGCGATGCCGATCTTCGTCGCTCGGCAGTGGATCCGGCATCGAACCGCGAACGTCAACGAATATTCGGCGCGATACTCCATCATGCCGGATCGGTTCTACCGACCTTCAGTCGAGAACGTTCGAAAACAGAGCACCAGTAATCGGCAGGGTGGGGACCAACCAATCGAGGTCGGAACTGCCGAAGAGTTTCTGAAGCTGCTTGAGGATTCCGAAGCGTTGTACACGCGGTATCTCGATCTCACCGAGAAGGGTGTCGCACGAGAGATTGCTCGAGCGGCCCTCCCGGTAAGCGTCTTCACCGAGTGGTACTGGAAGTGCGACTTGCACAACATTCTTCACTTCCTTTCGCTTCGAATGGACAAGCACGCCCAGATCGAGATCCGCGACTACGCCAACGCGATGTACGAACTCATCAAAGGAATCGTGCCGATGACCTGCGAAGCCTTCGAAGACTATCGATTGAATGCCATGCATCTCACGTCGCTCGAGATCGAGGCGATTCGCAAGGGTCAGCCCCTCGATAGCACCAATAAGCGAGAAATCGCGGAGTGGGAAGCCAAGCGAGCAGACCTCGGCCTGGGCTGATCGGATCGCTCTGGCTGGGCCTCATCGCGATGGGTGGGTACCCTCCGTGGATGCAGACCTTCTTCGATCCCCGCTTTCTAGCGTTCCGAATCTCTGGCTTGGTGGCGTGTCTCGTGGCATTCTTTGCCGTCGAGAACATTGCCGAGGGTCAGGAGATCAAGGCGGAGAAGCCGCCCAACATCGTGATTGTCTTTACGGATGATCAAGGTTGGGGTGATCTCTCCTGCTACGGCTCGAAAGACATTCCAACTCCGCACATCGATCAACTCGCGCGGGATGGAATGCGATTCACCAATTTCTACGTCTCGCAGCCGGTTTGCTCGGCATCTCGCTCCTCGCTCTTGACGGGCTGTTACGCGAACCGGGTCGGCATTCGGGGGGCGCTGGTTCCAAGCACGAAGTTCGGCCTCGACCCAGATGAACACACCATTGCCGAAGTGGTGAAGCCGTTGGGATACGCCACGGCCTGCTATGGCAAATGGCACCTCGGTCACCTCGAACCATTCCTACCCACTCGCCAAGGGTTTGATGAGTACGCGGGCATTCCCTATTCCAATGACATGTGGCCGGGTCATCCGGAGAGTCCAAAGGCGTGGCCGCGACTCCCGTGGTACGGGAACGACGGGCCGACTGAATTCATCGACGACCTCGACGATCAGCAGATGATCACTCGCCGGCTCACCGATCATGCCGTGGATTTTGTCCATCGAAACGCGGCGCAGCCGTTCCTTCTCTACGTTCCACATTCGATGCCGCACGTTCCCCTCGGCGTCGGCCCTCGATTTCGGCAATCCTCGGAGTACGGCCCGTACGCCGACGTGATCAAGGAGATTGACTGGTCGGTCGGCGAGATCGTCGCGGCGTTAACCGAAGAGGGGATTCTCGATGAGACCATCTTCATCTTCGCAAGTGACAACGGGCCGTGGCTCAACTACGGCGATCACGCCGGCACGACGGGCGGTCTTCGAGAAGGGAAGGGCACCACGTTTGAGGGTGGCGTCCGAGTTCCTTTCATCGTTCGTTATCCCCCGGTCGTGCCAGCAGGATCGACCTGCGACACGCCGTGCATGACGATTGATGTTCTTCCGACCATCGTTGAGTTAACCGGCGGGGAGGCTCCGGCCCGGAAGATCGACGGACGAAGCATCCTTCCGCAATTCAAAGGCATTGAAAATGCCCCGGATCCGCACGAGGCGATGTTCTTCTGGTATCGAAACCAGGAATTGCAGGCGATGCGAATGGGTAGATGGAAGATGCATTTTCCCCACGGCTATCGATCACTTGAAGGACGTCCCGGGGGAAACAACGGTCGGCCGACGAAGTACACCTATGGCGTCCCTATCGAACTCTCTCTCTTCGATCTTGATGCAGATCCGAACGAGACTGCGAATCTCGTTGCGGTTCATCCCGACGTTGTGACACGGATGCAGACGCTCGCGGATCATGCTCGAAGTACTCTTGGTGACACGCTTACCCAGACCGTCGGCGCCGAGGTTCGTATGCCTCGACGAGTTGACTGATCGGACGGTCCGAGGAATCCAAAGATGGCTTGCGAGAAGGTTCTCATTTGCGGTGCCGGACCGGTTGGCCTGACCGCGGCGTTAGAGCTGGCGAGGCACGGAATTCGCCCGCGGATCATTGAAGTCAATGATGGCCCGACCGAACTATCAAAGGCCTTGGTGGTCTGGCGGCGAACGCTCAAGGTGCTGGATACGGAAATTCCTTTCGAGCGATTCCTCGAACATCATGGGCCCATGAAGTCGGCGAGACTGGTGAGCGCGTTGAAGGATCTCCGGACCATCGACCTTACCGAGGATCAGATCTCGGGAGGTGATTTTCCGACGGGAGTTCTCATTCCACAATCGGACACCGAGCGACTGCTCATCGAAGCGCTCCAAGTGCACGGGATAGAAGTTGAGCGGGGTCGCCGTCTTTCTCGTTTCACCGCATCGGACACTGGCGTGGCATGCACGATTCAAGCTGGCGACTCGATCGAGCAGTTCGAAGCTGACTGGCTGATTGGCTGCGACGGCGGACACTCGATGACTCGCCATGGTCTGGGTCTTTCCTTTCCGGGAATGACTCGCGATCAGGATTGGCTCGTTTCGGATGTTGAGATCGTTTCAAGGGCAGATTCCTCTCAGGTTCGCATTGAGTTCAATCGAAATGGCGTCGTGGCGATCTTTCCGATCGGGCATGGTCGTTGGCGGATCATGGCCGAACTGGTTGGTGACCATGGTGTGCAGGAAGCGCCCACGGCGGCAGATGTCCAGCGGATTCTTGATCAACGGACGCGGACCGGATGGAAAGTCGGGGAGCCCCATTGGCTCAGTCGATTCCGGGTCAATGAGCGTCAGGTCGATTCGTATCGCCATGGGCGAGTTTTTTTGGCTGGTGATTCAGCCCATGTGCACAGCCCTGCGGGTGGCCAAGGCATGAATACCGGCATGCAAGATGCGCAGAATCTTGGCTGGAAACTCGCCCTCCATCTGAAGGGTGGGGCAGGAGATTCCGTGCTCGACACGTATCAAGAGGAACGCCATCCCGTCGGTCATGCGGTGGTTCGGGGATCGGCCCTGCTGCTGAAATCGGCAACGTTGAGCAACCCGGCGGCCTGTTTCCTAAGGAATACCTTGATTCGTTTGGTCATGTCGACTCGCATCGGACGGCGTCAGTTTCGTCGGCGGCTCTCTGAAGAGTCGATTCAATATGGGTCGCATTCGCTCGCTGACGGCTCCGCACTCGGTCGTGTGAGATCGGGTGGGACGCTACCTGATGGGGTGATCGAACTGAAGGGTGAGGAGGCCTCCGTGTATCGCCTCTTACGTCAGAGCGAGGCCACCATCATCGTGGTCGGCGATGCTCCAAAGGAAGAACTTCCCACGAACTTCGGCGCTGGAAAATCCGGTTTTCCAATCACGGTTCGCCGGCTCGGGCCGGGCGGAGACGCCGAAGATCGTGTGGGGCGGCTCAGTGCATTGCTCGGCGGGGAGGGAAGCCTCATTTTGGTTCGCCCGGATGCGGTGATCGCCACGGTCTCCAGGAGCGCTGTGGATCTTCAAAGCTGGATCGACGCTCGGTTCGGTCAAGATCGAGGAATCAACTCATGATCGCCATGGCTTCCATGACCTCCATCACTTCTGTGGTTTCCATGATCGTCGGGCAGTTTTGCTCGTGGTCATTCGTGTGGTCGCCGCCGAGCGTGCCAGACCGCCCAGACATCGTCCTGATCGTCGCGGACGATCTCGGGTGGGGAGATGTCTCTTTTCTTGATGCCACGGATCTTCAGACGCCATCGATCGATGCGCTCGCCGGCGACGGCGCGATCTTGACCGACTTCCATGCGGGGGCGCCGGTCTGCACGCCGAGTCGCTACGCCATGTTCACGGGGAATCATCCGTGGCGGAGCCGAGGTGGCCTGGGTGGCGTGTTGATGATCTTCGACCAGTCCCACCGGTCTCGCGGATTTCAAAATGGTGAGTTGACCTTCGCGAAATCATTGAAGGACCTTGGATACGACACCATGCTGGCAGGCAAGTGGCATCTCGGCCACGGTTCTTCCAACGTCAGTCCACTGGCCAACGGGTTCGAAGGGTTCGTGGGCTGTCGCGGCGGGTGCATTGATTACTTCACGCACGCGTATGCCACGGAGCCCGACTGGTGGCGGGGCGACCGGGCGGTGGTCGAGGAGGGCGAGGCAACCGATCTGATCGCGGATGCTGCGGCGGAGTTCATCGAAAGCCATGGCGTCAAAGGTGACGACGATGATCCATTCCTGCTGGTCGTTTCGTTCACCGCGCCACACTACGGAAAGTCACGCTTGGATCAGGTTGTGTCTGATCCCGGTACTTTGGTCACCCGAAAAGCCGGCGGCCTCCGTCAAGACACTGATGGTATTCCTCGACAGCCGGTCAACACGCTGCAGTCGACGGTCGCCGATCTGGAAGCGGTGGGCGGCCCGATCCTGACCGAGGGCGGTCCGGATGCGAGGTCGGTCGTTGCAGACAATGTGACGATCGATCGGAATATTCGGCGGCGGCATTACGCGGCGATGATGAAGGCGCTGGACGACGGTGTGGCGCGAGTGCTCTCGGCACTTGAAGACAGCGGGCGAGAGAATGTGGTCGTGATCTTCACGGCCGACAATGGGCCCGACGAAACCGTCTCCAATGCTGGTTCGAGTGGTCGCTGGAGTGGCGGCAAGCACGGGCTCCAGGAGGGCGGGACGCGGGTGCCCAGCATCCTTCGATGGCCCGGCGTCGTCCCCGCTGGCTCCACCATCGATCAGCTTGGCGGGCTGATCGATCTTCACCCCACCTTCCTGCGGTTGGCCGGAGTGACCGGTGAGATCCCCCGGTTCGACGGGATCGACTTACTTCCGGCATGGCGAGGCGGCGACGTGATTGAGCGTCACCTGGCGTTTCGCCAAGGTGGACGTCGATCGATTCGACGCGGCGACTGGAAATGGAATGACGGTCGGTTGTACGACCTCGCCCGTGATCCTGGCGAGAAGACAGATCTTGCATCGGCGGAGCCGGCACGTGCCGCCGAACTGGCGCAACTCTCCCAACTCGCGGATCGGCCAATTCCGAGCCCGGGAAGCGATGGCGAATCTTCGAGCCAAGACGGAATGCCTCGCTAGAGGATCACCGAGTGGTGTGATCTGATGCTGAGGGTTGGCAGTCGATGCCATGCATTTCATGCATTTCATGCAAGTCATGCCAAGCGATGCGAAGCGAGCATGATTGAGAGGACGCGAAGCGAGACCGCCGCGGATTTAGAATCTAGATTCCTGCGGAATGGCCACCGTGCCCAGCAGTGGGCTCGTCTCGTCGATCTGGAGTTGCACCAAGACCGAAGGGGTGGGCGCGTCCGTTCGGAAAAAACCACCGGCGACCGGCGTTTCACCCCATTGATCGAAGAAATCTCCGAACCAGACGGTGCGGGTCTCTCCGACGTCCAAGCGGTCAAGGTGAAGCATGTACTGGCGGTTGACCCACACATCGAGGTCGTCGAAAGGTTGGGCAGAGGCATTGACGATGATCAGACTGCCGCCATCGCGGAAGACTTGAACCTTCACCATGGCCCCCTGGCCGAGTTGCTCGGGATAAGGCCGGGTCGCTCGAGTCGGGTCGTATTCTTTTCCGCTACAGCCAGCGGCTGCGATCACAGAGAAGGTGAGGATCGCGGTCATGGTGGCTCGAACCAAGCGACCGAAGGTCGCGAATTGGTCCATGGGGATTGTTCTCGCGGATCGATTCATGAGTGGATGCATGGTAGCGGCGACCTCGGATCTGGCGTGATTTCAAGGATCGAGGAAATCACGGCCCGAGGTGCTACGATCCGACTATGAGTGTTGGAATGAAGCCAGATGGCGTGCCCGGCCGGGTGCTCTCCCGAACTGCAGGTGAGATCGCCCAAGGTCACCAGATGGACCCGCGGATCCCCGCCGCGGTTCCCGGATTTGACGCGCCGTTTTATCAGGCCGGCCTGGCCGGATATTCCGACGGTGCCATGCGATTGATCGCCCGCCGGCATGGATGTCCTTTTTGCGTCACCGAGGCGCTGCTTGATCGGACGCTGGTCAACGGGGGAAAGGGCCGACGAAAGGAAGATCCAGACCTGATTGCGGCGGAATGCGGCATGGGCGAACTCGCGGATAATCGGGCGGTCGGCCTGGAGGATCACCCGATCGCCGGTCAGATCATGGGCTCTGATCCCGAGGAAATGGCGGAGGGGGCTCGGATCCTCGCCGGCATGGGGTACGAGGTGATCGACGTCAATCTCGCGTGTCCGGTCAAAAAAGTTAAGAAGCGATCTCGGGGCGGCCATTTTCTCGCTCACCCGGAAAACGCGATCGAAGTCCTGAAGGCGGTTCGGGAAGCGACGGGAGATCTGGTCACGACGGTGAAACTCCGGAGAGCCTTCGATGACACTCCGGAGATGGCGGCGAACTTCGAGCGAATTTTCGATGCCACCTACGATCTTGGGTATTCATGGGCGACGGTTCATTGTCGGACCGTGGAACAGCGTTACATCGGGCCCGGCCGCTGGGAGTTTCTCAAGGAGCTCGTCGAGCGGAATCCCGATCGGATCATCTTCGGGTCGGGTGACATCTGGACCGTGGAGGATGTCTTCGGCATGATCGAACTGACTGGCGTCAGTGGCGTCTCGATCGCACGCGGTTGTATCGGCAATCCCTGGATATTCCACCATGCTCGCGAGCTCATGGCGGGTCGAGACTTACGACCACCGTCGATTGAGGAGCAGGGAACGACCCTGCGTGATCATTTCGAATTCGCGACGGTGATCCACGGGGAACGGGTTGCGAGTCGGCAGATGCGGAAGTTCGGAATCAAGTTCGCCGCGATTCATCCCGAGGCAGCAGAAGTCAAGAAGGCGTTCATCGCCGCCGAATCCCTTGAGGACTGGTCAGAAGTGATTGCTCGCTTCTACGGGGTGACCGCGCCCGCTCAAGGTGGCTGAACCGGCATTGGCCGATCAGGCCATCGCATCTGAACCACATGAACGAAGCCCGCGGAGGGTATGCCATCACCGGGGGGTAGAACCCCGATGGCCAGGTATTCGCCAGTCTCATCGAATGCAATTCGTTGGAGACCGCCCGCCCGGCCCAGTCCGGTGAAATCGACGGATGGTCGGAAGCCCTGATGACCGCGATCACCGTCCGCGCCGACCACGCCAAGCCGAACCGCCGGATCAATTCGGCCGGTGCGGTCCCTGCGTCCGGGGATCGTTGCTGCCAGAAAGCCAGCGTTGGCCGCGAGCGTCGTGCCCAGTCCAGCTTCCTCGGCGCTCGCGATGCCGGATTCTCGTGGCGGATGATCAAAGACCGTGATGACGCCGCTCCGCCGCGCGCCCAACGTCGCACGCGGTGCGGACATCACGACTCGATTTGAAGCCACGACGACCGATTGGCCGGCTCGGTCAAGACGATCGGGGCGGGGCCTCCGAAGCACTTCCACGAAGCGATGAGGTGCGGTGATTGAATATGCGAAGACACCTCCAGCTCGATCAATGGGTTCATCTTCCTCAGGTGGGGCGGGCGCATCGAGGCCTGGTGACCCGACTTCGATCCGTTGGCCCACGGCGATTGAAGTGCCGAACCGAAGTCCGGTGGCATCTTGAGGAGGATGGAGCTCGCCCATGCGGTTGGCAACGTCTCCTTCGACTTGAAACACGACCACCCGCCCTCGATCGAGGATGGGGCCGACATCGGCCCGAGGTCCGCCGATCAGGATCAGGCCACCGCCTACCGTGATGGCCTCGCCGAATCGATCGCCCGGTTCCGCGTCGGGAATCGAAATCACGCCGATGGGAATCCACTGATCTCCCGCCTGTCGATAGGCCCAGGCGCCACCGCGTTCTTCCAACATTCCGGGGGCCCCGATCACCAGAAGCGTGCCGTCCATCGCAAGCACCGCGCCGAATTCGTCGCCCGGTCCGGAGCGCGGTGATCGAAGACGGTGCGTCTCGACGAATCGCCCATTCCGTGGTTCATGCACCGTCACCATTCCCGCGGCGGGTGGTCCGTCTCGACGCCCGTCATTCCCAACGAGGATGAAATGTCCCTTCGCCTCCACCGCGCAACCGAAACGATCGACGGTATCGGCGTC
The DNA here is from genome assembly GCA_905480395.1 of uncultured Phycisphaerales bacterium. GTDB lineage: Bacteria > Planctomycetota > Phycisphaerae > Phycisphaerales > SM1A02 > UBA12014. Next base: position 103,562 of record CAJQQE010000012.1, read on the forward strand.
AATCGGGGGATGGATCATCCGCGACACCTGAGCGATGGGGATTGCGGGGATCGGCTCTTTCGATCCTTCCGCGTGGACGATTACGCCGTACAGGTAGAAACTCAGAATGGCCGCCACGGCCATGGGATCGAGCGTGAATCGGGCGGGGTTGCGCACGAACATAAATGAAATCCTCGAACAATGGATGACCAGATGCGGGTTCGACGATCGAACGGCCGACGCGTGCCGGCACTCTAAGAGTCGATGCCGCCAATTCTGAAGAGAAGGGCGCTTTTTCCAGTCACGCCTTGATCGACGGAGACGGCGTGAGGTGCGTTGTTCACCCATTCCAATTGAATCGACCAAGAGATTTTGAATGACCAAGACCACCGTCAATCTCAGTGAATGCCTCGACTCGATCCGGAACCGCTGATTGACGGAGAACTCTCCAGCGCCACGAAAGTGCCCGACAAAATTCGCGACGCATTTTTTCAGGGAGAGACATGGTTGACGTCGGAAGAGGAATGCCGAATCGCGTCGTTGTGAGCGTCGAGGCCTAGATTTCGACGCCTTGACCCGAGTCGTTCCGTTTGGCACGCCATCTCGGCAATGTTGAATATCCGCGTTTTGAGCGACGGAGTGGATTCACGCGTCGGAATTTATGGGGTATCCGCCGTCCAATCAAACGGCCGTTGCACCGGTTGTCCGATGGTCGACGCGGTGAACGTCGGCACTCCGCATGGACGCTGGAGCGACGGCGCGATGAGCATGAGAAGACTGCATGGACTCTTTTTCCCTGTGATGTGTACGACGGTCACGCTTGCTTCGGGGCCGTTGGAGCCGACCGTCGGAAGGGCGGGCGAGGTGAAGATGATTCACGGCTGTCGATTTGAGTTCGATGGCACGCGATGGGCATTCGGTGGTGCCGAAGCTGAATGGTTCGTCTCCCATGACCGCATGACCGTCCGGCCTCGGGATGGCATCACGGATGCGAGTTGGCGAGAGATCATCGAGCAGTTGGCGGTTTCGGCGGGCGCTTCCGAAGACGTACAGATTCGAGAACTGCGTCGGAATCGTCTCGGCTTCATTGATCTTGAAATCAGCGGAGTGAACGCCATCGAAGTTGCGTTTATGGGTCAAGATCATCCAGGCCTGCGAAGCATTTTTCCGGCGGTCACGGGGCGATACTTCGATAGTCCGGAGGGGGATCCGCTCTTCCTTGAGCAGTGGAATTTCGCCGAGACGATCTCAAACGGCGATGGGATGGCGTTCAATGACATCGATGCTGAATCAGGGTGGCGGATTGAGAGCGGCGATCCCTCGATCTGCATTGCGATTTTGGACTCCGGATTCATGGAACAGCATCCAGATCTTGAAGACGCCTTTGCATCCGGGATCGTGGAAATCGCTGACAACGGCATCGATGATGACGGCAACGGGTTTATCGATGATGTCTTCGGATGGAACTTCATCACCGGAGACGGCGAGATCGATGGGGGACCACTGGGGTTGATCCATGGCACGCGGATCGCCGGACTGGCGGTGGCCAGCCGTGGCAATGGCGTGGGTATCGCAGGGCTTGCCGGGGGAAGTTCAGATCAGCCGGGATGCGCTCTTCTGGGATTGGTAATCGGCGAGGGTGGCCCGGACGCATCGGTGGTCGATGATGCCATCCTGTATGCCGTGGATCGGGGCGCTCGCGTGATTTCGATGAGTTTCGGCATTCCGCCATCGCCCTCCGCGATCGCGGCGATCGAAGCGGCACGGTCGGCGGGAGTCTTCATGGCTGCGGCAGTCGGAAACTACATGGCGGAAGTTATCTTTCCGGCGAATCATCCGGATGTGATGGCGGTCGGCGGAAGCGACCAGGCCGATCAATCGTGGTGGGCAACCACCGTCGGGCCGGAGGTGGAGATTGTCGCGCCCTCGGTGGTGCTCCAGACCATCGATCCGCATCAGGAGGGCTGGGTCGCGACCGGGACGAGCTACGCGGTACCGCAAGTTGCCGCGGCCGCCGCACTGCTGATGGCCTGGGGAGATTGCCTCTCCGGAGAAGATGCTCGGGAGATACTCCGCGAATCAGCGACCGACATCATGACTCCCGGATGGGATCCGGAGAGTGGCTGGGGGCGACTTGATGTCGGCGACGCTTTACGGCAGCTGGTGCAGTCGACCCCACTGGCCTGTCGCTGTCGAACCGATCTCAACGGAGACGGAATTCGAGACGGCGCCGACCTTGGTGTGCTTCTGAGTCTTTGGGGTTCACCGGATCCGCTCGGTGATCTTGACGGGAGCGGGTTGGTTGACGGCGCGGACATCGGCCGGTTCTTTCTCGCCGATCAGACTTGTGATTGAGTCAAGAATCCGTCGTTGTTCTAGAACTTGATTCAGCCTCGAGTACCGCGCCGCCCACGCCCCTTACCCTTCTTACCCTTTGACCAGGCGCCGCCTCGACCGGTCGCACGGGATGAGCCTCGTCCGCCTCGGCTGGGGGAATCGTTCGTATTCTTCCCATTGCCGTCTTCCTTCAACTTGGGTGCCCGATCAACGATGGCAACGACGGCGAGATCAAGTTGTCGGCCTGCGGGATCCGCCCGGACAATCTTGACCTTGACCTGATCACCGAGGCCGAGGCTGGCACCGCTTCTCGCCGCGACCAGTCGGCCTGATTGGCGATCCTGGGTCCACCGATCATCTCGTTGACTGGACCCGCCCAACTCGGAGAGGGTTGCCATGCCATCCACCAGATATCGATCGAGGCTGACGAAGAGTCCGCCATTCGGACGGATGTGCGTCACCACGCCGGGGAGTTCGTCGCCGAGATGATTCTCCGCGAGGAATTGAATGACTAGGAACGACCGGAGATCACGCTCAGCGCTTTCCGCAGCCACTTCCGTTTCCGAGCAGTGCCGGCCAATCTCCAGAAGTCGGCCTTCGTCGGCGATTCTTGAGTCGCCCTCGAGGGTGGAACGCAATCGGCCGCGGCCTTTTCCGCCGGCGACCTTTCGGCCGTTTTCGGTGTGGTCGAGGAACGCGTCGATCGCACGATGCACCATCAGATCTGGGTACCGCCGAATCGGGCTGGTGAAGTGGGCATAGTGGTCGCCGGCGAGTGCGAAGTGGCCGATGATCGCGGGGGAGTATGTTGCCTTGGTCAGGGTTCTGAGGACGGCGAAGTGGATGGCCCGCGAAGCGGGGCTCGATCGGGTGGCGTCGAGCAGTGCCTTGAGGTCGGAGCGGTCGGGTTCTTCCGGTAGGTTCAATCCAACCACGCGGGCATGTTCGCGAAGTTCTTCGATGTCGTGGAAACTCGGCTCGGGGTGGACGCGGCGAAGTAAAGGGAGTGAGAGATCCGAGAACGTTCGGGCGACTGCTTCATTGGCCTCCACCATAAACATCTCGATAATGGTGTGGGTATACGCGTCGTCTTCCGGCTGGGCATCGATGACGTGCCCTTCCTCGTCGAAGACGAGTTCAAATTCCGGCAGACCGAGCACCAGCATTCCGGCGCGGAGACGGCGGGCTCGGATGATGCGAGCCAGTTTGTCGGCGCGTCGTAACGCAAACAGAAGTTCATCCTCGTAGACGGGCTCCGCACGGGTGTGCTGTCGAGCGAGTTTTTGATCACCGTCGATCAATGCCTGAGCTTCGAGGTAGGTCAGTCGCTTGCGTGAATGAATCAGGGTTCGGGCCAGCCGCGTTCCCACGACGCGGCCGCGGTTATCAAGATTGATGAAGGCGCTCTTGGTGAAGCGAGGAACACCTTCTTGGAGTGAGCAGACGCCGTTGGAGAGGGTCTCGGGGATCATCGGAAGAACGAGCCGCGGAAGATAGGCACTGTTGCCACGACGCTCCGCCTCGAGGTCGATCTCACTTCCGGTCTCGACGAAGCTCGCGACATCCGCAATGTGCACGCCGAGTTCCCATTCTCCTGATTCCTCGTCGTATTCGATCGAGATCGCATCATCGAAATCCTTGGCATCCGGAGGATCGATGGTGAAGATGAGGCGGTCGGAGAGGTCTTCGCGATCAGAATCGATCTCTTTCGCGTCGTGTTCGAAGGTCGCCGCTGCGGCTCGAGCTTCGTCGAGCACCACCTCTTCGAATCCATCTCGGAGGCCATAACTTTCAATCACCGCGCGGGTTTCGACGTCAGGCTCCCCGGCGATACCCAGCACTTCAGTGATCGCGGCTTCACCGACCGTGGACTCATCGGGATGCACCACGAGGTCGAACACGACTTTGTCACCGAGCTTCGCGTTCTTAGCGTGTGGGTCTCGAACCAGAACAGGGGCCGGCAGGATCTTGCCATCAGGCTCGATGAACCAGTGACGTCCCTGGCGAACGAGGTTGCCGGCGAAACGAGTGCGGCCTCGTTCGATGACTTCAATCACTTTGCCAACGACGGATCTCTTCAGAGAGTCGCCGCCTTTTCCGCCTTTTCCGGCTTTCCCCGCGCCTCGACCACGGTCACGGGAACCAGAGGCGCTGCGTCGCATGACGCGGCATCGCACCCGATCTCCGCTGATGGCATCACTGGTCCCGCCGGGTGGGATGAACAGGTCTCCCTCCCTGACGGGTTGATCGGGGCGGACGAATGCGAATCCCTTCACATTGATCTTGATCGAGCCTTCCGTCTCGTCGCCGTAGCCTGGGAGTCGGACGTTCTCATCCGTGCCGATCTCGACGCGTTCATTTTCGAGGAGACGCGTGACTGCGAGCTCAAAGATCTCGGCATCATCGGCCGAGACTTGCATCTGGCGTTCGATCTCGTCAGGGGTGGAAGGGCGGTAGTTGTCGTGGGTGAGGTGCGCGAGAATGCGCCCGGCAAATCGAGAAGGCATGAGTGAATGCTACCGATCTCGAGTACCGATGGTGCTCGAGGAGGGGAAGGGGGGTGAAATGTAGAACAGGACCAACCAGCCAAAGGGATCGGTGGTCATTTGGGTTTACGGGATCTTGGAGCCGGTTTCGACGCTTTCGGAGCGGCGGAACCACCGGCGGGCTTCGATTTTGAGGTCTTGCCCGCGGACTTCTTGGTGGGCTTCTTGATGGTTTCGGTCTTCTTTGATCTTTCGACGGCGTTGGTATCGCGACGCTGCCGACGCGCCGCGTCAACGAGGTTGCCGACGCCCCGGCCTTCCCGGGCCTCGTGGGTCGGGGTTGAGGTCGATCCCGAGATCCTCTTTTCGGGCGGGTCGGGCGAAGAATCCGATTTCTTTGATTCATCGGAAGATCCGGCCTTTGGTTCGGTGGCGTCGGTGCCGGTCGAATCTTTGGTGGTTGTCGAATCCGAGTCCTTCGCCGCGGAAGCATCGCCGCTTTCCGAATCTGATCCAGATGGACCGTCGGATCTGGAGCTCGATGATCCACCGACGAGGATGGCCGCACCCATTCCAATCAGACGCCGAAGTTTTCGCTTGCGACATTCGGGGCAGGTTTTTTCGTGCTTGGCCGTCATCGACTGGAAAAGTTCGAAGGCGTGGCCGCACGCGTCACAGACATAGTCGTAGGTCGGCATGCCAGAGTCTTCCTCGTTCAGTCGGAAACAGATTCGGCGACAAGCATGACCTTCGCGGGGCGAAGGACCACGTCGCCGATGGCGTAGCCAGCAGAGACGTTGATCGCAATACTCCCGGCTTCAAGCGCCGCATCGTTCTCTTCGATTGGTTTGACCCCGACCGCTTCGTGCAGCCCGGGCTCGAAAGCGTCACCGGGAGTGGCATCGATGAGGGTGATGCCGTTGGCCTCGAGCGCCCGCATCAGTTCGCCCTGAACCATGCTGACGCCGGTGACCACCTGTTCGATCGTCGCCGCGGCGCCGACCGACTGGAGTGCCATGTCGAAATGGTCAAGCGCTGGAAGGAGAGAACGGACCACGGCGGAAAGGCCTTCTCGGCGAGCCCTGGATTCGTTCTCAATAGATCGTCGCTGGAAGTTTCGAAAATCAGCGAGGGCTCGCATACGTGCATCATCAGCGGTGGCTCGTTCCGCGGCGAGGCGCGAGACAATCTCCATCACCTCGGGCGGCGTGGCGTCGATGACCTCGTCGGCGATTCCCAGATCAACGAGAAAAGCCTCATGCTCGATCGGGTCGGTGGCGTCCGGATTGATCGCATCCGAGGCGACTTCATTGTGATCGGGGTTTGTTTCTGGTTCGGTCGTCATGTCGGAAAATCCGAGAAGGATATTCGTGGAAGAGGTATCTGCATGAACCTCGCGGTCAGGAGAATGAGCCCTTAATCTTGTTCCAAAGACTCGGCTCTTCATCGTTGAACTCGAGATCTTCGGTCTCTGCGTACTTCGATAGGAGGTCACGTTGCGTCTCATTGAGCCGCCGGGGAACGATCAGCTGCAGTACCACGACGAGTTCGCCGCGATCACCGCCTCGGAGTTTGGGGCAGCCATGTCCGGGAATCCGGTGGATTTCGCCATGCTGCGTTCCCGGGGGAATCTCGAGGCTGACGGTGTCGCCTTCGAGGAGTTGGATCTCCAAGGTGGCCCCGAGCGCTGCTTGCGCAAAGGCGACTGGGGCGATGGTCACGAGGTCGTTCTCGTCACGTTGGAACTGTTCATGTTCCTCGACCGCGACGACGACATGGAGGTCTCCACGCAGGCCGCTTCCGTCAGGCTGGTCTTCGGGACGCGGAGGCTCACCTTCCCCTTGGACTCGAATCACTTGGCCGTGTCGGATGCCGGCCGGGACTTTGACCTCGAGATTTCGTTTGACGGAGATGCGTCCGGCGCCACGGCAATCATTGCAATGCTCGGTGACGACCTCACCTCTGCCTCGGCAATTCGGACAAGCCACGACCATGCGGAACATCCCACCCAGCCCAGCCTGTTCGACCTTGCCCACGCCTTCGCAGGTGGGACACTTGACCGGTCTGGTGCCCGGTTTCGCACCGCTGCCCTCGCACTTGACGCAGACATCGAGCCTTCGAAACTCAACGTCTCGGGAAGTGCCATCAAGAACATCTTCCAGCGAGATCTCGATTTGTGTTTCAAGGTCGAAGCCTCGGGTGGGGCCGCGTCGGCGTCCACTCGATCTTCCCTGGCCTCCGCCGAAAATGTCGTTGAACATCGAGAAGATGTCATCGACATTCATTCGATTGAAGTCATGTCCGGGCGTGCCGCGGAGGCCTTCATGGCCGAATTGATCGTATTGGCCGCGACGATCCGGGTCCGACAGAACCTCGTACGCCTCGGCGCATTCCTTGAAGGACTTCTCGGCTTCTTCGTCTCCCGGATTACGGTCCGGGTGGAACTTCATCGCGAGGCGGCGATAAGACCTTTTGATCTCTTCGCCCGACGCGGAGCGTTCAACAGAGAGGACTTCGTAGTAGCAGCGGGTGATGCTCATCCGGCTTGGATCCCAACAACTGGAAGCTCACGAATGCGGGGAGAGTCGGCGTTGGTTCCGGACTCTCCCCGCGTCGATCGTGAGCAAGTGTTCAGCTAATGGCGCCTTCAACGGGTGAAGCGTCATCCTTCAGTTCCGTAAGGGCGACGTCCGTGGTCAGCATGAGACCGGCAACGCTTGAGGCATTGGACAAGGCGGTGGTCGCGACGAGTGCCGGATCAATGATGCCAGCCTTCACGAGGTCCTCGTACTTGCCGTTGGCGGCGTTGAAGCCGTGCCCGCCCTTGGCATCTCGGATCTTCGAGATCACCAAGTCGCCATCGACGCCCGAGTTCGCGGCGATCCGGAACGCGGGTGCTTCCAGCGCCTCGGCCAGGATGTCATAGCCGAAGCGTTCGTCACCCTTGCCCTTGCGTCTGGCGTCTTCCACGTTGCGGATGGCTCGGATGAATGCGACGCCTCCACCGGGGACGTATCCCTCCTTGGCGGCGGCCCGAGTCGCGGAAAGGGCGTCGTCAACACGATCCTTCCTTTCCTTCATTTCGAGTTCGGTGGCGCCACCGACCGAGAGGATGGCCACGCCGCCGGTCATTTTCGCAAGACGCTCTTGGAGCTTCTCGCGGTCGTAATCACTGGTGGATCGTTCGTACTGGGCGGAAATCTGAGCAACTCGGTTGGAGATTTCCTTCTTCTTGCCGGATCCTTCGATGATCGTGGTGTCGTCCTTCGTGACGATTACCTTGCGGGCGGATCCGAGTTCGGCGAGCTCGATGTCCTCAAGACTTCGGCCGAGATCTTCACTGAAGAAGGTCCCGCCAGTGAGGGCGGCGATGTCGCCGAGCATGGCCTTTCGGCGGTCGCCGAAGCCAGGGGCCTTGACGGCACAGACTTCGAGGACGCCTCGGAGACGATTGACCACGAGGGCCGCGAGGGCTTCGTTGTCAACATCCTCGGCGATGATCAGCAGGGGCTTGCCGGAACCGGCAATCTTGTTGAGGAGGGGGAGCAGATCCGCGAGGTTGGAGATTTTCTTCTCGTGGATGAGGATCATCGGCTTTTCGATGACGGCCTCGGCTCGCGTGGGGTCGGTCATGAAGTATGGGCTCAGATAGCCCTTGTCGAAATTCATGCCTTCTACATAATCGAGCGTGGTGTCAGCGGTCTTGCCTTCCTCGATCTCGACGACGCCTTCGGCACCCACCTTGTCGATCGCTTCAGCGACCAGGGCGCCGATACTCGAGTCGTGGTTGGCACTGACGGTGGCGATCTTCTGCAGATCCGACTTACCCTTGCACTTCGCGGCGAGCTCATTGATCGCATCGCAGGCAATTTGGCTGGCCGCGTTGATTCCTCGCTGTACGGCGACCGCGTTGGCGCCGGATGCCACCGTTCGGAGGCCACGACTGTAGATCGCGGCGGCGAGGACCGTCGCGGCGGTGGTGCCGTCGCCGGCGACGTCGGCCGTCTTCTTGGCGACCTGCTGGACCATCTTCGCGCCCATGTTTTCAAAGGGGCTCGGAAGATCGATTTCCTTGGCGACGCTGACGCCGTCCTTGGTGACCGCAGGGCCACCGTAGGATTTCTCGATCACGACGTTGTGGCCACTGGGGCCCATCGTCACCGCGACCGCGGACGCGAGCTTATCGACGCCCTTCTTGAATTCCGCCTGGGCGGCGATATCGAATTTCATCTGCTTGCTGGTCATCGGGTGTGCTTCCCGTGGATGCGTTGAGAAAAAGAGGACGGTTCAGGGCCTTCGCAAGCCTTGGACTGTGTGATCACGTGATCACGTGGTCACTTGATCGAGGCGATCAGCCTTCGATGACACCCAGAAGTTCGCTTTCGCGGACGATCAGGTGCACGGTGTTCTTGATTTCCACCTCGGTACCGGAATACTTCCCGTAGACGACGGTGTCACCCTTTTTGATGCCGGGCTTGACTCGCTCGCCGTTGTCGAGGAGCTTGCCGGGGCCGAGGGAGACCACCTTGCCTTGCATTGGCTTCTCTTTGGCACTTTCTGGAAGGAAGATGCCGGACTTCGTCTTGGTTTCGGCTTCGAGGGGCTTGATGAGGATTCGATCCTCGAGTGGTCTGACTGACATGTTGCGTGCTCCAGTTCAAACGTCGTATTTCGACGTGAGTGATTCGATTCGTGTCTCGCAAGAATGATCGAGTGGGGGGCTCAGAAGCCCATGCCACCCATGCCGGGCATTCCGCCACCCATGCCGGGCATGCCGCCCATACCACCCATGCCGCCCATGCCACCCATGCCACCCATGGGATCGCCATGATCGTGGCCGTGGTCATGTTCGCCTTCATCTTCGACGGGGACGTCGACGACGGTGCAATCGGTCGTGAGAAGGAGGGCGGTGACGCTGGCCGCGTTCTGCAATGCGGTGCGATCGACCTTGGCGGGCGTGATGACACCTTGATCGATCAGGTTGCCGTACTCCAGCGTGAGGGCATTGAAGCCGTGCTCACCCTTGAGCTCCGCGACCTTGGACACGACGACGGTTCCCTTTTCACCAGCGTTATCCGCAATGGTTCGCAGGGGGACCAAGAGTGCCTCGGCCAGGATGTCAACGCCAAACTTCTCCTCGCCTCGGGCGGCCTTGCGGGCCTTTTCGAGGGCAGGAATGGCTCGAATGAAACTCGTGCCACCGCCGGGAACGACGCCTTCGGCAATCGCAGCACGGGTGGCGTGCAGGGCGTCTTCGACGCGAGCTTTCTTTTCTTTGAGCTCTGCTTCACTTCCGGCGCCCACATTGATCTGGGCGACGCCGCCAGCGAGCTTGGCGAGACGCTCTTGGAGCTTCTCGCGGTCGTAGTCGCTGTCGGTTCGGTCGATCTCCGCCCGAATCTGGTCACATCGTCCTTGGATGTCCTTCGTGGCGCCGGCGCCTTCGACCATCACGGTGTTGTCGGAGGTGATTTCGACCTTCTTGACGCGTCCGAGGTGTGCGATCTCGAGCGAATCGAGTTCCATTCCGAGGTCTTTCATGACCGCGGTGGCACCCGTGAGGGTCGCAATATCTTCGAGCATCGCCTTGCGGCGATCGCCGTAACCCGGAGCCTTGACTGCACAGACCTGCAGCACGCCACGGAGTTTGTTGATGACCAGGGTCGAGAGTGCTTCGCCCGTGATGTCCTCTGCGATGATCAAAAGAGGCTTCTTGGCCGCCATGACCTTCTCGAGGAACGGGACGAGCTTGGTGATGCTGTCGATCTTGTCCTCGTGGATGAGGATGAGTGGCTTCTCAAGAACGACCTTCATCGCTTCGGCATCGGTGACGAAGTTCGGGCTCAGATAGCCGCGATCAAACTGCATGCCTTCGACGACGTCGATCTCGGTCTCGCGACCCTTGCCTTCTTCGATCGTGATGACGCCTTCCTTACCGACTCTCTTAAACGCCTCGGCCATGATCTTTCCAACGGAAGGATCGTTGTTGCCCGAGATGGTCGCGACGGCGGCAATGCCACCGGAGACCTGTTCAACCGGGCGTGCGGAGGCGGTGATCTCAGCGACGACGGCAGTGACGCCAGCCTTGAGGCCACGAACCATCGCGTTGGCTTCAACGCCTGCGGCAACCTGCTTCAGGCCGGCCTTGAAGATCGCCTCGGCAAGCACGGTCGCGGTGGTGGTGCCGTCACCGGCATCATCACTGGTCTTGCTGGCCGCCTCGCGGACGAGCCGAGCGCCGATGTTCTCGACCTTGTTCTGGAGTTCGATCTCCTCGGCGACGCTGACGCCGTCCTTGGTGACTGTTGGGCCGCCCCAACTTTTGTCGATGATGGCACTGCGGCCGCGGGGACCGAGCGTGCTCTTGACTGCTGCCGCTAATTTCTCGACACCCGCGAGGAGGGACTTCCGGGCGTCGGTATCGAAGGACAATTCCTTCACTGCCATGGCGTCTGCTACTCCTGACTCTTTACGGTCCGGTGCCCCGAAAAGCGGGGGCCGGGTTGATCCGCAAGGGATTTCTGCGATTTGCTGGCTCCGCACGGAGCCGGCGGATAGGAGCGAAAAAACGAGCTCCTACCTTTTGATAGGAAGAGGGGAACAACCTCCGCGCCAAAACCCGGTCGGCTGGGCATTGATGCGGAGAGGCTGCGATCGAAGTGGTCGGGAGGAGAATCGGTCGAGGACTCGGCGGAAAGATCGGCCTTTTCGGGGCCTCGACTGGGGGAATCGAGACTGGTGCGGCGTCGAGATACTTCTTGGGGGCGTCGGCGGTCTCTGGCGTCTCAAGATCGGAGTCCGTCAGCCGACGGCAAAGACGAGCAAGGGGCTGCCATGCTGGCAGACGGCTCAGGGATCCTTGATCGCTGGTTTCGGGGCCACCAGATCTGAGTACCGGTGGTGCCGCCGAAGGAGGGGAATGGTTCCCCAGACCGCGTTGAAGAGGAGGTAGACCATTCCGAGCAACACGAGCAGTGAACTCGCCAGGCCAACCATCATCAGGGTGCTGTGCAGGCTCGAGAGTGCCATCATGTCGAATCGCATCGCCATCAGGAGAACTTCGATCACGAATTCGATGCCGATGCTGGCGAGCAGCGGGCCGGTGGTCTGAATCGCATGCCCGGCATCGCGGTACGCGATCCCTCTTCGGCCGATTCGAGCAAGCACATGGGTCGTGGAAATGGCGATGGGAATGAGGGCGCCCGTGCGAATCATCGCCACGAGGAGCCAGCGATCAGCAATTCCGGTAGTCGTAGAGAGATTCGATGCCAAGAGCAGAAGTGGGGCGGTTGCCACGACGGCACAGCCGGCGAAGAGCAGCGTGCTCCGAAATCGATCGAGAAATGGCATCCACGCCTGCCGCGCGAGGACGACGGCGATGACACCGCAGACGGCGGCCACGGCGCCGATTGAGCTGAGCACGAGAAGCGTGAGTGACACGAACGCGCCCTGCGGCCCCGTCGGCGTTGTGATCAAGGCGCCCCAGAAAACGGAGGATTCGATTGCCCAGATCGAAGCGGCGAGTGGGAGGGTGATGGCAGCAATCGCGATCCGCCGTGGTCCGGGGAGGCCCTCCCCGTGGATGGTCTCCAGATCGATGGACGCATGAAGCGATGTCTCAATCGAGAGGCCGCATTCTGGGCATCGACTGTCGCTGGATTGACCTTGGAGGTCGTACCGGCATCGACTGCAGGGGAGGTTCGCCGTGATGACGTGACAACTCTGCTCGGACGGCGAACTCAGGTCTTTCCGTGGCAACATGCCGGCTCCGTGGAGAAATCGCGTTATCAGCGTGGACGGAGAGCGGCCATCTGTCAACAACCGATTTGTGGATCGCCCCGGATTCCCACTTTGGCATCGGTTTCGGAAAGACCGGTGGCGAGCCTCCCTGATACGCTTCTCACTGCATGGATGATGCCCTTAGAAAACTTCGTGAGTCGATCGCGTCGGTCTACATGGGCAATGCCCTCGTGGTCGATCGCCTAGTCGCATGCTTGCTCGCTCGGGGGCACGTTTTGATCGAGGACGTTCCAGGGGTCGGCAAGACGGTCTTGGCCAACGCGCTCGCTCGCTCAATCGATGCCGACTTCAGCCGTATTCAATGCACCCCAGATCTTCTCCCCACGGACATCACCGGGGCCGCGATCTTCAATCGACAGACTGAAGAATTCGAGTTTCGTCGCGGGCCGATCTTCTCCAACATCGTGCTGGCGGATGAAGTCAATCGCACGACGCCTCGCACGCAATCGGCGATGCTCGAAGCGATGAGCGAGGGGCAGGTCTCAGCCGAAGGCGCGGCGCATCTCCTGCCAGATCCATTTATGGTCATCGCGACGCAGAATCCCTACGAGTTTGAGGGGACATATTTCCTTCCCGAAAACCAGCTCGATCGCTTCCTGATGCGAATCAGCCTCGGCTATCCAGCCCCCGATGACGAAGTTCGGATTCTCGACGTCCAGCCGGCCAGAACCACGCTGCAGTCATTGACGCCGGTGCTCAAGAAGGAAGAGGTCAAGGAACTTCAGAGTCGAACCGATGCGGTTCGGCTCGATCGAAGCCTCGCCGACTACATCATCGCGCTCGCGACGGCGACCCGAGAGGATGATGACCTCCAGGTGGGATTGAGCCCTCGCGGCTCTCTCGCCATCGCGCAGGCGGCGCGGGCGACCGCGGTTCTTGCGGGGCGTCAACATTGCATCCCGGAAGACGTGGTTGAGAACATCCTTCCGGTCTGCGCGCATCGCGTGGTCAGTAAGTCAGCCATGCACGAAGGCGATACCATCACCGCCCGTCGCATCATGCAACGGATTCTCGAGTCTGTCCCCTCGCCGGTTTGACTTTTCGATGAAAGCAATCGTCCTTCTTTCTGGTGGCCTTGATTCCTCGACCGTGCTGGCATGGGCGAAGGCAGAGGGTCGTGAGTGCTTCGCCCTCTCCTTCGACTACGGACAGCGGCATCGCATTGAACTGGAGCGGGCGGCTGAGATCGCCGCGAAAATCGGCGCGGTGGAACACCAGGTGCTTTCGATCGATCTTCGTGCGTTCGGTGGCTCGGCGCTCACCGCCGACATCGAGGTTCCCAAAGATCGGGTCAACGGACATGGTCACTTATCCGGCGAGGGCGCCCAGGATGCCATCCCGATTACCTACGTCCCGGCTCGGAACACGATCTTTCTGAGTTTCGCGCTGGCCTTTGCGGAGGTCCGCGAGGCGGAGGAGATCTGGCTCGGGATCAACGCCATCGACTACTCGGGATATCCCGACTGCCGTCCCGAATACCTCACGGCCTTCCAGCGGATGGCCGATCTCGCCACCAAGGCCGGCGTTGAAGGGCACGGGCCTCGATTCGTCTCACCGCTTGCCGAACTCGGCAAGGTCGAGATCGTTCGTAAGGCCAGGGAACTTGGCGTTCCCGTCGACCGAACCTTCAGCTGTTATGACCCGGCGGATGGAGGCGTTTCGTGCGGGAGATGTGATTCCTGCATTCTCCGTGCGAACGCGATCGCCGAAGCATAACGCCCCCGGCACGCCACGGCGTTGCACGAAAACCGCCCCTCGGGAACGATGTTCCTACGGGGCGGGTTGCCTTCGGTTGGCGAAGTTCGATTCAGTCGCATTCGATGATCATGTGACTGATCACGTGGATGACCGGAATCAGATGTCGAGGTTCTTGACTTCGAGGGCGTGGGCCTCGATGTAGTTCCTTCGAGCCTCGACGTTCTCGCCCATCAGGGTGGCGAAGAGTGAATCAGCCTCGCTGGCAGCATCCCAAGTGACTCGAAGGAGCGTTCGTTTCGTGGGGTCCATGGTGGTTTCCCACAGTTGCTCCGCTTCCATTTCGCCCAGCCCCTTGAATCGTTTCACTTCGCTTCCACGACGGCCGACGTCCTGCATCGTGTGGATGATCGCTGGAATACTGACGGCTTCGACGATCTCTTCTGCACCGTCCTTCTTCGGATTGGCCACCAGCCATCCGTATCGGGTCGGAAGACGTTCGCCAGTCACGGCCTCTTCCTGAACGAGTGCCCAATCATCGATCGAGATATCCACGTCTGCGAGTTCGGCGATGATTCGGTCGATTTCGCGATTCTCGTGCAACTCCCAAATGGTCGCGACCAGGGTCGGGTCCGGGGTGGCAGGCTCTTCGGGGTCGATGGTCGTGTCCAGAATGAGATTCTGGGCGGCGATGGTATCCATCGCTTCAGCCTCGCTCCAACAAAGTCGCTCACCGCTCTGCCATCGGAGATGAAAGTGCGGGAGCCGGTCGTTGTTTTGGGGGTCTCGATGCCGGGCGGCAAGGAGATCGGTGAACAGGATGCCACGTCGCTGGGACACGGTCGTGAGTTCTTCGAGTCGTTCGAGGCGACGGAGAATCCGTCGGGCGTCGTCTCCCTCAAGCTTGGATCTCACGCTGCCATCATCATTTCGGACCACGAACGCCGCATGTTCCATGGCTTGATCCATCAGCACGTCGTTCATCCGACGGTCATTGAGCACATAGGCCGATTTCTTGCCGCGGGAAAGCTGGTAGAGCGGGGGCTGCGCGATGTACACGTGGCCGCGACGGACCAGTTCAGACATCTGCCGGAAGAAGAAGGTCAGCAGCAAAGTCCGAATGTGTGAACCATCCACATCGGCGTCGGTCATGATGATGATTCGACCGTACCGAAGTTTGCTCACGTCGAAATCTTCGCCGATCCCACATTGCAACGCCTGGATCAGGGTTCGGATTTCCTCGAAGCCGAGGACCTTGTCGAGCCTCGCTTTCTCGACATTCAGGAGTTTTCCGCGGAGGGGGAGGATCGCCTGATTGACGTGGTCCCGGCCACCCTTGGCACTGCCGCCCGCGGAGTCACCTTCGACGAGGAAGATTTCGGTCTCTTCGACATTGTTACTAGAGCAGTCGGCGAGCTTGTGGGGCATACCGCCAGAGTCGAGGGCACCTTTTCGCTTGATCAATTCGCGGGCTTTACGAGCGGCTTCGCGAGCCTGTGCCGCAAGAGCTGCCTTCAGCGCAATCTGCTTCGCTTCGCCGGGATGTTCGTCAAGCCAGGCGCCGAGGCCCTCGCTGACCATCTGACTGACGAAGCTTTCCGCTTCCTGATTGAGGAGCTTCTCCTTCGTCTGATTGTTGAACTGCGGATCGGCGATCTTCACGCTCACAATTGCGGTCAGACCTTCCCGCAGGTCATCGCCGGTGGGCGTGAGATCTTTCAGCAGATTGTTCCGCTTCGCATATCCGTTGATCGTCCTGGTCAACGCGGTCTTGAATCCGGAGACGTGAGTGCCGCCATCGGGATTGAAGATGTTGTTTCCGAACGCGAGCAGATTCTCCGAAGTCGCATCGGTGTACTGCATCGCAATCTCGGCGCGGATTTTCAGCGTCTCATCGCTCGCCGAGAGATGGATGATCGAACTCTCCGTCCGCTTGCTGGCGTTGAGGTGGCTGACGTAGGCAATCAAGCCTCGTTCATCGTGGTACTTCTCTTCTCGGATTCGACCCGACCCGTCGACCCGTTCGTCGATCAGTCGGATGACCACGCCTGAATTGAGGTACGCCAGTTCGCGAAGTCGATGTTGCAACGTCTCGAATCGGAAGCCGGTGTCGACGAAGATCTGAGAGTCGGGCTTGAAGGAGATCCGTGTGCCATTTCGGCCGGCCGGAATATCGAGAATCTCGTTGGTGTTTTCAACGACGTGCAGCTCGGTATTCACGTCGCCGCGGGCGAAAGAGATCTTCTGAACCAGACCGTCTTTGATGACCTCGACCTCAGTCCACTCGGAGAGGGCGTTGACGCATTTGATACCAACGCCATGGAGCCCGCCGGAGACCTTGTAGGCGTTGTCGCCGAATTTTCCGCCGGCATGCAATTGGGTGAGGATCACTTCAACTGCAGGACGCCCGTTGATCTTCGGATTGTCATGTTTCATCGGGCCGGTCGGCATGCCGCGTCCGTCGTCGGTCACCGTACATGAGCCATCGACCCCGAGACGGACGACTACCCGGCTGGCAAAATCTGCCATGGCTTCATCGATGGCGTTGTCGACGCACTCGTAGACGAGATGATGAAGCGCGCCCAGTCCGGTGCCGCCGACGTACATGCCGGGCCGCTTGCGAATCGCTTCAAGACCCTCGAGGACTTGAATCGAGTCACTGTTGTATTCGTCGTCGCTTCCGGCTGCGAAATCGACAGGTTCCGTGGTGTCGGTCATTCCCGTTCTTCGCCTGATCTCAAGGAGCCTGGTACGAGTCCGAATTCGATTGGATCCTTACAAGAAGAATCCGGCATCGAAAACGAAGAGCGTGGTGTTTTGATCCGATCGAAGGCTGAGAAAGAGACTTCGAACGTGTCTCGAAAGGACGCTCTCGAGACCCTTAGATTCTACCGTAAATCAGCTTTGAGATGGGTCTCTCGATGTGGATCTGGGGTGGATCCGACGGTCTCCGGAATCTCCTTGGGGGGACGGTTCAGAACGCGTGGCGGAATACGGTTTAGAGCACCAAAAACCTCGCCTTGAGAAATGGGATTTCGGGCCTTTTCATGGTGTCGGAATTGGGTTCAACTCCAGTGGCGGTTCAGCTCGATTTCGGGCGTGCTTTTCCGCGTTCAATCTGTCAGATCATGATTGGCCATCGATACTGGTCCGAGACCTGATGGGCGAGGAATCGTAGGCGGGAGAACAGCCATGCCCTGGAGCGCCCCAAAGCGACCGGCATGGGGTTTGGATGGAAGCCGTCTTCTGAACGACCGGATCAGGTTCTGGACCATCGGACGGTCGCCGAGCGGTATGAGTGACACCTTTTTGGTCAGGTGGCGATGCTTCGAAAGCGGTGAATCTGACGAAATGGGCGGCACGGCAGTAAGAGGTTTTCGTCGCGCGGGCCGCGTCAGGAGAACTGATTCACGGCCCCCACGGGAGCCGAGCCGGTCCTCCGGTGTCACGGTTTCAACTTTGGTGCGTCTCGTGGGATGAGTCGATGGAGGATTCTCCTTGGGCCGTTGAACACGGCGGTTCCAGTCCGCGAATGGGCCCTGAAGTCGGTTGGACCTCTTATTGGCCCACCCTTGGCCCGTCCGATACTGCAGTGGACCCGAGATTGGGGTCGATGACCTGATGGTCAGATCGGAAAGTGCCGAACCACCGACCCATGGTCGTCGTCTTAACGAGGTGGATCTGGTTCTGGCCGAGACGACGCCAGATCGCCGACCATCGCTCGATCTCCCCATGTGGGGTGTTCCATGGATGCGAGGCCGTGACTTCTCGACCCCCTGCCACGGAAGGTTCAATCGATGACCAGACCTCGCCGAGATGAAGATCAGCCCGCCGCGGGATGTGATCTGCAACGTCGTCGGGTTCTCGGTGGGGTCGCTCGAACGATCTTCTCGAGTGGGGCGTTGATCGCGGGCCTGAGCGCCTGTTCGACCGTGACTCGGAGTTCGTCAAACCTCCGGCCGGACTGGCCGACGGTGGGCGCGGCGAATGCTGGCGTGATTCCGAAGCCGGGTGTCGCTCCAGCGGCGGCCGTCGATCCAAGATTCGCCAACGTGGCGGCAAGAACATCGTGGACGACCATGCTTCCTGATTACAAAGGGATGAACCGGATGACGCCCATTCGGGCGGTGACCGTGCACCATGACGGCCTGCCCTCGCCGCTTGCCAGTAGCCGTTCCCGGGATGCCGAGGATCGACTTCGGATGATCCGCCGAGGTCATGTGAACCACAACGGCTGGGCGGACATCGGCTATCACTTTGCCGTCGATCGAGCTGGCCGAGTCTGGTCGTGCCGACCACTGGTCTGGCAGGGCGCGCACGTCAAGGACCGAAACGAGGGAAACATCGGCGTCCTCGTGTTGGGAAACTTTGAGATTGAGCGGCCGACCTCGGCACAGCTCAACGCGCTGGCGATCCACTTGAAGACCCTCGCAACCGCCTATCGCATTCCGAAACGCAAGGTTTACACGCACCGCGAGTGGCCCGGGGCCGCCACCGCCTGTCCTGGTCGGAACCTCCAGCCGGCGGTGAATCGAATTCGCGATCGTGGCCTCGTGGCCTGACCGAAGCCGTTTTCGGCATGACTGATCTCAATCTGACGACGGGGGATCGGGTGACTCGCCGCGACCAATCGCGGCGCGACGGTCGTCCGCGTCGAGTTTCGATTGCAGCGCCGAGTCGCCCTCTTCGTGTCGGTTGATCACCTTCCAGATGATCCATCCGACGACCAACATTGAGGCGGTCATGGCAAGCATTTCGAGCATGATCGGTTCCTTATCGCCGAATCGAGCCGTCAGGCGTCGTCGGCGATCGCGGGAAAAAGTGGCTTCAGCGCGGGATAGAGGCGTTCGTAAATCGAGTGTCTGGCGGCCAGCACGGCGGCATTCGGGCCAGCGTCCGTCTGATCGACTTCACTGACCGTCGCTTGACACGCATCTTCGATGCTGGGGAATGCGCCAGCCCCAACGGCGGCGAGGATGGCAGCGCCGCACGCGGTGCCTTCGGTGGTCGTGGTGGTGGTCGTCGGAACCCCGAAGAGATCAGCGCAGGTCTGTCGCCAGAGCGGGCTTTTCGCGCCTCCGCCGGAAAGTCGGACCGTTTCTGGTTCAACGCCGGCCGCCCGAACCAGATCAAGGCATTGTGCGAGTCCGTGAGTCACACCTTCGAAGACCGCCCGGGCCAGGTGCCTTCGGTCATGTCGTTGGTCGAGGCCGATGAACGTTCCGCGAGCGTTGACGTCGGAATATGGCGTTCGTTCGCCGGACAGATAGGGAAGAAAAATCACGCCGTCCGCGCCCGCGGGGACCTCTTCCGCCATCGCTTCGATGCGAGGAAATGCCTCTGACCCTGCCGCCTCGTCGATGTCTGGAACCATCGCGGAGCGAAACCAGTCGAGACTGCCCGCGCCGGAGAGCATGACGCCCATCAGGTGCCATCGGCCGGGGACCGCATGGCAGAACGCATGGAGTCGTCCATCCGGGAGTGACCGCCATTGGTCAGTGGGGGCGAAGACGACGCCGCTGGTTCCGAGCGTCGACCCGACGGTGCCTTCCTTGATCAGGCCGGTCCCGATCGCCGACGCCGCTTGGTCGCCGGCACCCGCCACGATCGGCACGCCTTCCCGAAGTCCGGTCTCCGCGGCCGCCGCCGCATGCACCGATGCGACGATCTCTGGACCTTCAGCAGCGTGCGGCCACCAGGAACGTGGGAGATCGAGTTCGCCCAGCAGTTCGTCAGACCAGGTCCGGTTCGCACAGTCGAAGACGGCGGTGCCGGAGGCATCGGAGACGTCCATCACGAGTTCGCCTGAGAGCCGATAGCGAATCCAATCCTTGGGGAGCAGCACGGTGGTGATGCGGGCGTAGGCTTCCGGTTCGTGTTCCCGCATCCAGAGGAGCTTCGGTGCGGTGAATCCCGGAAGCATGCGATTGCCGCAGAGTGAGACCAAGCGTTCGATCCCGATTCGGGCTTCCACGGCTTGGCACTGCGGGGCGCTTCGCCCGTCATTCCAGAGAATCGCCGGACGGATCGGCGTCGCTGACGAATCAAGGGCGACCAGACCGTGCATCTGACCGGTGAGGCCGACGCCCTCGATGGTGTCAGCGGCGACGCCGGCGGTGCGACATGTTTGGTTGATCGCCTCGATGGTGCTCGGCCACCAATCGTCGGGGGCCTGCTCCGACCAACCCGATCGCGGGGCGGACGGCGCGTGGCTTCCGCTGCCAGTCGCGACGACTTGGCCTTGCTGATTGAGGAGAACGGCCTTGGTGCCGCTGGTACCAACGTCGATGCCGATGAAGAGGCTCATGCCGTGGATGGTACGGGTGCGAGCAGTACGGAGTGAGAAAGTGGAGCCAAAAACGAAAGGCCGGGACGAAATGCGTTGGCATTCCGTCCCGGCGTTGGTCCTTCTATCCACTCGTGCAACGAGGCGTCAGTGTCTGAAGCCTCGCTTCGGAACTTTGATCGGATCAGTGATCAGGCTTGCCGTCACCGTCGTGATCGTGCGGAACGCCAGCGTCATGATCGCTTGCGTGCGTTTCGGCATCGTTGTCGCCGGTCGAAGCGCCCTCGTTCTCTTCGCCCGCCAGTGAACCGCGACGCAGGTTGCCTCTCATTGGCTTCCCGCCCACCCAGATCTGGGTGGCGTCGATGACGAAGAGGCCTTCGTCGTTTCGCTCGTTGACCACACCCTCGACCACCACGAACTTCAAGGGTTCGAGACCGCCCGCGCCCTCTGCATTGGCCGCGATCGGATCGCCGGCACTTCCCGCAAGACGGATGGTGGCGGAGCCGGCGGTGATGCCATTGGAATCTTCACAGCAGTAGTCCCAGGGAAGGGGGCAATGGTCTTCCTCGCCCATCAGCTCGCACGACAAGAGCGAGGGGTCAGCAACGGTGAAGATGGCGAGGCCATCGACAAACGGCTCCACTCGACCGCCGACGCGGGCGAGAAACGTCACCGAGTCGCCGACGGCAGCAGTCGGCTTGATCTGAATGAGGTCGGCGACCTCGGTTGGTCGTTCGGTGGTGAAGAAGGCTGCCGGAATCGTCGCTTGGGTGGGACCAACGTCGTTGGATGCCGTGGTATTACCACCGCCTTCATCGCAACCGGTGAACATGGTAGAGAGGGCGGTGAGCCCAAGAATAAGCAGGGTTTTTCGAGACATGATGGAGTTACTCCAGAACGAAATGGAAGAAAGAAGAAACAGAATATTACGAGGAACGGAGGGCTTCTGGTACCGGAAGCCGGAGGCAACGAAACGCGGGGATCACGGCGCCGACGACGCCGAGGGTAAGGCCGCCAAGGAGACCGAGGGCGACCACGCCAGGGCCGATTTGGATCCCAAAGACGCCCATGGAGAATCGGATCGTGACTTGATCGAGCACGAGAATTCCGATGGCGGCGGCCACCAGAGCCCCGATGGAAGCGGTGAGTATCGACTCCTCAACCAAGCTTCGAATGATGGCGAGTCGACTGTATCCCAGGGTTTGGAGGGTACCGATCTCTCGGACGCGACTCGCAAAGGCGGCGTACGTGGTGTTGAGTCCCCCGATGATTCCGCCTGCCGCCACGAGGATCGCGGTGATGATCACCATGAATCGGATGGGCGTGAAGAAGGCGGCCAAGGAGGCGTAGTAGTCGCTCTCTCTGGTCGCCACCAGTTCGAGATCGAGTCGAGTCGCCGCGAACCCGCGGGCGGACGAAAGATCGCCGTCCGTGGTGCGAATCACCACGCAGGAGAGGGTGTCGCGTTGTCCGACGATGAGCAGGTCCGAGAGTGGAATCCAGATCTCGCCTTCGATGACTCCTCCGTCGGCATCGACGACGCCGACGATACTGAAAGGTCGTTCATCCACGATCAATGTCGAGCCGAGAATACCATCCGTGTCCTCCAGGCCGAGGCTTCGGGCCGCGAGTCGACCGATCGCCACTTCGTCGGCGCCAGTCTCGGGGAAGCGTCCGTCGGTCAGTCGCGCCTCTTGATGCACGAGAAAGGCGGAGGGCGTGATTCCGCGGAAGAGCGCATTGGTTTCAACGGCTTCCGGGGGAGCGTCCCCCACGGATTGCAGTTGGACCGGAATGGCCAAATGGACTTCGGGAGAGATTGCTTCGACGCCGGCGGCAATCACGATGCCTCGAATACCCGTCGCGGCGATGCCCGGCGTTCGCATCGGGATTTCGCTGCGCTCGACGCTTTCTTCGCTTCCCGCGCCCATGAGGATGACGTTCCGAGGCGAGCCACTGATTGTGAGCGAATTCTGCATGCCGTTCACGAATCCACCCGCCGCCATGGCAAGCAGAACCACCAACCCGCACCCACCGGCGCTCATCAAGAGCCGGCTGGGACTTCGCCCGAGATTCCGGACTGCGTATTCAAAGGGAAGCTTGCGCATGAATCAACTTTCCGGTCGTTCAGACCGCTCGGAACCCCTGCACGATCTCGCCGCGAGAAGCACGGATCGCCGGCACCGCGCCAGCGAGCAATCCAAGGCCGACCGCGATCCCGGCGCCGATGAACGCGAGGCTGGGATCGTTGGCGATCTCGACGTTCATCCCTTCCATGGTCATGCTGAATCGCCCGAGGCTGACCACCACCGTCGAGGTCACGGCCCCGACTAATCCGCCGGCCAGGCCGAGCAGGGCGCCTTCGAGCAGCACCATCCAAGCGATCAGGCCACCGGTGTAGCCAAGCGTCTGAAGAACCGCGTGATCCCGGATCCGGTCCCGCATCGCGAGCACGATCGCGTTGGCCACCAGGGCCAGGACCGCGATCAGTGACGCCCATCCGACCCAGCTGGCGAACCCGACGAGCTCGATGATGTCTCGAGCGGCTCGACCGACGAAGGCTTTCTCGGGCCAGGTGCTGGTAGGGAATTCGTCGTACCGAAACGCCTCGTCGATGCTCGAAGCGATCGCTTCCATTTGCGTTGGGTCGTCCACATTGACATTGAACTGGGTCACGATGCCCCCCGAGCCGCCTCTGGTCACGGTCTCCTGAAGAAACGAGAGGTGGACGTAGGCGACGTTGCGATCCTGCGGACGATCGCTGCCCAGGATGCCTGCGACAAAGACGGTGATTCCCGCCGCAGAGAACCGGTCTCCCACTTTGACTCCGCGGCGGAGGGCCAGTGACTCGCCGACCAATGCGGCATCGCTTCGCGATCGCCACGCGGCAGCATCTCCCTCAAGGAACCGTCCGGCGTCGCTGATGGTCACCTCAAGGTCGTCGTTCGGTACGCCGCGAAAAGTCACGACATCCAGGCTCGCTCGGCAGTTCGACACGAGGATCTGCATCGGGATGACCGACCGGACGCCGTCGATTCGTTCGATTCGATCTCCATAGAACTGAGGAAGCCGACTTGAGAACGGGCAGAAGCGGTTTTCCCGGTAGACGACGAGGGTCGCATCTTGCGCACTGCTGGTCGTCGCGGAATGGACGCCGATCCGCATCGCTTCCACGCTGGTGAACAGGAACATCGCGACCGCGATTCCCGTGATCGTCAATCCAGTGCGAATTGGAGCCCGGACGATCTGGCGCCAGACGGTTGGTATGACGCTGATGGCACGATTCATGACGAGGTCTCCGACATGGCTTGGTCACGGGATTTCGCTTCGGACGAGTCGTCGAAGTCCGACTCAGCAAGGCGCCCTTTTTCCAGATGCAGCACGGTGTCGCACCAGGCGGTGGTCTTCGGGTCGTGGGTGACCATGACGATTGTTCTTCCGAGTTCCGTGTTGAGTTGCTTGAGTAGGTCCATGATGTTGGTAGCGCTCTCGCGATCGAGATCGCCAGTTGGTTCATCGGCCAGAATCAAGGTTGGATCGGTCACGATGGCACGCGCGATGGCGACGCGTTGCTCCTGCCCGCCGGAGAGTTGGCGAGGATAATGATCGCTGCGGTCAGCGATGCCAACCAGGTCGAGCGCGGCGGCAACTTTCTGATGGCGTGCCTTCCTCGAAAGCGGGTGAAGCAGGAGAGGTAACTCGACGTTCTCGTAGGCGGTGAGCACCGGCACCAGGTTGTAGAGCTGAAAGACGTATCCCACGGCTTCGCTTCGCCACTCGGCGAGGGCGTTCCGGGAGAGCGTGTGAACCGGACGCCCGTCGATCATCAACGAGCCTCGAGTCGGTCGGTCGATGCCTGCGAGGAGGTTGAGGAGGGTCGTCTTCCCGGATCCCGATGGACCCATCAGGGCGACGAAGCCACCTTGCTCGATGTCGAGATCAAGACCGTCCAGGGGGGTGATTTTTTCGGTGCCTCGGGTATAGGTGCGGGTGAGGTCCCGGCATTCGATCAGGCTCATGCGTCGACTCCGTTACTAAGGTTCGGTTCTCGAAAGCGGATCGCGGTTCCGGCGGTGATCGAGGGCTCAAGAATGACGGTATCTCCCGGGCGCAGACCAGATCGGATCTCTACCCAGCCATCGACGCGGGCGTCGCCCACTTCAACAGACCTTCGTGCGGCGACCCCTTCGTTTCCGCTTCGGTCGGCGACGACCCAGATTCCGCCTTGCGGATCAAAGGCGGATTCGGGGGCGAAGATTCGACTGACCGTTCTCCGGAGTGCACCTTCGCGATTGTTACCCGCGGGCAGGATCCGAACCCGGGCGAGCATGTCAGGTTTGAGCAGCGGGGAAGGATCGACAATGTGCACCTTCGCCTCGATGGTGTTTTTGGAGAGGTCCGCACGATGGATAAAGCGGGTGATCACGCCCTTGAAGATGGTGTCAGGGAGAAGATCCACGATAATCTCCGCTGGCTGCCCGACGCCGACCTTCGCCGCCTCGGCGAGCGGTATGTCGGCTCGAACCTGCAGCATCGCGGGATCGTAGAGATGCACGATGTGTGCGCCGTGCTGACCGTTCGCGAACTGAATCGTCGATCCCGGTGACGCGATTCGTTCAATGACCACGCCATCGATCGGCGAGACCACTGTGCATCGATCGAGGGCGAGTGCCGCCGTGTCTCGATCCGCCATCGCTCGCCCGACTTCCGCCTCCGCAACCAAGACGCCGGCTTGAGCAAACTCAAGATCAAGTCGCTCCTCGATGCGGAGCTCACGGTCGGCGATTGCTGCGATTCGTTCTGCCTCTGCCGCCCGTAGTGACGCGGATGCGGCGTCTCGTTCGGCCTCCAGTTGGGTGATCTGGGCGTTCAAAGCTTGGAGCCGTAGGCCCATTCTGGCGACGGGGCCGGCCGCGACGGCGCCTTCTTCGACGAGTTTTCGTTTGCGGTTGTACTCGTCGCGTAACTCTTCGCGGTTTGCCTCGACCTCCGCGATTTGCGCGGGGAACCCATCGAGATCCGCGGCGATCTTCGCCTCGTTGGCCTCGGTGACAGCCACTCGTCGATGCACCGAGATCCGCGATTCGTAGTTGGCTTTGGCGGCAGTCAACGTTGCCTGTGCGGCGTCGAGGAGTCCGGCTCTTCGGGTGACTTCGGTTTCGGCGCGGCGAAGATTGATCTCTGAATCGGCTCGAATCAGGGTCGCCACGGGCTGCCCGGCCTTCACGGCATCGCCTTCGAGAACAATGATCGACTCGACGATTCCCTGGGTCAGTGCCGAGGCGTAGGTTGAGAATGGATCGGCCTCGACCCAGCCGGGGGCCTGCACGATCGCTTTACCTGCCGCCGCCGTTTCCGCGGGTGCTTCGTCGGTTTCGATGGTTCTGATCGCGACCGTGACCGCCATCACTTCGGTGCGTGGGCGGATGGCATCCCAGCCGACAAAAGCGAGCAGTGATGCCGTCGCAAGCAGGATGACGATGGGAAGTCCGAGTCGGGAGAAAACCCGGCGAGGAGGTGCCGGAATCAGATCGCCAGCCGAGGGCCGAATTGACTCAAGTCCTGAATCAGTCATGACGGGATCTCCGGATCGAGGCTCGAGGCGCGAGCAGGGGTATTGGGGGCTTCCGCGGTCGCGGTGGTCTGGTCGATGTCGGGTACCACCGGGGGCATCGCTGGGATGTCGAACGATCCCCCGACTTGTTCCTGCAGCGCGATGCGATCGGAAATGGTGGCGAACTGGTAACTCACCAGTCTGCGTTCGGCAGTGATTCGACGCTTCTGGGCAAGGAGGAGCACGGTGAGATCGATCACGCCTTCGCGATAGGCCGCCTCGGCCAGCACTTCTGCTTCGGTCGCCGGGGTGAGCACCGACTCCGAATAGGCAATGCGTTGCTGATCTGATCGCAGGAACGCTTCGCGACTCGAGCGAACTTCGCCAACGGCTCGCCGTCGAATGGAGAGAAACTCGAGTTGCGCTCCATCTAGTCTTGCATTTGCGGCAGCGATCGCGGCACTTCCATCATCTAGAATCGGAAGGGTGATCCGGGCTCCGGGAAGAATGGCTTTCCGATCTCCAAAGTTTTTGTTCCAGGCCGCGCCAACTCCAACCTCCGGAAAGCGTTTCGATCCAGCGAGTCGGCATTCCGCCTCGGCGGCCAGGACCCGCATTCGAGCTGCCGCGACGTCAAGCCTTGCGACACGAGTGAGTTCGACGATTCGTTGCTCGTCCGGGACAGATCCCCCGGAGGTCGCGAGCGATCCTTGCAGTTCAAAATCGGTGGATCCGTCGGGGCAGCCGATCACCGCGAGGACCGCCAGTTTCATCTGTCGGGCCGTGCGTCGACTGGCGTCCGCCGCGGCGGCGCTTTCGGCGGCATCCAATCGGGCGCGGTCGAGATCGATCTTCGACGCCTCCCCGGCTTCGAACAGGCGAGTGACGGCATCGACGGTTCGACGCGTCGCTTCTGCGTGGGCTTGATCGAGCAGATGCGTGGCGTCGGCGGCGATCGCGGCGGCATGTGATCGTCGGACATTGGCGTCCAGACTGATCATCGACGCTGCCGCGAGCAGGATCATGGCGCGGCGATCAGCATCACGGGCATCGACCCGATCCGGACGGGTCCAAATCCAGGTCAGTTGCTGCGTGACCCCGATGATGGCCGGCGCGCCGGAGATCCCATCGACCGCGAAGCCGAACGCAAGATCTAAGGCCGGATTCGGTGGAAGATCGGCTTGGGCCAGTTCCGCGCGAGCCAGGTCGAGTTTCGCCAGGGACGTTCGAATGCCAGCATCCCGCTGGAACGCCACGCGGACCGCAGTATCGGCATCGAGGGGCCCAGATCCATTCCAGTCGGACGGTGGGGCGACCGGCGACGCGTTGACCACATCGAGATTGATCACCTCGCCGAGGCGAGGATGAACCAGTGCCTCCACGTTCGAACGGTCGGACGTCGGGTCGCTCGAGATGCAACCCGATGTCGTCAGGGCGAGCCCGGACAGCAGAAGGAGCGGCGTTTTGCCGCGGAGATCGAGAGTTGGAAAGATCACAATGGACTCCGAACGAAGTTCACGACGACAGGCTCTGGTGCGCGAGGCATCCCAGAGAACGACGGAAGTTCTTCGGAATCAGCGTTGGATGATGATCGTTCGGCGCAACCACCTGGGGGATCC
Source organism: uncultured Phycisphaerales bacterium (assembly GCA_905480395.1). Lineage (GTDB taxonomy): Bacteria > Planctomycetota > Phycisphaerae > Phycisphaerales > SM1A02 > UBA12014. Next base: position 131,321 of record CAJQQE010000012.1, read on the forward strand.
GGTCGGATCCTCGCTCGGTGGTGGCTCGCCATAAAACTCGCCAAGCCCGGATCGATCATGGGACGCGACGACGATTTCGGTCGGCACGTTCATAACGTCAGGGAGAAAGGCGATGGCGTCGAGGGCGATTCGGAGATCCTGATCGACGGCCGCTGGAACTTTGATGCAGCAGCCCTCTTCACATCCGCGGCCGTCGTCCAGTGGCGGGGACGTCTCGGTTCCATCCTCGGTCTGGTGAGCGGCGCAACAGGATGGAAGCATCCCAGCACTCAACTCCGAGCCAGAGAGCGCCGCCGCGCCTCGGAGCACGCAGCAGCACAACGGCATCGCGATCACGAGCGTGGCCGTGACCAAGAGACGCATGAGGTTGTGATGCATGAGACGCATAGGAGGCACAGGCTCAAAGAGACAATGACGATGAACGCGGAGGTGCCGGGCTGAATCCCGCACCGACACCTGAGTATAGGGCGCCAGGACAATCAAAGCTTGAATGACTTCGTATTGAACGGCGCCTACAGAGAGGATCGGGTTGGAAGGACCCCCTTCTGGAGCCTTGAATCGGGGATTGTCGGATCGATCGCCTTGAAGTTCCGATGAGGTGGATTCTTTTGCTCTCGTCGCGGATCGCGTTGCGGATGGTCGATTCCGACGGTCCGGGAACTCCTGGCTCCAGAGCCGGTGGACCCCTGGTCGGAATCAGACTCGGGTCGGTGGGACAGAATCACAGCGGTTACTTTGGTGACATCACCAACCTTCCCTTAGGTACCCGCCATGCTTCCCGATCTTGAATACGCCGCGCTTCGATTCGAGACCTTCGCCGACGATGTACTCCGACCCGTGGTGACGCCAATGGTGGCGCCACTGGAAATCACCGTGGCCCAGTTCGAAGATCGCCCCACGCACGATCAGATTCGAGCGCTTTCGGAGGACGAATTCTCTGAGGTGCAGACCGGTTGGCGATGGGGACCGGTGTGGAGCACGGCCTGGTTTCGTCTGCGAGGCAATCTTCCGGCGTCGATGGCCGGTCGTTCCGTGCACCTCCGATTCGACGCCGGTACCGAGGCCTTGCTCTGGCGTGACGGGGCGCCGTTTCATGGCTTTGATTTCAATCGTGATCGGGCCCCACTCTTTGAATCCGCCGAAGGAGGCGATTCCATTGATCTGCTGGTCGAAGCGGCCTGCAACATGCCCTTAGGAATCTCGACGTTCTGGTGGGATCACCCTGAACTTCATGCTCGCTGGAAAGAAGCGAAGCCCGGCCGACTCGCCGCGGCAGAACTCGTGGTCTACGACGATCTCGCTTGGCGGTTCGTGGAGGCTTGGGATCTCGCTCGTCGAACGCTTCTTATCCAGCCGACCTCAGCGCCTCGGGCCCACCAGCTCCAGGCGGGTCTGCGAGAGATCTTGGGGACTATCCCCGCGCATGATCCACGACCGGCGATGGAGGCTCGATACGAAGATCTCAAAGTTCTGCTGCGTGGCGGCGGCCCGGCGAGCGGCACCACCTGCGTCGCCGTCGGTCACGCTCACATCGATACCGCGTGGCTCTGGCCGATCGCGGAGACCCGGCGAAAATGCCTCAGAACTTTTGCCACCGTCGATCGGATCATGGAACGAACGCCGAACTTCCGTTTCCTCTGTAGTCAGGCCCAGCAGTATCAGTGGATTCGCGAGGATTCTCCCCAACTCTTTGAGAGAATCGCGGCCCGAGTTCGCGAGGGGCGATGGGAACCGGGTGGGGCGATGTGGATCGAGCCGGATTGCAACGCACCCAGCGGCGAGAGTTTCATCCGACAGATCCTTCACGGCACCGGTTGGTGGCGCGATGCTTTCGGCGCCGACGCCCCGCAACGCCATCTCTATCTTCCGGACACTTTTGGTTTTCCCGCTTCGATGCCCCAGATCATCCGGGGTGCCGGACTCGACACTTTTATAACCAACAAGATCAGTTGGTGTGAACGAAACAAGTTTCCGCATGTGAGTTTCGACTGGGTTGGAATCGACGGTACTTCAGTATTGACCCATCTGACCCCCGGGCACAATTACAACAGTTCGATCTTGCCCGCGGATCTTCAATTCGCCGAACGAAATGTCACCGAGCTGGATCAGGCCGCGATGCCCACTTGGTTGCAGCCATATGGCTTCGGTGATGGTGGCGGCGGGCCGACCGTTGAACAAGCGGAGCGCATCGAATTGATGGCGGAAGGGGTGGAAGGTCTTCCGGCGGTGGAATTCGGGCGGGCCGACGATTTCTGCGGTCGCCTTCACGCCGAGGCGGCGGCACTGCAGGCCGCGGGACGGGAGCCGGCGACCTGGGATGGCGAGTTGTATCTCGAACTCCATCGGGGTACGTACACGTCTCACCAATGGCTGAAGCACGCGAATGCCGAGGCTGAGTCCGCGTTGCGGGCAATTGAACTGATCGGTTGCGGGGCGCCGCAGGCGACCCCGGCGACCACGGCGGCGTTGCGGGATCGGCTCGATGCGACCTGGAAGCTCGTCCTGCTGAATCAGTTCCACGACATCCTGCCCGGGTCCTCGATTCCCGAGGTCTATGTCGACGCCCGAGCGCAGTATGAGACGATTCGGTCGGTTTGTCGGGCCGAACTCGACGCTGGTCTCGATCAATGGGCGGCGTCGCTGGACGCGACTGGCTTCGATCAGCCGGTTCTGATCATGAACCCGGCGAGCACGCCCCGCAGTGGGGTGGTCGACCTGGGGGATGAGTTACTCCCGGTCGACTCGGTGCCCGCGGCGGGCGGCACGCTGGTTGATGCGGCTCGCCTGCACACCGTCGAGCCGGTCATGGTTGAGAAACGAACGATGCGCAACGGTCGCATCGAAGTGGCCTTCGATGAGGTGGGGCGGGTGATCGAGCTTCGGCGAGCCGGAGGCGAATCGGTCAACGGTTTGGATGCGGATGGCCGGGTGCGCCCGCTGAATCGATTCCGGCTCTACGAGGACCGCCCTCGTCGCTGGGAGGCTTGGGATCTCGACCGCGACTATCACGAGAAGTTCGAGGAGATCGTGAGCGAGGCCGCCCGGCATGCGGTCATCGAGTCGGGCCCGCTTCGAGGTGCGATCGAGTTTGAGCATCCGATCGGTCGATCGAGTCGGTTGGTGGTGCGGTACGTTCTCGATGCCGGTGCGAATCGGGTCGATGTTCGACTACTCGTCGATTGGCAGGAGGACCAGACGTTGCTCCGCGCGGAATTCCCCACCGGAATTCGGGCCCGGAGTGCGACCTTCGGGATTCCGTTCGGCGAGATCGAACGGGCCACGCATCGGAATACCTCTTGGGAGGAGGCCCGATTCGAAGTGCCGGGTCGGCGCTGGATGGATCTTTCTCAGCCCGGCCTTGGTCTCGCGGTGCTTGATGCGGGCATCGTGGGGCGAAACGCGCACCGGTCGACGCTCGGCCTGAGCCTCCTGCGGAGTCCGGGGTTCCCCGACCCAACTTGTGATCGAGGCGTTCATCGCCTCGCCTATGCACTGATGCCGCACGGTGGCGATCGCTTTGCCGCCGAGGTGGATGCCGAGGCGGAGGCCTTCGCGGAACCGCTGATCGCGCACCGGCCGACCTTGGAGGCAACGTCTCCCGAGGGCGGGTCATCCATTGTTCCGGTGCGGTACCTGGTCGACGGCGCCGCCCGCCTTGAACTGGTCGCGTACAAGCCGAGCGAGGATGGGACGGGGACGATTCTCCGAGTGGTTGAAAAGCACGGCGCTTCCGGCACGGTCACGGTTCAAGTTCCAAGTCACTCGACGGCAGTCTTGGTCGATCTCATGGAACGCGACGTCGAGACTCCCGGGCTCGAATGGGATCCCAAGACGCACGAGGCCCGCTTCCCGATTCGCCCCTTTGAGATCATCAGTCTTCACTTCCGTCGGTAGGTTCATGTCTGTCGGTGCCGCCGGAACGGTGAGGTTCATAGAGAGAGGATGGACGCATGAGTCAGGCCGAGACCATTCTTTGGTTCGATTTCGAGACCTTCGGTTCCCTGAGCCGTCCCTGGGACCGCGGTCGATCTGGGCCGTACCGTCGCCGCGACCGCCCGTCACAATTCGGGGCCATCCGCACGGATCTTGATCTCGTGCCGGTGGGCGATCCGATCGAAATCAGATGCACGCCGCCGATCGACGAGCCACCGTCGATCGGGGCCTGTCTGGTCACCGGGATCGGACCGCAGGACACGATCGAGGATGGCGTTCCGGAGCATGTGTTCTTCGAGCAGGTGCTCGAGGTGATGTCCACGCCGGGATCGATCTGCACCGGTTGGAATAGCCTCGGATACGACGATGACATCATTCGATTCGGGGCCTGGCGGAATCTCCTTCCCACCTACGACCGCGAATGGAAGCACGGCAATCGTCGCTTCGATCTGTTGGCGGCCTTTCGAATGGCTTGGAGTACTGGCCGGCACGACGGTATCGAATGGCCAGCGTACGAGGACGGCTCACTCTCGCTCCGACTCGGTGAACTCGCGTCCGCCAACGGAATCTCAGACCACGCCGCGAGTGCCCACGACGCCTTGGGCGACGTTCGAGCCACGATCGAGTTGGCCCGAAGACTTCGCGAAGCGAACGGGCGGCTTTGGGACCATGCCCTCTCCATGGGCATCAAAGACAAAGTCAAGAAAATTGTCGATCAACCAGGGCAGCCATTCTTCATGTCGGTCCCCGGGCTTGGCGCCGCTCGCGGACACGGGACGGTTGGAGTCGTGGTGACGAGCGACGGGAGAAACGAGCGGGTGGTCATCGATCTGCACGGGGATCCCGCGGAAATTCTCAACCTTGAACCACGGCAGGTTCATGCCCGATTTCATGGCCTCTCAGAGGATGGTGAGCGACTTCCAATCCGGAGACTCCGGGTCAACAGCGTTCCTATGGTCGCGCCCGCGGAAGTGCTCACCCGCAATCCCCAAGCACTCGCCGCGACGGGGCTTGATGAATCGATGATTTCCGATCGAATGGATTTCGTACGAGCGAATCGGGCGGCGATCACCGAGCGCCTCCGATTGGTCATGGATGATCGGCCGGCGGACGACGATGGTGAGATCGACGCCGAGGAACAACTCTACGGCCGGTTTGTCGGCGACGGTGATGGCGTCGCGATGGCGGGAGCGCGAACCGGCGGTTCAGAAGCCCTCCGCCGATTTATTCGAACCACCAGTGACGAACGACTCGAAGAAATCGCGTTCCGATTCCTCGCCCGCGTTCATCCGGAATCGCTGGACACGGAGGAGCAAGCCCGCTGGGATCTTCATCGCCGAGATCGACTGACCGGACCCGGCGGCGATGGTTCGCCGCGAGGCGCCGAGTCTTTGCGGGCGATCGAGGCGGCGCGGGCGGAGGGGTCGGCGGACGGCCGGATGCTCCACGATGTTGAGGCATGGACCCGTGCCATGGGCGAATCCGTCGGTCTCGAACTCCCCTCGTCGACTTGAGGGAAGTGAATGACGCGGGTGGCGAGTAGGATCTTGATGTGCATCTCTCCACGCTCGACTGGACGATTCTCGCTGCTTTCTTCACGCTACTTCTGGTGGCGGCGATCGCCACGAATCGATATGCCCGTTCGGTATCCGGTTTTCTCGCCGCGAATCGCTGTGCCGGTCGGTATCTGATCGCGGTCAGTTACGGGATGGCCCAACTCGGCGTGATCTCGCTGGTGTGGTTTTGGCAGCAGTACTACGACGTCGGATTCACCAGTATCTGGTGGGGTTTCATGGAGAACCCCGCGATGATTCTCATCGCGTTGTCGGGCTGGGTCGTCTATCGATTTCGTCAGACCCGCGCGCTCACCATGGCGCAGTTCTTTGAGATTCGCTACTCCCGAAAATTCCGAGTCTTTGCGGGGCTCGTCGCCTTTTTCTCGGGCATCATCAATTACGGCATCTTCCCGGCGGTGGCGGCCCGTTTCTTCATCGCGCTTTGCGGGCTTCCGACGGAAATGGCCGTCGGCCCCTGGGTGGTGCCGACCTTCGCGATTCTCATGGCGGTCATGCTCTTGACGGCGCTGTTCTTCGTCTTCATTGGTGGGCAAGTGGCGGTCATCGTGACGGACTTCCTCCAGGGTACGTTTGGCCAGTTCGTCTTTCTCGGCGTCATCCTTTTCCTCTTGAGCACCTATTCTTGGAGCGAGATCGGAGAGACCTTGCTCGCGGCGCCCGAAGGCAAGTCAATGGTCAATCCGTTCGACCTTGGTCAGGAAGAGCAGTTCAACGCCTTTTATTGGGTGATCAGCGTGATCGTGCTGTTCTACGGGATGCTCGGCTGGCAAGGGACCTCCGGGTACAACGCCGCCGCGATCGATGCGCATGAAGCAAAGATGGCGAACATCCTGAACGGCTGGCGGTTCCGGGTCCTGCTGCTGATCACCCTGGTGCTCCCGATCTGTATCCGGGTGGTGATGACTTCGCCCGAGCATGCGGCGGCGGCCGCAGAGGTGCAGGCGATCATCGCGGCCCAGCCCGCCAACGGCGCCGACCCGGCCGTCCTATCGAGTGAACTCCGGACGCCGGCCGCGGCAAGCGTCATGCTTCCGTCTGGACTACTGGGGCTCTTTGCGGCGGCCTTGCTCGGAGCATTTCTCTCCACCAATGACACATATCTCCATTCTTGGGGATCGATCTTTATTCAAGATGTTGTCCTTCCGTTCCGCAAGAAACCACTTTCTGCGCGGGCGCATCTCTGGTTGCTGCGAAGCTCGATCTTCGGCGTCGCGGTCTTCGCGTTCTGCTTCAGTCTTTGGTACACCCCGAATCAGTACGTCGCGATGTTTCTAGCACTGACCGGCGCCATCTTCGTGGGCGGTGCGGGGAGCGCCATTATTGGGGGCTTGTATTGGCGGCGGGCGACCACGGCGGGCGCTTGGGCGGCGATGATCGCGGGGATGTCTCTGGCGGGGTTCGGCGTCGTGGTCAAGCAGTTGAACGAGTCCTTCATTCATCCCGACGGCGTTCTGACGATGACCTTCGACTCCGAGAACGATGATCGAGAAGCGATTCTGCTTGGCGCCGTCGTCTCTGATGGCGGCGTGCGTGAATTCCCTCAACGGGATCTTCGGCTTCGAATCGAGGCGCTTGAATCTCCCGCAGGAGATCGCGGAGCCGTGGTCGGAGTCACCTCTCTCGATGCCGCGGACGCACCGCTCGCTGTTTGGACAGTCACGTCGAGTGATGCACCCGAGACGAGCCACCGGATACTCAGCGGCGGTTCTGTCGTGTTTGATCTTCGTGAGCCTCGAGTCGGGGTTCTCGGCGCGATGAGCCGTGCGGCCGCGTATGTGCGAAATGACATGAGCGGCCAGGTCTTGACCTTCTGGTCGATCGCGATTTCCATCAGTCTCTTCGTGGTGGTCTCACTCCTCACTGGTCGCGAGCCTTTCGACCTCGACCGCATGCTGCATCGTGGTATTCACGCCGATGCCCCGGCTGCTGATCGTGAGGAGCGGCCGGACCGGTGGTACGAACGGCTTGGCTTCGGCCGTGAGATGACGCGGTGGGACCGGATCGTCACGGCAGTCACCATCGCCTGGCCAATCTTCTTTACGCTCGTCTTTGCCGCTGGATTGGCCTGGTATCTCGTGGCGCCAGTGATGCAATGGCCTCAGATTTCAGACGAGGCGTGGGTCGAGGCGTGGGGCTGGTGGCTTTGGTTTGCCATTGCGACCGCGATGGTCGTCACGGTCTGGTTTACGATTGGTGGGTTCCGCGACCTTGTGCGAATGTTCCGACTCATGGGGCAAGTGCAGGCCAATGATCGCGATGATGGTCGAGTGATCGGGCATGTGAATGCCGATGAGATCTCGAACAGCATGGACGATGGCCAAACCTCACCCCCGACCGACCCGTCCGGAGGAACGTCATGAGCAGGCGCGTGTCACGATCACTTCGAGAAGGCTGGCGGGTGGTTCGGAGCGGCGGAAGCGTGGACCCACCAGTGGCGCTTCCAGAGGGCGGCCTCGCCGCCGAGGTCCCCGGCTGCGTGCATCTGGATCTCATTCGCCACGGCCTGCTGATCGATCCCGATCAGGGTGACGGTGAAGCAGCGCAGATGTGGGTGGGTCGGACGGACTGGACCTGGCGTCGCGAGATGAGCGACGCAGATCTTCCCAATGACCTTGATCCGGATGCATTCGTCGAACTGGTCTTTGACTCACTCGATACCGCGGGCGAAGTGCGGCTTGACGGCGAACTGCTTGGCGAGGTTCAGAATCAATTCCATCCTCATCGCTATCGGATCGACGCGGCGCGGATCCGTCGAGGGTGCCTGCTCGAGGTCGAACTCCGAGCTCCGCTCGATGAGCTGGATCGGCTCGTCGATCGCTTTGGTGATCGGCCCGTGAACGCCGATGGCGAATGGGGGGTCTACTCCTATCTTCGAAAGGCATCCTGCAGCTTCGGATGGGACTGGGGACCGAAATGTCCCGGGGCTGGAATTCTGGGCGACGTTCGGATCGACGTCTGGAGGGAAGCCCGGATCGAGCACGTTCGGCCGCTGGTCTGCACCTGTAATGATCGGCTCGCGGTGGTCGAAGTTGCGGTGGACATCGCGATGGAGTCGGTGGGACGTATTCGCGAATTGGACGTGCTGGTTCAGATCGAAGCGCCAGATGGGCGAGGATTCGAAGCACTTGTTCCCGTGCAGTTGATCGAGGCTGGGACACTGGCAACCGCGATGATCGAGATTCCAGATCCCGCTCGGTGGTGGCCACGAGGATTCGGTGAACAGCCCCTGCACGAGGTACATGTCACGTTGCGCGGGTCGGGTATCAATTTGGACGCGGCAAGCCGGAAGATTGGGTTGCGAGTCGTCGCGCTTGATTCTGGGAAAGATATTGAAGGCGCCCGCTTTCGGTTCGTGGTGAATGGCGAACCAATCTTCTGTCGCGGCGCCAACTGGATTCCGGATGGTCTTTTTCCAGGCTCTGCCGAACCATCAAAGATTCGCGAGCGGATTCGGCAGGCCGTCGGTGCCGAATTCAACATGCTTCGGGTCTGGGGGGGCGGGATCTACGAACAGGAGGCCTTCTACGAGACGTGTGATGAGCTGGGAGTCTTGGTTTGGCAAGACTTCATGTTTGCTTGTGCGACTTACCCGGAAGACGAGCCATTTCCCGCGTCGATCGAGCAAGAAGCGCGTTATCAAGTTGCCCGCCTCGCGTCGCACCCCTCCATCGTGCTGTGGTGTGGAGGCAACGAAAACGTGCTCGCCTGGCGGAACTGGGGATGGCGGGAGCGGATGGATCCGGCACAGACCTGGGGGAAAAAATATTTCACAGATCTTCTTCCGGAAGTCTGCGCAGATCTGGATCCTACTCGCCCTTACCTCTGTGATAGTCCGTGGTCCGGTTCGGTCGAGGCCGACCCGAACGATCCTGATATCGGTGATCGCCATACTTGGGATCTCAAGCTTGAAGAAGTCCGTGAGATGGTCCCTCGATTTGTGAGTGAGTTCGGTCATCAATCGCCGCCACTTCGGCGGACGATCGAAGAAGCGCTTGGCCGCGATATCTTTGTCTCGGAAGAGCCTGAGGCACTGGCGGCGTTTGCGGGGCGGCAGCGAGGATGGGGTGGTGATGCCGCGCAATACGATCGCTGGCTCGAGGATTGGTTCTCTCCGGCGACCACGCTTGACCAACGCCTATTCCAGATGCATCTTTTGCAAGCACGTTCGACCACCATGACCTACGAGTGGTTGCGCATGAATTCCGCTCGCTGCTCGGGTGCCTTGGTCTGGCAGTTGAATGATGCGTGGACCGGACATTCGTGGTCCTTGATCGATCGAGCAGGCCGGCCTAAGCCAGCGTGGTGGGCTGCTCGCGCGGCATGCGCTCCGCGTCTGATTGGATTCACGATCAGTGATGAAGGAATCGAGATTGGCATCGTGAACGATGGCGAATCGGCGTGGTCTGCGGATGCGACGGTTCGTCGAGTCGACGCTTCGGGTCAGGAACTCGTGGCGGCCCGTGTTCATTTACATGCGGAGGTCGGAAGGGCGAGTCACGCGCCGATCAGTGAAGACATTGCGATACCGACCGATCCTTCAAGTGAGTTCTTGGTCGTGGAGTCAGGGGCGCATAGAGCCTTCTGGTTCTATGGAAAGGATGCATGGCTCTCGCTTCCGAGGGCTGCCTACGATCTTGAGATCAAAGCAACGCCCGGCGGTTTCCGAATCGGCGTGCACGCGCAGACGGTGCTGCGAGATCTGGTCATCGATCCAAGTCGTCTTGCCGTTGACGGGGTGGTCGATCAGAACCTGCTGACCATGCTTCCCGGTGATCGAGCGAGCATTAACTTTTGCAGTGAGGAGCCAATCGATCCTGCTCGATTCAGAGATTCAGGTGTTTTTCTTGCGGCGAATTTCTGATCGACGTCAGGGTTGAGTGAGCGGCGCACATCCTGCGCCGAAAACTTTCTTGCGCAGGTTTTTTTGATGTCCTGACCGCTGAAGCCTCGATTCTTAGCATTCAGTAGGGTTTTCAGCAGGAATCAGGGATTTCAAGAAAATCTGAATCCTTGGTAAATCTGAAAGGAAACGCGGTGCTGTGGATCTTCCGGTTGTGCGGTCTCGCTCGATTTCATCACTTCGTCCGGGAATCACTGAAGAAAAACGATGGAATGTCCGAACTTAGTGTTAGTGGAGTCGTACTTAGGACTCTGAATCATTGCGGGGATCCGCCGCGGCGGACGACCGACTACTTAACTCGTCATCTCTTTCTCCTCCTGTCACCTCGGCGCCTACCGGCACCGGGGTGATTTTCTTTTTGCGTTTGCCTGTGATGCCGTGTGATGCTCCTTGATCCTGGATGACACGAATCACATCGCGATGCCTGCAATTCCGCCTCATTCTTCGGAGCGTGCTTGAAGTGGGTCTAGAGTGCAAACAGGAGGGCGGAGATGAACTCATGTTCGATTCGACGGAACGGAATCGGATCTTCGAGCGCAAGCGAGCTTCTCGTGAACGTGCCATTGATCGCCTGCATTCGGCGGCGATTGTGGAGCGTGGGATCGAGGACCGAGGCTACTGGACGCTCGTACACGATCTCGAACTCGCCGCATTGACGACGAATCTCAAACAACTCGAGGAGATCGGTGTTGAGGTGCCGATGACCGAGACACTCGAGGATGACGAGCTTCGTGAGACGCTGGCAGCGGTGATTCGCGGACTTGCCGAATTGGAGGTTTATCTCCTGCACTCCGACCATCTCGATGATCGTGCGCTGTATCGCCGGCTCCGAGACGATGTGTTGATGGATCAGGTTCGGGATCTTCCGCCGCGGATCGGTTGCCGCGAATGGATTGACCTTGCGAGTGGACTTGGCGATCCAGTTGAAACCTGGTTGCGATATCACGCCAGCGATGGAGAGCGATCGTTGGCATCGGATCGCGGAGAGATCGTTCCGCCTAGATCTAAGAAGCGGGCAGATCGAGACCGATCACTCCCGCGTCCTGCGGCATGATCGTTCACTCTTGCATCTGGGAGCCACGGAGAATCGCTGCATGTGCCCCGGGCCGCCGAACGGGTTGGTTTGTTTCTGAATCGATCGAGATCGACGCACCGGTGTTGACGTACCACGCCTCGAGGCCAAGCAGCAAATTCTGAATGATTTCGGGTCGATCTCCGGAGAGATCCTTCGTTTCGCCAAGATCGTTGGCGAGGTCGTACAACTCGATCCTTGGTCCATCGTGGAAGTACAGGAGCTTCCACTGGCCTTGTCGGAATGAGGTGAATGGTTCGATGCCTGGTCCGCTCGCGCCCCACTGGTGGGGCATGTGCCAGGCGAGGCCACGGTCGTCACCGGGGATCGGCGTTCCGCTTCCGGCACGGAGCAGGCCAACCAGGGAATCAGCGTCGACGGTGGGGGCATGTTTGGCGGGGAGGATCGTCTTTGTGAGTTCGAGCACGGTGGGAAAGAGGTCGATGACCGTGACGGGGGTCGAGATTCGGCGGCCGTCCGCGTAGATTTTGTTTCTTCCGGGACCAGAGATGACCATCGGTACCCGGACCCCACCTTCGTAGGCTGACCCCTTGCCGCTGCGGAGCGGCGCATTGTGAACATGGGGCGGGCCGCCGCGAGCATGTGCGGAGAGGCCACCATTGTCGCTGGCAAAGATGACGATGGTGTCATCGGTGAGATTGAGCTCGTCGAGGGTGTCGAGAATCTGACCGAGGGCGGCGTCGGCCGATTCGATCATCGTGGCGTAGGCCGCTTCGCGCTGATCGATCCCTTCGTAATGTTCGAGATGGCGGCGGTTCGCCATGATGGGGGCGTGAACGGCGTACGGCGCAAAGTGAAGAAAGAACGGTCGCTGGTCCGTGTTCTTTCGGCGGATCTCCGCCACAGCTTCGTCTGCAAGCACGTCGGTCAGGAAGACGTCGCGACCGTGGTATTTGTCGAGGCCCGGGACGTCCCAGACACTTGGGCCAGTCTTTCCTTGGCGCTTTTTGGCGCCGAAGTCGTGTATTCCATAGAAACTGCCGGGACCACCCGCCGCGTGCCCCGCAATGTTGGTTTCGAATCCTAGGTTGGTGGGATCAGCGCCACTGGTACCGATGGCGCCGAAGTGGGCCTTGCCGATGTGGATCGTGCGGTAGCCCGATGCTCGAAGCAGGCCGGGCAGGGTGAGGTCTTCTGACGAGAGGCCTTCGAGGCGCCACGGCGGATTCTTCAACCGGGGGTGTTTGGTGGAGTTGTCCCGATCGGCGTGAAGCGTCCAGTAGGTGATTCCAGTACGGCCGGGATGACGACCAGTCATCAGGGCGGTTCGAGTCGGTGTGCAGACCGGACTGGCGGCGTAGGCATCAGTGAATACGACGCCCCGGGATGCGAGTCGCTCCAGATTTGGAGTGCGATATCGACGATTGAATGTCGTGATTTCGGGACCAAAGGGGAGGGAGACGTCCTGCCAACCGAGGTCATCGACCATAAAAATGACCACGTTGGGCCGAGACGGATCCACCTTATTGATCGGGCCGGCGGCGATGTTGAGGAGCATCATTCCAAGGAGTGCGGGAATGATGAGGTGCCGACTGGCGCTGTTGTGGCGAGGATGGTGAGGCATCTGCATGACAGAAGCCTAGCGAGCGAGGAACGGAAGCAGACGGACTCTCGTTCCAGACGTTAGATTTCAGGCATGAGCACTGATTCACAGCATGAAGGCCAGCCTGTTTCCGAAGATTCTCTTGCCGGGAAGCATGGGATGGTTCCTGATCTGAGCGACCGTGAGCCAAGCCGCTCCGCGGAACAGATCTATCGCCCGACGACCGACGAGGCGCAACTGTCGTGGCGGGCGGTGATCACCGGCTGTCTCCTCGGCGGGGTGGTCGCTTCCATGAACATCTACTTCGGCCTCAAGACCGGGTGGTCGATCGGTGGTTCCTTGATCGCCGCCATCCTGGGTTTCAGCGTCTGGAAGGCGTTGGCTTCCGTCGGATTCCGGCCGCTGTCGGTGTTGGAAACCAACATCGCTCAGACTTCCGGAAGCGCGGCCGGTTCGATGACCAGTGCCGCCGGTATGTTGAGCGCGATTCCGGCGCTCGGGCTGCTCGGCGTGGAGTTCTCTTATCTACAACTCTCGGGCTGGGCTTTGGCAGTTGGCTTCCTTGGTGTTTTCTACGCGATCCCGCTTCGCAACCAGATGGTGGTGGTCGAGAAGCTCAGATTCCCGACCGGGACGGCGACCGCGGAGACCATCGTTTCGATGAATTCCTCGGGTGGAGCGGGTGACGCGCTCAAGCAGGCGCGATTCCTTCTGATCTGGGCACTGATCGCGGCGGCGTTCACTCAGATTAAATATTTCTATCCGATCATTGAGCACCCGATGTTTGCCAATCTGATCGCCGGTCCGGAAAGGGTCGCCTTGATCAACGCTGGTGATGCGGCGGCGACCATTGGCGCGACCGGGCTTTTGGTCATCGCGGGGATGTGGGGATTCAGCCTTCTTATTTCACCGCTGATGTTCGGGGCCGGGATCCTCATCGGACCCCGAATCGGAACCTCACTCCTGCTCGGCGCGATTCTCGGCTGGGCCGTGCTCGGCCCTTGGTCGAAGTCGCAGGGTTGGGCCGAGGGATCGATCATGTCTTACGCCGACGGCCCACGAGGGTGGTTGCTGTGGCCGGGTGTCGCCATCATGATCGCGGACGCTTTTGCGAATCTGGCATTGTCCTGGCGGACAATCCTCAACACCTTCCGCCCCGGCGCCACGTCGATGGCGGATGGTGATGAGATGGAGCCGCCGTCGATGCAGATACCGAATTCTTGGTGGATGATCGGCCTGGGAATCGCCAGTGTGATCACCATGACCGTCGCCCATTCCGTCTTCGGAATTCCTTGGTGGATGACGCTGCTTGCGGTGGCCATGAGTTCCGTGCTGGCGATGATCGCGACCCGGTCCACCGGCGAGACGGATATCAATCCAATCGGTGGCATGGGCAAGGTCACGCAGCTGGCCTTCGGTGCGATTGCACCTGGTCAGGCGGAGACCAACGTTCTGGCCGCGGGTATCACCAGTGCCGGGGCCAGCCAGTCCGGCGACATGATGCAGGACTTGAAGACTGGCCGACTTCTGGGGGCGAGCCCCCGTAAACAGGTGATCGCCCAGCTTGCGGGGATCTGCGTGGGCATTCCGATCTGCGCTGGCGTTTACAAACTCTTTGATTCTCAATATGAGATCGGCATCGACGAGTCCTTTCCCGCGCCCGCCGCCAACGCGTGGAAGGCGATGGCGGAACTTCTCAGTGGCGGATTTGATCAACTCCCACCGATGGCACTCCCTGCGATCGTCGCGGGAGCATGTTTCGGCATCGCGTTGCCGGTGTTACGACGGTTTGTGAAACCAATCGCCCCCTTCATTCCCAGCTCGCTGGCGATGGGTATTGCGTTCATCGTTCCGGCGTACTACTCCGTCGCGATGTTCCTGGGATCGATGATGCTCGTGGCCTGGAAGCGATTGTCTCCGGCATCTGCGGCCGCGCTCGCCATTGCGGTGGCCAGTGGACTCATTGCCGGCGAGGGAATCACCGGCGTACTCTCCGCGATCGAGTCGCTCATCGGTCTCCCCGAAGGGCAGGGTATTTTGGCCGCGATTGAATGGGTGTTCGGCGGGGGATCGCCAGAGGCGTGATCGATTGGCCACGGCGATGATCTTAAATCAGTCTTGTGTAGGGTTAGATTTTCATTATTCCGGGAACAAGAAACATGCGAATCGAATTCAGTGGTCAGGAAACAAATGCCGCGGCGGCCGTCACGCCTTCGGGTGGCGAAGGCACGGAATCGGCGACAACGGGATCGGTCATCTCCCCGGCGGAGGTCACGGACTGGGTGAATGAGGCAGGTACGCAACTGTTAGATCTGACGGTGGCCTATGCGCCGCGGTTCGCCTTGGCACTCGTGGTACTCGTCGTGGGTTGGATCGTCATCGGTATTCTCCGAAGAGGTATTCAACGCCTTCTCGGGATGAAGAACATCGATGTCACCGTGGGACATTTTCTCGGTAGTCTCGCTTCGATCTCGATGAAGGTCATGCTCTTGCTTTCGGTGGCAGGCATGCTGGGGGTCGAAGTGACTTCCTTTATCGCGATTCTCTCGGCGGCGACTTTAGCCATCGGTTTGGCACTGAAGGGAACCCTCTCCAACTTCGCTGGCGGTATCTCCGTGTTGTTGTTTCGCCCCTTCAAGGTCGGTGATTTCATTACCGGTGCAGGGCAGAGCGGCTCGGTGAAGGCAATTCACATTTTCAACACGATCCTCACCACCGGTGACAACCAGACGGTGATCATTCCGAACAACGCGATTTCGACGGGCGTTCTGGTGAATTCTTCAACCCAAACCACTCGCCGGATTCAGATCGACGTGGGAATCGGATACGAAGACGACATCGATCAAGCTCGCAAGGTCGTGCTGGACCTGATCGCGAAGGACGACCGGGTGCACGCGGAACCGGCGCCGATGGTGGCGGTCGGGGCGCTCGGTGCGAGTTCCGTCGACTTGGTCATACGTTTCTGGGTCGATGCCGGCGATTTCTGGCCCACGAAATTTGACTTCAACGAGAACGTGAAGAAGGCATTTGATGCGGCCGGAATTAATATTCCCTATCCGCAGCAAGTCGTCCACCATGTCAGCGAAAAGGGCGTCGGCGCGAGCTGAAGCTCAACCATTCCTTCAATCGTCCGCCCGAATCCGGTCGAGGATCGCCTGCAATCTGGCGACTTCGCCCGGATTTCGGGCGGCGATGTTTTTGGTCTCGCGGGGGTCGGTCGCGAGGTTGTAGAGTTGGACGGTCGGCTCGCCCTCTTTGGCGGCGCGTCGTTTCGGCGCGGTGAATCCGCCGCTCCCGAGTCCTTCGATCAACTTCCAGTCACCAACCCGAACGGCGAACATGCCGTCCAGACTGTGATGGACGATGCCGGTTCGGTCGGCCAGGCCGGCGGTGTTGCCCTCGGCGAGCAAAGGAACAAGGTTGATTGAATCCTCACCGCCCTGACTCGGCGGCGGCGCGGTGGCCGATTCCGATTCGCCTGCCGCCGCGATGCTCGTGGCATAGAGATCGGTCAGACATACGGTCTCTTTGATGGTGGTTCCGGGCGCGACCACGCTCGGCCATCGAACGAGCAGCGGTACTCGGTGCCCAGCCTCGTGGATGTCGGCTTTCTGGCCGCGCCAGTCGAGGTTAGCGGCATGTCCCCATCGTTGCCGGTCAGCAACCGGCCAATGCGAACCGTTGTCGCTGGTGAAAATGAAGAGGGTGTTTTCGGCTAATCCGGAAGTCTCGAGTGCCGCGAGGAGCCGGCCGACTTCAAAGTCAATTTCGTTGACGAAGTCGCCGTAGTGCCCGGCCGTGCTGGTTCCTTGGAATCGGTCAGTGGGCAGCCACGGGGTATGCGGCGCGCTCAGGCAGAGTTCGAGGAAGAGGGGGCGTCCATCATTGGCTTTGGCGTGATTCTGAACGACCGCGATCGACTCATCGACGGATCTCGCGAGGACCTCCTGATGCACGAAGCCTTCGCCGATGGCCCCCGCTCGCCAGAATCCTCCGCCATCTTGCCGTCGATGCTTCGAGCCTTCGATGGTCGTGGTGGGTGAAGGATCGCCGGCGCCGTCACGGAACCAGCAGTACGGAGGGATGTCGAGAGAACTCGGAATTCCCACGCTTCGCTCGAATCCAACGGTGTGGGGACCGCCATCAAGTGGCGCGGTCCAGTCAGTGGGCCCCTGAGCGCCGAGGCCGAGATGCCATTTGCCGATGAACGCCGTCTCGTAGCCTCGGGTGGCAAGCTCCGTTGCGATGGTCGGGCGATCTGGTTCGATGAGCAGGGGATCGTTGGTCCACAAGACACCGGACTTGAGCGAACTACGCCAACAGTACCGGCCGGTGAGAATGCCGTACCGCGTTGGTGAACACACGGCGCTGGGAGAATGGGCGTCAGTAAAGCGAGCGCCGGCGGCGGCGACTCGGTCGAGATTGGGCGTCGCCGTGGCGGCATTCGGATTCAAGCACGAGAGATCGCCGAGGCCAAGATCGTCGGCAAGCACGATCACGATGTTGGGCCGTGAACTCGACTCGGGGGATTGGGACGATATGGGTGATTGGGGCGACATGGCGGCCGTGGCACTATCGGTCACGGTGAGGGCCATTCCGCCGAGTAAGCTAAGCCAGACGAGACCCACGGATCGCGATGATGGGGCGTTCGGTTTTCTCATGAAGTCGAACCTACCCAGAAAACCAGGATGGCGACAGGAGCGTCTTGAATTGACGCCATCATTTTGCCCTCGCGATCGGTTTTCTTCTTGAGAACATGACTCTTAGAGTCCGAATGGCGTAACCTCGTCAGCCCCCGCACGGCGTGGTTCGTGCCTTCGAATTTTTCAATCTGGAAACTGTCTTCATGGATCTGGCCCACTATCAAACGCTCGGACGATCCGGCCTTCGCGTCAGTCCGTTTTGCCTGGGATGCATGACCTTCGGCGATGAATGGAAGGCCGTCGGTGCTGGGGTCGATGAGAGCCTGAGCGTTCTCGAGACGTACATCGAGGCCGGGGGAAACTTCCTCGACACCGCCAACGTCTATACGCATGGCCACAGCGAAGTGATCATTGGTGACTACTTTGCCGGGACGCCGATCGTTGCCAGAGACCGGATGGTCATTGCGACGAAATTCTCCGGCAACATGCATCCGGGAGATCCCAACGGCGGCGGATCAGGTCGTAAGGCGATCTTGCATCAGCTGGAGGATTCGCTGCGGCGGCTTCAGACGGATTACGTCGATCTCTACTGGTGTCACTTTCACGATCGCCACACGCCGATCGAAGAGACCATGCGCACGCTGGACGAAATCGTCCGGAGCGGCAAGGCTCGGTACATCGGCTTCAGTGATTCACCAGCGTGGGTCGTGGTGCAGGCTCAGTACGAAGCGATGCTGCGGAACTGGTCGCCCCTGATTGCGCTCCAGATCGAGTACAGCCTTGCGGAACGAACCGTCGAGGCGGATCTGCTTCCGATGGCCCGCGAGCTCGGGCTCGGAGTCACCCCCTGGAGTCCGCTCCGGGCCGGTGTGCTCAGCGGAAAATACCGACGCGACTCGCGACCGGAAATCGGTACCACCAGAGTCAAGGCGGACAGTCCCCATCTCAACGATCGAAACTACGAGATCATTGATGTTCTCGTTTCGATCGCAGAGGAGCTCGGTGCGACACCGGCGCAGGTGGCCCTGAAATGGGTCCAGAGCCGCCAGGGCGTCGCAAGTACGATCATCGGGGCCCGACGTCGCGATCAGTTGATCGACAATCTCAAGGCGCTGGCGGTTTCGCTCTCTGGTGAGCAGATCCGTCGGCTCGATCAAGCGTCCGAACCCAAGCACTCATTTCCTCATCCGTTCCTCGAGACGCTTCTCCCTTCCGCGATTCAGGGTGGCGTGCGGGTGAATGACGTCGAGGGGCCGCGAGCGGAGTTTCTCCCGGCGGCCTCTGAAGACCGATGGTGATTGTCAAGATCTTTTGAGATCGAGGGTAAGACAGCCAAAGGTTTGGTCAACCATGAGTACATCCATTGGACGAGAAGATCTGATCGCCGCGATAACGACGCTGGTCTCGGGGCTCGACTGGCTCGATGCCGCCTGGCTGGGGGGCTCCGATGCAACCGGCCGGACTGACCATCGGAGCGATCTCGATCTGGTGTGCCTCGTGCGCGACGACGGCGTTGAGGAGACTTTTTCTGCGCTGGAATCCTTGTTTGAGTCACTCGGCGGCATCAGGCATCGTTACCGGGTGCCCGAACCCACTCGCCACGGCAATGCCCAGGCCTACTACTTGTTGGTCGGAGCCTCCGACGATCTGACAATTGATCTTGTGGTCCTTCGAAACTCGGTCGAGGATCGGTTGCTCGAACGCGAACGCCATGGAGATCCCTTGGTGCTCTTCGATCGGGGGCTTGGTATTGGATCCGTGCCGCTTCACCGCGATGCTCATGACGCCCGGCTCCGCGGAAGATACGCCGAGATTGTGGCCGCATCGCCGATTCTGATCCCGCTCGTATCCAAGGCGATTGATCGAGGTTTTGTCGCGGAAGCCGCGTCTTCGTACCAGAACTTTCTACTGCGACCGCTGATTGACCTGCTCCGGATGGAGCACTGTCCGGAGCGATTTGATTTCGGGTTCCGCTACTTAGATCGTGATCTCCCACCCTCGGAACGCGCCTTCGTCGAGCATCTCTCGATCACCGGCGATCTCGAATCGATCGATGAACTCCGGAAACAGGCGGTCGAGAGGTTTAATATGCAGATCCTTCGCGTGGAGGCCCTGCTCAACGGCGAGCCTTGAAGGCGTGCTCGAAGAGATATCCCCGCGGTTGCGCTTGGGGTCCGTAGGTGAGTCCGAACCGATCCCGAGCGATGGTGGAGATGATGTCGACCACTTCCTCTGGCTTGTCGACGATGAGGAGTCGGTCGGGGTCTTCTGGGGAGATCGTGCCCGCCTCCAGCATTCGATCCCGGAAAAAGTCGATCATCGGGGTCCAGAAGTCACGCCCCATCAAGACGATCGGAAAATCAACAACCTTCCCGGTCTGGACGAGCGTCGCGATCTCGAAGAGTTCATCGAGGGTCCCGAAACCGCCCGGCATGACCACGAACGCATACGAGTACTTGACCAGCATCACCTTGCGGACGAAGAAGTAGTGGAAGGGGACTTCCAGGTCCAGGTACGGATTCGAGGATTGTTCATGGGGGAGTTCGATCGTGGCGGCGATCGAGCGGCCACCGGCTTCCTTCGCGCCCCGGTTCGCGGCTTCCATGATGCCCGGGCCACCGCCGGTCATCACCGTGAATCCAGCCTTCGCGATGAGTGCGGATGTCTCGCGTGCCAATTGGTAGTACGGATTCTCTTCGGTGAATCGAGCCGAGCCAAAGACCGTCACGCAGGGGCCGACAAAGTGAAGTCGGCGGAATCCTCGAAGGAACTCGTTCCCGATCCGAAGGAGCCGGCCGAACTCGAATCCGCGGGTCTGGGGCCCTTGGAGAAAGCGAAGTTCCGGAATCTCATCCTGCTCGCCGGCCTTGAAGGGGCCGGACGAAGATGGTCGTGGCGGTGTCTCGGGGGTCTTCATCGTCTCATGCTAGAGCTGGATGCGTTTCCGTGAGGCGGTACCATTGCTCACATGCAGCAGATACTCATTAATGGTCACTGGGCGGATTCATCTTCATCCGCCGGCGAGTTCCGAGCGATCAATCCATCGACTGGCGAAACTCGGACGCCGGTCTTCCCGTGCTCGAACTGGAAAGACCTCGATTCGATGGCGGAGGCGGCCATGGCCGCGGTCGTCCATCCCGCCAACGCAGATCCTGACCGCATCGGGCGGTTTCTGGAGATCTTTGCGGACCGCCTTGATGCGAAGCGAGCCGAGATCGCCAGGGTCGCGCATGAAGAGACGGGTCTCCCGCTCGAGACTCGGCTGGCTCAGATCGAATTCGGTCGGATGCTCGGCCAACTTCGCACCGCCGCATCGGCCGCTCGTGATGTGTCACTGAATTCCTGGCGAACCCCATTGATCGATACCGATTCTGGAATTCGAAGTGACTTCGGGCCGCTGGGTGGTGCGGTTCTGACCATCGGTCCCAACAACTTCCCATTGGCCTTCCATGCCGTTTCGGGCGGCGACTTTGCCGCCGCCATCGCCGCGGGAAATCCGGTTATCGCCAAGGGGCATCCACTTCATCCGGAGACCGGGGCGTTACTCGCGGGGTGCGCTGCGGAGGCCGTGATCGAAGCTGGTTTACATCCGGCGACCGTGCAGTACTTTTATCAATGCGACGCCGAAGATGGTCTCCGACTGGTGGCCGATCAAAGAATCGCCGCGGTTGGATTCACCGGAAGCCAAGCCGCTGGTCTTTCGATTAAAGCAGCCGCGGATTCATCTGGAACGCCGTGCTTCCTCGAGATGTCGAGTGTGAATCCCGTCTTTGTCCTCCCGTCGGCGCTGGCCGAGCGTGGCGCCCAGATCGGCGGAGAGTGGGCGGCCTCGCTCATGATGGGCGCGGGGCAGTTCTGTACGAAGCCCGGGATTGCGATCCTGGTCGGCGAGGGTGCTGATCCATTCGTGGAGGCGACGGCGTCGGCACTCCGTGAGGCTGCACCGGGCGTTCTGTTCTCTGAACTTGGGGTCGAGCGACTGGCGTCCGGCGTGGATGCGGTCGAAGCCGCGGGTGCGGTGCTCCGGTGCGGAGGCGCCTCGGGAAACCCGGGCGCCCGCTTCGAACCCACCCTATTGGAAGTGGATGGAGATGACTTTCTAAAGTCATTCCAAGTGCTGTCGCAGGAACTCTTCGGTCCGGTGGGGCTGGTGGTTCGGGCGAGGGACCTCGATGACGCGTCGAAACTGGCGGCTCAGTTTGGCGGTCAGTTGACGGCCACGATGTATACCGGGAGTGAGGATGACACCGCGTGGATGGCCTTGGAGTCAATCCTACGAGTGAAGTGCGGTCGACTGATTGAGAACAAGATGCCCACTGGGGTCGCCGTGGTTCCATCGATGGTGCATGGTGGTCCGTATCCCGCCACCGGGCATCCGGGGTTCACCGCGGTGGGCTTGCCGACGAGCGTCCATCGATTTGCGATGGCCCGTTGCTGGGACGGCGTGTCCTTGGAACGGCTTCCGGTGTGGCTCCGTTGAGCAGGCCCGCAGGCACGCCATCTTTGGAGGGTGTTCGGATCGGCATTCTGCATCATGCGGAAAGTCAGTTACTCCGGCAGGGTTATCTCATTCAACTGATGGCGGAGTATTGGACCGCTCGGGGGGCCGAGGTGGTTGACATCATTGGCGTCGAAACATCGATCCCTGTGGATGTCTTGTTGCTTCATGTGGACCTTTCGATTGTCCCCGAGGCGTACCTTCAATTTGCGAGAACGTACCCGCGAGTGATCAACCTCAAAGCTGTGGATATTCGGAAGACCTCGTATCTCGATGACTTGGTGGATGCCAGTCATGAGGGAGACGGCCCGATGATCGTCAAATCCGACTTGAATCATGGTGGCGTTCCCGAGCGATTGCTCGTCTCAAAGAAGCATCGCGTACGCCGCTTTATTTCGGCGGTGATCCGTCGGTTGCGACGCAGGCTGGGATTGCCCACCGAGATTCGAAGCAAGGCCGAATACGTGATCTATCCAGATCGGAATTCGGTTCCGCTCCGACATTTTCGCGATGGCGCCGTCGTACAACCGTTTCGCCCAGAACGGTCAGGGAGCGACTTCGTCTTGCGCGAATACTACTTCTTCGGAAAAGTAGAAGTCTTGAATAAGGAAGTCGGTTCGGAACCGATCTTGACCAGCGGCCGCCAAGTGGACTGTCGCGCGGGATCTCCTCCGGCGGAAGTTCGTGCGATCCGAGATCGCCTCCATCTTGATTACGGCAAGATCGATTACGGCTGCCCGGACGGCGTGGCGGTGGTCTATGACGCCAATAAATCGCTGGGGATTCGTGCCAATCCCGGTGAAGTCACCAAGACGATCGCGTCTGAATTGGCGAGCGGCATCGACGAGTGGATTCGATCTGATCCATCATGAATCTGACGTTCTTTGAGGTTGCGTGCGTTTCGCCTCGGCGATCACCGCGAGGGCGTGCTCGCGAACGGGACCTTCAAGCGGTCGGCGAGGACCTCGAACAAGTTCGTCACCCATATCAAACTCGGCTTGCACCAGGTTGACCATATGAACGAATTCGGGGACGGCATCGAGCCGCAGGAGAGGTAGAAACCACTGATAGAGTGCTTCGAGCTCATCACGGTCGCCCGTGGACCGAGCGTTGATCGCGAGTTTCCAAAGGCGAATTGATTCCTCGGGGAGGGCGTTCACCAGTCCGGCGATCCAACCGTCCGCGCCGGCGGCAGCGCCTTCGACCGCCATGTCGTCGATTCCCACGAAGATCGAGAGTCGGTCGCCGAGCGTGCCTCTGATCTCCCGAAACCTCCGAATGTCGCCGCTCGACTCCTTGGTCGCGTGCAGATTGGAATGGTCAGAAGCCAGTTCCGCCAATTCATGCGGCCGAACATCGACTCGGTACGCGATGGGATTGTTGTAGAGCATGCACGAGAGGCTTGTGGCCTCGAATACCGTGGCGAAGTGCGCCTTGGTCTCGCTCCAGGGGCCGGCGTACGCGTATGCCGGGAGCACCATCAGCCCTCGGCATCCACATTCTGCGGCCTGTTGGGCGATGGCGACCGACTGGCTGGTGGAAATCGCGCTCACCGCCGCGACGATCGGGATGCGGTCCCCAACGGCCTCGACGCAGGTCGTCCAGACGGCGGACTTCTCTTCCATTGACAACGCGCCACCCTCGCCGAGCGAGCCAGGCGTGACGATGGCGGAACTACCGGCGTCGGCCATCCGCACCACATGCGCGGCAAGTCGATCGTGGTCGATGGTGAGGTCAGGGTGGTAAGGGTTGGTGATGGCGGGCATGACGCCGTGCCAAGTAGAGCGATTCATATTCTTTGATCCTCAAGAGTGGAAGTCGAAGGGTATCCGAAGAGCGGCGACTTCCGTTGCGGCGTTGCCGGCGATCAGAAAATTCCGAATCGATACGGATCGCTGGGATCAAGGTGGAGCGTCGATTCCCCGGTGATCCATGCTCGACCCGAGATCGTGGGGATAATGGTTCCGGGCTCGCTTCCCGCCTGCCAAGTGCCGGAGAACCGTGAGCCGATGATCGATTCTTGGATCCACGTCGCGCCTTCCGCGAGCCTTCCGTCGGCGGCCAGGCACGCGAGTTTCGCACTGGTCCCCGTTCCGCAGGGAGAGCGGTCATAGGCACCTCCGGGGCAGAGGACGAAGTTTCGACCGTGGCCACCATCGGCGGGAGGTCCAAAGAGCTCCACGTGATCGACCGGGCCAGCGTGTGCCCCGGTCCCGTCCTGCCCGGCGGCGTTCATGGCTCGGCGGATGCGTGACGCGAGTTTGGTGAGCGTTCCTCGTCGCTCGAACTCGAGTGACTCGCCATGGTCTTCGATCAGGGCGAACCAGTTGCCGCCCCAGGCGATATCCGCATGGACCAGTCGGTCGTCGAGGGGCACGGGTACGCGATGGCTCGTTCTTCGCGAGGCGACGTTTTTCACAGCGACGACCCCGTCGGGTTTGATGGTCGCGGTGACGGGACCGACGGGCGTGTCGAGCTGAATGGTCTCGCCGGGCGTGGTAGAGGCTCGGCCCAGATGCTGGAGGGTCCGGACCACGCCGATCGTTCCATGGACACACATCCCCAGAACGCCGACATTGTTGACGAAGATGACGCCAGCGTCCGAGGTTGGGTTCTCCGGTGGACGAAGGATGGCCGCGACCAGAACTTCGGATCCGCGGGGCTCGAGAACCACCGCAGTTCGAAGGTGATCAAATTGGGATGAAAGCAATTTCGCCTGCGTGGCAAGGGAGCCGCCGCCGAGATCTGGTCCGCCTTCCACGATCACTCGGGTGGGTTCGCCTTCGGTATGGCTGTCGATGGCCTTGATGGACATGGAGCGAAAGGTAACCGAGTCGTCCGTCTTCGGCGTGGACGCCAACGAATGTCGTCGCCAGCAGGTTCGATGCGGAATCGACCGGGGGCTCAGGGAGCTTCAAACTCACGCCAGTCCGGGAGGATTCTCGCGAGTTCCGGGAGCAGGGCGGTCATGAAGTCAGCCACTTGAACCTCGAACATCGCGAGAATCTCATCATCGTCATCGTTGCTCCCAGCCGAATAGGTCGAGTTCAGCTGGATTTTGCAGTAGTAGGCGTACTCGGAAGTGAGGTCGAAGGCGACGTTCTCAACCGACATGGCGCTGGCCGTCGTTCGACCGTTGGCGACGAAGAAATACGCGCCCAGATTCCGCTGCGATGGATTTTTCGGATCTGTGAAGATCGTGGTCCGGAGGGCAATCTCGCCGATCGGAAGCGGGACTTCGGTGGTGGCGCCGGTGACCGGGTCAGTGATCGAGATGACCTGATAGGGAAGGCCCGTCGCGCGATTGAGGGTGTCAGTGGTGGTGCCCAGTTCGGGAAGGTCCAGTTCGATGTTGAACGGGTCACGAACGGAGAGAAGCCCGCTATTGGCCCAGCAAACTTCCGGTACGTGCGGTGCCGTGCCAGCAAGATCGGTGTAGTAGGCAAGATGGAGTTGAAGAAAACCTGGACGATCTTCCTCAGTCGAAACGTAGAGCCGCTGAAGGTACTGATTGGTGCCGAGAACATCGATGATGGTGTCTCGGAAGACCTCATCCTCACCGTTTTTCTTCCAGCTGCCAACGGTGCTCGGCACGCTGGTGATGGCTTCACGAGGTTGTACTTGTCTCTTCACGAGATGCAGCCCGAACGCATCGACCGTGGTATTGATGGCGATTCCGCCCGTGAGGAGTAGGAGGGCGGTGGCCACGCAAATGGGGACGGCGGATCGGTGAAATCGGGCTGGTGCGGCTTTCTGGGTCTCGGCGCTTCCGGCCCCACGTCGGAGCCGATTTCCATCCTCGTCTTCGTCGAGAGGTTGAAGAAACCACATCAGGAGAATGAAGAGTCCGAACGTGGGGATCATCCAGACCAGGCCGACCAGCGCATGGAATTGTCCAAACATGAACTCCTCGCCGTTCATCCCGAGAATTCCCAGCGTGCAGATCCGAAGGACATTGATCACGATCGCAATGGGAAGTCCGGTGGTGATCAGGAGGAGACGGAGCCACCAGCGGTCCAGGCCGACGTAGGCGATGACCGTCCCGAGAGCGAGGAACGCCATGAGCATCCGCATTCCTGAGCAGGCTTCGGCGACATCGAGTGGATAGGTGTTTCCTCCCGGCAGAAGGATCTCGATGTAGTTCCCACGAAGCGGCAACAGGTTGTACCCGATCAGGTCGAGCGCTTGCCAGGATCCCCACGCCGCCATGGACTGCATCGGGAGCGTGATTTCCAAAAGTACCTTGTCGGTGATTCGCTGCCCGAAGACGAAGACGTAGAGCAGGGGAAACCAAATCCAGACGAGGGAGCGCCATCCGAGAATCGCGATGCAGCCACCGCTCAGCCCGAGGAAGACGCCGACCGCACGCATGTTGTGGCTGTTGAGAAAAGTCGACTCTGGTGCGAGCCAGGTCGCGGCGTACCAGAGGATGCCCAAGCCGATCAGAAAGAGCCCGCTCCAGGTTGATTGGAAGGGGCGAGTGAACAGGTCCGCCTTGTGAAGGAAAACGACGTACACCGCGATCAACGGAATGAAGAGGGTATGTCCCCAGTCCGCGGAATCGGTCGTCGCATAGTGGTATTGGAGAAGGAAGAAGTCGCGGAAGGCGAAAAAGAGTGACGCCATAATCGCAACGCCGATCACCGCGACCACGGCCGGCGAAGGGACGAGCCAGCCTGCTTCCGTGCCCGGTGTTTCCGCGGATGCGACGCTTCGTTCGGAATGTTCGTGGGGTGCGTTTTCCATGGTCGGAAGAGCTGGGTCAAGTTTACAGATGGGAACCGATGTGAAGACGGGGTCGGGATATTCTGATTCGCGGTCGATCTCGGCAGATCTATCATCGGTCCTGTCGCTCAAAATTCGGCGATAATTTCGCTGATCGCCCACAATTACGCGGTGAGTGAATCTTATGAATGGACGATCGTTTGCATTGGCTCAAGCCGAGTTCTCAGCCGGGCCGCCTCGGGCAATGTCAGGTTCCAGATGCTTCCGGCTCGGACTTGGAATGGGGTTCAATTGAACGTGAGGGGTGTAATCTCGGGGCCTCCGATCATGGTCGGTAGTCCGTGCCCACTGGAATCACCTAAAAGAGAAGATCGCACTTCGTGATTCTGCAATTTTCCTTATGCCCCATAACTCACTCGGGGCATTGGCTGGCATGTAGATCATGCAGGGACATCATGGAAGTGATCAGATGCCCGTGATCTTGCGACGCGGCCGGATCTCGACGGATCGGGCGGCCGCGCCCGCAGTGAAACTGATTGAGCAGCGCGTGGCGGCGGTGGGATCCCGCTCGGAAGAGGCACGGCCGGGCGGGGTATGGTCAGGCATTCGCGGCGGCGCTTCGGCGGGTTGCTCCGCCAGCGGGGCCCCGTCCCTCATCTAGAGGTAATCGCCGAGGCCATCGATGAGTGGGCCGATGTGCTTCTCATAGTTCTTCCAGCGCCCTGACGAAGAGGTGTACATCTTCTTGTTGACCTGGTCGTAGCTGATGGTGGCGGCAACTCGCTTTGACTTGTGAAATTCAAGGCAGGCGTCCTCCCAAGAGAGCCCTAGAAACTCCAGGAGCTTTCTGGTCTCGTTTTCCTGGTCCACGACCAGCTTGTCGTAGTGCAGGTCCATCATTTCAATCTCGAGTGTCTGCATCCAGTACTCCTGGAGCTCGTGCCGTTGAACCCACATTTGTGCAAGCCATTTGAGTTGGTTCGTGTACTTGTGCCTGGTCGAGACAAGATTTGTGGTGTAACACGAGATGCAGTTATCAAGTGGATGCCGATGCAGCATGATCATGCGTGACTTCGGCAGGATGAGCGAGAGGAAGCCTGCCTGGTTATGCAGTGAAAGAGATTTATTGGTGATGCGAGTAGGGCTTGTGGTTATCCACTTGGTGGCCTCCATGTACTGGCGTGCCATCACATTCGCATCTTCCACTCGCATGTCCACGAGGCAGGTTGGGTACGGGTTGAACGAGTCCATCGTCTTTGGGGCTCTGTGAATCACACTAGTGCTGACGACAAGCTCTCCGGCATTTTCGACCTCGGGGTGCATGCTGAGAATCTGTTCCAAGAGGCTCGTTCCACTGCGGGGATTTCCCACAATGAACACCGGCTCCTCGTGGTGTACTGAGGCGTGAGCGAGCGCGCGGACGTTTTCGTGCGTCATGAGATCGCAGATCGTCTGGTTGACCTTCTCGTTTGCCTCGGAATCCCAAGTCGCACCGGAAATAGCGTGGGCGGTCGCAGCAGATTCCCATGCTCGATCATATTCTCCGAGGCGGTCATAGGCTTTCGCAAGCATGAACCAGGCGTCTATCACGGGGCTATCGCTCGCTTCGGGGTTCGCGACGTTGGTCTTCGCCCAATCAAGGTAGTTCTTGATCACATCGATCGCTTCGCCATATTTTTTCTCTTGCATCAGCAGTCTTGGGGCGAGGCTCGCGACGCCTCCAACAAATTCCTCTCC
Organism: uncultured Phycisphaerales bacterium; assembly: GCA_905480395.1. Classification (GTDB taxonomy): domain Bacteria; phylum Planctomycetota; class Phycisphaerae; order Phycisphaerales; family SM1A02; genus UBA12014. The sequence goes on from CAJQQE010000012.1 coordinate 159,970, forward strand.
CAATGGAGCTGAATGAAGGACTTCCCAAGCCTGTTCGGTTTTTCCGGTTCGCTCATAGATATTGCTGATCATCAGCAGAGCTCCTGGCCATCCATTCGCCAGTTTCTTGAAAATCTCTGCTTGGTGAAGAGCCGCTTCAAGTGATCCTCCCAGCATCAATGCATTCGTTGCTCGTCCCGCGTACTCCGCATTGTGCGGGTCGAGTTGGGTCAGTCGTTCGTAGACATTGGCGGCGGCGAGATAGTCGTTGGCCTTGAGGAGTACGTCGCCCTTCAGCAGGAGGGCGTCCTTGTTTTCTGAATCTTTTTCAAGCACAACATCCGCTTGTTCAAGGGCCAGAGAACCGAGCTCCATTTTCAGGAATTCACGGCCGTTGGAAATGATTTCGTCGGTGGTTTGAGAGATTGCCATTTGCCAGATAGTACAAATTCGGCGAAGATACGGGGAATTTAGGCACCATCCATCACCCTGTATGTAGAGAGATCTCTTGAATACTGACTGGCAGCCATTTGATCCCAAAGAGATCAAAATAGATGTCTCCCAATTGTCGACTCTTGAGAATCGGCTTGCCATTGAGGTGCCGGCGCCGATAGTCAACAAAGTGTTGGCCACGAACAGAAAACAAGGTGAGCGAGCCTTTGGAGATGAAGTTCTCCATGGGATGCTGCTGAAATTCTGTATGGAAAGCTGGACGACGAAGATCGATTGGCGTCCATTGTGGCAGGCCGTCCCCGTGGATGGTTCAGCCGAGCCGGTGCTGCAGGTAGATCACCCCTTTCGGTTCGAAATTGATGTCGATCATCACCCAGAGATCATCTGGCCGGAGTTTCGGTCGTTGGAGATCATCCGGCCCGTACGAGTCATCTCAGATGATCTGGTTGCCGCTGAAGTGCGTGAACAATGTCTCGTTCTCGGAACGTCAGAAAATCTGGTGAGTCAGTTTGAGGTGGGCGACCTGATTCGGGCAGAGATTGAAATGCGAGGGCCCAAGGGCCAGGCATTGGCGGAGGCGTTCAAGACTGAGTTCATGGTTCCTGAATCGGGTAAGCAGCTGAACCTTGCAGGTCTTGTTTTTGATGACATCTTTGCAGCGCTTGAAGAGCGCGTTGTTGGCGATGAAATTTCCTTGGTCACAACGGCGACATCGCAGTTTGCAGACACGGCACTTGTCGATCAAGAGATTCGAGTGAAGCTCAGAATTGTGGGCGGCATTCGGAGGAGGCCCATCGCCATCGAGGAGGTCCTTGAGCAATATGGAACGCCCAACGAACTAATATTCAAGCAGCAGGTCAGAATCGCCTTGCAGGCGGCAGCCGATCGTGGCCAGAGCGAGATCGTGGCGGAGCAGTTTCTCAAATCGCTGTTAGATCAAGTAAAGGATCAATTGCGCATCCCGGATCGCGTGATTCCGCATTTTAAGAATGCAGTGATTATGCGGAAGAGAAAAGAACTGAAGGCAGCTGGTTGGACGGCGGAACAGATCGAGCAGGAGTTCGATTCTCGTCGCGAAGTAATCGACGTGATGGCGTTGGGGCATGCACATCGGCACGCCCTGATCAATCTGCTGACTTCTCATCTCGATGCGAAGGTCGACGAAAAAGATCTCGAGGATTGGGTGGCGGTCACAGCATCCAAGCAAGGCCGCCGGCCCGAAGAGGTCCGAGCAGAATTGAATCATCCCGAAACCCTGAAAGCGATCGTAAGTACTTTGATGGTTTCAAAGATCACCAAAACGCTGTTGAAGAAAGACAGGATTGTGCTGACTGATATGGATGCAGATGAGTGGAACAGGCTGAAGAATTCTGGCGATCGCCAAGAAAATGGCGAGTAGCCACGATTGAGCGGCGGTGCTCCAATGCCACCGATACCCGTGTCGAAGTACATGAAAATCAAAGCCTAAACGGCACGCCAAACTTCTCGGAGTATTTGGCGTGGTGGTTGTTTGGGGGGGACGGGCAATACCGACCTGCGGAGTCATCTGACATCGCTGACGCGAAGAGATCCGAAGTAGGGAGTGATGGTGGGGGGTGAGATGGTGGGGTTGATGAACGCGGTATTGCATCAAGAAACGCATCACGGTCATATCCCAGAACGGCAAACGGTCAAGAACGTCACCAAGTAGCGGGCTCCCGCGAGGGAACCGGCCCTCATCCCCAGCAAGGTGCGAGGTCGTTTTTGCAGTCTCGAAACACGAAGAACCACCCGCGGCGCGGATGGTTCTTCAGGTGTTCACGTCCTTCCCGATCGAGGGAAGGCTTACAAATGACCCCAGGGAGAATCGAACTCCCGTTACCAGGTTGAGAACCTGGTGTCCTAGCCGCTAGACGATGGGGCCGCGCCCCCATACTGGAGGGGGGTGGAAAAGTGTAGCATCCACCGGTTCCTCGTCAACTCATTGGCGAACGACGTCGTGATGGTCGTGTCGAGAAGCTCGAATTCGCTGGTTTGGCAAGGAGAATGGACTCAATGGCCGCAAGAGCCCTTCAGTGCATGGAAATCCTTGGTGGGCTCGGACGCCGCGAGGAGCGAATCTCCGTGAAGGGGATTGATGCGTACATCCTTTCAGAGCCACTCCCCGGGCACGAATCGGGTGGCGACGTTCAATATGCTTCGATGTGCGCTGCAGGCAAGATCAGTCGATTCGCGGTCGCGGATGTCAGTGGGCACGGCGACGCGGTTGCGAAATTTGGCGTTGGGCTTCGCGACCTGATGCGTCGATTCATCAACACGCCAAATCAGGAACGGATGGTCCAGGCGCTGAACCGGGAGATGGGGAGCCTGGTGGACCATGGAATCTTCGCCACGTTCGTAATCATGACCTGGTTTGATCCCACCCGTCAGGCGTTCATCTGCGCTGCAGGCCATCCAGACCCGCTCTGGTTTTCGGCCGAGCTCGATCAATGGATGGCATTGTCACCCGCAGCATTCAAGCGTCCAAGTCGAGAGGCCGACTCCCGTCTCGTCAATCTTCCGCTGGGCGTCATCGATGGGACCGAGTACGAGCAATTCACCGTGCCGATCGGCCCCGGCGATTTTATTGTTCTCTATACCGATCACTACATTGAAGCAAGATCGGCGAGTGGCGAGATGCTTGGGGTCGATGGGTTACGAAGGTTGGTGGCGTCATGTGACGCGAGCGACGCATCAGCACTCGGTCGCCAGATGGAAGCCAAGATCGGGGCCCATTTGGGTTCAATGCCGATCGAAGACGATCGATCGCTGCTGGTGATTCGTTTCGACCCCGGCATTCAGAATGATATCTCATGGCGAGATCGGATTCGCGGTATGTTCTTAGCGATGATTCCCACCACCTTTGCAAGATCACGAATTGAGGATCTGACGACATGACGTTTGGACCGGACAACACGCCGTTCGATTCGATGGGCGGGGAGGCCCGTGTCAGGCTCTTGGTCGATGCCTTCTATGACCAAATGGAAGCGGCGGCCGAATTCTCAACCATCAGAGTGATGCATCCGGACAATCTCGACGAGAGTCGTCAAAAGCTCTTCGAGTTCTTGTGCGGGTGGTTGGGGGGACCCCCGCTCTATATGGAACGACGTGGTCATCCAAAGCTTCGAATTCGGCATGCACCGTTCTCCATCGGGGTCAGCGAACGAGACCAGTGGTTGTCGTGCATGGGGCATGCGATGGATCAGTTGGCGATCGATGGTGAGTTGCGTGAATTCCTCGAGGGCCGTTTCGCACAGGTCGCAGATTTCATGCGGAATAAACCTGGCGAGAATCCAGAATCCTGATACTTCGGATCTCGGCTAATCGGTTGATGATGCGTGGGTGATTCCGTTGTCGCCGATCCGCTCGGTCAAGTTTACGAATGATCCCCTCGAAGGGCGACTTTCCCTCTTCAACGGAGGCGGCGTACTTCGACGCATCTCAAGGCGAGATCTCTTCGATGATTTTGGGCGGCCGAAAGCCACGATCCGGTGAAGGTCGCGGTCGGTCATCAGATCAAGAACGACCTTCGGGAGTCCACGGTCTTCAATGGACTCCCAGTCTTACGGATACTCCTTTCATTCGGTCATCCGGGCTGGTGGACGAACGGCGGGCATCCGTTTTTGTCTCAAGGCTTTGGAGATTTCGAGGGCGACGAGGTCATTCGGATGCGCGTCCTTGACGCCATGGGACCGACCTGCGAATCTGCGACGGTCAATCCTCCGGTATCTTCCGGCTTTCCTTGCTGTCAGGAGCATCAACATGTCCCTTCGCTGTTCACAAAAAAGTGTCGTCGGTTTTGCGGCCCTCGGCGTCTTTGGATTACTGGCTTTTACCGCCAATCGAGATTCGCCCAAAGAGGCGACCGAGGTTGGGCAAATCCATCAAGCAATGATGGATTCTGCGAGTAATCCACAAGGGGTTCTGCCGACTCGTTCGAAGGTGTGGCCGGTCCATGACATGAAGCGGCCTCAGCCCTCGATGGTCGAGCCTGGAACGACTGGCACCGGATCCACACCGGGAACTGCCCCGAGCGACGCGACCGTGCTCCTCGGTCCCGGAAGCGGAATGGGCGCCTGGGACCACGACCGTTGGACGGTCGGCGCCGACGGCGTGATGCAGGTCAAGTCTGGCACTGGAGACGTCCGGTCCAAGGACTCCTTCGGTGACTGCCAACTCCACATCGAGTGGATGATTCCCGCCGATCGTGACTGCAATGGCCAGGGCGGATGCAACAGTGGTGTGTTCTTCCTCGACAAGTACGAAGTGCAGATCCTTGGCTCGAATCCCAACCAAACCTATCCCGACGGTCAGGCTGGTGCCATGTACGCGCAGTACCCGCCGTTGGTGAATCCCTGCCGACCCAATGGCGAGTGGAACGAATACGACATTATCTTCACGTCGCCCCGATTCAACGAAGACGGTTCATTAAAGTCGCCGGGCACCGCCACCGTGATCTTCAACGGCGTGGTGGTCCAGAATCATTCGACCTTCATGGGCGTCACGTCCCACGGATCGAAAGCGACCTACAAGAAGCACTCCCCGGAAGGCCAGATCAGACTTCAGGATCATGGAGATCCGATCAGCTTCGCCAACATCTGGGTTCGTCCGCTCCAGCCCAAGACCCTGGCTTGGTGAACGATGCCGTTTCGTTCTGAGTGACTGCTCGGCTGAAAGACTCAACGCTTGTGACCGCCCGCCGATGTTCTTCGGCGGGCGGTTCTTTGGTTGACGATCCCTAGAAGGCGTGATTCAAGGACGTTCTCGGATGCAGGGCAATGTTCTTGGCTTCAGATCGCGGTCTACACAACTTGAAGTCGATTTTGGCCGGCCGAGTGCTAGACTTGACGGGCCGACCTGCGTCGGCGGAGCTCCTGTCATGACGATCCCGAACGCGTTCAGACCCATGGAATCGAATCGCCGAATCGCCGCATCTCTGCTGTTCGTGCTGTTCTGTCTGGCCCCATTACTGGATAAGTCTGTCGATGCCCAGTCATCGCGACCGGGACTCGGCGCGACGCTCTTTGATGATGCCGATGGATACGGAGTGACTTTTCGGACCTTGGCTCCGAATGCGGACAGTGTCTCGGTCGCAGGCTCGTTCAACGGCTTCAATGCGACCAGTCATTTTCTGGTCGCGGAACCCGGTGGATGGTGGTCGCTCGATGTCCCTTATGTGGGCGTCGGGGCGCGATACAAGTTCGTGATTCGCAATGGGTCGCAGGTGCTCTGGAAACGGGATCCGTGGGCTCGTCGTCTGACGAATTCCGTGGGAGATCCTCTGGTCTACGATCCCTCCGCCTACGAGTTTCAGTCGGCCGGATTCGTCACTCCTCACTGGAATGAAGTCGTCATTTACGAGATGCACGTCGGCACGTTTGGGGCGCTCCCGGGCGAATCGGTGCCGGCGAACTTCGACGCATGCATTGCCAATCTCGAACATCTGCAGGAACTGGGAGTGAATTGCATTGAGTTGATGCCGGTCAATGAATTTGCTGGTGATGTGAACTGGGGATACAACGTCGCGCATCCGTGGTCGGTCGAGAGTTCCTACGGAGGCCCTGATGCGCTAAAACGTTTCGTTGATGCGTGTCATGCCCGAGGAATGGCGGTCATTCTGGATGTTCTTTACAACCACTGGGGTCCGAGTGACCTCGATCTCTTCCAGTACGACGGCTGGAGCGAATTTGGCTACGGCGGAATCTTCTTCTACAACGACACGCCTCGGGCGGATACTCCCTGGGGCCCTCGTCCGGACTTCGGTCGAGCCGAAGTTCGATCCTATATTCATGACAATGCACTCCTCTGGCTTGAGGAGTTTCGCATGGATGGCCTCAGGTTCGACGCGACGAAGTACATCCGAAGTGCTCCGGAGTATGGAATCGAGATTCCCGACGGTTGGTCGATCATGCAATGGATCAACGATTCGATCGATGCCGCTCAGCCTTGGAAGATCACGATTGCCGAAGACTGGGGAGATCTCGATTCGATTTCAAGATCGACCTCGCAGAACGGGGCTGGTTTTGAAAGCCAGTGGGACGGCGTCTTTGTCCATCCGATCCGGAGTCTCGCGACCACGGTGAATGACTCGGACCGAAGTATGTTTGACCTTCGTGAATCCGTGCTTCATTCGTTCAATGGACAAGCAACCCAACGAGTGATTTTCACGGAGAGTCACGATGAGGCGGCGAATCAACCGCGGCTCCCGGAAGCCATCTGGCCTGGAAATGCAGATAGTTGGGAGGCGAAAAAGCGTTCCACGCTCGCGGCTGCGGCCGTCTTCACGTCGCCGGGAATTCCGATGATTTTCCAAGGTCAGGAATTCTTTGAGGATGGCACGTGGACTGATGCGGCGCCGATGGACTGGGCTCGGAAGGAAACCTTCCGCGGCATTTTCGAAATGTACTCGGATCTGATTGGCCTTCGTTTAAATCGGGGTGACGCGACGAATGGTCTCACCGGGAACAACACCTCCTTTCATCATCTCGATGATCAGTTGAAGGTCGGCGCGTGGCATCGATGGAGACAGGGTGGCGTCGGGGACGATGTGGTCGTGGTCTCGCACTGGTCCGACGCATGCCTCTTGGACTACCGGATCGGTTTCCCATCCGCTGGAACCTGGTACTGCGTCTTCAACAGCAACGCCTCGGGGTACGACCCGGAGTTCACTGGAGGCGGGCCGGTCGTCGTGGATGCGACCTCGACCCCCTGGGACGGCATGGCATTCAGCGCAGCCTTCGAGATCCCGCCATATACCTGTCTCGTCTTTTCCCAGCGGGAGCCGGACGATTCCGGGGGCGGTGGCTCCCAAGATGGCCCGATCATCGTCGATGGCGTTCTCGATGCGCTCTATGGGGGGCCGCTGGGCGTGCAGGACACACAGACTGGATTCGGCGACTCGAGCCTCGGATTGATCGACTACGCCGACGGATCGGAACTTGATGGTCTTGCGGGTCGGATCGAAGAAGGTGTTCTCTATCTACACTTCGCCGGAAATCTGGAAAGTAACTTCAACAAGCTCGACATCTTCTTGGATTCGGTGCCGGAGTCCGGGCAGAACCGCCTTCGGAACGACAACCCGGATGTGAAGTTCGGAGGGTTGAATCGGATGGGAGGCTCAGGCCGTGGCACGGAACCTGGGCTCCGATTCGATTCAGAATTCGACGCCGACTTCTGGATCGACTTCACCTGTGGCGGCGAATTCGGGGTTGGCTTCGAGACGTTCATCAACTGGTCGGGTCTCGCCACTGAGGGCGGTGACGCGGTTGATTCAGGATTCGCCGGTCCTGGAGGGCCAGGTGCGGGCCAGGCCATCTTCGCCGCAAATGGAATCATCGCGAGTATCGACAATCGCAACGTAGGCGGAGTCTCAGGTGGCGGCGGAACCGACTCTGGTGGCGGCGTGCCCACTGGCATCGAGCTTGCGATTCCGTTGTACGTCCTGGGTCACTCTGCCGGGGACACGATCCGAGTTTGCGCGTTCATCAATGGATCAAGCCACGATTATGTTTCGAATCAAGTTCTCGGCCCGCTCGGCGGAGGATCGAATCTTGGCGAACCTCGCGTCATCGACTTCGATGCACGGCCTGGTGAGCAGTTTGTGGTGATCGTCGACGCGTCCGGCGAGCCATGTCCCTGTGACCTCGATGGCGATGGAATGATCGACGGCGCTGATTTCGGAACGCTGCTTTCGATGTGGGGGCCATGTGCGGGGTGTGACGCTGATCTCAACGAGGATGGCGTGGTCGATGGCGCCGACATCGGCCTTCTCCTCGGATGCTGGGGCGAGTGCTCCTGAGATTGATGAATCGTTCCGTGACGGAGCGAGCAGGATCAAGGGGCCGATATTCCGGTGTTCTTTCCCCGAATACGCCTCAAAGCTTGGATTCTAGAACCGCTTTGAGGTAAGTTTTATCCTGATAGGTGATTCCGAGATTCGGATTGGCCTCGCGTTCTGTATCGAATGATCAGGAGTTTTTACACCATGAAATCCGTTACGACTACCACGTTTGCAATCAGTTTCGGGTGTCTTGCCACGAGCGTTTCGGCTCAGGTCACCACCGTCGACGGTTCCGCCGATGCCGCGTACGGTGAAGCGTTGGTCATTCAGGACAACTCAACGGGTTTTGGAAATGCCGATCTCGGAAGTATCGACTTCTGCAACGGCTCCGAGGTTGATTCCGCATTCGGTTTCATCGCCGACGGGATGTTGCATGTTCTGATCGCGGGAAACGTCGAGAGCAACTACAACAAACTTGAGATCTTCATCGATGCGATTCCGGGTGAAGGACAGAATCCGCTCCTCGGGAACAACTCGGATATCGACTTCAACGCCCTCAATACGATGGGCCGTTTTGAAGATCCTGACACCGGAGAAGTGCAGCCAGGCCTCACCTTCGACGCGGGGTTCGATGCGGACTTCTGGATCACCTTCACTGGTGGTCCGGGCGCTCCCCCCAAGAAAGGTGGCGAACCCGGCTACGACACCTATGTGAACTATTCGGAGTTGCTCACTGGAGGTGGCGATCTTGCCATCTCGGGATATGCCGGTCCGGGTGGAGCTGGTGCGAAGGGGTCTTTGTTCACCGAGAACGGCATCCTCGCCGCGATCGACAATTCGAACGTGCTGGGCGTGATCGGTGGTGACGGGGTCGACAATGGTGCCGGTGTCACAACGGGCGTCGAGATCGCCATTCCGCTCGAAGTGCTCGGCCATACCGCGGGCGACGACATCCGTATCTGTGCCTTCATCAACGGAAGCGGCCACGACTTTCTCTCGAATCAGGTCCTTGGCGGCCTCGGTGGATCGGCGAATCTGGGGTTCCCGCGATTCGTCAACTTTGAAGACCAGCCCGGCGACCAGTTCTTCGTGGTCCCCGGTGAGGGCGGTGGTGGTGGCGACGGTTGCCTCGGGGACATCAACGATGACGGAATCGTCAATGGCGCGGACTTCGGATCGCTGCTGGCAAGTTGGGGTTCCTGTCCCGGATGCCCGGCGGATCTCAACGATGACGGCGAGGTCGATGGTGCCGATGTGGGACTCTTGCTCTCAGTCTGGGGCGTCTGCCCCTGACCAGAGGCATGGCTTCATGCAGACCGACGGGCCGATTCCTTCCGGAAGCGGCCCGTCGTTCTTTTGCTCATGGATCGATCATGGATCGATCATCGAACCTGCGATTCTCATCCCCGATTCGCGGGGAGGTAGGCTTCGGCCACGTAGTCCGAAACCATTCGGTGGGTACTGAACGGGCTTGGAATAGTGGCGGCGCTGCGAAGTGCCCGCTGGATCCATCGCTTCGGAAGACCGGACCGACTCCGATCGAAGAACTCCGGCACGAGGGAGTCTTCGAGAACTTCGTAGAGCGCTGCAGCGTCCGCGGCATCTCGAGCCGCATCGCCTCGCCGCACCGGGTGACCTTCAATGGCGAATCCGTTTCGGCCGTCGAAACCCTCCGGCCACCATCCATCCAGAATGGAACAGTTCACGCCAAGATGCATCGGCGGCTTCATCCCGCTGGTTCCGCTTGCTTCGTGCGGGCGAATTGGATTGTTGAGCCAGACGTCGCATCCCGAGGTCAGTTCTCGGCCGATCCGCATGTCGTACTCTTCGAGCAGCAGAACCTTCCCGATGAACTCGGGTTGGCGGCTCATGCGGTGGATCGTTTGGGCGAATTCCTGACCACCCGTGTCTCGGGGATGAGCCTTTCCGGCAAAGACGATCTGAACCGGTCGCTGCGGGTCGTTCAAAATTGCCGACAACCGCTTTCGATCCCGGAAGATGAGCGGCGCTCGCTTGTAAGTGGCGAACCGACGGGCGAAGCCGATGGTGAGTGCATCTTCGCAAAAGATCCCCCCGGCTCGCAAGACGTCGGAAGGGGATTCGCCTCGCGCTCGTGACTGGCGGACGGCGCGTTCTCGCAGGAATCCGACGAGCCTGGCGCGAAGTTGATTGCGCAGGTCCCAAGCCTTTTCTTGATCCACGCCGGTGGCCTTGGTCCAGGCGGCCGTGGTTGGTCGGGCGGTTTCTGGTCGAAGCCCGATGTGTCGTCGCCAGAAGTCGGCGGCCACTGGATCAAGCCAGGTTCCGGGATGGACACCATTGGTGATGGAGCGGATTGGCACTTCGGTGACGTCGCGGATCTCCGGATGAACTCCGTGCCACATCTCCCTTGAGATCTCCCCGTGGAGTTTGGCGACCCCATTCACGTGTGCGGCGGAGCGGAGCGCGAGGACGGTCATACAGAGTGTTTCTGTCCGGTCGCCGGGACGTTCTCGTCCAAGATCGGCGAAGGCCGCAGGCGTGATCCCTGCTCGCTTCAGCACCGAGCTCATCGCGGTCGCCGCCGCCCGAGGTTCGTACCGATCATGGCCGGCGGGCACCGGGGTGTGCGTCGTGAAGACGGTGGTTCCTCTGACTTTTTCACGAGCCACTTCAAGGTCAACCCCTTGTTCTACCAAGCGGGCGATGCGCTCGAGCGTGGCGAACGCCGCGTGGCCTTCGTTGAGGTGATGGACGGTGATCCGCTCGCCCATGGCTTCGAGCGCCATGACGCCACCCACCCCAAGCAGAATCTGCTGACGCATGCGGAGTGATGGTTCGCCCTTGTACAGTCCCTCGGTCAGCTTCCGGTCTTCCGAGGTGGCGCCCGGAAGATCGGTGTCGAGCAGGAGGATCGGCGTTCGACCGAGGCGGAGTTTCATGATCCGCGCCTTGACCCGTCGCCGTCCGATCGGACAACCGATCACGACGCCGGTGTCTTCGATTGGATAGTCGTCGAAGTCGTATCGAGGATAGAGGACTCGTGTTCGACCGTCGGCTTCGAACTGCTGGCGGTAGTAGCCGTGTTGGTAGAGCAGGCCGACGCCCACCAGAGGAACCCCGAGATCCTCGGCACTCTTGAGATGATCGCCGGCCAGAACCCCGAGTCCGCCGGAGTATTGCTGCATCGACTCGTGGATGGCGAACTCGCTGCAGAAGTACGCGACACGAAGGCGGGCATCACGGCCACGATGACTGGTCGGGAACCATCGCTTGGCTCGGCCGGCGTCTTTCAACGCGGCCTCCGCGGATTTCAGCACCGCGAGAAAGCGTGGATCCTCAGCACTGGCGGCGAGACGCTCGGGGCCCGCGGTCCGAAGGGTGGCGAGCGGGGCGTGGTTGGTCGCCTCCCATGCCATCGGGTCGAGCATCGCGAAGGGTCGCTGGGCGACTTCGATCCAAGTCCAGGAGAGGTTCTTCGCCAGCGCGATGAGGCGTTCGCGGAGGCGATCCGGCGATGCTTCGGAGGCGTGGGTTCGTGTGGATTTTTGGGCTCGGGGGGGCATGGACGAGTCCTGTCGAGGGTCGGATTGGCTGAGGGAGCGGGAGACAAACATTCTCGGCGAAAACGCGTCGCCGCGCTCAGCCTTCGGGAAGTCGCCCGCTCATGGCGATCAGACTGTGGAGCCGAAGGGCGAGTGACCGGGAGTCATCGCCTCGCCGCATCCGCCAGGTCCAGTTTCCCTTTGGTTTTCCGGGGACGTTCATTCTTGCAGCGCGACCGAGCTCCAGCAGGTCCTGCATCTGAACGATGGCGGTCCGCGCGGGGCTGGTGAATGCAAGTCGGGTCATGGAAGCGGCGGGGCTTTGGTCATCGCCGGCATACGTGGTGAATCGTTCACGGGATGGCCGATCGAGGCTTCGCCACCAACCGGCGGTCGTATCGTTGTCGTGTGTGCCGGGATAAACCACCGCGTCAACCGGGTGGAACTGCGGGAGATCCTGCGAGGGGCCGTTTGGGCCCAAGGGGTCATGGAATCCCCATTGCAGAATTCGCATGCCCGGAAGTCCGAAGTCTTGTCGGAGTTTCGTGACCGCTGGCGTCACGGCGCCGAGGTCTTCGGCGAGAAAAGGAAGTGGTCCGAGGTCTGCTTGCAGTGCGGCGAGTAGTTCGCGGCCTGGCGTTTGACGCCATCGGCCTCGGCGAGCATTGGCGGCATCACCAGCGATTTCGAAGGCCTGAACGAAGCCGATGAAATGGTCGACTCGAACCAGATCGAACCGATCGAGGGTGGCCCGCACGCGGCGTTTCCACCAGGCAAATCCTTCCCGTCGGTGGTTTGGCCAGCGATAGTGGGGGTGTCCCCACAGTTGTCCGTCTTTGGTGAAAGCATCTGGCGGGCATCCGGTGAGCACCGAGGGACGCCCAGATTGATCGAGTCTGAAGAGATCGGGATGGCCGGTCACGTCTGCAGAGTCGGCCCCGCAGAAGATCGGTAGATCGCCGACCAAGCGCACTTGGTGGGCGCGGGCATGAGCCCGGAGCCGCGACCATTGTTGATCCAGCAGGAACTGGATGCAGGCGTGGTAGCGAGGATCGCCCTCGGGATCATCGGCCGCCGTCGCGTTGGATCGCGTGGCCGCGAAGTCGCACCACTCGGCGAGCCAGTCCGAATTAACTCGCTGAAAGCGGCGATATCCCGCGGAACTGAATCCTCGCTTGGCCTGGAACGCCGTGAATGCCTGTGAGAGTCGAGGGCGTTTCCATCGTCGGACGGTTAACCAAGAAGCACGACCAGTATCGTCGGTCTTTGGGGTTCGGGCCGCGGACTTTGGAAGTAGACCGTCTTCGGCCAGATCCTCGACTGACAAGAGCATCGGTTCGATCGCGAAACTGGAGAGCCCGCTGTAGGGAGAATCGCCCTTGCCAACCGGTCCAACTGGAAGCATCTGCCAGCGGGAAACTCCCGCGCGTTCCATCCAGTTAACGAATTCTCTGGCTCCCGGTCCCAAGTCGCCGAGGCCGACGGCACCCTGTCGGCTCGGCAGCGAGGTCGGATGCAACAGTATGCCGGCGGTTCGGGCGTCGAGGAGTGGATGGCGTGAGGGTTTGGCCGGCATGCGGGGGCTCACTTCTCTCGCGACCAGGCGCGGCCGGCAACCGCAGGCACTTGGCCTCCGTTGTTTTGGCCGTCGATCTCGCCGAAGATTGGACGCCAGCCCTCACCGGGAAGGTCGAAGCGAGCGTCGGATTCGGAGGCGTTGAGTGCGACCAGAATTTCTTCGTCGGCATCATCACGAATGAAGACCCACAGGTCCTGTGAATCATCGGCGATCAGAGTTTGGAATCCACCGATTCGGAGGGCGGCATGCCCGCGACGAAGTGCAATGGCGCTCCGGTAGAACTCAAGGTGATCCTCATCGACCCGGTTTTGGTCCGGCGTGTCGTAGGGTTCGAGATCCTTCCAGAGCATCGGTTTCCGGTTATTCGGATCGTCCGATCCCCACATGCCGGCCTCATCGCCGTAATAGACCATGGGGGCGCCGACGTACGTCATCTGCAGCAATGCGAAGAGGCGTGCTCGGCGGTAGCTCAGGTCTGAAGGTTTCCCGCCGTCGTAGGTCGGATCATTCTGTTCCCGGTTGCCCTCGTCGAAGGCACGGTCTGGATTGAAAATCTTCGAGACCATTCGATCTGTATCGTGACTATCCGCAAGATTTTGAAGGGCGTAGGTGACCTCGGAGGGGTAGGTGTTCCGAAGTTCGCCAAGTCGTTGATCTAACTCAGTCGCGGAGATCTTCATGTCGTCATGGGCGATCCACGAGAGGGCGGCCTCCGCAAAGGGATAATTCATCACGGCATCGAAGGTCTGGCCGTCGAGCCAGTCAGGCGCGGGCTTCCAGATCTCGCCGACGATGTACGCCTCAGGATTGATGGAGCGGACCAGTTCGCACCACTCCACCCAGAACGTCTTGGGAATCTCTTCCGGGACGTCAAGACGCCAGCCATCGATCCCGTCGGATGGATCTCCGTCGCCGTTGGGGTCCATCCAACGACGGGTGACCGCGAAGATGTGGTCGCGCAGCGATTTTGATGCCAGTCCGTGCTCAGGGCTCTTCCGGAAAGCTGGCAGCTCGTCAAAACCCGCCCAGCCGTCGCACTCGAAGGGATCCCACGATCTCACCGAGAACCAATCCGCGTAGGGTGATTCAACCCCGCGTTCCTTCACGTCTTGGAAGGCGGGATGACGGGTGCCGACGTGGTTGAACACGCCGTCGAGAATCACTCGAAAACCGAGCTCCTTCGCCGTCTTTAGCGTGTCAAGAAAAACTTCGTCACTCTCCGACCAGGTCCAGGTCTGGGGATTACCAAAGTCCTCTTGGGCCGTGGTTCGATCAAAGTCACCATCACCGGCACCAAAGTGCTCGTCGATATGGCGGTAGTCGGTCGCGTCGTATTTATGGTGAGTCTCTGCCTGAAAGATCGGGTTGAGGTAGATCGCATTGACCCCGAGTTCCTTGAGGTACGGAAGCTTCTCTCGTAGGCCCTGAAGGTCGCCGCCGTAATGTCGTTCAAAGACGAATGAATCGTAAAAGGTGGATCCATCCTCACCTTCCCACGGGCTGGGGGAATACCACTCGCTGGTCCAGGGCCGCATTTTCGCGGGGTCGTTGGCATCGCTGCCATCGCGAAAGCGTTCGACCATAAGTTGATACCAGATCGCATTTTTGGCCCAATCGGGCGTCCGCGGCTTGGAAAGATCGGAGGTGTCGGTATCGAGGTCGTGGAGTTGGGGGTGGCGCACGAAGCGGCCTCCATCTTGAAAGAGAAAGGTGTACTGGAGTCCGTCGGAATTCGCCGGTACGTCTGCCTGCCAAGCATCGAGAATATCTGAACCATCGATGGCGACCATGTTGATGGTGGAACCGTCGGAAAACGCCACGCTCGCAGATTCCACATCGCCGCGAAGAGAATAGGTCACCAGTCGGATACCGCCATCGGGGAGTCGTTGTCGATCTCGCCAATTTGTTGGATCGTGCCGCAGTCCGGCACCAAGGACGACACCGTCACCCAGAACGCCCCTCGTCGGATCCAGCATAGAATCTGGCCCGAGCCAGAATATTGCGTGATCGATACCGCGGTCTTCCGAGCGTCGCTGCACGTTCACTGGGTCGACAATCCACCGCTCGGTATCTTCGACGAAGTTGTAGAGATAGGTTCCGTTTTCGAGATCAAGTGCGACGGTCCACGCACCGGCGGCGTTGCGTTCCATCGGATTCGCGGAGGTACTCCACGAATTGAAGTCGCCGACGAGCGAGACCTGCTCTGCGTCGGCGGCTCCTTGGTAGTTGACGATGCATCGCCATTCACCGTTCGACTTGGGAATGGCGCGGATACTGGTGGGGAGACGAGTCGGCCGTCCGATCGGATTTTGGCCGACGGGAACGTCGGGTGGCCAATCGACGTTCTGCGCGGCGGCGATACTGAACGACCCGGAGGTCATCACAGCGGCGATCGCCAGACATCGAACCTGAAGTGCAGCGTTGGTCGACATATCGCCGGATTATACTTCGCCCAAACTCCGGATCGCCCAATTGGGGCACCGGATGTCCCTGGTGGGCCGACTCATGGCCCACGCATCGGATGTTTGGATCGGCGGAGATCTCCTCGACGCGACTTTTGTGTCCCAGAGATTTCGAGGGCCGGTCATCGGGTGATTCGATCGGTCGACATGCTCGCCGGCGATCGATCGAGGGATGCGGTCGTGGTTCACGGCAGGATCCGGGGGGTCCCAACGAGTTCAGGAGCGGGTCTCGAAGATCCCTCAATTCGCGTCGAGGGTGGCCGTCGGAATCTCGCCAAGATCTCACCGAAGATTCATCTCGGAATGTTCCGGAAGAGCCAGAATCGGCATTTCGAATTCCCCGAGACACTCATCGCCACTTTTCGCTTGAGTACCATGGGCCATGGGTTGTATCGTGGAGTCTCATGTCAAGATTTCGAGGGTGAACTTCCCGGTCGCCCTCCCACAAGGAGAAGCTGATGAAATCCCTGATCATTGCAACCACTGTTGTCGCGGTTCTGGCGCCCTCGGTACTGGCGGACTTCTATGAGGATGCCTCTGGTGATATTTTCGATTCTGGGCTGAGCAACCTTGATTTTCTGGGTGCGGAGATCACCAACGATGGCGACAGCTTGTTCATCGTGGCTTCGCTGAACGCTGATCTCAGCGCCATCAACTGGGGCAAGTATCTCATTTTCATCGATTCCGGTGACGGCGGAGCCATGTCCGGTCCGGAGGGAAATGATCCTTTCAACAACCCATGGGGCCGTCGGGTGTCGGCGGATGTCGGCATCAACGCCTTCGTCGGGTCCTGGATCGACGGTGGCGGTGGTGCATTGGGATATCTCTGGAACGGTGGGGGCTGGGATGAGACGAGTTCGGGTACGCCCGATCTTTCCCAAGCCGAAATGGGTCAGATCACGTGGACCCTCTCGCTCGATTCCTTGGGACTCTCGATCGGCGACACGTTCAACTTCGATCTCGCATCTACCGGTGGGGGAGACGGCGACCCGGCGATCGATCTGCTCTCCACCGACGTCGTACAGGCTGGTTGGGGGAACAACTCCACCTCGCCGATGGCCTTCAGCTACACCGTCGTTCCAGCACCGGGCGTGTTGGTGCTGGCGGGCCTCGCCGGCCTGACAACTCGCCGTCGCCGCGGTTGAGTTGGCTCACTCGGCAACTGGTCGGGGACGTTTTACATTCAAACGGGCATCTCACTCAGCGAGGGAGATGCCCGTTTTTTATTCTGACGTCGAGCACGGTGAGTTCAATTCAGAATTCGGACCCGTCAACCCTCGGTGGTTCGTTCGGTCGTCCGACTTCCCGCCGGTGGGGGCTCAGTCGTCGGCCGAGGGTCATCGAGATCGGGAACTTCGGCGCTCATGGTCGGCGCCTCGGACGCCGCTGTATCGGTCTTTCGCCGCGGACCCCGGACGTGCCGGAGTCGGTTCGCCGCGTTGTGGGCGGCGATCTTGTAGACCTCGGCCAGGGTTGGATAGTTGAAGACGCTGTTCATGAAGAAGTCGAGCCCGCCGCCGAGCGAAATCACGGCTTGGCCGATGTGGACCAGTTCGGTCGCATTGGTTCCGATGCAGTGGACGCCGAGCAGATGATGGCTCTCGCGGTGGAAGAGCATTTTGAACATACCGGTATCGTCGCCGAGGATTTGACCGCGGGCGGTTTCCCGGTAGCGGGCGACGCCGACTTCGTAGGGCACTCGATCGCGAGTCAGTTGCTCCTCCGTCGCGCCGCACATGGAAAGTTCGGGGACCGCGTAGATGCCATACGGATAGAGCGTCCCAAAGTTTTCGGCTTCATAGCCAAACATTCGACATGCGGCGATTCGACCCTGCTCGCTGCTGGTCGCGGCAAGGGCCGGAAACCCGATCACGTCGCCGGCGGCGTAGATACTGGGCACGTTGGTCTGGAGTGCCTCATTCACGGGGATTCGTCCTCGGTCATCAACCTTCACGCCGGCGGATCCGAGATGCAGCGGCTCGGTCGCGGGGCTTCGGCCGATCGAGAAGATCACGCAATCCGCAATGATCCGCTTGCCGCTCTCGAGTTCGAGTTCGACTTCGGGTCGTCCTTCTTCGAAGATTTCCACTCTGGCGACGGCTTCGCCCAGCCGGAAGGTCACATCTTTCTTCCGCATCTGATGCATCAGCTCGTCGACGATCTCACGATCCACGAAATCAAGCAGTTGATCCCGGCGATCGATCAACGTCACCTGGACGCCAGCGGTGGCGAAGATCGATGCGTATTCGACGCCGATCACGCCGCCACCGACCACCGCCAGATTCGACGGGAGTTTCTTCATCTTGAGAACATCGTCGGAGGTGAGGATCAGCTTGCCATCGCTTGGCCCAGTCGGCGGCGCCGCGGCATTCGTGCCACAGGCGACCAGAATGTTCTCGGCGGTGACCGCCCGGGTACCAGCATCGTTGGTGATCGCGATGCGGTGCGGATCAATGAAGGAGGCCTCGCCTTCGAGGACGGTGATGTCGTTTCGAGCGAGACTGTTCCGAACCACCGAGGTCTCGGACGCGATGACCTGATTGACTCGATTGATGAGATCGGTCATCTCCGGTCGCTTCCGGACGGTGAATCCATCGTCGCGATCGCCGCCGGTGGTAGAGAGGATTGCTTCTCGGAGCGTCTTGGAGGGAATGGTGCCAGTGAAGGTGCAGACGCCGCCCACTCGCCTTCGCTTCTCGACCAGTGCCACCCGCTTATGCAGTTTGGACGCCTGGATCGCCGCGGACTGGCCGGACGGGCCGCTACCGATGACCAGAAGGTCGTATTCGTACGTATCGCTCATCGCCACAGCCTAACCGCCGGAGGCCGATACGAGTCAGGGAGTGCTTTGAATCGGGGAACGGGGTGCTGATTTGAGCGGTGGAACGTGCGATGGGGAGGCCTCTGGGGCCGCTCTTTTCAATCGCGGTTGAGGCCGGTTATGCAAGATCATGCGAGGTGATGCCACCCCAGAATGCGACGACCCCGCACCACCAGATGAGGTGGGCGGGGTCGTTTGTTTCGAGCATTGGAAAGATCACTCTTCTTCGAGCACGGCATCCGGATCTTCAAGGGGCTTTGCCTCGACCGCAGTCGTCGAGGCGCGGACTTTCCCAAGGACGCCTGGCAATTCGATTCCCGCTTGCGCTGCGAGTTCGTGCATAGGGGGGAGCGAGCCAATGAGGCCAGAAAGGAAATCACTGGTGCTTCCTCTTCCGCTCTCGCCTCGGCCGCCGTCCCAAACGGTGATCTTGTCGATCTGCAGATTCGAGATCGCCTTGACCTGTTCTCGAATGAGTTCGGGCAACTTCTCGATCAGGAGAAGTGTCGGCGCCAACTGTGGATTGTCCGCGCAGGCCACCATGAGTTCGCGATATCCGTCGGCCTTGGCTTCGAGGACCTTCCGGACACCCTCCGCTTCTGCGTTGTATCTGGCGATGATTGCGTCTGCTTCGCCAGAAGCTTCCCGGCGACTTCGTTCTGCGGACGCTTCCGCAGCAATCTCGATCTGTTGCTTCCGAATCTCCTCCGGGGCGATCACGTCTTTCGCCAGTCGAGCGAGTTCTTCCTTCCGTTCCATCTCAAGAATGGCACGGGATGCATCCGCGGCGGCGACGTCCGACCGTCGCTTGGTTTCAGCGCGAATTTCGGCGAGTCGGGCATCGGAGTCGGCGACCTCGGCCGCAGAGGAGTTCTCGCCTTGTCGTGCGATCGATTCTGCTTTGGCGATCTCGACCCGTTCGGACTGTTCGGCGTTCTTGGCGGCGACCGAAGTCTCGGCCTTTCGTTCTGCGGTTGCGATTTCTCGATTCCGTTGGGCTTCCACTTCGCCGGTGATCGCTTGAGCCTCAAAGGTTGCGAGGGCAAGTCGCTGAGTTCTCTCGGCCTGCTTCCGCCCTTCTTCGGTCTTCGCGTTTTCTTCTGCAACCCGCACTTCTTGCTGGCGCACTGCTTCGGCTTCGCCGATGGCACCTTCTCGTTCCTGCTGGGCAACTTCGACCTTGGCGCGATTAATGGCCTCTGCTGCGGCCCGCTTGCCGATAGCGCTGATGTAGCCGCTCTCGTCGGTGATATCGCGGATATTCACATTGATCAGCTCGAGGCCGACCTTATTGATTTCGTCGGCGACGTTCTCATTAATCAACGTCATGAACTTCTCGCGATCTTTGTTGATCTCCTCAATCGAGAGGGTCGCGATGACCAGGCGAAGCTGGCCGAGAATGATGTCCTGGGCCTGATCGCGAATGGCGTTATCGCTCAAAGTCAGGAGGCGTTCCGCGGCGTTGTTCATCAGAACCGGATCGGTCGAAATTCCCACGGTAAAGGTGCTGGGGACGTTGACTCGGATGTTGTTGAGCGAGAGGGCGCCCTCCAACGGAATCTCGATGACCAATGGTTCGAGTGAGAGGTACTCGTGATCCTGAATAAGCGGAATCACGAAAGCACCACCACCGTGCAGACACTTCGAGGCTCGTTCGCTTCCAACCTTGCCGTAGATCACGAGGATCCGGTTGCTCGGACATCGCTTGTACTGCTTGACCAGAAAGATCAGAAAGAAAAAGGCAATCAGTGCGGCAGCGCCGATGACGCCAAGCCAGATGGCGGGTTCCATGGGGTGTCCTCCGAAAGGAAAAAGAGAAGGGCGAGGAGTGGGGCCTGTCGGCCACGATCCCCGAGGAGATCTGTGGTCTTAGTTAGGCTGGCTCGACTTCGAGCGTTCCATCGCCGCGAGATGCGATCACTCGAATCGCGGTGCGGCTTGCAACGGCCTTACCGTTGGAAACCGCTTTGAATTGTCGTTGTCGGTCGCGGACCACGACGGAGACGCGTCCACGGCCTTCCGCGGGAATGGTAATGGTGACGGTTCCCTCGGCGCCGATGGCATCGCTGGCGTCGATGTTGCCATCGCCGGTCAGGTCATGCATGGCCTTGAACCCAAGCCAAAGAATCCAAAGAAAGGCGGTACCGATCGCCAGCCCGAACAAGGCCGACTGCGCCCAAGTGAACTCGAGGTTACGGAATGCGGCGAGTCCTCCCCAGCCCCATCCCATGGAGAATCCGACGATGCCTTGGAAAGACAACACTTTGAACGCACCATCGCTCGCATCTCCGGTGTCGGCATCGAAACCGCCATCGCCACCCATAAAAAGCATGGCGATGGTCAGGATGAAAAGCAACGTCGCAATCGCGGCGATTCCGAAGAACCAGATGGCGCCGTCATCGAAGAGCAGTTCCTGAATGTTCATTGGTCGGGGGCTCCTATGGCGTCGTCTGTGGCCATCGAATCAAAGAAGAGCTTTGGCTTCGATAATCTCACGCAGGCAGTATGAGTGGTTCACGAACCATTGTCCTGTCCGATCAAAGTCAGAATCGGACAGTTCATCGTGAAATCCCTCTTCAGGCGACCCGCATGCCACCTTTTTTGCGAAGGCGGGCAACGAAGAAACCCTCCATCGCGGCGTTCTGCTGGTCGCCTTCGGGGTTCGAGCCAAAACGTCGCACGGCGTTCTCCGCTGGCGAGTCTGGAGAAGTCGGTGGATCCAGTAGTGCCAGTCCCTTCGGAATCTCGGGAGGCAAGGGATCGAGCGTGATTCCGGTCGGGCCATCACCGTACCTCGCCAGCGCTCGCCGAAGAACGGCTTCGTTCTCGTCTTGTCCAAGGGTGCAGGTCGAATAGACGATGACGCCACCGGGCCGAACGGCCTGGATGGCGGCGTGAAGCAATGACTTCTGAACGGAGGCCAGTCGCTTAACGCCCTTGGTTGACCACTTCTGATGACTTCTGGGATCGTCGGAACGAAAGCGGCCTTCGCCAGAGCATGGTGCATCGACGAGGACACGATCAAAAGTGCCGTGGTCGCGGTACGGAATCCGTTCGCCCGGAGCGGTTCGAATTGACGCCTCGACCCCCAACATCTGGAGCATCGCCCGCATCCGCATGCACCTGGTACGACTCCGGTCGTTGGCGATGATCTGGACGTCATTTTCGACCAAGGCGGCGATCAAGGCAGTCTTGCCACCGGGCGCGGCGCAGAGATCGAGAATTCGTTCGCCGGGATGGGGATCCAGTCCCAAGACGGCGAGCATCGAGGTCAGCGATTGAAGGACGACTCGTCCATCCCGCCAGGCTTCGGTCTCGGTGATCGCTCGGGATGTGGAACGGGGGATCACTCGGCTCCACGCGGCCCAACTGACCGGGATACCGGCGAGCCCCAGTTCGTCGAGTTCACGGATCGTCTGGTCAGGGTCGCCGCGGAGGGGGTTGACCCTGAGACCACGCGGTAGTTCCAGGGCTGTGGCCGCAAGCAGTCGATCCGCCACGTCGGGAGATGACGCGAAGTCGGACCGAAGTCGCGAGACAAAATCTGCGGGAAGTGATTCCGTCGCGAGTTTCATGGCCACTCGGAGCTGCTCGGCTGAGATGAGGGGGGGTGATTCAGGGGATGGCACGTTCTGCCTCGCGACCGACCACGTCCATCTGGTGCTTTCGAAGGAGATTTTTCCGCCACATGGGGCCAGTCGTCCATCGGGGCGGAATCATCAGGTGCTCCCAGGCGGCGAGTTCGGCAAGCAGGCGGATGGTCGTGCCCGGACGTTGCGCGGAGAGATCTTGGCGTTCACTGGGATCTGCTTGAAGATCAAAGAGGAGAGTTTCGCCACCCTCGACCCGAATCAATTTCAGGTCGAGATCCCGAACCGCCGCGACGGGTCCTCGTCGCCAGAACAGCTGCTGGTGAGGGCGGTCCACTTTTCGCGCGTGCAGCCAGGGATCCAGATCGACGCCGTCGAGACCGTCCAGATCGCCTTTGGCGGTTGCCACGGCGGTCGCGACGAGGTCGAGCGTGCTCACTGGAACCACGATCGAACCCGGTTTGAAGACGGCGGGGCGGCGGACGAAGCCGGGGACACGAATTCCCCCCTCGAACTGGGATCCTTTCATGCCACGCAAGGGGCCGTTGTCCGATGCGTTGTTCGTGGCGCCGCCGTTGTCGTTGACGAAGATGAACAAGGTGTCGCGGCCGGAGGCATCGATGGCATCGCCGATGGAACCACAGGCGCGGTCCAGGGATCGCATCATCGCGGCGTAGATTCTTCGACGATCTGGCGCGAGGGCTGGATCAATGGAGGCAAGGTCTTCGTCGGTGGCGTGCATCGGCCCGTGCGGCGCGTTGAATGCGACCACGAGGAATGATGGGCGGTCCGCATGGTCGCGAATGAACGTTACGGCATCATTCGCGATCGTGTCAGTGAGATACACGATCTCGGATTCGACTTCCGAGCCGCGGTCGGTGCCATCGACGTGTTCGTAGGCGCGATTGCCTCCGCGGAGGGCTTCGTTCCCAAAGTAGGATCGGCTCCCGGCCCGAAAGCCATGGAACTCATCAAAACCGCGATTCGTTGGGTGGAAGGCTGGCGCGAGGCCGAGGTGCCATTTTCCGATGAGTCCAGTGGCGTATCCCGCCGTCTGCATTCGGTCGGCGATGGTGCGTTCGGTCAGTGGGAGCCCACCCTCGGATCGAGGGGCATCGCCGGGAAGGTTGTACTCGTGGCCACATCGTTGCTGGTAGCGGCCGGTGAGCATCCCGGCTCTTGAGGGACTGCACACAGATGCCGTGACATAGCAGGCCTCGAGGACGACACTCTCCGCGGCGAGCTGGTCGAGCGCGGGAGTGTCAATTTCCGTCGATCCTTGGAAGCCAAAATCGATCCACCCCGCATCGTCGGCGATCACCATGACCACCGAAGGTGATTCGGGCGGGGCAGATTGGGCGTTGGTTCCGCGGACCGGCAGCAGGGGGAGTGCCACTCCAGCGAGGATGAATATCAAATGGTGCATGGGGCGAGTCTACGACACTCTGCCTTCAATGGTCTGTTCATCGAGCCAAGGTTTCAGGAGTTCTGAAACTCCGGGTCAATCCGACTCGTCGAGCAGTGTTCGAATCACGATTCCGAGATCCTCACGGGGGATGGGTTTCTGGAGGATCGTGGTCACCCCAGCCTCGGCGGCACGTTCGGCAGACTCGTCGCCGAATCCCGTGATCAGTACGATCGGTCCCTCGAATTCGCGGTCTCGGAGGGCTTTCGCAAGTGCGATCCCGTCGCGGCCCGGCATGGTGAGATCGGTCAGTACGAGATGCGGTTCGATCCCCTGCCTCCGGGCGTCATCGAAAAGCGAAAGGGCGGCGTCCGTCCCATCCGCGATCTCGACTTGATATCCCAGAGAAGTGACCAGAGACATGCTGGTATGAAGCACCGTCGGATCATCATCGACGACCAATACTCGCTCGTCACCGCGGGGAGAACTCTGCGGAACGACCGAAACATGTTGAGCGACGACTTCCTCGGCTCGCGGCAGCAAGATGCGGAAGGTTGTTCCCTCGTCTCGTTGACTCTCGATTTCGATTTCCCCTCCAAGTTCCGTGACCACTCGGTGGACGATGGTCAGCCCGAGGCCGGTGCCTCGTCCGGTCGCCCGGGTCGAGAAGTAGGGGTCGAAGAGGTTTTCTCGAATCTCGTCTGGAATCCCTGCCCCATCGTCCCGAACCTCCAGATGGACGATGTTCTGATTCTCAGGGCTTTGTCGCAACGAGACCGTCACGGTTCCCTTTGGTCCCTCGATGGCGTGTCGGGCATTGCTCACCAGATTCTGAACCACTCGAAGTAGTGCCGTCCGATCTCCGCAGGTGGTCGCGGTGGTATCGGAGATTTCGGACTCAATTCGGATGTGATCCGGTGTGGAAGGCACCATGAGCGAGATGGCTTCTTCGATCACATCCTTGAGAAGCGTGTTCGAATCGGCGACCACTCGTCGCCGGCTTAGGAAGAGGATCTGCTCCACGAGTTCGGCCGCGCGGCGGGCCGCCAGCTGAATATCGGCCAGCATCTCTAGGCGGGGTTCCTCCGTTTCTGAATCCGCGAGGGCCGCGGAATGCACCAAAATCGGCCAGAGGAGGTTGTTGAAGTCGTGGGCGATGCCGCCGGCGAGTAACCCGACTGCTTCCATTCGCTGGGCGTGGACCAGTTCCCCTTCCAGAGCTTCTCGTGCCATCGTCGTTCCGATCGAATCTGCGAACGCGCGAAGGGCGGCGATCGAGTTCTGATCATGAACCCGCACGCGATTGACCTCTTCGACGAGGAGGATGCCGGCCGTCTCGCCGCGAACCCAGATGGGAACCGAGACGAAACTGGTCGAGAGAGAAGGGGCGTCCGATTCGAATCCGGGGACCGGTTCGGCGCCGTTGCCGACGAGTCCGCCCAGCTTGGAACCAGCCGTCGCACGTAAAAAGGCTGCCGGCACGTCGACCATGCTCGCTGGTCCGCCGAGACTTTGACCGTCGACATCGATAAACCTTGCGGAGTAAGACTGGAACGACGTCTCGATCAGGCCCAGCACTTTTATGATTGAATCCCGCCATCGCGGGGATGCCAAGAGCAAGTCGGCAGCGTCCCCACTCGCCACCAGCACCCGATCACGGGTTTGCCTTCGGATCTCCGCCTGGAGTCGGAGCCAGGTCAGGCCGGCGAGGTCGCCAAGAAATTTGAGGCCCTCGACGTGGCGTTCATCGAAGGCGCCGACCTTCGTCGACGCCAGGCCGAGGGCGCCGACGATCTCCCCCGCGGCCTGAACGGGCAGGTAGCAGCGACTGCGAATTTCAACCCTTCTTGCGGACGTCGCGGAACGGTTCCCCGGATCGTTCTTCGTATCGCGGACATGCACCATTTCGCCGGTGCGGATCACTCGGCCGGGATGTCGGTCCCAAGCCGTGCGCTCCGCGTCCTCGATCTCCCATTCGTTGAGACCTTTGTTCCCCACGAGTCGGAGGTAACGCGTTCCCGCGTCGAGAAAGTACATGGCGGCGTATTCGACATCGAATCTCGTTTCCGCGAGGCTCTGAACCGTCGTGCCGAGTGCCGCGGTGTCCTTCACGCTGCTCAGCGCCTCCGCGATTCGCCGCTCCAGGGCGCGATGATGCGCGAGGTCGAGGGTGAGTCGGCGGAGTTCCATGCCACGGCCGATGGCGGCGATTGGTCCACGGAGCATTCGAACGATCTGACGAGCCAGATCGAGGAATCCGGCGGCCTCTCCCGAGGCCGGTAGAAGGGTGATCGCGGTATCAAGGTCGAGTCTGATTGCGATGATCGGTTGGGAACCGGACGACGCCGTGATCATCTCATCGCCGATGGTCTCGAGGGCGGTCTCGACGAACTTCCTAGTCATACTCTCGACGGAGTCATCATCAAGGCCACTGCTGGAGATGCTCTCGATCGGCTCGTCCGATGCCGATCTTCGCCAGATCGTCACCGCCGCGATGTTCTTGATTTTGAGAAGGCCGTCGACCACCACCGGCGGCCAGGTGTCGGAGTCGTCTCGATCCAACATGTCTGTCGCGATGTCCGCGAGGATGTCCAGAGGTGCCGAGTCCGGGCCCTCTGACGCTGCGTTGGATGGAAAGTTATCCAAAGGCACGGATGGATCCTACCTATTCGCCTTCATCGATTGGAGATTTGCCTCCGATGATCCCCGATAAGTGTCTCCCGGTTCGGCCGGATTCGGCGCGATGGCTGAAGAAACGAGGATCAGCGGACGTGCAGCATGGAGCGCCGTCGATGGAAGCGGTCGGAATTCCCGCAGCGAGGAGCCGCCGCAGCGCGGCGTTGAAGAGATCGGCATGTGGTCTTGGTGATCCGATTCGAATGCAACTCCCGAGTCCGGATGACTCGAACTCGTCCGCCACTTCAGAACCGATCTCAAAACGATCCAGGCCGATCGCCGGCCCGATGGCCGCGAGAAGATTTTTTCGATCGGCACCGAGTGATGCAAGATGCCACACGGCACGGCCGGGCGCATCGGCGACGAGACCTCGCCAGCCGGCGTGCACCGCGGCGACGATCCGGGTCTTCGGGCAAGCGATGAGGATCGGTACGCAATCGGCAGTGCGGACTGCGACCGCCCGATCGGACGAGGTGGACACCACGATGTCGGCCTCGGCAGCCCCGGCCCGTGCACCATCCACCATGGCGGTGCCATGGACCTGTCGGGCGGTTGCGACCTCGGGTGCGTCCGAGCGAAGCAACCGTGAGAATCGGGCGAGATGATCGAGCAGAGTCTGGTTTGATGTTCCGAGAAAACTCTCGCCGGGGCGGGCAAGATCGAAGGATTGGCCTCCGGGCCCGATCCGCGTCGAGAATGCGTGCGGAAAGCGACGGCTCGCGAGCAAGCCGCTTTCGAGCACTTGGGTGCCGTCGGCGAGGATCTTGGGGTGGAGTGGATTCATCGGGAGACGGCATCATGACGGATGACGACTCCCACGTCTGGGGCACCGTTGGTGCAAGTCTTAAAAAGTCAGCGCATTCGATGCAGATGATCGGAATCGGTTGCCTTATGATCGGGGGCATGAAGACACTCTCGCTCATCGGTCTCGTTCTCTTCTCGCTTCACTCGATGTCCTCGCCGGTAAGTGCGGAGACAGAGGGGCTGACCCTCGAACCAATCCGAGTCGGCAATCCAGAATTTGACTCCTCGGGACATGGGTGCCAACTCACGGGTACCGGATCGGCGGACGCTCAATACTGGTCGCCGAAGGAACATGACGTTGCCGACTCAGAGTGGTTCGATGGTGAGGTCGCGGCCCTTGGTTCGAGGGGCGACTGCGCCGTCAGCCTGAATCTGTCTGGCGAAGCCATCGCTTCGGGGGCCACGTATCGAGTCGGATTTGGTATCGCGCGATGGGGTCCTGACACTTCGAAAATATTGGTCTCGATCGCAGATGAAGACGAGCGTCTTCTCGCGACGTCGGCCGCGATCGAGGCAGGCCTCTGGACACGTCAATTCGTCGATCTCGAAATTCCCTCGAACATCAAAGTTTCTGGTCCGTGCACGCTCGTCTTTCGCACGATCGAAAATAAAAATGCCGCGCGGGAGTCCGCCACGCTGATTGACAAGGTCTCTTTGGCACGGATCAGTGCCGACGAACCTGGTTTTCAGTCGATCTTCAACGGGAAAAACCTCGATGGTTGGATCGGTAACACCGAAGGCTACGGTGTTGAAGGCGGCGCGATTCGGACGTTTCCGAAGCGATCCGGCGGAAACCTCTACACGTCCGGAACCTACGACGACTTCGTGTTTCGATTTGCATTCAAAGTTCCTCCCGGGGCGAACAACGGGATCGCCGTCCGATCACCAGCGACCGGTGATGCCGCGTATCAGGGGATGGAGCTTCAGGTTCTCGACAACAGTCATCCCAATTACGCCGGTTTGAAGCCTTGGCAGTTCCACGGATCGATCTACGGAATCGCGCCGGCGCTTCGCGGTTATCAGTCGCCCCCGGGCTCGTGGAATCTCCAGGAAATCCGGGCTGAAGGGCGCCGGATCCGGATCATTCTCAATGGAGCGGTCATCTCCGACGTCGACCTGGATGAAGCGACTCGAGAAGGGACCTTGAGCGGGCGTGAGCATCCCGGACTGGCGCGGGACTCCGGGCATCTCGGATTCTGCGGACACGGTGACCTGGTCTACTTCAAGGATCTGAGAGTCAGGCCGATTTTTCGCCCCGAATCCAAACCCTGACGCTAGCATCGGTATCTGCTGGACTCGTTGCCGATCACCCGATCGCTCGGAAGTCCTGTCCCGTGATACACCCCAAGAATCGAAAACCGTCTCGACTGGTGTCGAGCACTAGGAGTCCGACATGTCCGACATGACAAAATCGCATCTCGCCAACGGCAACTTCGGTCGCCGTACGTTCATCAAGTCCGCGGCTGCCGCGGGTGTCGTCCTCGTGGGCTGGAAGCCGACGCTTGGTCGAGGTGGGGTCCTACAGAAGACCAATGTCGCCTCCGTCGGGGTCGGCGGGATGGGTGCGAGCGATCTGGGGCAAATTTCATCTCACCCCGAAGTTGCCATGGTCGCCCTTTGCGACGTTGATCGAAACAACCTGAAGTCCGCCGCGGATAAGCATCAGGGTGCGAAGACATTTGTCGACTTCCGTGAGATGTTCGACTCAATGGGTGATCAGATCGATGCGGTCTCGATCACCACGCCGGACCATATGCACGCCATCATCGCCATGATGGCACTCAACCAGAACAAGCACGTGTATTGCCAGAAGCCACTCGCGCACTCGGTCCACGAATGCCGAGCGCTTCGAGATACCGCCATTGCCAAGCCGGAACTCGCGACTCAGATGGGTACGCAGAATGCGTCGCGGGTGATGAAACAGCGGTGTATGCAAGGCGTCCGCGACGGCATCTGCGGACAGATCAAGGAGATTCACGCGTGGACGGACCGTCCGAACGGCTGGTGGCCTCAGGGTAACCCGCGGACTCCTGGGAGCAATCCCGTCCCCAGTCATCTCGAGTGGGATCTGTGGCTTGGCACGGCGCCGACCCGCCCGTACCTCGACAAGGCATACGCGCCGTTCGCCTGGCGTGGCGTCCGCGACTTCGGTTGTGGCGCGCTTGGTGACATGGCGTGTCACATTGTGGACGCGGCTTTCCAGCCGCTGGATCTCGGAGATCCGAAAACCGTGATCTGTGAGGCGACGGACGGTACAAATGATCAATACCCCTCCACGGAGGTCGTCAAGATGGTCTTCGCTGGGAACAAGGCTTCGGGCGGTGAGGACATTCCCTTCACGTGGTACGACGGCAAGGTCACACCAGCGCCGTCGCAACTCGGACTTCCTGCCGATTACGTTCTGCCGCAGAACGTCGTGGTCATCGTCGGCGACAAGGCGTCGCTCCTCGTTCCGCAGGGCGGCGATGGATACAAGTACTTCCGCAAGGGCATGGAACGCAACATGGAGATGCCCCAGGCCCGCGGTGGTAATCACTGGCACCTGTGGATCGATGAGGCTCGCGGTGGCGATCCCAGCCTGACTCCGCTCAGTTATGCCGGTAAGGTCTCGGAAACCCTCGCCATCGGTGCGGTGGCGAGTCACGCTCCGAACGAGATGCTTGAGTGGGATGCGAAGGGGATGAAGTTCACGAACAAGCCTGAACTTAATCAATACGTCACCCGTCAATATCGGGATGGTTGGGCGGTCGCCGGGCTCTGAACCGACGAGCAAACCGAAGACAAGATTAGAGGCCGCCCCGCACTGGGGCGGCCTTTCTTGTCCCTGCGTCGTCGTAGTCCAAGGATCAGAACTGAGTCTTCAATCGGATTCCGAAGACGTAGACCGGGCGGTCTGCACCGGTCGCGGGTTGGAGGACGATCTGTAGATCGGGCGAGAGCTGCATGCTCTCGGTCAGTTGGATCCGATAGTAGGTCTCGATCATCATGATCTCACGGCGTGATGGATCGTAGAGATCGGTGGGCCGGGACCAACTGAATCCGGCCCCGAACGCCTCGTCGTTTCGACCGAAAGGTCGATCCCATCGGATCGCCGCATTGAATTGACGATCAATCGCGGACATACCGTTGGTACTCGATCCGTACTGGAGAAGTAGGTCGAGATCACTCGCGAGTCCTTGTTCGACCATGACCCCCCAGCTCCATTCGTTCTTGTTCTCGTTGGTGGGGGTGAGGCCCTGCTGAAGAAGTAGGCCGAAGCCGGCCCCATTGGACTGGCCTTGATTTTCGGATTGCAGGGTCGATGCTTCGATGCCCCGATTGGTTCCAGCGAATACGAAGTTCCAGTTACCGGTGACCTCGCTTCCATCGAGCCCCTTCAGGACGGGTGCAATGCCGATCTGTGCCGCCGCCCACCAGCCTCCATCCCCAAGATCGCCAAATCCTTGGTCGGGACCGCCGTCGGGGTCCGCCCATACTGCGTTGACATAGAGGCCGTCGGTCGGGATGACTTGAATTGAGGCGCCCGCGGTATAGGTGCCGAGCGTCGAACCGAGGGTGTTCAACCCGTCGAACACGCCCGCAAGGAACTGTCGGCTTTCGTCGTTCGCAACTCGACTCAATTGAATGTACTGATTGGGGTGGACCTTGCCGACAGTTGCAACCACTCGATCGTTGCACCAGCCTTGCTGCCAGTAAAGCAGGTCGAACGAGGCGGGGTACGTCCACTGAAGCGCATTGAGATTGGCCGGTGCTGCGCCGACGGCGTTGCCCATGGCGTAATCGTCAGATTGTCCGAGTTCGACGCCGCTTCTGAGTAAGAAACCGATGTTTCCTCGGCCGATTCCGGGTTCGTCGAAGATGACCCAGTCGAAGTTGAGATCCAGCCGACCGCTCCCCGCGTTATCTCCCAGGCCGTCGTTGGTCCTTGTCGCATGCTGGTAGAGCAGGGTGTAATAGATGTTCCAACTGAGGCCCATGTTCTTCTTCGTCCATGACTCACCATTGCGGAGAGGTGCCAGCGGCGTGGCGAGGGGACTGGGGAGAAGGGGGTCCAAATTGGTGATGCCCAGAGGCGGCGCTTCCGCGAATGGCTGGTACTTGGTGATTTGGTCCGGGCAGGGAAGCAAGGGCGTCACACCGGATTGGGTATCGATATCCGCGGCGGCTTGCGTCTGTTGGCGATCTCCGAGTCGGATCATCGGAGCGTCGGCATCAGCGCCAGGATGAGGCGTTTCTTGTGAGGCGGTGGCTGGGGATGAACCGACGTGAAGAGGGCCCAGAATGGCGAGGACGAGATGTGGGGGTACTCTCATGCGCCTATCCTCACCCGGCCAGTAGTCGAAATGCAACTCTCAGGACTCCCTAACCCGCGTATTGGATCAAGAAGATGATGATTGACACCGCCACGTGCTCGACTCGATCGAAGGCCTCCCTGCTTTTCGGATTGCTCTTCCTGTCTCTCTTCGCCGGATCGGGTTGCGGCCCAGACTCCATGGCGTATCAGAGTTTTCAGGATGCGAGAATGGTCAACGATTTTCGACTCGCAGGAAAGATCGACGGTGCGACGTTCGCCGATGCCGACGGTGTGGTGATTCTCGAGATCGGTGGCGGCGGCCTGGGAATTGGAATGATGACCGGCCATGGTGTCGCCATGAGGCGGTTGGGCGAAACCTGGTCCGCGCCGTTGCCACTCGACTACCTTTCGGGGAGCATCGGCTTACAGATCGGTGGGCAGACGGCGGACCTGATTCTCGTGTTCCGATCGACCGAGGCTTTTGATGAATTCGTATTCAACGGAACGCGGTTTGTTGCGAAGGCGAGTGGAACCGCGATGAGTGCGAGCGGGACGGCCGGCGATCCGATGAAGAATGGCGACACCACCGTCATCTCGAGGGTGAAGGGCCTGTACGGCGCCGCCGTGATCGGTGGCCTCGGCGTCATGATCGATGAGAAGTTGATGTTGAAGTCGTACGGGGACGGGACCAATCCCCACGATGTCCTTGATGGCGGCGTCGCGGCAGTCGCCGGCGCGGAATCGCTTTGGGACGCGATCAGCCGCTGACGGGGATCTATTGGCTCATCAGCGGTGAGTCCGGGGGCGCTCGATACATTCAGGTTTCAAGACGGACCGTCGTGGGACGGCGGCGGATTCGGCGGCAACGCCAGATCCGCGGCGGCGGTGGTATCGCCCGTGAGCCTCGAGACAAGAGTCGCTCCGAGCATCGTGCCGGCGATCGATTCCTCGCTGATCACGAAGTCGGCGCCGGCCGCTTCGAGGTCGGGTACCCATCGCTCGTATCGGCCGCGGGCGACGATGATCGCGTCGCGGTTCAGTGCGCGGAACTGAGTGATCGTGGCCATGGCGGTCTGTGGCTCTGGCAAAGTGATGACCAGTGCCGCCGCTCGGGAAGCGCCGATGTGCTCGAGGATTTCATGTTGGGCGCCATCCCCGAAAGCGGAACGGAACCCATCGGCCGCCGCCCGTTCGACCAATCGTGGATTCATGTCGATCACCATCGGGGTGAGATTGGCGAGCACCATACTTCGAGCGACTTCTGCTCCAGCCGGACCATATCCGACAATGAGGACGTGTCCCGATAGCTCCGAGTCCGCCGGCAACTCCGGAGGGAGTGAAGATTCCCAGATGTGGACACGCACGAGGAATCGTTCGAGGGACGTCGAGATGGCTTTCGCGTTTGCGACGAGCAAGGGCGTCGCGAAGAGCGAGATCAGGGAGGCGCCGATCGCGGCTTGGAACATGGCCGGGCTGATGATCTCGGATTTGAGTGCCTCACTCCCGATCACGAAACTGAATTCTCCGAATTGGGCGAGGCACATCGCGGCGCCAATCGCGATCCGCCGATGACCTCCGGTGATTCTGATGGCGATCCAGGCAATGATGATCTTCAGGAATAGGCCGATGAAGAGAATGGCCAAGAGCAATTTCAGCACATCGGGCTGAACAAGTTCTCTCACGTTCGCAAGCATGCCGACGGACGCGAAGAAGAGGGTCAGGAAGACGGCGCGAAGTGCGCCAGTGTCGGCGCGAATCTGCCGCGAAAAGGAAACCCGGGCCAGCAGCACTCCCGCGATGAATGAGCCAAGGGCGGGGGAGAGGCCAAGTGAGTGGCTTCCCCACGCTGCAGCCAGGCAGGTGATGATCGCGATGACGATGGCGAAGTCGCGGTTCTTCCGAAGAATCGATGCGTTGAGGAGGCGGGGAATCAGAAAGATCCCTACCACGGCGATCGATGCCACCATGATGAGGATGTTGACCGCGGCGCTGGCCAGTTGGCCGGCGATGTTGGGCGCGTCACTGGTATTGCCGTCGCCGCCCCCCAAGAATCCAACCAAGAGGAGAACCGGAATGAGCAGGCCGTCCTGGGCCAGGAGGACGGCGAGGGTTTCCCGGCCTCGCGGCGATTCGAGCTCTCCGCGTTCGTTCAAGAGCCTGGCCACGACCGCGGTAGAACTCAGGGCGACCATGCAGCCGAGGATCGTGGCTTCTCGCCATTCGAGTCCGAACAAGATGGCAACGCCGGCCCCCGCAAGGATCGTGAAGATGACCTGGACGACCCCAACCACGGCACCTCGAAGGCCAAATCCTCGCAGCCGGGCTGGCGTGAGTTCAAGACCGATCGAGAATAGAAGAAGCGAGACGCCGAGTTCGGCGACGACTTCGAGCGAGCCATCGTTGCCGACGAGACCGAACACGCTGGGGCCGAGTAACACGCCGGCCAGTAGGTACCCAATGATGGCACTAATCCGAATCGATTCGAGCGCCACGCCAAGTGCGACCGCGGATCCCACCAGAAGCAGTACCTCTCCGAGAATGTTCCAGCTGGAGAAGTCGGTCATGGATGAGCGTCCGTCGCGGGTGATTCAGGCGTGATCGATGGATTCACTCCATCTTCGCGGGATAGCAACTGATCTGCTGGCCACCGATCGCCGCCGATGCCATCAGTCCTCCGTTGGTCGATACGAAGACGGCGACCCCGCCGTCGAACTTCGCCTTCAGGGCAGCCCCGGCCTCGACCGCTGTCGCAGTCACGCCGGCGGTGAACGAGAACTGGTCTGCAGTCACCGCATTGAAGGCATCCGAGGTTTGCATCACGATGATTTCGGTGAAGGTCTCGCCGCCGACCTGGAGGCCAATCGACCCGCTGGCGAGCTTGGCGATTCCCCACGGGGTGCCGTCCTTGAACACCACGCCCTCGCCACCTTGTCCGCCGACAATCAGCGCCCCGCTCGCCACACTTGGAAAGACGATGTAGCCGTACGCATTGTCCAAGAGCGGTTTCAGACTCTGGTCTTTGGCGAGAATTGAGTCGGCAGCCTTGTTTGCTGGCGGCACCACGGCCTCCATCTTGATGTTCATCTCACTCTGGGTAGTCGGGACACTCCCACAGCCGGAGAACGTCAGTGGAATGGCAATGAGTCCCAGGAGGCCGAGCAGGCTGGTTTGAAGGGTGTTTCTGAAATGGGGTCGCATGGGCGTGGATTCCGATCTCTTGTAGCGGCGTGGGGCCTGGTAGGTCTGTCGGCCTTCTCAACGATTGGCTTGGCCTCGGACTATGATAAACAGCAAGAAAATAGGGAGCGTGGAATGTATGGACTAATCAATAGAGCGGTCAAGGGCCTCGTGACCGAGCAGTTTGGAATCCACGCTTGGAATCGGATTCGAATTCGGGCTGGTCTTCCGGATGAAGACTTCATCTCGATGGAGAGTTATGACGATTCCGTGACCTACGATCTCGTTGCGGCGGCGACAGAGGAACTGGGACTCCCTTCGGAGACCATCCTTGAGGCATTCGGTGGGTACTGGGTTGAGTACACCGCGGTGGAAGGATACGGGCACCTCCTCGACTCGGCCGGGAGTACCCTTCCGGAGTTCCTTTCAAACCTTGACCAGATGCATGCCCGCGTCAAACTCGCCTTTCCCGATCTCCAGCCGCCTCGATTCCGGATCTCGGATTCGACGGATGCTGGACTGACCTTGCACTACTTCAGTCATCGTCCCGGACTCTCAGCGTTGGTGACCGGGCTGGTGAAAGGGTTGGCTTCTCGATTCGGGAGAGAGGTTGAAGTGACTCCTTTCAGGACGGGCGAAGGTGACGAAGCTCACGATGCTTTCAAGATTCTCTACGTCGACGCTGCTGGAGGGGTAGCTAAAGAGTGACCACCGACCCCAACGAGTTACTCGCACCGTGGCTTCTGGATCGGGCATTCCCGTTCCATTTCGGCGTGGATGTTGATGGACTGCTGGTGGTTTCTGGCCCTCGCTTGGCCGCCATCGCGGGGGCGCGATTAAAGGGGGTTTCGCTCTTCGACATGAAGGCGCTTGAAACGCCGCTTCCGGTTCGCGACTTCGAATCCCTGACGAAGACGGATGGGGAGATGCAGATTGTTAATCTGCCCATGCTGGACGGGATTCGGTTGCGCGGCGAGTTCATTCATGACGAGCATTCGCAGCTCATGCGATTCCTTGGGCATCCGTGGATCACGGATCTATCCCAGCTCGCTGGTCAGGGCCTCCGGTTGCAGGACTTCCCCGCCAATGCTGGGGTTGCCGAATTATTGGTGCTCCTTCAGGCGCGAAACAACTCCGTCGAGGACATGAGACGGCTTGCGGATCGCCTTCGGGACGCCTCATCGGAGTTGGAACGGCGCAATCAGGAACTCGAGAAGGAACTGAAAGCGAGAGCAGAACTCGAGGATCAACTGCTCCAATCGCAGAAGATGGAGGCGATCGGTCAGCTGGCGAGCGGAGTCGCCCACGACTTCAATAATGTACTGCTGGCGATTTCTGGTCATGCGACGCTCGGGGAGTCGGCGACCGATCTCGTGGCCGCGCGTCGGCACTTTGATGCGATTCAGGACGCGAGTGATCGGGCCGCGGACATCACCGCAAGATTGCTGGTGTTTGCGCGTCGTCGGCGGCTCGAGGTCGGTGAACTCGATCTGGCGAAGACAGTCGGCGAAAGTAGGGCACTCCTGGAGCCACTGCTCGAAGATCGTGTGAATCTGGTCATTGAACTCGATCCGGCGGCAAAGGGTGTGAAAGCCGATCCGATCGCGTTGCAGCAGGTGATCGTCAATCTTGTGGTGAACGCACGCGATGCGATGCCGGTCGGTGGGTCGATCACGATTCGTACTCGGGTCGAGCGGAGCGACGCGCCAGTCTCGATGTTCGGAGCGGACCGCCCGCCCGGGATCTGGAGCGTGATCGAAGTCGAAGATCACGGGACGGGGATGGACGAGGCGACCTTGTCGCGAATCTTTGAGCCTTTCTTCACCACGAAGGATCTGGGAGAAGGAACAGGACTCGGATTGTCGACGGTCTGGTGGATCGTCGAGCGGTGCTCAGGGGTGATTGACGTCCGCACTCAACCAGGTTCGGGCACGACGATTGCCGTTCATCTTCCTTTCTGCGCCGCGGTTGATCAGGCTGATTCGAAGGAAACAACCTCCCGCGGTGAAGGATCGACGGGGCGTCGAATGCTGCTTGCAGAGGATGACCAATTTGTGCAGCGTGCGTTGGTCGAGATGCTGGAGATCGCCGGATGGTTCGTGGTGGGAGTCGCGAACGCCGCCGACGCGCTCGACGCACTTCGGGATGAGGCGACTCCCTTCGACGTCCTCGTGACGGATCTCTCCATGCCGGGGATGGGCGGTCGAGAATTAGCCCGTCAGGTGAGCGCGGAATATCCAGGGTTGAAGATTGTCTTGGTCTCGGGCAGTGCCTTATCGCAGCATGAACTGGACGCTGATTCGCTCCAGATACTTGCGAAGCCATTCACGATCGAGCAACTTGAGACCGCCATCGCCACAAGTCGATGAAGGCGGCGCGGAAAGACATCGAATCACCCCCGGGCAACCGAAGACCACTCATGCGAGGGCTCGCTCGATGACGTTCACGGTCTTTCTTCGACCTTCGACTGCCACTTTCAGCGGATCCCGTGTCCAGTACTCCGGGTTATAGAGTTCGAGAGACACGCAACGGCGATACCCAATGTCGCGAAGGTCTCGGAGGCTCTGTTCCAACGGGAGTATTCCGTCGCCCGGGAAGACTCGGTGTTCGTCCTTCAATTCGGGCTTTGCGGGCGTCGCCGGCGCATCGTTGAACTGGAAGATGGCGATGAAGTCACCTTGCAAATGACGGAGGCCGGAGAACCCCGAGTCGCCGATATGCATGTGAAAGACATCAGGGATGATCCGTGCCTTGGGGTGATCCGCATCGAGGGCGATTGCCGCCGCTTGTCCCAGACGCGCGACCCCGGGGAGGAACTGGACGAACACCATGGCTGGATTGATCTGGTAGTCCGCGAGGCCCATGACCAGCAGGTCCCGATAGCGGGCGCTCGCCCACGCCAGATCGAATTCAGGCCAAGGGCGTTGTGGCTGCGGAATCACCTGGATGTGCTCCGCGCCGATCGCCGACGCCATCCGCATGCGGTCTCGGGTCGCGGGGAGACCAGCGTCCCACTCCGCACGGGTGGCGGGGATCGCATTCCAGAGGCCGATCACCGAGGGGACGAAGAGGCCGGCGTCCTCGATCCGCTTTCGAAGGTCGGGAAGTGATCCGCCTTCGCGTTCGAAGTCACGCAGCTCGCCGTCCCAAGGTTCGATCGCATCGAACCCAGCTTTGGCGGCGATTCGGATTTTTTCCAGCAGTGGCACCGGTCGAATGGTGGCGGTGTCGAGGCAGATGGGCCATGGGCTGCGACCGTTCTGGAATGCCATCTTCGGGGATTCCTGAGGCCCGGACGACGCGGTGTCGGTGACGCACGAGGCGGCCAGTCCGCCCCCCATGCCAAGTAGCGCGGTACGGCGATCGATCGTGGGCTTCATTCGGTGACTCCAGAGCGTGCATGGGACGGGGGGGTCAATCGGCTCCAACGGGGACCATGTTACGGCCGACGGCGTCATCTGAGCGGGCAAACCTCGGTGATCGATGGCCGCCGGGGCAGCCTGAGTTGGTAGATTGAGATCTTCACGGAGAATCACCATGCACCGAATCGTCTCACTTCGAATCCTCGCCTTTCTGTTCGGAATCATCGCGGCGTTGCTGTTCCTTCCGGAGCAGCAGGTGACGGCAGATGTCTGGCAGGATGCCGATGTTCGCGCCGCGCTCGAGAGATCTGGCGACAATCGGGCCGAGATCAAGCGGGCAATCGCCGAGGCGCCCGCCGAGCACGTCGATTCGATGAACTGGCTGGTCGCGCGGATGCCGACTTCGGATCTCCAGACGCTGACCGCCGACTACCTCATCGAGAACCTTCGACTCGCGATCGAAGCGCGAGAGGCCTCGCCGTGGAAAGATGAGGTTCCCCATGAGATCTTTCTCGACGCGGTGCTTCCGTACGCGGCGGTCAACGAGCGACGCGACGACTGGAGGGCGAGTTTTCGAACTCGATTCCTTCCGTTGATTGAAGGTGCGTCGACCCCGGGCGAGGCGGCAGTGCTCCTGAATCAAAAGGTCTTCCCGATGGTGGGTGTGAAGTACTCGACCAAGCGTCCGAAGGCTGACCAAAGCGGACTGGAGTCGATCGATGCCGGTCTGGCGTCCTGTACTGGTTTAAGTGTGCTGCTGATCGAGGCCTGCCGCTCGGTCGGCGTTCCGGCTCGTTTCGTGGGAACGCCGCTCTGGTCCGACGAAAGCGGCAATCACAGTTGGGTCGAAGTCTGGGATGGCGGCGAATGGAAGTACACCGGTGGGGCTGAACCATCGGGCGATGATCTCAATAAGGGGTGGTTCGCCGGGCGGGCCAGTACCGCTAAGGTCGACGATCCTCGCCATTCGATCTATGCGACGACCTGGCGACAGACGCCGATCCACTTTCCGATGGTCTGGCGGCCTCAAGATGAAACTGTCCGAGCGGTCAACGTCACCCCGCGCTACACGCAGGATTCGAAAAAGATTCCAGACGGGCATGGTCGGCTCTATGTCCGCATTCAGGACGAGCGTTCCGGGCAACGAGCGTCGGTGCCAGTAACGATCCTGGTCGACGGCGTGGCGTCCGGACGTGGCGTCACTCGTGACGAATCTTTCGATGCCAACGACCATCTTGAGTTCGTTGTTCCGTTCGGTAGCGAGTTCACGGTTCGATTTGAACTGGCTGATGGACACCTTGAAGCTGGCCAACGCTTCACCCGTGACGAGCAAATGATCGAGGCCAAGACCCAGATCAATATTCAGTCGCAGGCTGCTGATGGGTCAACGGATCGATCGAACGCTGGTCGCGACGCCATCAAGGAACTTCGGCGAGCCCTCAAGCGGAACGGACTCGACGGCGTGGCGGAGCTTGAAGTGGCGGCCACGCCCCTGAGTAAAGACGAGGCACAAGAGGCCGCGCAGCACCTCCTCCGCCGTCACGAACGAGATGTTCGCCGCGACCGCAAGGCAGAGATGGATGCCAGGGTTCTGGAGATCGACGGACGGAAGATGCCGTTTTGGTACGAGGTCTACGGGAACGCGCCGCCTTCGGGGCGATCGCTCTTCATCTCAATGCACGGTGGCGGCGGAGCACCCGCTCGAGTGAACACCCAGCAATGGAATAACCAGAAGAAGCTTTACGTTCCGGAGGAAGGTGTTTATGTCGCGCCTCGGGCGCCCACCGATACTTGGAATCTTTGGCATCAGGGACACGTCGACGATTTCTTCGATCGGTTGATCGAGAATATGATCGTCTTCGAGAACGTTGATCCGAACCGCGTCTACCTCATGGGATACTCGGCCGGCGGCGATGGTGTCTATCAGCTTGCCCCGCGGATGGCTGACCGGCTTGGCGCCGCGGCGATGATGGCGGGTCATCCCAACGAGACACAGGGAGATGGTCTTCGAAATCTTCCCTTCACGCTGCACATGGGAGGAGAGGATGGTTCATACAACCGCAACGGGATCGCGCGAGAGTGGAAGAAAAAACTTGCTGATCTGGCGGCCGCTGATGAGGGTGGCTATCCCCATGAAGTTGTGATCCATGAAGGCAAGGGCCACTGGATGGATCGGGAAGATGCGGTGGCGGTGTCTTGGATGGCCGCGCACGATCGCGATCTCCGCCCCGAGAAGATTGTCTGGCTTCAGGACGATGTCACGCACCCGCGGTTCTACTGGCTTGCGGTCGATGAACCGAAGGCGAGGGAACGAATCGTTGTCGAGCGGACCGGGAACACCGTGACGATTCTGGAAGGCGCGGAGCGCGGCCTACGAATTCGAGCCGATGACGAGATGTTCGATCTCGATCAGCCGATCGTGGTTCGTCGTGGTGACGAAGTCGTCTTCGAGGGCAAGGTTCCCCGCACGATTCAGAGGTTGGCCCGGACCCTCGAAGAGCGCGGAGATCCGACCGGCGTGTTCTCCGCGGAGATCGTCATCGGGGCCGTGCCGTCGAGACCGGATAAAGATTGAGGACAGATCACGGTGACTGGGCGGCGGAGTCGGCCTGTCTCAGGAACGGCCTTGCCGCCAACATCGCGGCCAACGTCGCGACTGACGCGGCGACGGGAACCCAGTCTTCGATCGTCGCCGTGACGATGAGCCAGATTCCGAGTCCGAGCGAGATCAGTGGGGGAAGCGGATAGAGGGGAATCTTGAACGGACGTGGTTCGTCCGGGAAGCGGACGCGGAGCACCATCACCGAGATCATGGTCAGGCAGACCGCGAACGTCGTCAGCACGCCGACGAATTCCAAGAGCGAGGTAAGCCCGGAATACCACACGAGGGGAATGGTGGCAGCGGTCATCAGGAAGATCGCCAGGGTCGGGGCGCCTCGAGGATTCAGTCGTCCCCATGATGCGGGGAAGTCGCCCTTCCAGGCGAGGGCGGCAACCACTCGACCACTGGTCATGACCGAGACACTCAGAGTAGAGATGAAGAGCAGGACGATGACGCCGGTGACCAGACGACCGCCGAATTCGCCGAAGATACTCCGGGCCGCCGTGGCGCCGATGCTGGCCATCGGCTGAATCGTTCCGTTGGAATCCAGCTCGAGCATGCCGGCCGCCGGGACCACGCGAAGGTAGACGAGGTTCATGAGGAGGTACATGCCGCCGACCACGATCACGCTGCCGATGATCGAGAGCGGGAGAAAGAGACCGGGACGTCGAATCTCGCCACCGACTTCGGCAGCGGTCGACCAGCCGAGATACGCGAAGGAGATGGAGACCACCGCGAGTCCGATGACTCCGGAGATCGCGCTGGGGGCCGGTGCATTTCGAAGATGTTCGAGCGTCGCGGCGGGGGTCGAGTCGGGAGGAATGGTGGCGAGTGCCGAATCAGGTCGGAAAATCTTCGCGGCTTCGATGAGTTCGGCGGAGGGGAGAATGGGTTCGATGGTGGCGAGGAACCCGGCGATGATGAAGCCGACCACCAGAAGAACTTTGAGGATCACGAGGCCGTCGTTGAATCGCTTGCCGCCGATCACCGTGATCGCGTGAATGAAGCCAAGACCGCAGAGGATGACGGTCGCCGTGGTTCGAACCTCAGTCCAGGGTGCGAGATCCTCGATGTAGTCGCCAGCGACCAGTGCGATCGCGGCCATCGCCGCGATGTACCCGATGAACAGCGTAATCATGCCGTTGAGGTATCCCCAGATCGGACCGAGGGTCTCGAATACAACGGCATACTGAGCGCCGGCCTTCGGACGCATGGCGCCGAGTTCGCCGATGGTCAAGGCGCCGGCCAGCGCGAGCACGCCCGCGATAATCCAGGCCAACATCAGATTCGATGCTGATACCAGCTCGGCTCCGACGATTCCGGTCACCGCGAAGATGCCGGAACCGATCATCGACGCGACGCAGATGCCGGTCGCGCTCCAGAGTCCGATCAAACGGCGTTGCGCGGGGAAATCGCTGGTGACGCCAGTGGGTGTGCCTTGCTTCTCGTTCGGCTGCATGGATTCAGTATCGTGTCTTCTTACCGCCACGGGTGATTCTTCATCCGTTTCAAGATCAAGGTCCTGCGGGCCGTATGCCGAGATCCACCTCGATGACCGACGACCGATCCCCAAGTACCTCGATGAGCGATGGCGGCCTCGACCGGCTGGAGACGCGGGGTCGGTGGGGGGCGATCTGGATCGCGATCATCTATTTCCTTGGTTTCAGTCTGGTATGGACGATCGCGCACGAGCTCAGCGACCTGCACGGCACGCGGCTACCCCTCACGTTCCAGTGGGAGTCGCGAATTCCGTTGCAGCCTTGGGCGATCCCGCTCTACTTCACGCTGGATCTGTCGGTGATCCTGCTTCCCCTCGTCTTTCGGTCCGCGCGGGAGGCTGTGCCTCCGATGGGCCTGCTTCTGCTTCAGGTCGTGATCGCGGCGCCTTTCTTCGTCCTCCTCCCCATCGAGAACGCGTATGTCAACGACATGCCGACTGGCATCTGGGGTGCGTATCTCTTCGAGCCGCTCGGGATGAAAAATGTCTCGCAGTGGAATCAGACTCCGTCGCTTCATGTCACCTATTCGCTCACCGTGGCCACGGTGATCGCTCGGCGTTGGGGCGGAATTTGGTGGTTGATCGGTTTCGCCTGGGCGATTCCGGTCTCGATCACCACCATGCTGGTGCACGAGCATCACTTGATCTGCGTAGCGGGAGGGTTGCTGCTCTTCGCCATGACGATTCCACTGCTTGGCGTGTGGGACCGCCACTGCGGGCTGGACGACCGGGGGCGGGACGTTGATCGACTCTGAGCCGAATGCGATCGAAGATCAGGCCAGGATGTCCTTGACGACTTTTCCGTGCACGTCGGTCAATCGATAGTCACGACCCTGATGCCGATACGCCAGGCGTTCGTGATTGATGCCGAGCTGATTGAGCATGGTGGCGTGAAGGTCGTGGACCTCGACTGGATTCTCGACGATGTTGTAGGAATAGTCGTCGGTCTTGCCGTAGGAAATACCGGGCTTGACGCCACCGCCCGCGAGCCAGACGGTGAAGCAACGAGGATGGTGATCGCGGCCGTAGTTTTCCCGGGTGAGCGTGCCTTGGCTGTAGACGGTGCGGCCGAATTCGCCAGCCCAGAGGACGAGCGTGTCGTCGAGCATGCCGCGTTGTTTGAGATCGGCGAGCAGGGCCGCCTGTGGTTGGTCGACCGCCTTGGCTTGGGCCCGGATCTCGCCCGGCAAGTTTCCGTGCTGATCCCATCCCCGCATGTACAACTGGATGAATCGAACCCCGCGCTCGGAGAGCCGTCGCGCTTGCAGGCAATTGGCGGCGAAGCTGCCGGGGGTCCGGACGTCGGGGCCGTACATTTCGAGCGTCGCTTCGGACTCGTCGGAGATGTCCGTGAGTTCCGGTACCGACATTTGCATCCGGTAGGCCATCTCGTACTGGGCGATGCGGGCCTGGACCTCGGGGTCAAGCGACTCCGCGAATTCCTCTTCGTTCATCTTGGCGGCGAGGTCGAGCATCCGTCGGCGGTCCTCGCGGCTCACGCCGTCGGGGTCGCGAAGATGAAGCACGGCGTCACGGCCTGCCCGGAGCTTGCAGCCTTGATGTTCACTCGGAAGGAATCCGCTGCCCCAGAATCGCGCCGAGAGCGCCTGCATGTTGCCGATCCCTTGGGTGATCATCACCACGAAGCTCGGCAGGTCGCTGTTCATACTTCCGAGGCCGTAACTCATCCAAGAACCGAAGCAGGGCCGGCCCGGAATTTCGCTCCCGGTCTGGAAAAACGTGATGCCAGGTTCGTGGTTGATCGCCGACGTGTGCATTGAACGAATGAAGCAAATGTCCTTTGCCATCTTGCCGGTATACGGGAGGATCTCCGAAAGCATCACGCCATCTTCGTTGTTCTCGTATCGATCAAACTTGAACATCGTCGGTGCCACGGGGAACCGGGCCTGACCGCTGGTCATGGTGGTGATTCGCTGGCCGTTCCGGATCGAATCCGGAAGGTCGTCGTCGAATCGGTCGTGGAGGTGTGGTTTGTGGTCATAGAGGTCGAGCTGGCTCGGGGCGCCCTCCATGTGCATGTAAATGACTCGCTTGGCCTTCGGAGCGTGATGCGGGAGTGCGGCGAGGATCTCGTCGACTTCGCTGACTCGGCTACCAGCGAACGCGGGGCGGTCACCGATCAATGAACTGAGTGCGGTGGTTCCCAGGCCGCCGAGCAATCCACCCGCCATCGAGCCGAAGAAACGGCGCCGGGTGAGATTGCGAAGGTAGGCTTCGAGCGGATCGGCGGGATTTTCGTTGATCGGGTTTGGCATGTTTGAAGATCCTGGGGTCAATCCTTGACGATGGCGGCGTCCGAACACAGAACGGCATTCGCGAGCATGGTCCAGGCCGCGAGTTCTTTCGGATCAATCTCTGCGGGGGCCATGGTTTCTCCGACCGCGATCAGGGCGGCCGCTGATTCGGCGTCGGCCCCATAGCGTTCCCGATAGTCGGCCAGAGTCTGGCGGAGCAGCGGAAGCAGGGTGTCCGAAGGTGGGGTCGCGGTCGCATATCGGAAGAGCAGGTCGAAACGGGCGTCATCGCCCTCGGCTTCGGTGATCACTCGGGCCGCGAGCATTCTGGCGGCCTCCACGAACTGGGGGTCGTTCCAGAGTACGAGCGCCTGCAATGGCGTGTTCGTGGTGATTCGGCGGGTTGAACAGTACTCGCGGGTCGGGGCGTCGAGGGCAAGCATGGAGGGCGGCGGAGACGCCCGCTTCCAGTAGGTGTAGACGCTTCGACGGTACAAATCATCGCCATACCCCTGTTGAAAGTTCCGGGTATTTGACTGGAGCATCGCGACTTCTTTCCAGAGCCCGTCCGGTTGGTATGGCTTGACGCTGGGCCCGCCGAGTTGTTCGACGAGTAGTCCTGAGGCGAAGAGTGCCTGATCCCGAATCTGCTCGGCGGCAAGTCGCTGCCGGGGGAACGACGAGAGCAGCTCATTGTTGACGTCCATCGCCATCGCGC
Source organism: uncultured Phycisphaerales bacterium (assembly GCA_905480395.1). Lineage (GTDB taxonomy): Bacteria > Planctomycetota > Phycisphaerae > Phycisphaerales > SM1A02 > UBA12014. The sequence goes on from CAJQQE010000012.1 coordinate 204,967, forward strand.
GGGGATCGCGGCGAGCGGACTGTCGGTAGGTGGCGCTGGTCACCATTCGCCGCAGCAGGGCGAGCTGGTCCCAACCGCCTTCGCGGAAGGTCGACGCGAGGTAATCGAGGAGGTCGGGGTGCGAAGGCCACGCACCCTGCAGGCCGAAGTCGTCCACGCTCTCTACCAAGCCTCGACCGAAGAGCAGTGCCCAGTAACGATTGGCCACGACGCGGGCGGTCAGAGGATTCTCGTCACTCACGATCCAGCGGGCGAGATCGAGCCGGCTCGGTTGTTCGAGGTCGTCGGGGAGGGAGCCAAGTACGGACGGGATTGCACGCGAGACCGGGCGTTCGACGTCTGGCTGGTCGTATTGGCCACGCATCATGATGTAGGTGTCACGGGCCATGGCCCGTTCCTTCATGACCATGGTCTTCGGAACGTTGTTGAGGAGACCGCTTCGCTCCGTGGTGATCTTCGCGATCTGGTCGCTGATGCTTCGGTACCGAGGCGATTGCCGCATTCGAATGGCTTCGCCCGCGGCGGTCAAGACTGGAGGTCGCACGGTGTTTTCGGGGACGAGCAAGGCGACTGCCGGTCCGGCGAGTTCATGGTCGGGTGAGTCGGCTCGGTAGTACATCCCACCGGCACCGCCGGTGTTGACGATCTTCAGGACCAGCGTGTTGCGGCCTTGTACCAGCGGCACTTCCACTTGGTCCTGATCTGGTGCGACACCGCGTGCGACCTGTCGCTCGAAAACCATCTCTCCGTTTCGATAGACCTGGATGCCGTCATCAGAGCCAAGCGAGAGCGAGAGTGACCGCTCGTCGGGGCTGTAGATTTCGCGGGCCACGTACTCGGCGCCGATTCCCTGGGCGAGGGTGATGGTCTGGCCGTCGATGACGCCGGGCGAGTAGCGCCAGGTCTGATCGCGGAATTTCTTGCCGAACGAGATGGGGCCGTCCTCTTCCGGGCCGAACGCGGTTCCGTAGGCCTCGGCGCCGTTGGCGGTGGGGTACGGGCCAGCGATGTACCAGTTGGTGTTCGCGACCGGAAGCGCGGCGCGAAGGGCCGGGGTCGATCGGCCGAGATGAAGTCGAGTTCGACCGATCGCATGTTGTGCGTAGGGGGACTCGAAACCGTATCGCACGACGAGATCCGTTCCACCTTCGAACCCGAAGGGTTCGGCGGCAAGGAACACGAAGGTCCGAGCTCCTGGGATGTCGTGCGACTGCGCCGCCCAGACCCGGCCGTCATCAGGTCGCAGGGCATTGGTGATCTTGAAGTCACCATTCGGCTGCTCGTAGTCTGCCCAGGCCCATTCCAGTGGAACGGTCACGCGCTGGGAGGGATCGGCGGCCGAGACCGCTTCGGCGGTGATTCCGGAGAGGATCGCATTTCCATTGGGGGCGCGGCCGGTCTTGTTGCCCGGGAGTGATTCATGGGGCAGTGCTTCGATCAGGAAGGCATCGTGGAGGCCTTTCTCGATGCGATAGGTAATGACGATCTCATCGCTCGCCGGGTTTTCGCCACCCGCCAGAACGGAACCATCCTCGAGAATCGACATCGAGGCGCCATTGATGCTCTCGGCGGCCTGCGGGGTGGGTGCCGACCAAGCGAATCCGTCACCGACCATGAGCTCGGCGAGATACTCCTGGATTGCGGCTTGTTCTTCGGGTGTCGATTGGTTGCGATCAGTCTCAAGTTCGCGGATGCGGGTGGCGAGTTGCTCGGCCCGGATCGCATCCTCTTCACGAGGGATCTCAAGGAAGGGTTCGAAGGCGCGATTGGAGTCGGCCACTTGGGTGTAGATGCCGGGTTGTTCGACATTATTGAAGAACGCGATCAGGCTGTAGAAATCCTGCTGGGAGATCGGGTCAAACTTGTGGTCGTGGCAGCGGGCGCAGCCCACGGTGAGGCCCAGCCAGACGGCGCCGGTGGTCTCCACCCGATCGACCGCATATTCCAGGAGGTACTCCTCAGCGATGGCGCCGCCTTCGTCACTGGTCACATGGTTTCGGTGAAAACCACTGGCGATCAACTGTTCGATAGTCGGATCCGGGAGAAGATCGCCCGCAAGTTGTTCAATGGTGAATTGATCGAACGGCATGTTCTCGCGGAATGCGTTTAAAACCCAGTCGCGGTAGGGCCAGATTTGTCGGCCGGCATCCATGTGGATGCCGCTGGTGTCGGCGAATCGAGCGAGGTCGAGCCAGGGCGTTGCCATGCGTTCGGCGAGTCGCGTGCGGTAGGGCTCCTCGGTGAGGAGGCGATCGACCAGATGTTCGTACGCGTCGTCGCGGGAATCGGCGAGGAAGTCGTCGAGTTCGGCGGGAGTTGGAGGAAGTCCGGTGAGATCGAGGTAGACGCGTCGGGCGAGCGTTGACGGGTCGGCTTGGGCCGCGGGTTCGAGACCGATTTCGTGCAGCCGTCGGATCGTGAAGCGATCGATGTCGTTTCGACTCCAATCGTCATTGTCTCCGACCGGCACCTTGGGTGTCTGCAATGGCTCGAATGCCCAGTGATCCTCGTATTCGGCGCCCTCTTCAATCCACTTTCGGATCAATTCAGCCTCGGAATCGGAGATGGCTTTCTTGCCACTGTCCGGTGGTGGCATCACGTCGTGGGCATCCACGGCGGTGATGCGCTCGTAGAGCAGGGACGCTTCGGGATCGCCGGGAACGATGGCGGCGAGCCCATCCACCATTCGGGTGGCGGCTTCGAAGGAGTCCAGACGGAGGTCGGCCATCTGTGTGGCCGCGTCTGGGCCATGGCAAAGGAAACAGCGATCCGACAGGATCGGTCGGATGTCCCGGCCAAATCGAATGGATGTTCCACTGGCCGGAGGTGCCGTGGCGGTTTCGACCCGCGCGGCCGAGGCTGGCTCAGGGGCGGCGTTGGAGGCGGCCTCACCGGCGATCCACAACGCGATGGCGAGAACGGGAACGCTCGATGCGACGATTCTTTGATTGGCGGGTCCCATACTCAACAGAATACGATGACCGGCCCGGAAGACGAGAAGATTCAGGCCGGTCGAGCGGGTAATTTCTGGATCCCAGGTCAGAAAGGGAGAGTCAGGATTGGCTTTTTCGCGAAAAACGGGCGTTTCTTAAGATTACGAGGGAGGTTGGTTGATTTCGCGAAGCGAGGATCTATTTTTATGACGGCCGCTTCGATTTCTCATGAAACTATGAGGGTGATGGGGTGTCCAAAGAAGTCGTCCCCCGTCTTCAGGGGGTGAGAAGCATCGTCGACTCGAGCATCCTCTCGAGCAGATTGATGCTCTTGCATGATTGGAGAATCATCAGATGCGATCGTTCCTAGCCCTCTCTGCGAGTCTTGCGTGCTTGTCATTCTCTTCCATGGCGGACGCCCAGTCTCGGAATGCCCCACGAAACGGCCCTTCACCGGCCCCGGCATTCTGGGTTCACGACGACGGGACGGTCGAGATCAACAACACGGATGGTCGGACGAAGTTCCGGAGCATCGAGGCTTATCTTGAGTCAGACCTGTTCGAGGTCGCAAAGAATCGTTGCGGGCTTCCGCCCGAAAACGATCGTGTCGCCGGGCCGATTGATGACCTTGATTTCGGGGGCGTTGCGGGCGGTGGGTCGGCCTCAGACTGCAGTTGCAATCAGACCAACCCCAGTGGGATCTACAACGCGGAGGGTGACATCACGTACCAGATCCCCGTCGTCTTCCATGTGATTCGCAACAGTGCTGGAACGCAAGGGAATATCTCGGAAGCATGTATTCAGAATCAGGTCTTGACGCTGAACGAAGACTTCAATGCGATCTCGGGATCACCCGGCGCGCCAGGAACAAATTGTCAGATTGAGTTTGTGCTCGCTTCGGTTGACCCTTCGGGCAATGCGACGAGCGGGATCACCTACTCCGACAACAGCACTTGGTTCAATGACGGTGGTGGCTATTACAACTCTCTGGCCTGGGACACCAGCCGGTACATGAACGTCTACACCAACACCGCCAGTGGCGCCCTTGGCTACGTGCCGGCGCTGGGATGTTCCAACATCGATGGTCAGGCTCAGGATCGCGTCGTCATTCTGTACTCGGCGATTGGCAACTGCGCAACCGCGTCGCCGTACAACCTCGGCCGCACGTTGACCCACGAGGTCGGTCATTACCTTGGCTTGGAGCACACCTTCGCGGGTGGGTGCTCGAGTTCAGGGAACTGCAATAACAACGGTGACCTGACCTGCGACACGCTCCCGCAGCAGAGTCCCACCAGTTCCTGTAGTTCCAGCAGTTCATGCGGTCAATCGCACCAAAACCAGCGCAACTACATGGACTACTCGATCGATTCTTGTATGAATCAATTCACCTACGAGCAGCACCTTCGGATGCGTTGCAACCTTGAGCACTATCGAGTGCAGCTCCCTTGCACCGACTGCGCCGGCGGCGGTATTCCCGAGAACGACGAGTGCTCTAACGCCATCGCGCTCGTGGACGGTCCCAATGAGGGGACCACGTTTCAGGCGACTTACTCTGGTGTCACGTCGGCTCCTTCGTGCAGCACGTCCGCGGGCATCGCGGTTCGAAATGACGTCTGGTACTCCTACACGGTTCCTAGCAATGGCCTTCTCACGCTCTCTACTTGCGGTGCATCCTTCAACTCCCGGCTTAACATCTGGGATGGGGCATCGTGCCCTTCGAGCGGCGGGCCGTTACTCGCGTGCAGCGACAATGATTGCGGTGACGATGCCATCGCGAGCGTCTTCGTCTTTGGTGGTCAGGAGATCATCGTTCAAGTCGGGAGCCCCGCCAATGAGAGTGGTAACTTCGTACTCGAACTCGCCTTCGACGAAATCATCGATCCCCCGGTGAACGATGACTGTGCAGATGCCACGGCGATTACCGCGGCAGTGACCGAATTCACCACCATCGATGCGTCGGGGTCCGGTTTCGGCCTTCCGCTGTCTTGCTCGACTTCCAGCGGGCCCGATGTGTTCTCCGACGTCTGGTTCAGTTGGACCGCCCCGTGTACGGGCTTTGCAACCATCGCGAGCTGCGGGAGTGAATTTGATTCGAGGTTGGCCGTCTACGCCAGCTCGACCTGTCCTAACTCCAGCAGCGCCCCAGTGAGTTGTGCCGACAATATCTGTGGCGATGACGCGAGTGTGACTTTCCTCGCGTTAGAGGGACAGGCATTTCAGATTCGAGTTGGGTCGCCGATTGAAGGCGACGAAGGGCAAGGCGCTTTGTTCGTCGATTGCGAGCCGATTGGCGGAAATCCATGTCCCGAAGATCTCAATGACGACGGGACCATTAACGGTGCCGATCTGGGGCTCCTGCTTGCCGCCTGGGGGACCGATGGTGCTGACATCAATGATGATGGCAACACCAACGGTGCGGACCTTGGCTTGCTGCTTTCCGCGTGGGGCGAGGACTGCTGAGTCGCCGGCGTCGGGCCCAAAGTTTGATGAAAATCCAGCCGCTCGCGCCTTCTGCGGCGCGGGCGGCTTTTTTCGTCGTCGGAGTGGGACCGGCCCTCGCCGGATTCGGGGTATCCTCGCGAGCATGAGACAATACGCCACCACCGGTATCTGCTTCGCCACGCTTCTGTTAATCGCGGGGACGTCGGTTCTTGCAACCACCGCGGAGTCGTCAGAGCGAAGCGTCGCCACGTCGATCGCGAGCCCGGGAGCACCGGTCTTCGGAAAGACGATCAAGCTCTTCAACGGGACGAATCTGGCCGGCTGGACGGGGTTCTTTCAGGACAAGTCGACTGACGCATCACAGGCGTGGTCGGTTCGCGACGGGATTCTCGTGTGTAACGGCCAACCGATTGGGTATCTCCAGACGGATCTGCAGTTTGAGAACTATGAACTCGTCGTCGAATGGCGATTCGACCCGAAAAAGGGCGCCGGAAACAGTGGGGTCCTCCTCAGAATCAAAGGGGAGAACAACGTCTGGCCGAACTCGATCGAAGCCCAGTTGCACTCCCGAAATGCGGGGGACATCTGGAATATTGGTGGGTTCCCGATGAAGGCTGCCCCAGAACGAACCAACGGCCGACGCACCACCAAGGCCCACGAGACCAACGAGAAGCCGCTTGGCGAGTGGAACCGATACCGCATTCGACTGGACCGTGGCAACCTGACCCTCGAGGTCAACGGGCTGGTGCAGAATGAAGCGTCCGAGTGCGAGCAAATTCCCGGCCGGATCGGTTTGCAGAGCGAAGGCGCCGCGATCGAATTCAAGACCGTTGAACTTCGGCCGATCATTGCTTGGAAGTA
>CAJQQE010000013.1 GCA_905480395.1 uncultured Phycisphaerales bacterium
CCTCTGCTCGGGCCATCGAAGCAGAAACCGAGGCCAAGGTCCAAGAACGTCGAAAAGCCGTCGAGAAGGACGCCACGGAGATTCTCCGCGATGCGAAGGACGCCCAAGCCCGAGCCAACAAGCGTGAGGAGACCCTCGACAACAAACTCTCGCAATTGACCCGCCGGGAAGAGAAATTTGAGGTCAAAGAAGGCCGCCTTGAGGAACTCACCGCCGAGAAGCAGGCGTTGGTGACCAAGGCGACCAAGACCGCCGATGAGCTCAAGAACCGCCTTGCTGAAGTCGCCCACATGAGCCGAGATGATGCAAGATCGCACCTTTTCGAGGAAATTAGGCTCGAATCTCAGCATGAAGCCGCCAAGATCGAGCAAGAAGTCATTGAAGAAGCCGAGGGCAAAGCCCGCGAGAAGAGCCGGGAGATTACGCTCCTGGCCATTCAGCGATATGCCGCGGAAAACGTCAGCGATTCCACCGTTCGGGCCGTGAAGATCCCATCTGACGATCTCAAGGGACGCGTGATCGGCCGCGAAGGCCGGAATATTCGAGCCCTTGAGAAGGCGACTGGCGCTGACATCATGGTGGACGATACTCCCGGCGTGATCAGCGTTTCTTGTTTCGACCGGGTTCGGCAGGCGATTGCCGCCGAGAGTCTCCAGAAACTGGTGGCAGACGGCCGGGTTCATCCATCGCGAATTGAAGAGGTGGTCGCCCAGACCAAACGGGACATCGAGGAACGAATCAAACAGACCGGTCAGGATGCTTTGGTCGAAACCAATGTTCGCGGCGTCCATCCCAAGATCGCCGAGGCGATGGGCAAGATGCAGTTCCGAACCAGCTACGGCCAGAACGTCCTACGCCACTCCATCGAAGTCGCCTTCCTGAGCCAGATGATCGCCGACCAACTCGGTCTCGACGGCACGATCGCTCGGCGGTGTGGGTTCCTCCATGACATCGGCAAGGCGATGGACCACGAGATGGAAGGTGGCCACCCGGCCATCGGTATGGAGTTCGCCCGAAAGTTCGGCGAGAAGTCCGAGGCCGTGCTCAATGCGATCGGCGGACATCACGGCGATATCCCGGCCACCACGCCATATACGGCGATCGTCATGGCGGCCGACGCGGTCAGTGGCGCTCGGCCCGGCGCTCGACGCGAATCCATGGAGATGTACGTCAAGCGACTCGAACAACTCGAGGGCATTGCGACCGAGCAGCCCTTCGTCGACGAGGCACACGCCATTCAAGCCGGACGCGAAGTCCGGGTCATTCTCGACGCGAAGCGGGCCGACGATGCCACGGCACACAAGATTGCCAGAGATGTCGCCAAGCGAATTGAGGACGAAATGACCTTCCCCGGCGAGATCAAGGTGACGGTGCTTCGAGAGGTTCGCGCGGAAGCAATCGCCAGATAGAATTTCGGCAATGAGCGATCTAGGCAACGCCGCGATCAGCGATTCAGGGAACGGCGCGATGCTCGCCAGCATCGTCGAGAAGTGGCCCGTGGATCCACGGCAGGCCGGGGACGCCATCCGTCAGTATCGAACGATGACCTTCTTTGCCATCGCGTTGGAGGGTGTCACCGGGCTGATCATCCTCGCCCTGGCGATCATCACGCTCCTTCGGGCCTGGGAGACCCTCGGATTCCCCACCATCCATCCTGCCGTCGGCTACTTGCTGCTCCTCGCGACGGCACTCATCCTGTTGGAGATTATTCGCCAGTTCCGCATTCGCGGACGCCTGCGGTCGATCACTGGCAACCTCTCCGAGCATGGCACTTCAACCTGTCCGCGGTGCGGGACCGTGCCCTTCGAAGCGGCCTCATGTTGTCGACTCGCCCCCGAAGGCTGGTCGCGGCTTGACCTTCACGGCTTCTGGCACGAAATCGCCGCCAAGAGAGGCGACCCTCCCGCTGGATGGACTCGAATATTGCGTGACGCCGGAATCACTCGCATTCGACCTCGAGCTGGAATCAAACGAACAAAGAACGCATGGAAACGTGCCCGCGGACCCCTCGGGACCTCCCTGCGGTACCCCCGCGCGAAGCCGGTGCAGCAGTCGATTCGATGGATCCTCGGGTGGTGGCAGATGGCCTGGCCGCTGGTCTTCGTTCCCTTTGCAATGTGGACTGCAGCCCCGCTGATCACCCGGGGCGCCCCGATCGGCACGACAGAACTGATACTCCCAGGAATATTCGGCATCACCGCGATCTGGGGCGTCTATGTGGCGATCAGGCAACGCCAGTCGATGACACCCGTCGGTGGCACGACCTTGCCGAAATGTGCCGGGTGCGGATATCGACTCCACCCTCCGTTCCTTGATCGATGCCCGGAGTGTGGCAAGAACCTCGGCGAGCGGGACGCGGTATCCCTTCTACCGCAGTCTTCAGCCAACGACTGAGTTCGCCACATCAGAATCGCGATGCCGCTCAGTCCCGGCCAACCCACCGCCGCCACCAGTCAATGAGCGCGGGAACACCGACGTCGACCACGCTCGCGTCGAAGTCAACCGGGCGGTTGGGTTTCGCAGGATGCGTTCCGTGGCCTGTCCGCTGGCATCCCAGCAACTCGCCATCGGCCTCTCGCTCGAGGCCAGACGCCGGTGGGCACTGTCGGAAATCAATCTGTTCCTCGGCGTGATCTGAGGCTTCGCGTTGATCCGCGTCGCCATCTTTCGGCGACGACTCCGCGCTCGATCCGAACCGCGCAGGACGTCACCTTCATTCTCTTCCCATGGAGCTGATCGGGGCAGGGCGTCGAAGCCTAGTATCTCCTCATGGGTTGGCTGCAATGAACGACACCGACGAAATCCCGGAACCCGATGCCGCCGACACACGGGCGTCGTCCGATGGCCCCGGGATGGACGTCATCCCGCTCGATCGCGAATGCATCGCAGCCCGGCTCCGACGCGATCGCCGACGAGCCGTCTGGCCGCTCATTGGACTCGGCTGTTTTCTCCTGATCCAGATCGGTTTCCTCGCCCCAAAAATCTGGCTGATCGGCCAACGATTCTCCATGGACGAAGCGCTCAAATCGGATCTCCGATCCGCCACGCTCGTCACCTCACTCGTCTGGGCCGGCATCGTCGTCACCATGATTCTCGCGGCGGTCTGGCATCGACGCCGGATCTCCAAGGTCATCGCGGCGATCGATGACGAAACACGATCCCCCGCCGACATTTGTCCACACTGCGCCGGCACGCCGTTCCAGACCCCGCCCTGCTGCGCCCGTTTTCCCGCGGAGTGGAGCAAGCCAGATCTCGGTCGATTCTGGCACGACCAGGTCTCGCTCGGACCACGAGCGTCCCGGATCTCACGGGGAACGCCCCCGACCATGTTCTGGAAGTCGCCGCCAGCACAGTTGGCCGGACGACTCCTCGGCTCGCGGTCCAACCGAGTCCGCGACCGGACGATCAAGTATGTCACCCTGGGCACGGCGTGCATCGCCACGATCATCCTCGCACGCGGCCAGACGTTCGTCAGCGCGGCACAAGTGATGATCGCCCTCGTCTGGCTGTTTCTCTTGGGGGGCGAAGTGATCTCGAACCGTAAGGCCGCGCGGCGCGATCGCGCCGACACGCTCCCCCGCTGCCTCAAGTGCGACCAGCAGATCGATCCCGGAATGGGTCGATGCCCAGAATGCGGAACCACCGCCCGCATGGGCACCGTCCACTACGCCGGAGCTCGGGGGGACCGACGCGTCTCCATTCAATTCGTGCTGCCGGTCGTGTTCATCGCGGCCATGCTGAGCCTCGTTTTCTTCGCGAGCGACGCCATCCGTTTCATCACCGGACGACTTCCGAATGCCGCGCTGGTGGCCTTGGCACCCTACGACGACGATGTCTTTCACCCGATCTGGAGCGAAGTGATCGTTCGATCGCTCGACGACGGGCAATCGGATCGAATCTTCGAGATGCTCGCCGGCCGGATGGAGGCTGGCGCCGACGTCAACAGCTGGCACCCGGGACTGACTGCGATCGCCCAAGGCACTTGGCCGAACGGGCTTGATCCCAAACAGATCGACCGAATCCATGCCGCGTCTTGGCATGCCGAGGTGGAGGCGCCGACGACGATTTCCGTGGGCGAGCCGTTTGACGTGAGGCTCGTCGGCGATCGCAGAGGCGAGATCCTGCCATTCATGCAGTACATGTACATCCTGTATGACGGCGTCTCGATCGACGATGGACCTTTCACCCGCCCCGACGACTCCATGGTCTGGACCCTCGTCGCCGAACAGGGGTCTGGCGGTGCCTTGACGACCAACGAGGGCGGACGCTTCCAGCGACGCATCTCGATCGAAGTGCCCGGATCGCATCGGGTTCGACTCGCCTACCGACTGGTGGTGGGGCCGGGGAGTCTCGTTGATGCGACCATTGATCGCGACGAACTCGGCCAATCCCTTCCGCCGGCGACGGCGGCGTGGTCGCGGCGATTCGAGATCGAACATCGGATCGACGTGACGGACTGAGACTCAGCCCCCGCGGCCAACCCACTGCCGCCACCAGTCGATAAAGGCCGGAACACCGACCTCGACCGGCGTCGTAGGCTCCCAGCCGAAATCACGTCGCATCGGACCGACGTCGGCCGCACTCGCTTCGACATCACCCGGCTGCTTGGGCAGCAGGATGCGTTCCGTGGTCTGACCCATGGCCTGCTCGATCAACTCGACGTACCGAAGAAGATCGACGTTCGTATCGTTGCCAAGGTTGTACAGCCGGAATGGCGCATCACTTCGGTCCAGACGCGGATGAGCGGGATCGAAGTTCGGATCCGCCGCCGCGGGCTGATCAAGCACTCGCAGGATGCCATCGACCACATCATCAACCCAGGTGAAATCCCGACGATGCCGACCGTGGTTGTAGAGCTCGATCGGACGACCGGCCCGAATCGCCTCGGCAAACTTCCAGAGCGCCATGTCAGGCCGCCCCCACGTGCCGTAGACACTGAAGAATCGAAGGCCGGTGGTCGGGAACCCGTAAAGCCGAGCATACCCGTGTGCCATCAATTCGCCGCTTCGCTTTGTGGCCGCGTAGAGAGACAGCGGATGATCAACCGGATGTTCTGTCGCGAACGGCATCATCTCGTTCGAGCCGTAAACGGAGCTACTGCTGGCGAAGACGAGGTGCGAGGTCTCGATGGCGCGGGCAAGTTCGAGAATCACCAACGTCGCCGCGAGATTGGCGTTCAGGTAGTCGAATGGTGCTTCGATGGAATGTCGGACCCCGGCTTGCGCCGCGAGATGCACGATTCGATCGATGCCTTGATCTCGGAGCGCCGCCACGGCCGATTGGTCCGAGAGGTCCATTTTTTCGAACGCAAATCGATCGTGCGTCTGCAATCGCTCGAGCCGACCCGACTTGAGGGCTGGGTCGTAGTAGTCATTGAGCGAATCCACGCCCAGCACATCATCACCACGCGCCAACAGGGCCGTGGCAACGTGATATCCAATGAACCCGGCAGTTCCGGTGACGAGGATCTTCACGAAGGGAATCTCGAGGGGGCGTCTGGAATCATTGCGACACCGATCACACGCGGTGTGCCGACCATGGTACGAAATCACGCCGAGGCAACCATTTGCGAATACAACCGGGAGTTTCGGGAGACACTTCCCTCCAGCCGGCCACTCGTCGGAGGTATCGTGCCATCCGGTGCGATTCTCGCCACGCCCCGCTTTCCCGGAGACCCTCAAGATGATTCTGACCACCACGACCATCCTCCTGGCCTCGAGCCTGGCCCTCGGTGCTGGCCCCAAGGCGACAGCCCCCGATCGCCCGGCTGCCGAGGCTGATTCCGGAACCAGCGTCACGATCTACTCGTCGGCAGATCCCGGCGGATTCGACCCGCAGCGGTTCATCGACCAGCAACGCAACGGAAGCAACGCATCATTCGCGTGGCAGGTCCCGGGTTTCGGCGTGGTCCGACAGACTCGCGAGTTCGAGCTCATGAAAGGGCTGAACGAGGTCTCTTTCACCGACGTGGCGGCATTCCTGGACCCCACTACCGTCGGCTTCAAGGATCTCACGGACGCGAAGACCGCCGTCCTCGAACAGGCGTTCAAGTTTGATCTGGTCAGCCCCTCCAAGTTGCTCGAGAAATTCCTCGATCAACCGATCGAGGTCACCATCAACGAAGGCGATCAATCTCGAACGATCTCCGGCGAGCTCCTCTCTTCGACCCAGGGAAAGTTGGTGATCCGTACCGCCAAGGGCCTCGAGATGATCAACGCCAATGAGGCTCGCGTCTCACTGGGAAAACTTCCGGAAGGATTCCTCACCAAGCCGACGCTGGTTTGGCTGCTCACCGCGGGGACGGCCGGCACCCACGAGATCCAGTCGACCTATCAGACCGCCGGCATTACTTGGCGTGCTGACTACAACCTCGTTCTCAATGACGACGACACCGCCGCGGATCTCACGGCTTGGGTAACGCTCCTCAACCTGTCGGGCATTTCCTATCCCAACGCGAAACTCAAACTCGTCGCCGGCGACGTCCAGAAGATCCAGTCGGCCCCTCCGATGCGAAGTCGCGGCATCGAGATGATGGCCGACGGAATGCGGGCCAAGGGCGGTGGTTTCGAAGAGAAATCTCTCTTCGAGTACCACCTCTACACGCTTCCTCGGAAGACCACCATCGCTAGCAACAGCACCCAACAGCTGACGTTGTTTCCCGCGGTTTCGGGTGTGGCGATCACCAAGGAACTCCTTTACGACCCAACCTCAGCGATGGGATGGAACAAGGAGCCGTACATGAATCCTGGTTTCATTCCCGGCGGATCCGACAAGGTCGGGGTGTTCGTCACCTTCAAGAACGACCAGAAGAACCGCCTGGGCGTTCCGCTTCCGAAGGGACGAATCCGTGCCTACAAGCAAGACTCTGCGGATGACTCACTGGAATTCGTGGGCGAGGATCTGATTGACCACACTCCTCGTAACGAGACGGTTCGAATCAAGCTGGGGAATTCCTTTGATGTGGTCGGTGAACGCAAGGTCGTCGACTTCAAGATCGACAAGGCCCGGAAGACCATGAGCGAGACGATCGAACTTCAGGTTCGCAACCAGAAAAATGTGATCCAGAACGTCGTGGTTCGCGAGCATCTCTACCGATGGCGGAACTGGGAGATGACCGAGCGCAACTTTCCGTTTGAGAAGATCGATGCCAACACCATCGAGTGGCGGCTCCCGATCGCGCCCGAAGGCAAGAAGACGATCCGCTACACCGTTCGATACACCTGGTGAATCAAACTTGAATTGGCTCACTGAAGACGCCGTCCTCACCCTGTCGAGGGTTGGTCGGCGTCTTTGCTGGGCCGCGGCTCGTCAGGCCGGTATGCCCGATACAGGGCGAGCAGCGCCTCTGGCCCAAACTGCTCTGGCCGATGACATGGATCGAACCCTTCCGGAATCCGATCGCGACCGAGGATCGTTCCGATCTGCTTCCGCCGGGTCCGGAAGAGGTCGCCGACGAAATCGGCGAATGCCTCCGGATCTTCGACGCCGTGTTCAGCGTTCGGGATGATCGCGATCACCGCACTGGTCACTTTGGGCTGAGGCCAGAAGCAGCCGGGTGGCACGACGGCCACTCGTCGAATCGAACCCAGCACTGCAGTGATCACCGAGATCGGTCCGTACTCACGACAACCCGAGTCCGATGCAAGCCGGTCCGCAACCTCTTTCTGGATCAAGGCAACTTGTCCCAGACAGTTCGGGCGTCGAATCAGCAAATCCATCAGGAGCGGTGTCGCCGCCTGATACGGAAGATTAGCCACCAGACGGAACGGGCGGCCATCCAACGCCTCGAGAATCTCCGGTGATAAATGACGCCGCCGGTCTAAACAATCGCCGAGCACCAGACGAACGCGATCTCCGAGACGCGACTCCACGATCGAAGCCATCTCTCGATCGATCTCGGACGCGATGACTTCCGCCCCCGCTTCGACCAGCGCTTCGGTGAGTGTCCCGGTACCCGGACCGACCTCAAGCACCAGATCACCAGGCAAGACCTCCGCGGCGGCCACGATTTTCCGAAGCTGATTGTGATCGTGAAGAAAGTTCTGGCCCAACCGATGGCGAGGCGAAAGACAGCGCGATGCAAGCAGTTCTTTGATTTCGGTCAACGTCTGCATGGTCGCTCGATCACATGGCTTCGGATGGTGGCTCAGGCGTCGCGTCGAAAACACATCTCGATCCGATTTCCTGGCGGAATCACGTTCACTTCGGTCATATATGCTCGCATGAGCATGAGGCCGCGGCCCGATGGGATCTCAAGGTTCGCATCCTCCGTCGGATCGGGTACCGAGGCTGGATCGAATCCCGTGCCTTGATCTTCAACCGAAACATGCAAGTCAGTCGCGGTGATCGCAAAGGTAATCGTCACCGTCTTCGCCGGATCACCATCGTTGCCATGCCGAAACCCGTTGGCGATTGATTCCTCAACCGCCAATCGGATCGCAAAGATCTGCCCCTCGTCATAGCCAATGCTCTTCAGCGAGTCGAAGAAACTCGACTCGAATGCCTTCAGGCCCGAGAAGTCGCCTTGACGAAGGGTCGTCTCGCCGGCCAACGGCGATGTGCCATTCTCATCTGACGGGTTGATTTCATTTGGCGCCATGCGTTCCTCGTTGCGGACGCGATTCGGATCAGTTGAACGGCCGAGACGGCTCGGTGACCACACGTTTAAGCGATCTTCGTCCGACCCTCAGCCGAACGCCGACAAGCCTTCGGCAGTCGTTTCATGGATTTCAAACAGTCGGTCAAGCCGGGTGATCTTGAACACTTCGAGAATCTTCGGATCGATGTCCGAAAGATGCAGTTCCCCGTCTTTCGACTTGACCCGATTACTCACCGTGATCAGAGCGCCCAGCGCGGCGGATGAAAGATGCGCGACGTCCCGGAATGAGATCAATACCCGCGGGGTGTCCTGTGCATCGACCAACGACCCCAGCGCCTCACCGATCTGTTGAATATTTTCCTCATCGAGGATGTTCTGCTCGATGAACTCGACTCGGGTAATCCCGTTTTTTTCGCTTACTCGCAGTCCGGCGGATTCTGGATTCATGGTCACACTCCTGTTGATCGAGACGCCAGCGTAATTGGACGGCGGCGGGGATTCAACTTGGACCCGATTCTCGGGTCATTCAAGAACCGACGCTCTCTTGAATGAGAACCGCCGTGACGATGATTCGTCACGGCGGTGGCTCGTTTTCTTCGCACCAGAGGATCGATCAGTAGCCGAGGTAGGATCCGGAACCAATCTGATCTTCCAGCCCGGGGAACAAGACGGCTTCGTTCTCCTGCTGGATGATGATCTCGGGGCGAACCAGCAGAAGCGTGGTCAATTCGACCTTTTCGCTGGCACGGTTGGTAAAGAGACGGTTGAGCCACGGGACCTTTGACAGGACCGGGACGCCGACTTCAATCTCGAATTCCGCGACCTTTCGCTGGCCGCCGAGGAGTGCCGTGCCCTTATCGGGAACGCTGACCGTAGTGGCGATCTGCGTGCCTTCCAGTTCGGGAAGCTGGATTTCACCGGCAAAGTTCGAAGCACGACCGAAGTCCGAGCCGCCACCCGCGGCACCCGTGACTGGGATCGTTCGGAACTGCACGTTCTCATTGAGACCGAACTGCACCGTCATCGTGACGTAGCGACGATCCGCGGAGATCACACCTTCAACATCCAGAACGAAGCCCTGGTACACGACGCCGGGAATCGGCTGGAATGCACCTGAGTTGTCGCCCGTGACCGGGACGAGGTTCGAGATGTACGTGGTTGCCTTGGCGACCGCGATCCACGCTCGTTGACCATTGAAGAGGGTCAGACGCGGTGCGGTGAGAATGACGTTTCGCTGATCAGCCTGCGTGGCCTGAACCAAGAGGTCGACTTGAACGTCATCGAGGAAACTCACCCCCACGGTCAAGGCCGGGTTGGCCAGTGCCGCGACGCCGAGTGCACCCCGAACCGCGGTACCGGCGAGCGTGTCAATCAAGGCATTTGACTGCTGATTGACGCCCACCATGCCCCAACCATTCGAGGTCTGACCGTTGGCGTACTGCGTCCCACGCTTCATCTGTCGAATCGGCGATCCAACGGCACCTGTCTCGTAGGCGATTCCGCCGTCACCGTCTGGCAGACCGAATGCGGCGCCATAGGCCGTTGTGTTCTCGAAAGTGGTGTCCTGGCCCAGACCACTGAAGATCACCGCTTCTTTGGGAGTTCCAGTTGGGCCCGCCTGATTCGCACCGTAGAAGAAGTCCGAGAGCTGCATCGACGGGTCAACTGCTCGTGCGGCATCGTACATGCCGTTATTGGTGTTGAAGTAGATGTCGAAGTCGACACCGATCTGTTCAAACCATTCCATGGCCACATTGATCAAACGTCCTTCGATGTTGATCTGAAGTGCTCGAATCGTTCGTAGCTGGCTCAGGAGGCCTTCAATTTCTCGATGATTCTTTGGCGTGTTGGTGATAATCAGGTTGCCATTGAGCTCCTGAAGTGAACCAGTGTCACCACCAAGGTCACGCCAACCCTCCGGGTCGACCTGCTCCTGGATGATCGTGACGATCTGTTCGATCAGTTCCTCACGGTCCTTGCGATCAGGCTCACCTTCGGGGTTGCCGAAGGGGGCACCGCCGCCACCGCCACCACCACCACCGCCGCCGCCGCCGCCGCCGCCGAAGCCGCCGCCACCGCCGCCGCCGCCGCCGCCGAAGCCGCCACCGCCGCCGCCGCTGCCCTGACCGCCACCACCGCCACCACCGCCACCACCGGCGGAGAGGGAGCTACTGAGGTCGAACTCGGGGGCATTGTCGAAGTACGGAACTTCAAAGAGGAGGTCGCGGATGTCATAGACGATGGTGACCGTCTTCTTCCGGAGTGCTTCGTCGCTGGAAATCACCACAACGCCGTCTTCAACCGCGAATTCTGGACGATCCAGATCGTCGCCGACCTGCTCGAGAATTCGCTTGAGCGCCGCATCAGCTGAAATCTGTCCGAGTTCAAGATCGACTTCCGTGTCGGGCCGAATGCCGATCAGGTCCAAAGCCTTCCAGTCGGGATAGATCTCAAGGCCGGTCACGTTCTTCATATAGGCCAGAACCTGATCGAGCGAGTTGTTCTTGAAATTCACCGCGACGGTCTTGCCAAGCTCGGACATGGCACGGCGATTTTCTTCGGTCTCTCGGAACCCTGCAGCGGCATCTCGACGGATCGAAAGCTGCGGCCAATCCTCGGGATAGGCCATCAGACCAGAAGTTGATCGGGGGCCGGGGCCACTCAAGTTGGTCGAGGGGGGAATCGTGGCTGCCAGATTCTCTTGCGTGAAGTGGCTGAAGGCGTAGTCGCGTCGGCGGAGCGTCTGCGAATATTCTCGATAGATGCTGCTGGTTCTGATCACGTCCCGAAGCGCGTTGGCCGCAGGATTGTTCGGATCGATGAAGAGCACCGTGTCGAGTACTTGGATTGCTTCGTCGTACTTCAGTTCCATCTGCAACTGACGGACCCGCTGCAGGCTTTCGTTGATGGTTCGCTGGCGATCTTCTTGTTCCTTGCGGCGTTCCGCAGATGCCGCGGTTCGAGCCTGATCGCGCTTGGCTTCATCCTTGGCGAGCGACTCGAGCTGCTCGGCGGCGGCCACTCGATCAAGCATGGTGTCGATCTGCTTCATCATCGAGGCATACTGGTCGGCCGGGAGCACGCCTCGGTCACGATCGACGCGAAGCCGAGCCGTCACGGCATTCTCTCGGGCCTTGCGGTAATCACCCTCGTCATATGACGAGTTCGATCGAACCATGTCGTCTTGGAACTGGACCTTGAGTCGCTCACGCCGAAGGGAGAAGTCTTCCTGGACGTTGTCGATGGTCGAAGCCTGGTCAAGCATGGCTTGCGCCTGCTTGAGCCCGGCCGTCGCGGCCGAGTTTCCGGGATCGATGGCAAGGACCGAAGTCCAAGCGTCGATGGCTTGACGCCAGTTCGCACTCGACATCGCGTTCTGGGCGGACTCCACGGCATCTTTGAGGCCGGCCGCCGGTGTGGATGCCGGCGGGGTGATTGCCGGACCGCCAGCACCCATCGCGTCATCGACGGAGGGCGGTTCGGCTGCCGGCGGATCGGACGCGGCTGGTTCTTCAGCAGGCGCTGGATCGTCGGTCGCCGCCGGTTCCGCAGGTGCTGGCTCTGCAGCCGGAGTGGGATCAGCAGTCGGTTCAGCAGGCGTGGGCTCTGCAGGCGCATCCTGCATGGCCCAGGCGTTGGTTGAACCAATAAACGTCGCCAGGAGGACGGTCGCGGCAAGACCGCGACCAAGTTCTGCGACGAAAGATCTCGAAGAAAATTCCATGTCGATCACACTCCTCTGAGTGGTGTTGTGCGTGAACAGTGGGCACATCACCCGACGGCATAGGCGAAAGCTGAACGCCAAGCCGCTGAGTACCAAGTCATATCTGTCGCTGGCGGAAACCCCGTCAGTCGACGAGCGATGAGGAAGACTACTTCGCCCCCTTGAGCACCGCAACCTGAGAGACATCGAGCGCGTCCACCACGAAGGTGGGTTCGATCCAGATTCTTCTCTCGTCCTTTCGCTCCCCGGGATCCATTTCCGAGCCCGAACAACCTTCATCAAATCATCAAGAGGGACGTTTTACGCGAGGATCAACCAACGTGATCCACTCGAACACGCCAAGAAAGCGCTTCCCCCAAATGACCCTTTCGATCACCCAACCATCCGGCCCGCTCGGTCACCCTACGAAGGTCAAGATCCACCCCAAGGGTGAACCACCTCCACCGACTCAGATCGTGCTCGGCGAGGACGACGAGACCAGCGTCGACGAAGAACCGCCTAAGTCGCTTTCCTGAAGGGGCTTACGCGATTTCATCATTCGAATAAAGGCGTCAAAGAGATAGGCTGACTCATGCGGCCCAGGGCTTGCCTCGGGGTGGTACTGAACGCTGAAAACGGGGCGTTCGAGATGCCTGAAGCCTGCCACGGTGCCATCGTTGAGGTGGCGATGAGTCACCTCGCCGCCAGCCGCCACAAGTGACGCCTCATCCACACAGAATCCATGATTCTGGCTCGTGATTTCAACTTGCCCGGTCATGGTGCAACGGACCGGCTGATTGGCGCCCCGATGCCCGAATTTGAGCTTGTACGTCGTCGCACCCATCGCCAAGGCCAGAAGCTGATGGCCGAGACAGATCCCAAAGGTGGGAATCTCCCCGGCGACCTCTGACAAGGTGCGAATGGTGGCTTCGACCGCAGCAGGGTCTCCCGGGCCATTTGAGACGAAGAGACCATGGACCGATCCATCTTCAAAAGCCGCCCGAATCGACGCTGCAGGCGTGTCATGAGGAATGAACTGGACCTCACACCCTCGCGATCGAAGATGTCGGTAGATGTTCCTCTTGGCACCACAATCCAACGCCAGCACCACGAGCGGCTGCTCTTTGGCGGCTCGTTCGGATATCGCAGAGGCCCAGCCGCCGAGGTCTTCGGTGAAGACGCCAGGCTTGGATGGCCCGGCCTTCGCGGCGAGGTTACAGCCGCTCATCGACGTGATCCCGCGAGCCCGGGTGACCAGTTCCAAATCTGAGACGCCGGGGTCGGACTCAAGAACCCCCCTCATGGCGCCATCAGTCCGAAGCATCCGGACGATCGCCCGAGTATCAAGATCTTCGAGCCCGGGAATACCCGCGTCTTTCATCCACTCGTGGAGATGCTTGCTCGAACGGTAGTTGGAGCGGACCCTCGAGTAATTCCGCACAATCAACCCGGCGACGGCGATGGAGTCGCTTTCCTGATCTTCGAGGTTGATTCCGTAATTCCCGATTTCCGTCGCGGTCATCACCAGAATCTGGCCGGTGTAACTGGGATCGGTGAGGGCCTCTTGATAGCCACCCATGGCCGTATTGAAGACGACTTCGCCACTGGAAGATGCGGTGGCACCGAATCCTCGGCCTTCGAAGATCGCCCCATTTTCCAATGCAAGGCGAACCCCTCGAATTCGAGTGGGCTCTTCGATCAGAACGTCGTATCCGCCGTGAATGACCATCGCCGCGGAGTGTAACGAACCGCCTGCAGGAAAGGTGATCCCACCGGGATCGGAACATTCATCCACAAACGCCGATTGGACTGGGTCATGGGAAAACCAGACGTACACTCGCCGCGTGAATGATCTCTTCGCACCTCCTCTGATCTCCGGCGAATTCGTCCGCGTCGCGGTCGAACGCGCGGTCGATCGGTACCCCGCCGGGCTTCTGTACTCCATCCCACAGACCTGCGAGGACATTCAGGCGGGGCACCGAGTGCTCGTTCCGCTTGGCCGCGGGAACTCGGCGGTCCCGGGAACGGTGGTCGAACGAGTCGAGCTCAAAGCTGCCGTGGCGGACGGCCTTGATCCGGATCGCATCAAACCGATCATCGAACGAACCGACGACCTCCCACCGCTTCCCGCCGAGCTCCTCGATCTCGCGACTTGGATCTCCTCCTATTACGCGTGCCCGATCGGAATCACCCTCGCGAATATCGTTCCCTCAGCGGTCCGGAAGGGGATCGGAAGCTCCAAGAGACTCCTGATCACGCCTGCTGCGGTCATCCCGGATCCGCTTCCTCGGCTGGGCAAGAAACAACAGGCGGTGTACGACGCCATCCGTGCTACCGCGGCCGCCGACCTCCCGATCGCCTCCAATGACCTCGCCGCGCAGACCGGCGTCGGCGGGACGTCGGTCCTCAAGCGACTCGCCGAATTGGGACTCCTCGAACTGGAATCCGTCACCACCGTGGAAGCCAGGGCCAGAGCTGGTTCCGGGATTGAGGACCGACCAGTTGAGTTGAACGAATCACAAGCGACGGCCGTCGAATCGATCGGACGCACGCTTGGCGGTGGTTTTTCGAGCCACCTGCTCTTCGGGGTCACCGGAAGCGGAAAAACCGAGGTCTACCTTCGACTCACCCGACAAGCCCTCGACGCCGGCCGGACCGTCCTCATTCTGGTTCCAGAAATCGCCCTCACGCCTCAGACCACCGCTCGTGTGCTCGCCCGATTTCCAGGCTCGCCCGCGGCGGTTCTCCATTCCGGTCTCACCGCAGCGCAGCGGCATCGCGACTGGCGTCGGGTCGCTGATGGCAAGGCCAATATTGTCCTCGGCGCCCGCTCGGCGATCTTCGCCCCGATCCCAGATGACCAACTCGGCCTCGTGATCGTCGATGAAGAACATGATCCCTCTTATAAGCAGGATCAAGCCCCGCGGTACCAAGGAAGGGATGTGGCCATTCGCCGCGCGCAACTCGCGGGCTGCCCGGTGGTCCTCGGCTCCGCGACCCCAGCCCTCGAGAGCTGGCACAACGCAACCCGCACCGGCCGAAGCGCCCTGCACCGACTTCCGGATCGAGCCCCGGGCTTGACCCTCCCCAAGGTCCAGATCGTCGACTTCAGCGAGGAGCGTCGAAATCTCGATCGGACGGGGATCAGACTGATCGGACCCCGGCTCAGCACCGCCATCAAACGCACGCTGGAAGGCGGTGGGCAGGTGATGCTGCTTCTGAATCGCCGTGGCTACGCCAACTACATCGCGTGCCCCGACCACCGATGCGGATGGGTGATGACCTGTACCGAATGCGACGCGGGAATGGTCTGCCACCAGAACACTCGATCCAGTATTCGAGATCGCTGGGTTCGCTGCCACCACTGCGACGCCCAACTTCGACTGCCCCCCACGTGCCCACTCTGCCGCAAGAAGACCACGGTCTTTGGACTCGGCACCCAGCGGGTGGAAGAGGACCTCAGTCGGCTTCACCCGGATCTCGCCCGCAGCGGCGCGATGGTTCGAGTTGATTCAGACTCCATGAACACCGGAGACGACTTTCATGACGTCTTGGGGCGGTTCCGCACCGGCGAAATCCGGCTTCTCGCCGGCACGCAGATGATCGCCAAAGGACTCGATTTTCCTGGCGTCCGCCTCGTGGGCGTGGTCAATGCCGATACCGCCCTCAATATGCCCGACTTTCGAGCCAGCGAGCGGACGTTCCAACTCGTCGCACAAGTGGTCGGCCGATGCGGCCGGAGTTCATCCGCCGGAGAGGCCATCATCCAGACTTTCCAGCCAGACGCCCCCGCCATTCGCCGGGCGGCGGAACACGACTACGAAGGGTTTGCCGAACAAGAGCTCGCCGATCGCGAGCGATTTCAACTCCCGCCGAATCGGCGGCTGACCCGGATTGTGATTCGCGATGGCGGCGAGACCGAGGCCGCTCGACTGGCCACCATGTTGGCCGATCGTCTCCGCAGCCTCGAAAGTCAGGAGGGAATCGAGATTCGGGGGCCACTTCCCTGCTCGATCGCCCGAATCGCGGCCAGATATCGGATGCAGTTGGAGATCTTCGCGGAGCGTGCCGGGGTTGGATCTCGCTTCATCGCGAACGCGCGAGCCAATGGGATCTTCACCGGGCCGCTCGCCCTTGGCGAAGCGGTGGCGATCGATGTTGATCCGACCTCACTCATGTGACCCGCGAAGACAATCCCAGCCCAACGTCCTGAAACCAACCCAACCCGGAATTTCCAAGGTCATCAACCCCCGAAATCGGGTCGTGATCGGATAGAATGTAGGGATTCCAGAACGAGCCCATAAGGGCCTCGTCCGCCTCATTAGAAGTCACCGCTTGAACGGCTGGTTCGAAGGGTCAACGCATGTCGCTGAACGGCTGGAACGCCGATTTCGTGGAAGAGAATTATCGCCAGTGGAAGACGGACCCGACCTCGGTCGACGTCGACTGGCAGCGATTCTTTGAAGGTTTCGAGCTTGGCAGCGCGCGCACGGAAGTCGGTGAACCCGAGGTCGCGCATTCCCTCCAGGGAAAAGTCGACTCACTCGTCTACCACTACCGAGACATCGGCCACCTCGCGGCCGATCTTGATCCACTCGATCGCACCCGCCCGTTCCCAGAGAACCTCACCCTGGAGAGCTTCGGCCTCGGCGACGAACATCTCGACGAGAAATTCGATCCCGGGGTACTCCCGCTCGAAAACCCAGCATCGCTCCGCTCGATCATCGACTTGCTTGAGTCGACCTATTGCCGCCACATCGGCGCCGAGTACATGCATATCCAAGACCGCGAAAAGCGGCGATGGCTGCAGAAGCGAATGGAAGGCGTCGCCAACCAACCACCCCGAAGCGACGAGGACCGGACCAGGTTGCTCGAGATGCTCGCCTCGGCCGACGCGTTTGAGACGTTTCTTCAAACCCGGTACGTCGGCAAGAAACGATTCGGCATCGAAGGCGGAGAGTCGCTCATCCCGCTGCTCGACACCATCGTCGAACTCGCACCCGCCAACGGAATCAACGAATTCGTAATGGGAATGTCGCATCGAGGTCGCCTGAACGTCCTCTGCAACATCCTTGGAAAGTCCTACGGACAACTCTTCACCGAGTTTGCCGAGAGCTGGGAAGAAGATTTCATTGCTGGCACCGGCGACGTGAAATATCACGGCTCCTATTCCAGCAACCGAACGACCCAAAACGGACAGACGGTTCGCCTCGCGATGGCTTCGAATCCCAGCCATCTGGAATTCGTGGACCCGATCGTGCTTGGACGGACCCGGGCGAAGCAACGACTCCGCGACGACCAAAATCGCGAGCAGGTCGTTCCGCTCCTGATGCACGGCGACGCGGCCTTCGCCGGCCAAGGAATCGTGGCCGAATGTTTCAACATGATGGGTCTCGATGGCTACACCGTCGGCGGAACGCTCCACGTCATCGTGAATAACCAGATTGGTTTCACGACCGAGCAGACCGACTCCTTCAGTGGCCACTACGGAACCGACATCGCCAAGATGATCGACGCGCCGATCTTCCATGTGAATGGGGACGATCCGGAAGCCGTCGCTTGGGTCGCTCGGCTGGCCGTCGAATACCGCCAGGCCTTCCACAATGATGTGGTCATCGACATGTGGTGCTACCGACGTCGAGGTCACAACGAAGCCGACGAACCAAAGTTCACCCAGCCCATCATGTACGAGCGGATCCAGAAGCATCCCCCCGTCGCCAAGCTCTACCGAGATCGCCTGGTCGCCGACGGCGTCGTCGAGGAGTCGCGATTCGCAGAGATGCAGACCCAGTACATGAAGGTCATGGACGAGGCCCAGCAAAAAGCCAGCGAAACTCCAGAGGATCCGCGAATCGAGCCATTCGGTTCACTCTGGGAAGGACTGACCGACGAGTACGACATCACGTCCATCGAGACGGGGATTAGCAGAGAAACCTTCGACGAGATTTTCGAGGGCATCGAACGGCTCCCCAAAGACTTCTCCCATCACAAGACGCTCAGCCGCGGATTCGCCAACCGGCGAAAGCTCTACGAAGCAGGCGAGGCGGAGTGGGCCACCGGCGAGGCCATGGCCTTTGCAAGCCTCCTTCTGGAAGGTCACCCGATTCGGCTGACCGGCCAAGACGTGGAGCGAGGTACCTTCAGCCACCGACACATGGTGATCCATGATCAGAAGACCGCTGAACGCCACATGCCGATCAACGAAATCCGCGAAGGCCAGGCGCAGTTCTGCGTCCACAACAGCCCGCTGACTGAACAGGCCTGCCTCGGATTCGAATATGGGTACTCGCTCACCGATCCGCGGATGTTGATCATCTGGGAAGCCCAGTTTGGCGACTTCGTCAACGGTGCCCAGGTCATCGTCGACCAGTTCATCGCCTCCGCAGAGAAGAAGTGGCAACGGTCCTCTGGCCTCGCGCTCTTCCTCCCGCACGGCAACGAAGGCCTGGGACCGGAGCACTCTTCCGCCCGACTCGAACGATTCTTGCAACTCTCCGCGGACGAGAACATGGTGATCTGCGCTCCCACCCGGGCGTCACAGATCTTCCATCTCATTCGCCGACAGATGAACCAGACGTTCCGTAAACCGCTGATCATGATGTCCCCGAAGAGCATGCTCCGCCTGCCGGCGTCCAGAAGTCCGATCTCGCGATTCCTGACCGGCGGCTACCTCAACGTGATCGATGACACTCGCTTTGAAGAAGCGGGCGGAGATCGCGACCAGGTCCGACAAGTGATTCTGTGCGCCGGAAAGGTCTACTACGATCTTGCCACCCGACGAGACACCGTCGACCGCAAAGATGTGGCGCTGGTTCGGATTGAACAACTTTCACCGTTCCCCGCCGGTGATGTCCAACGGATACTCGATCTCTACCCGAACCGAGAACAGATCACGTGGGTTCAGGAGGAGCCGCGAAACCACGGTGCATTCTTCTTCGTCGAACGGTGCATGCGTGAACTTCTGGAACTTCAGGTCGACGACATCACCCGGGTCGCCAGCCCCAGCCCTTCCGGCGGCTCGACTGCGATGCACGAACAAGAACAACAGGAGATCGTGCTTGCCGCCATCGACGGCGGCGGCGGTCGAAAGTCTCGCAGCGCGACCTCTGAGTCGCCGAAGAATTCAAAAAAGACAAGCGGCAGCAAGAAAACCGCGCCTTCCAACTGAAGTCGTTGAGCAAAAGTCGCCTTCTATAAAGTGATTTCGCCGCATCTGCGGCCTTCACTCGAATCAGACCGCACCCCGTGTCCGAAACGGCACTGAACCCCAGCAGAGGGAAACTCCAAGCCATGAGCGTGGACATCACCATCCCGAGCCCCGGCGAATCAATCGCCGAGGTCACCGTTGGAACTTGGATGAAGCAATCCGGCGACTGGGTCGACAAGGATGAGATCATCCTGGAGATCGAGTCAGACAAGGCGACTCTCGAGATCACCAGCCCGGCCTCCGGCCTGCTCACTGCAACCGGCGCCACGGGCGACGAACTCGCCGTCGGCGAAGTCATCGGTGCGATCGATACCTCGGCGACGAAGCCCGCCGCCGCGGCACCAGTCGCTGATGTCGAGACCTCCGCGCCGACCACGGCGCCCGCCCAATCCGAGGACGTCAAGGCGACACCGGTCGCTCGGAAGATTGCCGCCGACGAGGGCGTGAATCTTGCCTCGGTCAAAGGAACGGGACCTTCCGGACGCGTCACGAAGGCGGACGTCCTCGCGGCGAGTGCGTCCGCCCCAGCCCCGACGACCGCCCCCGTTGCTCCGGCTCCGGCGGTCGCTGCGGCGGCTCCAGCGATACCTGCTGCCGCGCCGCCAGCAATCGTCATCCCCACCTCGTCGGCCGTGCCAGGAAGCCGGGAAGTACGACGCGTCAAGATGACCAAGCTTCGCCGCCGCATCGCGGAGCGACTCGTCGAGAGTCAGCGGACCGCCGCCACGCTGACGACTTTCAACGAAGTCGACATGACGCGTTCGATGGCGATCCGAAAGCAATACAAGGAGGCCTTCGCCGAGAAGTACGGCGTCGGGCTCGGTTTCATGAGCTTCTTCGTCAAGGCCGCGGTTCATGCCCTCAAGGCCCAACCGACGGTGAACGCGTCGATCGTTGACGAAGAGATCGAATACCACGACTACATTGACGTGGGCGTCGCGGTCGGCACCGACAAGGGTCTGGTCGTGCCGGTGCTGCGCAACGCCGAAGGAATGTCATTCGCCGAGGTCGAAGCCCGCATCAAGGACTTCGCGATCCGGGCTCGAGCCGGCAAGCTCTCGGTCGACGAGATGACCGGCGGTACGTTCACCGTCTCGAACGGCGGCGTGTACGGCTCGATGATGTCGACGCCGATCCTCAATCCACCGCAGTCGGGCATCCTCGGAATGCACGGCATCAAGAAGCGGGCGGTCGAAGACCCGGACAACCCAGGCACCATCGCCCTGCGTCCGATGATGTACATCGCGATGAGCTACGACCACCGGATCATCGACGGCACCGAAGCGGTGACCTTCCTCAAGACCATCAAGGAATGCGTCGAGGCTCCGGAACGGTTGCTGCTGGAGCTGTGACCGAGGCGGATACGAATACCATCCCTCCGCACGTCCGCGTGGTTCCGACGTCCAGCGGTGTATACGAGTGGAACGCGACGCTGGCCTTCGACCAGCAGATGCGGTGGTTCACGCGACCGCTGTGGGTGATGAGCTGGATCGCGGCCGCGGGTTTCGTCCTCCTGCTGGCCGGCATCACCCTCGGCGTTTCGCGCCTCGCCTACGTCGGACTCGGGCTCGGCGGGGGACTCCCCGCGCTGATCATGTTGTCCATGTTGCTCATCCGAGGGTCCCGCAATCCGTCCGCGGCAATCGGCGGCCAGACTTCGAGCCCTGTCACGTCGAATGACGCCGGCCTGCCAGCCTGGTCGCCCCTCACCGATGCCGACATCCTCAAGCGCCTCGAAGCGATCGCCGAGGAAGACGGATCGGCGATGGAATTCCATGTGGTGGTGGATGGCAGCACCTGGTCGAGACTCGAACGGATTCCACTCCTCCCCGATCAGCTGGAAGAGAAACCGCTGGTTCACGGCGCCTGGCGATCGTGGCGACCGGAACACATGATGATCCTCCTCATTGTCGCGAGCATATTCGTCGCAATCACGAACTGGTCATGGCTCTTCGGATTCGCTCTAGGCACCCTGAACCAGATCCTCCTCTACCCCACCAGCATCATGTACCTGTTGTTCCTCACCCCGATCGTCTCGGGGGTCAGTCGGGCCTGGTCCCACGTGATGCCCCGGTTCACGATGGGTACCGGGTTCCTCCGAATCCGTCGGACGGGTCGGGTGATCCGGACCGACCAGACGATCCTGTACGTCCGCCGCATGATCGGCCGCACGGGCATCGACGGGATCATGGTCGACCTCGTCGGCGTCCCCACCCGTCGGCTCTATTACGACGGCCCGCGGGATCCCGCATTCATCGATCTCTGGCGTCGCTGGGTCCATCCGAATCCACGGCCCGAGCTCGCCGCTGGCTGATCCCCGAGCGGAGGCTGGCGAGCAGGCCCGGAATCGACCTGCGACAATGAATTCGTGACCGCCTCCTCCAATCCATCTCCTGATCCCGGCCACGCGCCGGTCATGCCGTTGGAAGTCGTCGCCGGCCTCAACGTCGCCCCGGGAGACGTGGTGCTCGACTGTACCGCCGGCCGAGGTGGGCATGCCGCGCTTCTGGCGACGGCCGCGGGCGAAGACGGAACCATCGTCCTCTGCGACCTCGATCCCGGGAACCTCGAATTCGCCGCCGAACGGGTCCAAACGACCGGCCCCATCCAGGTGAAACCCTTCCAAGGGTCATTCGCCCGAGTCCCCCGAGATCTCCGAGCCGAGGGCCTACTCGCCAATGCCGTCTTGGCCGATTTGGGCTTCGCGAGCACGCAGATTGACGACGCGTCCCGGGGTTTCTCCTTTATGAGAGAGGGCCCGCTCGACATGAGAATGGACCCCACCAGAGGCATGACCGCGGCGGACATTCTGGCCAGCAGTGATGAGCGGGAATTGACCCGGATCATCGGCGAATACGGTGAGGAACCGCTGGCCCGACGCATCGCGCGAAATGTTGTCCGTCAACGAGCCGACGAGCCGATTCTTACTACGGCGGATCTCGCCGGACTTGTTCGTGATGCCTACGGGCAGCGTGCCGCGTCAAGCCGACTCCATCCCGCTACCCGCACCTTCCAGGCGCTCCGAATCGCGGTCAACGACGAATTCGGAGCCCTTGATGGACTGCTTCGGCAGATCATGGAGGCCGCGGAGGCGATTGGAGCCGACCGACCGACTTGGCTCGCTGATGGTGCAAGGGTGGCGTTTCTCACCTTTCACAGCCTTGAGGATCGACGGGTCAAGCGAGCCTTCGTCGAACTCGATCGACGCGGTCTTGGATCGCAGCCGGCACGGATGCCGATTCTGCCTTCCGAGACCGAGATCGCGACCAACTCTAGGTCGCGATCAGCCAAGCTTCGGGTCGCCCTGGTCGGCGGCCAATCCGGCCGAATTTGAGGGCGACCTCCGATCCGCGGATGAAGCGATTAGTTGACAACGGTGGCTCGACAGAGACCACCCCGACAGCAGGGACGCTGACGACATATGACTCGAGATCACAAACTGGCACTCGTCGTGGGCTTCGGGCTCATCCTCTTCGTCGGAATCCTCATCACCGACCATCTGTCGACGTCGAGTCGTCTTCATGATCCACTTCCCACCAACTCCGTGAGCAGTGAGTACCGACCACCGTCGAGCATTCAGGCGTCCCCGCGACGGGAGTACCCCGAACCGGAGAACAACCCTCCGGACGCCACGATCGGCGCGAGCCCACAAGCCGAGATCACCTTGGTCACGGAGCGCGTCGAAAAACCGACACCCACCCTGACTCCCCGAACCACCGAACGAGTCCGGACGGAACCAATCCGATCCGTCGCCGTCCGACCCTTGACCCATGAGGTCGCGGCCGGAGAGACCCTTCAGTCCATCTCCACCGACTTCTTCGGGACGACGAAAAAATGGAAGTCCATCGCCGACGCGAATCGGAACGTACTCCCGAACGCTGATGACCTCCGAGTCGGCATGGTGCTGGTCATTCCCAACCGCGAGATCGCATCGGCTGCTCGCCCCCAGGCAACAACGACGCCGTCGAAGACCCGTGAGATCCGGGTTCTTGCGGGCGATAATCTGAGCCGAATTGCGAAACGCGAACTCGAAGATCCATCTCGATGGAGGGACATCCAATCCCTCAATGGGATGAGCGGCACTCAGGTCCACCCCGGCCAGACGTTGAAAATCCCCACTCGCTGATCGAGTTTTCGAGAAGGCAACCCCTACCCATGTTCTGGAAACTCATCCTCGTGGTCCTCACCTTGGGCGGCACCGCCTGCGGGTTGTTGGTGCTTCGACAACAGGAACAGGATGTTCTGGCGACCCAAAGCACTCTTCGACGCCAGATCAGTTCACTGGAAAAAGAACTCCGGGCGAAGGCTTTCCACATCGGCGAACTGACCAATCTGGAGCGACTCGAGGAGTACCGGGCACGAACCGAAGGATCTGGGGAACTGACCTGGGTGCCGTTCCCGTTCGCACCCGACTTCGATCGACCCGAGAAAATCCGCGCCGTGCCTTCCGATCTGGTGGTGAGCGAACAACGCGAGCCAGCCCCTTCGAACCTTGGGAGTTGATGGGATGAATCCAGGCCTCGAGCGGTCGGAAGAACACCTTGATGCCGACGCAGAGTCCGCACCGGATCTAGAACGCGGCGATCGCATCGCCCGCTTCATCCTCTGGGGCACGGCAGCGATCCTCGCCATCGGATTTGGCCGAACCCTGCAACTACAGATATCACCGGACCCAGTGATCGTGGAGATCATGGGTCGGCGGCACTCCACGGTCCCGGAAATCAGATCACGGGGCTCGATTGTCGATACCAAGGGACGCTTGATGGCGATGAGCGTCATCGGATACGACCTGGCCGTCGATGTCAAAGTCATTATGGATCGTGCCCGCGAAGAGGGAATCGATGATCCCCTCACCCCCCTCGCGAGCCTGATCGGCCAGCACACCAACTTAGATTCAGCGGTGATCGAGGATCAGCTCTTCGAAAATCTTGATGCCCGCTACGTCAAGATCGCAGATGCAGAAGACCTCCTGGATGTGGATCGGCGAATGCTCCGATCGGTGCTGCCCGGCGGCGTCGTCATGAGCGAGCGAACCACCCGACGAACCGTCGATGGCATCGCGGGACGAGCCATTCTTGGCTCGGTCGGAAACTTCGGTCCCGACCCCAATTGGACGACCAACGATGATCTGCCACTCGATGGTGAACGAGAAGCCCGCAGGTCAAAGCGAAGGCAACGAGGATCGTCCGGCGTCGAAGCGGCCCGAGATCGTTCTCTGGAACAAACTCACGGAAGCATGACTTTCCAGAAGGACGTGCAGAACCGGCCGTTGTTCGTTCGAGCCGGTGACTACGCGTCTGGCGAAGACGGCGGGAACGTCGAACTCACCATCGATCTCTTCCTACAAGACTACGTGGAAAAGCGCCTCGCCCGCGCGGTTGCCGATCACCACGCCGTCGGCGGATGGATCGTCGTGATCGACCCGCGCTCGGGCGACGTCCTCGCCGCCCATGATCTCATCGACAATGAGGAAGGAAGACGCCGCGGTGGCTGGCCGGAATCTTCCCTCGATCCCATTCGTGACGAACTCGGTACTTCCTTCGGACGGAATCGTGTCTGGACCGACCTTGTGGAACCTGGCTCGACGATGAAGCCGGTCTTCTGGTCATGGGCGGTCTCCAAGGGACTCGCCGATCCGGCCGAGACCATTCGGGACGCCAAGGGACGCGGAACACCCGGAGGTGGATTCGCGACCAGCGGGCTCACTTTTGCCTATCCGGGACAACGTGGCAGTCGTCGCATCAAGGATGCATACGGCCACGCCAACGTGAGCTGGGAGACGGCACTGGTCAAGAGTCTGAATACTGCCATGGCGATGGTCGCCCTCCGAATGGCCGATCGGGATCGCAGCCTCAGACAACCCATTGGAACCGGCATGCAGGAGATGTTCCGAGCATTCGGATTCCTAAACGAAAACGGTATCAATATGCCGGGCGAGCAAACCGCCATGCTCACGCCGCTCAGATCTTGGACGCCGCTCTACAGCCAACTCAGTGTGAGCTTCGGTCAGGAGATCGGCGTCACGCCCCTGCAACTCGCTCGAAGTTACGCCCCCATCGCTCGAAATGACGGTCGACTCCCGACCATGCGCATCGTCCAGCCGTCGTCCGAACTTCCCCTTCGAATCGTCCCGTCCGCGGCCGTTCTTGATCGTGACGATGTCATGGCCACCCGACGAGCGTTGGAAACAGTGATCAGTGCGGCGGGGACCGGAAGGCATGCGATCAGTGAGAAGGGCTACCGACTCTGGGGCAAGTCAGGGACACCGCAGATGGTGAGATACGAGTTGGTCCCCGCAAAGCCAAACGCGGAAGGTGTTTCCGAAGACGGAACCTGGATCGGAAAAGGCTACTGGGACGAACGCTACAACCCCAACTTTGTCGGCGGCGGCCCGTTCGATGAACCTCGCCTCATCGTGGCGTGTGGACTCAATGACCCCGACAAGCACGCGGGCGACAACCTCGACCACCGCGGCCACGGATACGGCGGAGGTTATTCAGCCGGTCGCGTGGTACGGGATGTTCTGGATCATGCGCTCGAATATCTCGGTGTGCCGCCAGATGAAAAGACCGACGTCGTCGCGGTCCTTCGCTGATCGACTCTGCGGATTGAATCGGGATTCGCAACGCCAATCGAGACGGCCAAGGTACGTCCCTACAAACTCGCCGCATCCAGTTGTAATGTCACTCCTGCGGGCGAGCCCGTTATTGAATGACGATCAAACCTTCGGTAACCCCGCAGCCCGCGATCAACCGGCATCGCGATGGGTCTCCGTCTTCACCGGAACGTCCGTAGGCTCGCCGACCGACTCTCGGCCGCGAACCTCCATCGTCTGCATCATCCAACGGTGTCGGAGCCCAGCCTTGAGTGCGGCGGCGCCAACCAGACCGAAGAAGATCGTCGCGACGCCGTAGACCAAGAGATATCGAGCCGAACCAAATGCGACCGCGGCGGCGAGCCCCACGCCGAGAAGCACGAAGATCACGTTGATCGCATAGAGAACGAGCACCGCCTTCTTCACCGAGCCGAAACTGCGAAGAAGAATATGGTGAATGTGATTTCGGTCCGCGACCGACATCGGAACTCCCGCGAGTTTCCGTCGGAGGATCGCGAGGACAGTATCCATGATCGGAAGCGCGAAGATGATTAAGCCAGCAATGACATAGTGGGTCTGCCCCTCTTCACCCAACGAGAGGATCAGTACCGCGCACACGTATCCCAGCAACAGACTTCCGGCATCGCCAAGGAAGATGACCGCCGGATTGAAGTTAAAAGGAAGGAAGCCAAGGACAGCACCGAGCAGCGCCAGTGCCAGAACCAGACGGGATCCCACCAATCGATCGGGGCGTGGCCCGATACCAGATTCCAAGACCGTTCCCAAGAGCTCGGAATCGCGAACGTCGAACTGCCGGTCGCCGTTGAGGTCGAGAAAAACTCGGCCTTCGTCCTGCGGCGCCCCGGCGAGGGGCAAGCGTGACCAAAGCGGATGCTCATCCTTGCCAGTTGGTCCCGATTCGCGGGCTTGCTGACGTTCCAGAAACAACTCTCGGAATCTCGCCTCGCCAAATTGCGTTAGCCGTGCTTCAAGGAGCAACCCCACCAATGGCGCCCGAGGATCGTTCTCGCCGAGGGCTTTATCCAGGCTCGAACGATCAATCTCCAGCTGCAGTGCCTGAGCCTGCAACTCGATCGTTCCGAGTTCCTGAAGAACACTCTGAAGACGCGCTGCCTCGTCAGAACGTTCCAACTCAAATCTGGCGCGGAATCGCCCGACCTCCGCTTGGTCGTCCGTGTGACGGTCCACCTCGGAGATCGAAACCAGCGCGTTGGTGGTCGCGGACGCTTCCTGGGGTTCGATTTCGAGTCGATCGACGATCGCCAGCATGACCGCGACCACCACGAATCCCACCGCCATGATTCCGACACTTCCCGAAAGCAGACCATCGAGGCCATCGATCAGATTGGCGGCGTTGCATGCTCCGAGAATCAGCACCGCGATGAAGAGTACCCCCGCCCAATAGTAGATCCCATCGACGCTGTACCAAGGAATCCAGCCCATCCAATTCTCGACGCCCGCTGGACCGAGATCGACCCACTTCCAAATCGAAAGTTCCCGACCATCCGGGAGGAACCAGGCGTTGGAATTGGGGACCGACCAACGGTTCAGAATCGGACTGATGAGCCCCCGGGTGGCTGCAGTACCGATCTCACTCAGCGCGAGAAAAGCGGCCGCCGCCAACTGGCCGGCAATCTTCAATCGAGGATCCCAGTGGAAGATGTCATCGAACATCCCGGTCAGGAAGATCGTGAACATTCCCGCGGTGATCGCGAACGGAACCAACGGATACTCCGACACGATGGCATTGCCGCCCGCCGAGACCAGCGTCGGAAGGATGTAACTTGCGAAGATCCCTCCGAGGAGACCGATGAAGACGGCCATTCCTCCGAGGTAAGCGACCGGGTAAGAATGCACCTTGCGACCGCCATCGGGGTGGTCCACGATGTCAAACTTGACCGCGAGCCATCGGACGATTGGAACAGTGAAGAGCGTCACGAGGAACGATACGATCAGGATCGGAAGAAACGCGTTGAGCAACCCCGTCCACTCCGGCACGCTTCCAGGAAAACCGCCCGATCGGTCGACGCCGACAAGAACTTGCCACACTTCCTGGGCACTGACCCAGAAACCGTCTGACTCGAACGCATCCGGCTCAATCACCAAAAAATCGCTGGTCGATTCGTACTGAAGATTACTTGCTCGAAGCGCCCTCATTGATCGATTTTCCTCGCTTCGAGACTTCTTGCAAGATCATCGATGGTGGTCTCGAGCGCGATCTTCGCCTCAAAACCAATGGCTTTGCGAATACGGCCGAGATCCGGCTGGCGAACCCGAAGATCTTCAAATCCTTCGTCAAAGGCCTCGGCATAGGGAATCCGCCGAATCTCGCTCTCGCTGGAGAGTCGGGATCGAACGATCTCCGCCAGCGCCCCAATCTCGATCAACTCGGCACGCCCAAGATTAAAAACCCGACCATGGTTCTCGGTGTCTGCGAGCAGTTGGGGCAAGGCTGGGACCGCATCTCGAACATCACAAAAACATCGCGTCTGCTTCCCATCTCCATGCACCTCGATCGGACGCCCTTCCAAGGCCGCTTCCACAAATCTGGGAAGCACCATGCCGTATTTGCCCGATTGTCGAGGGCCAACCGTGTTGAAAAATCGCACCACCACCGTCGGGGCGAGACCCTCACGGTCGTGCGCGAGGGCGAGATACTCATCAATCGCCTTTGAGCATGCGTAAGACCATCGGGTCGTCGTGGTCGGCCCGTAGACCACATCGTCGCCTTCAGCGAAAGGGGTCCGAGTCCCTTTGCCATACACCTCGCTGGTCGATGCAATGAGCGTTGGAACGGATCCACGGCGGGCAAATTCCAGCACGGCCGACGTCTCATGCACATTGGTCTCGATGGTACGAATCGGCTCGTCCACCACCAGCCTCACACCAACTGCCGCAGCCAAGTGGAACGTCCGGCCGAAGCGCGAACCGTCAAGGCCTGGGAGCACGTCTGAAACCCGACCCTCAAGGATCTCGATTCGATCCGGAGCCGTTGCCATTGCTGATTCGAGATTTGCCAACGAGCCGGTCGAGAGATCATCGACCACGGTCACCCGACCACCCGTCTCGAGAAGGAGGTCGACCAGATGCGAGCCGATGAAGCCCGCCCCGCCTGTGACGAGGTTGATTCCACCATCGGTCAAGTGACGCTCCTAGATCTTCCGCAATTCAACTTCGAAAACCGGCCGTGACATCACGTCACTTCGAATCGACATCGTTCGAATACGCGGCCATCGCTTCGTAGTTCCGACGGAAGTAGCCGCCAGCGGTATTACGTGGGCGATTGAGAACGACGCCGAGGAAGATCCCGGATTGCTCGTTGAGTTGCCGAATCAGCCGAGCCACGAGGCCGCGTTGTTCCGAGTAGGCACGAACGACCAGAATTGACGCATCGGCAGCGTTGGCGATACTCATCGACTCGCTGGCCACCACCAGTGGCGGACCGTCGATCAGAATCACGTCGAAACGCTCATGCATGCTGGCGAGAAACTCGCCCATCGCTTCGCCATCAAACCGCTCAAAGACCCGATTCGCAGGAGTGCCGGCCGGAATCACGGAGATGCCGTCGGAGGTCTTGCTGATCACCGAATCAATTGACTGCCCCTCACAGAGGATGTCGCCCAGGCCCGGATCCAGGGGATCCAGTCCAAGCATCGGCGCAATCTTTGGTCGGCGGAAGTTCGCATCCACCACGGCAACCGATCGCCCCGCCGCCGCCGCCGTCGACGCAAGATTGAGAACAACTGATGTTGTACCGGCATTCGGCATCCCCGCAGAGAAAAGAACACTCTTCGCATCAGCATCCAGTCTCGCTCGTCGGAAGGTCGCCGCGAACTGACGATAGCTTTCGGCAAGCACGGAGTTGGGGTGATCCCGAACTACCGTTTCTCCTCTGGTCGACTCGGTCGGATCATCCTTTAGATCTGGGATCACGCCAAGGAGCTTCGCACCGGGCACCGAAAGAACATCAGTCGTGGTGCGAACCCGCTGGTCGAGTAACTCCCGAACAAAGACCACGCCTCCCACCGACAGGAGCAGCAGGAACGCCACTCCTGGAATCATCGTGTACCAAAGCGGGAAGAACGGTTCGGTAGGCCGCTGAA
Organism: uncultured Phycisphaerales bacterium; assembly: GCA_905480395.1. GTDB lineage: Bacteria > Planctomycetota > Phycisphaerae > Phycisphaerales > SM1A02 > UBA12014. The sequence goes on from CAJQQE010000013.1 coordinate 30,229, forward strand.
CGGGGACCGCCAACGCGACAATGTCCGAGTCGGTTCTCAAGAAAACCGCCTTGATGTCATCGATCTGTCGTTGAATATCCTGCTTGCGTTCTTCCTTGCGCTTGAGTTTAGACTCCAGCTTGGCAAGATCCGAGAGATGGCCGGTCGACTCCACCAGCGCCGTGCGCATCGTGATAATTTCAGAGTCGAGCATCTTCTCGGTATTGAGGAGCTGAGTCAGCGCGTTGGTCACGCCGCTCAAGCTACTGGTCAGGTTTCGATTAATGATCTCTTCGATCTTCCGGTCTTTTGCCCGGATTCGGGCATCGAGCATTCCCTGCGTGCTCTTGACTTGGGGGTGATCTTCACGGAACCGCTGACGATGCTCCGCGAGCGAGCCACGGATCGATTGGATTTCCTGAAGCGATCGCATCACGACCGGATCCATTTCGGCTTCCCGAATGTCATCCTGGGAGGCATCTTGAAAGCCCGTCAGTTTGGCCTGAAGCTGCTTCTGCTGCCCGCCATACTGCTCAATCTGGGTGAGCACCATGTTTCGCTCAAGTTCCCGATTGACCAGATCTTCCTGGACCGAACCTCCGTCGCTTTCCAAGGTCAGAATTTCGGAGGATTCGATGTCCCCTTCAATCTGGTTCTCCAGATCCGCAATATCACTCTCGATCTGCTGCACCGATACTTCATATGGATCGATTGCTCTACGCAAGCGATTCTCTCGATCGTTCCGTCTTGATTGCTCGTACGTCTGGGTGACGCTATTCAAGAGCGCCATGACGTCATCTGGATTCCCGGCTCCCCATTTGATCTCAAAGAACTGGGTTCGCTTCAGATGGTTGGCGCTGATTTCTTCGAGGAGTTCGCGGAGCGCCTCGGTGTGATTCACCAGGCCTGCTTCATCTTTGAACTGGTTCATCCACTCGATGCCCTGAACTTCGCGGTCCCGCACCACCTTCTCGAGAAGCGGCTCGGAGATCGCGTTGTATGCCGCCGTCTGAGCCAATCGAGCGACCGTGTCTTCGTTACGAGTTTCCTTGCCGATCGCCACATCGGCACTTCCGATTTCTTCGAGAAGCTGGTAGCGCACCACTCCTTGGAAGCTTGGGAAGTACATGGCAGCGATCACAAAACACACGACCCCCAGAATCAATCCACTCACCCCAGTTGCGATGAGGAGCGTGAGATTCTGACGCAGGAGACGAAGGGGATCCACAACGTTCCCGCCCTTGGGCGGACCACCGCTACGGGCCGAAACGGACGTGGACGATCTTGTTGTCTGGACGCTCATGGGTTCTCTATTTCCAGATCCGGTTGGATCCAAGGATTCGTGCAGGTGACCAATCTAGAATCGGCCCATTGGACCTCTATCAACACTGAAGCCGCAGAGTTCATCGATCACGCTCGCATTCGGCGAGTTTCACGGCCAATCCATCAATCTCATCCTGCTGCGTCGGGCTTGGACCGGCATCGCCGGCCGTCTTGAGCGCAGTTCTTGCGTCTCCGCACTTGCCCAAGCTTAAGAAGGCGTTTGCAATCCCAATCCGATAATCCGAATTCGTAGGACTGATCTTCAATGCGATTTTGAATTCCTGCTCGGAGGCCCGCAGGTACTCCAGACGCTCCGAATCAGTTTCGTCAAGCGATTCGCCGATGGCGAGGTAGATCCGAGCAAGGGTGTCACGGAAGGACGCGTTGGCTGGTCTGGACTCGACGGCCTCAAGGCTCAGTTCAAGCGCTTTCTTTAGATCACGTCCACACTTGAAGATGGCGTATGCCAAGTTGTTCTTGACCAAATCGTCCTGCGGACGAAGCGCCGATGCACGGTTGAAAATATCGAGGGCCCGCTCGCAGTCCGGGTTCTCGAACGCAAGGAGAACGGTCCCAAGTCGGACGTACGCCGCGTATCGACCACCCTCCGAAATATTCTCAAGTTCCAACGCCCGTTCGAGTGCTTCGATTGCGAGCACGTCGTTACCCGCCGAAATCCATGCTCGGTTGAGCTGCAGAAGATCGTGCAATGAAGGGCTACCTCCGGACACTTGCTCGATGAAGTCCGCCAGCGCTGCGGCATCCTTTTCTTTGTAGTCAAAGCCACTTTCGTTGTTCTGGCTTCCGAAAAGCCATGGATACCAGAAGGCAATCACCTCCATGGTCTGTTCCTGAAGCTGTCGCGCTCTCGCCAACATGAACGGATCCGCGGCGTTTTTTACGATATTCTCGCCGGTTCTCGATTTAAAGGCCGAGTAGACATCTTCGAACTGGTTGAGTCCTCTTCCCTGTTGGATCTCCGATAGTTTTACTGCTGTCGCATACGCCGCCGCAATGGCGGGATCTTGGGCAAACACCCTCGGATTGCTCCGAGCAAGTTTGATCACGGAGTTAAAATCCGGTGGAATTCGGTTCATTCGAACGCGAATCTCCCGAGCAAGGAATCCCGGCTGTTCGGTCATTTCATAGGCCTTGGAATAGAGGGCGGCAGCCTTGTCATACTCTTTCCGCTTCTCGCGAAGCGTCGCGACGAGATTTATCAGTGGAAGATTCTTGGGGGATCGATTCAACCCCGCCTGACCGACTTGAATCGCCTTGCCACCTTGACTCAGCCGAGTGTCAAGAAGACTGGCAAGTCTGATCGACGCATCTGGAATGTCAGCGCGGATGCCGATGAATTGCTCCAGCTCGGAAACTGCGGTTTCATATTCGAAGTTTCGGACAAGGAATTGCACGAGCGCAAGCCGAATCCGCCAATCTCTCTGTTCAAAAGCGATGGCTCGCCGATAGCTCAACGTCGCCTCTTCAAGCACTTCCTTCATGGCGTCCGGATCGGTCATCGTGGTGAGTTGCAATTGGAGCGCATCCGCACGAAGCAATGGCGCTTCCGCCTGAGCGTCAGGCATCGACGCCGCGGAATCGGCAAGCGAAATCGTCTCTTCGATCTGCTTGACAGCGCCTTGACGATCACCGAAAGACTTCCACATTTGAGTTGCCTTGGCGAACGCAAGCCGCCCAAGAACAATCTGCTCACCGTAGTTCGCTGACGCTCGATCAACGTATTCCTCGATGCGCGACTCGGCCTTCTCGATTTGGTCTTCCGCGAGATAGGCCGTGACAAGATCTCTGGCGACCAAGCGAATAATACTGCGGGCTGATCCTGCGGATTCAAGACGCGCCAGAAGCGCTTCCTGATAGGGAATTGCTTCGCCAATCTCATTACGGGCGGTCAGAAACTCCGCGACCAGCGCCGTCGCTTCGACCGAACCTTCGGCCTGAAACTCAATCGATGACCGGAATTTTTCTCGTGCTTCCGCCCGACTTCCTTGAGTCCAGAGATTTCTTCCTTGCTCCAGAAGAAGCAAGGCTCGTCGATTCTTTGGCTCATCCGTCATCACAGACAACCGATCGATCGCCTCTTGAAGCTCTCGCGAGGCTTCTGGCTGATCGCCTGCTTGCCGCTGGAATCGACTGATCGCGATGATTACGCTTGGATCGGTGTCATCAAAAGCACGGAGTTTTTTCAAGACGACGCCGGCTTCTTCGGACCGCTCTCTTGCCTTCATTGTAATTCGCGAGTTCTTCTCGGAAGCGTTCAGCCTGGCCCACTCTCGCTCTGTATAACTTGGTTTGGCGACCATTTCTCCGGTCTTCAAATCCTTGACTTCTTCTGTGATGTCCAGCCGATCGATGCGAGATTGCATCAGCGCCTGCGCGAGAGCAATGGCATTGCTGATATCACCAGGGTTCGCCGCGAAGACACGTCCGCGTTCGTTGATAATGGTCAGGCTGTTTCCGGCCGTCTGCTCAGCGGCCAACCATCGCTCTCGGAAGGCTGCATCTGAAGCCCCCACCGCAAGATTCGCTCGGCGCAGGATTTCCAGCGACTGCGAGGTTTCTCCCATCGACGCGAGAAGATCTGAAAGCGCTGCAGCCACTCTGAGGTCACGAGGAGATTGTTCGTTGGCCAAATTCCATTGCCTGAGAGCGCCTACTCGATCGTTCCGCATGCCGAGGAGCAAGCCATAGGCAAATCTGATTTCCGTCGTGCCGAGCCCCATCTCATTACACGCCCGCTCGGCCAATTCCAGTGCCTTGTCCTGCTCTCCGGTCATTCGGTAGAGCACGATCTGCGACTGAACCGTGAATTCTGACTCACCTTCCCGCGATCTCAGAATTTCGATCCAAGCCCGAGCCTGCTCTGTATCTCGCTGCTCGTTTCCGATCGCTCGTCGAATCACGTGCCGAAGCGTCGAGGGTAACTTCTGGTCATCTGGGATCGCCAAGATCGACTCATTCAAACGCTCAGCTTCCGTACGGATCGCATCCCTTTCCGCCATGAAATCGTCGCTGACATTCTCCTTGCCCAAGGGTGTCAGACGGCTTGCTCGGAGGTACTCACCTAAGTAACTCGCCACCACCACGTCGAAATCTTGGGGCGAATAGTCCAGCCCGATTTCCCGCTCAACGTTGATTCGAGCCAGTGCTCTCGCACGATCGAGATAACTCGAGGATTCGCTTTCCAAAATCATGGTGGCGATTGTGTCGCCCGGGTTTACTTCGCGAAGTTTTTCAGCGAAGTTCCGAAGGCCCTCTTGATCATTTGTCTGCTCAGAAATTCCGATCAACCTTCTCAGCGCTTGGACTCGCACTCCTCGATCTACGGCTGGATCAGCGAGGGGTCTGTCGACGATCGATCTGAGGATTCTCTGTCGCTCGGCGAGATCACCGGAAGCCAGCGCTACGGAGTCCTCCGCCAAGAATTCCATCCCGGCGAGTGAAGAACCTGATCCAGATTCCACTTGGCTTTCAATCGCGGCCAATATTTTTTCTAGGGAGCCGAGTCTTTCTGCGTCACCCCGCTCAGTTGCGATCTCCTGCGCCCGCACGGCGAACCGCCGTGACTCTTCAAGTCGACCCGCACTCATGAGATCTTGCGCATACGACTGAAGAAAACCGGCGTCGAGCCACAATGCGGGATTCCGATCGGCGTAACGCTTCTTGATACCAGTTGCCACGCCAAATTGGTCCGTCTTTCGATTCGCAACCATGGCGGCTTCGAGCTCGTTTGGGCTAAAACTCGTCTCATTCTCGATACCCAGAGAAACCAACTGGTTGTAGGCGGTGACCGCTTTGGCGAACGCTCCTGTCGCTTCCGCCATTCGACCGCGGGCTGAGAGATCTTCGCCCCGCAAAGACTCAACGATCAGTATTGCCTTGTTAACTTCGGATCTGTTCTGGTCCTCGAATTCCAAACGATACGCGACAAGGGCGGCCTCAACTTCTTCAAACGACAAATCACGCTCTTCCGCCGCTAGACTTTCGCGACTGTTTCGGTGCATTTCGATTGCCTCACCAAGCACGACCTTCCGGGCGATCCTCTGCATATTCCGAAAGTAAACTTCATTCAAACTAACTTTTGATGCGAATGATCCGTCGCTTTTCTTTGGACCACCCATCGGGCCACGTTCGATCGCAATAATCTCTTGAGACAACGCGAGACGATCAGCTCTTTTCTTCGCGAGTCGGATCTCTGCCGGCGAGGGCGACCCCTCGACGAATTGCCCGTCCTCGACAAGCTTTTCTAACGCGAGCCGATCGAGTTCCGCCTCCTGCTGTGACACAATGGCCAAGGTGTCCAGGCGATTGGCCTTGCCTCGAAAATCGTCGGGATCGGTTGCATAAATCGCATTCGACAATGCGATGATTCCGTCTCGGAGTTCACGATCGCAGGCCACCGCGAGTTCCGGGTCTCGCGAATTCAACCAAGTTTTTTGATGGTTCACGATGAAGATTCTCTGCAGAAGCTCGAATCGCTCCCGCTCGGATTCCACCGGCGATGCTGCGGCCGCATCTCTAATGGCTTGAACCAGCGCCGCGATCTTTTGTGGATCCGGCGCCTCGACGCCGCGGCCCTCGATGTCTCGATCCCGCAAACCCATTCTTGCGATGCGAAGATTCCGCTCAAGTTCGATGGCGTCGAATTCCCAAGCCGGACCGGCCGCTTCGCGGGCTGCGGCAAGCGATTCGTTGAACGGCTTGGTGGCGGCGGCGATCTTTAAAGAGCTCGTACTCTGCCCGAACGCCTGCTCGAGGTCGCCACGAAGGACCCCGTACTGATTTCGAATATTGGTGGGGTCGAGCTGGATCGCTTGCTCCAGATCATCCCGCGTTGCTTCCCATTCATTCGGGGAGAGTTTAGAGGCATTGGCCCAATCACCTTCGAGAAGCACTCCCTCGAGCCGAGCCTTAGTGTCATCACTCAGCCCCTCAAGATTGACGAGGGTTGTGACCAATTGATCGCGACGACCGATCCCCTGCATGACCGGAATGATCTGTTCGCGGATCGTCGTATCCCGCTCGACCGATTCGGGCGCATAGATGGCCTTGTTGGCAAAGAGAACGAGGATCTGATTCTGCCGATCTCTGGCCTCGATGTCGGTCTTCGGAACGATGGACTGCACCGCCGCGATGGACTTATCAATCGGCCGATAGTCGGCAGTCTGATACGGGTCCTTACCGAAGGCGCGGAAGTAGGACTTCGACGCTCGGTCATATTGTCCATTGGCCATGTAGCCATCACCCGTCGTGATGTGCTTGATCGGATCGTTCCGATAGATCACCAATGCGATGACCGTCGCCGAGACGAGGAATACCGCCGCCACGCCGAGGATGATGGCGAGGAACTTGATGTTGAGTTTTTGCTTGGCCATGGAAGGGTATTCCTCAGGAATCGAGCTGCTTGGATATCAAGGGGGGAGAATCTCGGCGGGCCTCGACTTCGACCCAGTCGGGAAGGCATTGCACGAGTTCGGGGATGAGCGAAGGAAGAACATCTTCGACGATCTCAAGAAACTCAGGAACCAAAGTGTCTTGGCTACGATCGGCGATCTTGCTCTGATATGAAAACTGAACTTTGCAGTAGTAGGCGTATTCTTCGGTGGGATCAAACGCCAGATTCTTGACCCCACGGGCCGACGGACTGATCCGACCATTGGCGATGAAGAAATATCCGCCGACCTGTCGCCGCTTCGGATCAGCGGCGTTGGGCATGAACTCGACCACCGTCATTTGGTAGTCACCCACGGGGAGGTATACCTCTTGAACGACCCCGGTCACCGGATCGAGGATCGATAGGGCGTCGTACTGCTCACCAGACGCACGATTGACTGGGACGTCCGATGGCGAGGCACCATCGATCTCGATTGCGATCGGCTTGACGCCGTCGTAACCCCTCACACGCTCCCAATTTCCGTTGGCCGCCCAGCATCGCTCGGGAATGTGCGGGACGTCGTCGATGATTCCGGTGTAGTAGGCAACATGGACATTCAGCATCTCGTCGCGACGCTTGTAGTTTCTCGAGAGGTAGATTGGCGTACCCAATTCCTCGACCATCTCTGCCCCATACTGCTGGTCTTCGCCGTGCTGGGACCAGTCCGCGAGACGAGTGGGGATCGAGCTGAGACTCTCTCGAATATCGAGTGGCTTCTTCCGAAGGTAGATTCCAAGGTTGGCGATCAAGATGGGGAACGCCACCGTCGCAACCACCATCACGATCAGGAGCGAGACATATGCCGTCTTGACTCGCTTGTGGAAGGAAATCATGGTCGCCCCCCTTGATCTTGGGGAACAGATTTCTTTGGCGCATCGGGGGTATCGATGACCAAGCGACTGACGAGGTTCATCAATCCAAGGAAACACATAAAGGCCGGAACCAGCCACACGAAGCCGATGAAGGTATGGAATTGTCCGGAGGAGAAACCCGGATCCCAAAGGCTGAGCACCCCGAGCGTCCCCACTCGAAGGATGTTCACGATCACCGCCACCGGAACACCCAAACCGATCAGTAGTATTCGCTGCCACCAGAACTTCAGACCGACGTACGCCATGAGCGTGCCCAACGCCATAAAGGCCACCAGCATCCGCATGCCGGAACAGGCTTCCGCAACGTTCAGCGGAATCGGTTCCAAGGGTGCACCGCTGGCGTCATTACCGTTGGGAAAGAGCGTGATCGCGTTTCCGGAGAGATCGACATCCACGCCCATGAGCAGCAACAGGAAGAAGCCACCCCGAGCACTGATGTCCTGCAGGCGCTCCGTAATGACGTTGAGGATTCCGTCGGTGTAGGTGGTGCTGAATATCACGAGGTAGGCGATCGGGAACCAGAGCAAGCGCATTGGACGCCAACCGAAAATGGTGAGCACGGTTCCGAAGATCGTGACCCCAATTCCGACGGCACGAGCGTTGTGGTGAATCATCAACCACTTCGGCCCAATGCCGGGCATCGCGGTCAGATAGAAGGCGAGACCAAAAATGACCAGAAAGACGCCCGACCAGGCCGGTTTGAACGGCTGCATCTTTTGCAGTCGCCCTCGATCGCGATACACGAGCCACCCCACGATCGCAGGGACCAGCAAGGTATGCCCCCAGTCGTCCGGCGAATCGATGGCATACTCGACCTGAGAGACCAAGAAATACGAGAACGCACCCGCCAAAACCGCGATCATCACCCCGAGGCCCACGTAGAGCGTCCGCTGCGAAATTTCGACGGTCTCCCTGCCGTCTGGGCCGGTGCTCTTTAAAGGTGCGGTGGTCATGTCTCTTGCCATCGGCTCTAGAAGCCTTGAAATTCACTCCAAGCCGCCCGAAGTTGGCGAGCCGATATGGCTCGACGAGTGACGGAAGTACCCTTCCGCGGTGGTGGCGGGTTCGCTCAGTTGGGAATTTTCTTGGAAGATTTCCTGAGAAAGATCTTTCGTCGAACGCTCGCCGGCTCATCGTCCTGACCGAGCCGGTCCCAATCACATTCTCATTCTCAAGAACCCCTCAGCGCGGCGGCGATGCCGCGCGAACCATCACAAGCCGTTGCCGATATTGGTCGGCGGAGGACCGAAGACATCGTTGCCGAAGTTTCGATCCAAAAGAAACCCAAACCCATAGGTGAATCGGAAACCATTTCGAATCACCGCGAGCGGGGCCGCGAAGAAGTTCGTGCCAATATGGACGTGGTCATCACTCCGCATGAAGATGTCGGGCTCAGCGCGATTCCGAATGGCGGCGAGATTCACTCTCAACGTCGCTTCGCGATCGGCACTGATCTTCCGAGTGAAGTCCACTCGCTCGGGAATGGCAATCGGATTGAGCCCGCCGGCGGCAGCCACGAGTCGACTCAACGTCAACTTGCCCGCGATCGGCAACTGGTAGACGCCAGGACGAATGATCTCTCCGTCGATGTAGACGACGCCAATCTCGGGCGTGTCAATAAACACTCGATCACCGGGTCGGATCACCACATTTAGATTGCTATCGCCGCGAGCCAGCGCTTGATAGTCGAGCTCAATGATTCGCGTGGCGTATGGGCTCTGACGTTGCTCAGGAATATTGGCGACCGACTCCCGATTCGTGTTTGGCCTGATGCTGCCGCCGCTTCGCTCAAGCTCGGCGACTTCCTCGGCGGAGATTCGGACCCACTCCTGCCGATCCTCGTCGAAGACGAATGCATCACTGTTTGCCTCCTGGGAGGACGCGCTGCGGACTCGATCCGTCCCGGGGACCGCGAAGGGGCGATCTTCGACCGACACACCCTTGAGATCGTCCACATCAACCGGCGGCTCATCGGACTGTCGCATGGCCGAGGGGCTCACGGCATCGCCGCCCAAGGCGTCGATGAGGGCATCGATGTCTGACAAGTCCTCTTCGCCAGTTCCGTCACTCGTGCCCGTGGTCGACGCGCCACCGCGTTCGTATTCCGGTCGGACCGCTTCATCGATCGCAACCTCGCGGATAATCATGATCTTCTGCGTCGTGCTGGCCGTGCCGCCCGCGAGCGAGAGGGCGTCCATGATGCGGAAATCCGGCCTGGTGAGGGCATAAATGCCGGTTCCGGCAACCGCACCGTAAATCGTGAACTGAAAACTTCGACCGTCTTCGAGAACCACGGTCACCAACGGATCGGAGATGAGCCCGGTCAGCCGCTTGATGATGTCTTCCTGAAGTTCATCAACGGTCAGCGCCGCAGCCTGAATATCACCAAGGGTCGGAAGACGGATGGAACCCGCCTGGTCGATCACCCGCACCGAGACGTCGGTCTGATTGGCCGCGACCAGCTCGTAGATCTCAACTCGAACGACGTCGCCAGGAGCCAGGCGATACACCAACTCATTGGGTACCAAGTCCTCTGCGGTCGGCTCTGTGACATCCGGGGTAAATCCTGTTTCCCGCTCAATAACGTCGATTCGGCTGAGAATCGGCATCGATGAAGGCGTACTCTCGTAGTAGCCGGTGACACTGGGATTGAAGAACGAGTCGATTTCGCAACCGTTCATGCAGAAAGCGGACATCATCGCAAAAAGCGACAAGACGGTTGTTCGCATGATCATTCCAGGACTCTTGTCGTTGGTAAGACTTCGCACGCCGGACTCCGTACCTACCCCGTAGGGCGCGAGATGAGCAGCACCGCCACTTGCGGAACACACCCGGGTCGTCCGATTCATCGGCGACCAGAGCATGCGGCATTGAGGAAAGACCGATGATTCTCAACCGTTGTCAGGTGGAGAGGGCCGGGACCAGGCCGCGTTCAAGGACTGCCATTCGCGCTGACACGCCTCTGGCGACCTGTTCGAGGACCAGGCAACGCGCAAGATCTGCGGCCACTTCGTCATCCAGTTCGACCCCGCGGTTGATTGGTCCCGGGTGAAGAACCGGAACCCCCTCCGGTAGTCGCGAAGCCCGGGTCGACGTCATCCCGAAGGCGGCTCGATAGTCGGAGGCGACCGATTTTCCGGCACTTCGCTCCAACTGAATCCGAAGCATCATGATGGCATCCGCGGTCTCTAGGACGGCGTCTAGGTCATGCGCCACTTCGATTTGCGGTGCACATTCGGCAAAGACCCAAGGGACCAGCGGTGGCGGACCAACCAGAACCACGGTGGCACCAAGGGTGGTGAGTGCGTGGATGTTGGAACGAGCCACCCTGCTGTTGAGGATGTCGCCGACGATCAAGATCCGCTTCCCCTTGAGGGAACCGAGATGAGACCTCAAGGTCGATGCATCGAGCAGACCTTGCGTTGGATGCTCGTGACGACCGTCTCCGGCGTTGATCGTGGGGACACCGGTGACTCTGGCCACGAGCGCTGCACCCCCGGAGAGCGGCGTGCGGACCACCAAGGCTTGCATGCCCATCGCCGCGATGTTGGCGGCGGTATCCGACAGCGACTCGCCTTTGCCGACGCTCGAACCCTGCCCCGTGAGGACGACCGGTTGATGACCAAGCCGATGAACGGCGGTCTCAAAGCTGCAGCGGGTTCGAGTTGAATTCTCGAGGAACAGAAGGCCAACCACCGCCCCCGAGTCAGTCCTTGGTAGTTGGGCGACGCCTCGGACGACCGGAAGGAGCGATTCCGTCCGGTCAAGGAGACTCGTCAACGTCCCCGCATCGAGGCCTCGGAGGGTCAGCAGTGAGCGGTTCGGGTCGGTCATTCGGGGTCGCATGTTACCAGCCCCCGCCCGCCGACCTCGGCTTGATCATCCACGTTCCAACGTACTTCGAGGGACCAGCTGAAACTGGATGGACCGCTCCGTTTCACGCCGCGTCCCAGGCTCCCGAATACGGATCTTGAGCATGTAGAGGGCGGAAGAGAGATCCTCCGCAGGAATCGTGTACCGGATGAGAAGGTAGTTGTCGTCGACCGGATACGCCCTCTTGATCTCCTGGCGTTCCCACTTTGTTTGGTGGGGAATGGACTGATCGGCGATCTGATTCAATTCCAGCTGCCACTCGACGGCCCATCCCCACTGGCCCCCATCCACCTCCGACCAGTGTTCGCCATCCAAGTCGACATAGACGAGGACTTCCTGATCACGGCCGCTCGCAAAGATTCTCGGAAGGAGCTCGTAGTCACCAGCGCCGCGGACCGTACTACAGAGTTCCGCCACGGCAATGGTGAGTCGCGAGCCCCGTTCCAAACGGCTCAGCAGCGACTCCAATTCATCTAAAAGCACCACACGAGTTGGCTCTCCTTGGTCGAGTCGCGTCCGAACCGAAGCAGAGAATGCCGAGACTTCCTCAAGCATCGATGCTTCCGAACCATCTAAATCCTGCTCTGGGATCGCGAATTCACCGAGCGTGGAAGAGGTCAGCCCCTTCACTCCCAGAAGGGGGAGAATCGACTCCGCAAGGTGATACGGAACGGGATCGTCGGCCGCGGCAGCCATCTCACGAAGGACCACGGCAATTTTCTCGAGGTCCGGCAGTGATTCCATCGGCGCGACCTCCGCGCGAACGGACACAAACTCCGCCGTGATCGGCTCGACGGTCATCTCTTCTGCAGGCCCGTCGCCTTCCCCCGCCTTGGCCCGGATTGGAGGGCCGACTTCAATGTTCGGGGCTCGGACCGGGCTCCCGAAGACTGACGACGGATCGCTGATCCCATCGGCTAATGAAAGAAGATCTTGCTCGGAGGGAACCGACGCTCCGAACCCATTGCCGGCGGTTGGCACCGCATCTGCAGGAATCCGAGGAGACGCCTCGGGATCGAGCTCGGCGACCATGGCATCCGACGGTGGCGTCCTGAGGGTGCCAGTGACGCACCCGCCGATCGACCCAATTGCCAAAATGGACCCGACCAGTCGAATCACGGCCTGGTGATCAAAAACGGCATCTGTGGACGTCGCCGTTGACTTCTTGAATCGCGCGAATTCGGCGGCATTACTGCCAGCCCGGGTGAACCTCAACATAATCGGCCTCCTGCCGCTTGAATGCCCGTGAACCCGTCTGGCTTCCTGCCATTGCGGGTGATTCTGCTCACGGACCGGATCTGGTCTTCCAAAAAGTTCTCACGCTGCCAAAGAGGGCCGCCTTTCGTTCGGGCGGCGGCGACCGCCTCTTCTACGATCTCCGCCGGCCACCACATGTATCGGCCAGAATCACTGCAAAGCCTTCAAGAGTCCGCGTCGAGTTCTGGGAGCCCCCCGTCTTCAAGGCGAGATCCGTCCGAACGGCATGATCTAAAAGTGCCGCTGCCTTCCGCCCTCCGAGACGACGAGCGGTCGCCAGTACCGGGCTTGAGTCCGGCCCCCAGAGCTTCAACGCCTTACTGATCGCCGCCTCAGACCCACCAGCCTCGAACTGGCGAGCCCCCTCATGGAGTTTGCGACAGAGGTCTACCAATGCCCAACTGAGAACCTGATCGGGGACTCTGGAAATCTCCTTGAGGGCCCGGAACGTCCGAACGGTCCGACCTGCGTCGCCTCCAAGGACCACGCTCTGGATCATCCACCCTTGTTCCTCCCGGCTCGGCTCCACCATCTCACGAACCAATTCGACATCGATCACCGGCGGGTCGCCGGAGGCCGCCACCGCGAGTTTCGCGATCTCCATGTCGAGGCGGGCGAGCGATGTCCCGATCCGCTCGACCAGCAGCCCGGCAGCATCTCGCCGAATCACTGCTGAATGTTGTTTCTCCGCCCGAGCCCCACACCATGCGATGGCATTGGAGGCATTCGGGGAGTCGCACGCCACAACGACGCCAACTTTGGCGATGGCCTTATCGAGCTTGCCCGGCCGCCAGTCCCCAGTGGTCCGAAGGACGAGCGTGGCCTCCTCCATGGTGCACGCGGCAAAGGCTTCAAGCCCCCGTCGATGCGACTCTCGCTTGACGAAGGCATCGGCATTCTCGAGCACGATCAATTTGTGGGACTGCATGAGCCCGTAACTGCGAATCTCGTCCAGCAGCGTGGCCAAGTCAGTGGTCGCACCTTCGAAGTCGAATCGAGCCGGGGGCCCGCCGTTGGCCGACTCCAGACCGGTCTCGATCATCCGCAGATATTGGGCCTGGAGGTAGCTCTCCTTGCCTTTGAGCAAGATGATCCGGTGCAGGGGATCAAAGGAATACGGCTTGGAGGGTGCCTTGGCCATTGGTGCCAATGGTACTCCGAGCCGGCCCGAAGCCGTACGGCGAACCGTGCCGGGGTGACCTGCCATAGACTTCGAGCGTGTATTCATTGCTCGTTGTTGAAGGACCCGATGCCGGCGCTCGATTTCCGCTTCCCGAGCGGGAACCGCAGTTGATCGGTCGTTCAACGGAGGCGATTCCCATCCGCGACGACTCGGTGAGTCGACGACACGCTGAATTGACGCCGGACCAAGGTCGCTGGTGGATCCGAGACCTCGACAGTCACAACGGCACCTTTGTAAACGATGCCCCAGTGCTCGAACGGGTTCCGCTCGGCCCCGGCGATCGGATCCGGTGCGGCGATACCGTGCTGGTCTTGATCCACTCGGAGGAGGCCCACTCCCAGGGTGGGATCCGCGCTGCTGATCCAACGCTGACCACCGTCACCGTGCTCCCGGAGGATGCACCCACGCTGATCTCGGACCACCGGCTCCTTCCACTTCTGGAGCTTGCAACCGAGACGGACCCCACATTGATGGTCGCCGGGTTGTGCGCCGTGACGTGCGAATTGATGGGTGCCGATGCCGCCGTACTGATCCGTTTGAATGCTCAGGGTGCGGCGATCGGCAGCCCGATCATCCGATCTGCCACTGGCGAAGCGACCGAGACCCCTGTGGAGCTTCCCCGCCAGCTGATTCAGGCGGCGCTCGAATCGGAACGGCCACGGATCGCCCTGATCGAGGGCGGACCTGCGATGATGGCCGTGGCCATCCGTGATTCGGGCCTTCCCCCAGCGATTCTTGCCGTGAACCGCACGCAGACCCGCCCATGGCAGCGGGCGGAACAGGATCTTCTGGCACTGATCGGCAACGTCGGGGCGCTGCTTCTGGTGGCTGCCGACCGGATGACCCATGCCAGCCGGACGGAGCGGCTCGCCGCGATGGGTGAGGCGATTGCCGCGTTGAGCCACTCGATCAAGAACATCCTTCAGGGGCTGCGTGGAGGCGCCGACGCCGTCGAACTCGCCTTGAATCGCGACAACATCGAGTTGGCACGGCAAGGTTGGACGATCCTCGCGCGAAATCTCGATCGCATCCTGGCCTTGAGCCTCAACATGCTGGTCTACTCCAAGGACCGTGGCCTTGATCTCGAACCCAGACGCCCGGGTGCCGTGGCCCAAGACGCCGTGGAATTGCTGGCGGCCTCCGCCCTTCGGCGACAGATCGACCTTGAGTGCCGGCCAGATCCCAATGAGCCCCCGATTCCGATCGATGCCGATGCCCTCCATCAGGTCATCCTCAACTTGGTCGGGAATGCACTGGATGCCGTGGAGGATCGATCCGGAAGGGTCTCAATCACCACGAAATTCGATCGCGAGCATGATCTCGTCGCCATCGAGGTTCTCGATAACGGACCGGGAATCTCCGCCGACCGCCGAGACCGGATCTTCGAGCCCTTCTTTTCGACCAAAGGCCAACGAGGTACGGGTCTCGGCCTGGCAGTGGCCCGAAAACTCGTCGAACAGCACCTGGGGACAATCACCCTTCTGGAAGGGAATCACGCCGGTGCGACATTCAGAATCACGTTACCCGCCTCACGGTCCGATGAACTCGATGCCGCCGGCACTCGGGGGCCCAAGGCGCTCCCGGATGGGGACCTTGGCGTGACATTCAGCTGAGCCGCCTCGATCGAGACGCTCGGAATTCCGCCCCGGCCATCGACGCACCACGATACGGACCGCCGTATCATCCTCGACCTTCTCCCGTCACTCGACTTCGAATGATTCGCACGGACGACCGCATGCAAGACCACCTGACTCCCACCGCTTTTCCGAACCCCTTCGCGGGCATCGACCCATCCAAGATGGCCGGCCTGCAAGGCGCGATGGACCCCCGAAACCCCATCGCCTCGGTGAATTATCAGCGCACCCGAGAGATGTCCATTGACGAGCTGCTGCTTGAGAACCGAGTGGTTTTCCTCATCGGCGAGATCAATCAGGCCTCTGCGGCTCGCGTCATGATGCAGATGCTCTACCTCGAGAACCAAAAACGAGGCCAAGATATCCAGCTCTACATCAACAGCCCGGGCGGTGCCGTCGACGACACCCTCGCGCTGTACGACACCATGCAGTTCATCTCGAGTGAGGTCGCAACCTACTGCATCGGACGAGCCTATTCCGGCGGTTCGGTGCTCCTCGCGGCCGGACAGCAGGGTAAGAGACACATCCTTCCGCATGCCAAGGTGATGATCCATCAGCCTTACGGCGGCGTCACCGGCCAGACCTCGGACATCCAGATCCAGGCCGAGGAAATCGTAAAAGCCAAGCGAACCCTCAACGAGATCCTTGCCAGACATACCGGTCAGGATGTCGACAAGGTCGCGGCGGACGGTGAGCGAGACAAATTCTTTGACGCCAAAGAGGCGTTGGCATACGGACTCGTCGACGAAGTCGCCGAATTCCCGCCGAACAAGGGCATCAAGTCCCCGGATTCCAAGTGAACCGGTGATAGGAGACGACCGAATATGACTCTGGTTCCCATCGTGATTGAGAAGACTGGCCGCGGCGAACGGGCCTACGACATTTACTCGCGGCTGCTCAACGACCGCATCATTTTCTGCGGCGGTCCCGTCGGCGACGAAATGGCCAACCTCGTGGTGGCCCAGTTGCTCTTCCTCGCCAACGAAGACGCCACCGCGGACATTTCGATGTACGTGAACAGTCCTGGCGGCAGCGTGACCTCAGGCCTCGGCATCGTCGACACCATGCGGTTCATCCCGAATGACGTCTCGACGTTCGTCATCGGACAAGCCGCGTCCATGGGATCGGTGATCGCGTGCTCCGGCGCGAAGGGCAAGCGGTTCTGCCTGCCCAACAGCGAAAACCTGATGCACCAGCCGCTGATCGGCGGTGTTCTGGAAGGCCAGGCCACCGATCTGGAAATCGAAGCCCGACACATCCTCCGGATGCGTGATCAGCTCTACCGAATCTATCACGAGCAAACCGGTCAGACCACGGAGAAAGTGGCCAAGGACTGCGAGCGGAACAACTGGCTCACGGCCCCTGAAATGGTCGAGTACGGCCTCGCCGACGAGGTTCTCGAGCATCTTCCGCAAAATACCGGTGGCAAGGCGGCCGACAAGGACGACTGATCCCTCCCGGCGCGGCATACTGTGCGAACATCCCGGGGCACGACGGGTCGCAGGCAGCGACTCGTCGGCCTCATTTTGGAGCAACCGCACGCCATGACCGGATCACCGAATCAAGACACCACCGCCGCCATCGAGAAGTTCGGCAAGGACTATCGACGCGTCCGCGAGCAAATCGGCCGCGCTGTGGTCGGACATGAAGAAATTGTCGACGGCGTCCTGACCTGTCTGTTCGCCGGCGGCCACGCACTCCTCGAGGGTGTTCCAGGCCTCGGCAAGACGCTGCTCATCCGCTCGCTCAGCGAAGCGTTGCACCTCCAGTTCAATCGCATTCAGTTCACACCCGACCTGATGCCGGCGGATGTCACCGGCACCACCATCGTGGTCGAGAACGACGGGAACCGCGAGTTTCAGTTTCGCAAGGGTCCACTCTTTGCGCAAATCGTGCTGGCGGACGAAATCAACCGGGCCACGCCGAAGACCCAATCGTCCATGCTCGAAGCGATGCAGGAGAAATCTGTCACGGTCGGTGGCGAGACCCACATTCTCGACAAGCCATTCTTCGTCATGGCCACCCAGAATCCCGTCGAGCAGGAAGGCACCTACCCGCTTCCCGAAGCACAGCTCGACCGGTTCTTCTTCAAGCTGCAAGTCGGCTACTCGACCCGTGAGCAGTTGAGCGAGATTCTCGATCGAACGACCACCGGCTACGAAGCATCAATCGAATCCGTGCTCGATGCCCCCACCATCGTCGAACAGCAGAAACTGGTACGTCGAGTCGGGATCACGCCGACGGTACAGGACTACGCGGTCCGCCTCGTCCTCGCGACGCACCCCGACGGTCAGTTCGCCACCCCTGACGTGAACCGCTACTTCCGATTCGGTGCCAGCCCTCGCGCGGCCCAGACCCTCGTGCTCGCCGGCAAGGTCCGAGCGTTGCTCGACGGCCGCACCAGCGTCGCGGCCCAAGACATCCGAGAAATCGTGCTTCCTGCCCTTCGGCATCGCTGCCTCCTGAACTTTGAAGCAGAGGCGGAGGGTGTTTCCACCGACGAAGTCATCACCAACATCGTCGAGACCCTGCCCACCGAAGCCGCGATCGAACAGACCAGCTGACGCTGGCGACGACGCTCCTTTTTTCGAGAGACCACCGACATGAAACACTTCAGGCTTCAAACCCTCGCGACCGTCGCCGCCGTGTCGATTCCCGCATCACTCTTCGGCGATGCGCTCCTGCTGCTCCAAGAAGAATCCGCGCCAGCGGACGTCGCGACGGCGACGCCCACCGATCTTCCGACCGACGAGAAATCGGGCTTCCAAGTGGTCGACTACCGGCTGTCCGGCGGCTTCGTCCATGAGTTCAGCGCTGATCTCTCTGGCGGCGGATCTGTTTCAGTCGACCGCGGTTTTGCGGCATTTAAGGTCGGCTTCGAAGTCGGCGAGGACGTGACTGGGAGCATCGGCATCGCGTGGGGAAGCGATTGGTACGACTTTGATGGAACCTCCGAACTCTCGCCATCCCCGAACACCGAACCCTGGTCTGACATCCAAGCGATCGCGTTGCTTGGCCGCGGAACTTGGAAGATCGACGAGCGATGGTCCGCCACCATGGGCCTCGACTTGCGGTTTGCCGGCGAACGCAATGCCGACGTTGGAGACTCCATGACCTTCGGCGGCCTTGGCGCCGTCAGCTATGCATTCAGTAAGACCTTCTCCCTCGGCGCCGGTGCCATCGTCTCTTCGCAGATCGAAGATTCCATCCTCGTGATCCCCGCCCTGGTCGTCTATTGGCAAGTCACCGATACGGTTCTGATCTCAAATGTGCTTGGCCCCGAGGTGTATCCAACCGGCGCTGGCATCGAAGCCGCCTGGCGGCCGGACGCCCGTCGGGAAGTCGCCATCGGTGGTCGATATGAATCACGACGTTTTCGGCTCGACGATGACGGACCGCTGGTTCGACAGAAGGGCGTCGGCGAAGACACTGGTTTCCCGCTCTGGGCGAGAGCCACATGGCGCTTCGAGAACGGGATTCGGCTCGACGTGGTCGGCGGGGTGTCGCTGTTCAATACCTACAGCCTCGACGACTCAAACGGGAACGAGATCGCAAGCACCGATCTCGATCCGGCACCGTTCATCGGCGTGTTCGGCAGCTGGCGATTCTGAAGCCGGCCTCATGATCACAGACGATCATTCGTCGGTAGGTTCAAGAGGCGACGCACGTACAATGCTCACGGCACCGTCGGTGATCACCAGAAATCCGATGAGACGCCCGGATCCCGCCTCTGTCACGGCACAGCCCGACTGATCATCGGTCAGACCCGCCTGCGAGTCGATGATGAAGGCGCCCTGCGATTTCTCCCATCGGCCTGGCCCAAGGGGGACCGGCCCGGTCGCAGCGCCACCATGAACCAGAAGTGTCTCACTCGGATCGATGACGTGAGTCGACAGCGATTGGGCATCCCCAGAGATTGCACCAGTGACTTCGATCGGGAAGTCGCTAAGCCTCAGAACTTGAAACGCTTCCGGAACGGAAGATCCTTGAATCTCAATAGACTCCACCGATCGCGATACGCCGCCGAATTCGAGCGTGGGATCGATCGCATCCGCTGGAGGCGTCACCAGCGCCGTCGGAATGACGAGCAATCCGTTCGGCATCAAGGTGACCCAACCTCGTCGGGATCGAGCGCGTCGGAGCAGGGCTGACTTCCAACGAAGGATCGCCCGTACCTTCGGCGGTGATCCGCCCGACAGATCGCCCAACGCAATCGCCGGCGACCATTCCAACCATGCTCGCTCGGCTTTCAAGGCGAGACCGAACCGAGTTCCGGTGACCGCGACCGCCCCCGCATCGGGCGGCGTTGCGAAACCGATCCCACCCGAGATGATCGATTCCAACGAGTCGACATCGGTTCGGAATCCTTCGAAACCAATCTCGAAGGAAACACCACTGGTTGAAAAGAACCGCGTCCCGCTTCGGATCAGCGGGGCGTATCGCGCTTCGATCAGTACCGTCGACTGAACTCGGGTGGAATCCGAGGTCAACTCAACATCGAGGATTCGACCGGCTGGCATCCCCCGGTAGGACACCAGACCGCCGCGCCGCATCCCCAGTCGCTCGGATGACACCACCATGATCTCGAGGTCGCCGGAGGAAGCATCGGTTACGAGCGGCGTCCGATTCAATCCGAGAAAAGGCCCGTCATCGACGTCGCCCGTCCCCGGAATGAGCGCGAGATATCGAGGCCCGACAACCGTATCCAAGCCGCGAATCCCGCCGAAGTCGAGCTCGGGCCGTTGAATCCAGAATCGAGTTCCCGCACGGAGAAGCGGACCGGCGTCTGCCTCAAGATCGGCGATGACTCGAACCCGCCCCTGTCCGTCAAGCCAATCAAATATGACATCACGAACGCGTCCCACCTCGACGCCATGACAGCGAACTGGATCCCCCGCCTCAAGGCCATGAGCATCGAGGAATTCGATCTCGATTTGCGGGCCACGGCTCAACCAGGCGTCCACCGAGACCCAGATCGTGACCGCGGCGGCAAGGAATGGAATCAGCCAGATGAGCCGCCCACGGCGTGCCGGCAGTTCCACCATGGCGTCCGGCACGCCAGGCACACCTTGCGGGTCGGTCGCTGAGGCCAAGTCCTCACTCATGGGGATTCCTCCAATCGAACCAATCGGGAATCGAAACTCATCGACGCCAGAAGACTGAGCACGACCACGCTGGCGAAGATGAACGCCCCCGCGCCGGGCTCGATCGCGACCAGATCGCCAATCTTGACCATCGCCACGACCGCGGCGACCAGAAGCACGTCGAGCATGCCCCAGCGGCCCGTCCGTTCCACCATTCGCCAAACGAAGGCCCGAGTGGCCGGCGTGGTACGAATCTTCGTCGTGGTGAGTACGAACAACCCCGACAGTTTGAGAACCGGAACCACTACCGAACACAGAAGAACGATGAGGCCAAGCCAGCCATGCCCGTCGGTGATCAGCGCTGCCGCACCCCGGAGAATCCCCGTCTCGTGGGCATGCCCAAGTTGTTCGACCCGCATCACCGGAAGTAACACGGCGGGCGGAAAGAGCACCAGCGCCGCCAAGGCGAGCGCCGCGGTCCGATCGCGAGCGCCCAGCGACGCGCCCTCGAATTCCTCAATGAGATGCGATGAGCAATGCGGGCATCGAAGGCCACGTCGCGGGCCAAGAGATTCCGCCCGCGGCACGCCGGCAACGCCGCCGCAGGTTCGGCATCCAAGCAAATCAGACCGCGAATTCAAGGCGTCTTGACGTCACCGGCATCGGCGACGCTCCGCTCCAGAGGGCCAGTGAATCGCCAGATGGCGCCTTCACCCGACATTGCATCGCCTTCGAAGGTACAGAGCCAGAGTTCTCCGTCCGCGTCTTCGCCAAAGCTAGAGATCAGAGAATTCCGCAGGCGAGCGATTTCCTTCGGCCCCTCGATCAGTTCTCCGCCCTCGGCTCGCAGCCCCCAGATTCGCCCCGACTGGTAGTCGGCGTAGAGATAGACGCCAACCGCGGCGGGCCGTGCCTTTCCGCGATAGACAAATCCGCCGGTCACGCTGATGCCATCAGATCGGGGATAGTCGACGACCGGGTCGATGAACACCGACTCCTCGGGTGGTGTATCCCGACCGAACTTGTGGGTGCCTTCGCGATAGCGCCAACCGTAGTTGCCGCCTTTTCGAATGAGATCGATCTCTTCCCACTGATTCTGACCGACGTCACCAGCCCACAGTTCGCCGGTCTCACGATCGAAACTCATTCGCCAGATATTCCGTAGGCCGTAGGCCCAGATCTCGGGTTTCGCCTCATCGGATGCGACGAACGGGTTATCCGCGGGAATCTTGTAGGCACGATCACCTTCTTTTCCCGAAGGGTCGATTCGCAAGACCGTCGCAAGTAGGGTCCCGAGGTTTTGGCCGTGGCCCATCGGATCATTGGCCGCGCCACCGTCTCCAACCGCCAGATACAGCATCCCGTCAGGACCGACCAGCACCGTTCCACCATTGTGATTTCCAAACGGCTGTGCGACTTCCAGCAACACTTCTTCGGACTCCGGATCCGCCGTGCCGTCCGCGGCGATCTTGAATCGACTCAACACCGCCCGTCGGGGACTGCTCGCGGTGTAATAGAGGTAGAACGTCGCGTCCGTCTCGACGTCGGGGCTAAACGCCATCGACAGAAGCCCCTCTTCATTGTGCTTCATCCGAACTTCAGGCCGGATGTCCAGAAACACCGTTGCCTTTGATTCCGTCGGCGTCCGACGATCCAAGACCAGTACCCTTCCCGGTTGCTCAACGACAAAGAGGTCGTCCGGTCGATCGGGCCGCACCACAATCTGAATGGGGCGCTTGAGCTTCACGTCGCGGAAGACCCGGATCGGTCGCATCCGTGGAATCTCGGCCGCGGCACTTGGCTTGATGGTCGATGCCGGGACCAGAGAAGGAGCCGATCCTCCCGGCACGGTCGTGGACATGGTCGTGATGACGAAGACGGCAAGAATCGAATGGAACACGAGAATCTCCTCTGATAGCTTGAGACAGCAATATCATCGAATCGACTTCGGACGTCGGAACGGCTCTCCCGGTGACGACCGTCCAGATTCGAATGCCAACAGCATAGACGCTGGAGATGATTACCCGCCGATTGACCGACTCGGAGGATCCGATGGCATCGCCCTGCTCCTCTCGACCCAAATCGATCGGGAGCGGGCTTCGCTCGATCGGTACACTCTCTCCATGCTCGAGTCTCGCGTCGCCAATCATCCCGGCACCCGTGCGTTCGTCTCGCTCGCCGCCTTCGTGATCGTGGCGGGCGGTATGAAAATGGCGGCGAGCATCGTGGTACCGATTCTCGCCGCCATCTTCATCGCCGTCATCAGCGTCCCACCAACCGCGGCCCTGGTCCGACTCGGCATTCGACGCTGGCTCGCCGCCATGATCGTCTTCCTCGTGGTCATGCTGGTCGGACTCGCGGCGGCCGCGATCGTGGCTTCTACTGCGACGTCCTTCGCCCAAGAACTCCCGACCTACGAGAAGCTTCTTCAAGCAAAACTCGCGGAGAGCGTCGCGTGGCTTCAGGAAAAGGGCGCCGACATCACGTTGGACCAAGTTGATGACATCCTTGATCCGGCAAAGCTCTTCCCATACATCCAGCAGACTCTTGCCGCGCTCGTGGGCCTTCTCCAAAGCACGGTGTTCGTGCTGCTGACCGTCATCTTCATCCTGATGGAAGCCACCGTCGTGCCGGACAAGATCCGATCGATCAACGACGCCTTCGGTGGCAAGATCGGCGAAGGCGATGAGGCGGTGGTTCGCTGGCGCCGAGTGCTGGGCGATCTCCAGGGCTATCTGGTCGTGAAGACCTACACCAGCGCGGTGACGGGATTGCTCGCCGGGCTCGGCTGCTGGTTCTTCGGTGTTCCGTATCCAATGGTGCTTGGTCTGATCGCCTTCGTGCTCAACTATGTCCCCTCGCTCGGATCGATCATTGCATCGGTTCCAGCAGTGCTTCTGGCCCTGGTACTCGAAGGCGTCGGGCCGGCGATCGGCGTCGCCATGGTCTATCTGGCGATCAATATCAGCATCGGAAGCATCACCGAGCCACGAATCATGGGCCGTCGGATGGGCCTCTCCCCGCTGGTCGTGTTCCTCTCTCTGGTCTTCTGGGGGTTCATTCTTGGACCGGTGGGCATGTTCTTGTCGGTTCCCTTGACGATGATCGTCAAGATCCTCCTTGAGGGAACCGAGGATCTTCGCTGGATCGCCGTGATTCTCGGTTCTGGAGACGACATCGCGCCCGCTCCTGACAAGCCGGTTCCCTAAGCCTTCCAGACGTCACTTCCGAAGACCCCCCGTGCCCGACCACGAATCTCCGAAACGCCACCCCCTTTTTCCGCGGCCGTTCCTGGTCTGGATCGTTGTTCTCTACACGCTCCTGGGAATAGTGATCGTCGGCGGTGGACATCTCACGACGGCGGTTCAAAACTGGCCCATGGCAATCGCCATGGCGGTCGGCTCGTACATCGCGGGATCCACGCCCATGGGTGGTGGCACCATCGGATTTCCGGTGCTGGTACTCATCTTCGGCGAGTCCGCCGCCATCGGCCGCGACTTCTCTTTCGCGATTCAGGCGATCGGCATGACGAGCGCCGGCGTGTACATCCTCAGTCGCCGGCTTCCAATTGCTTGGAACGTCTTGATTCCCGCGATGATCGGATCCGCCGTCGGGACACCACTTGGCGTTCTCTATCTGGCCCCGCACGTCGACGACTTACTGGTCAAACTCCTCTTCGCCGTGACTTGGGCTGGCTTCGGCATCGCTCAATTCCGACTGATGCGCGACCTGCTCGAACCAGAGCCGCTCACTCATCAGCATCCCAGGTTTGATCGATTCATCGGACTGCTGGTCGGCTTTGGCGGCGGGCTCTTTGTCGCCAGCATTACCGGCGTCGGCGTCGACATGCTTTTATTCGTCGCGCTGGTTCTTCTCGTCAG
The DNA here is from genome assembly GCA_905480395.1 of uncultured Phycisphaerales bacterium. GTDB lineage: Bacteria > Planctomycetota > Phycisphaerae > Phycisphaerales > SM1A02 > UBA12014. Next base: position 54,767 of record CAJQQE010000013.1, read on the forward strand.
AGTCGATGCACGCTGCGGCATTGCCTCAAGCGTCCTGCTCATGGCTTTCACATCGCTGGTTGGCCTGCTCGTAAACGCCACCGCATTTGGCATTTCCGACGAAGTCTGGTCAAAGTGGTACGCCGCGGCGCCAGTAGTCGCGATCGGCGCCCCGCTCGGAGCGCTCGCGGCATCCGTCATCCCCCGAGGAATCACGCTGGGCATCGTCTCACTCTTGTGCGTTGTTCAGTTCGTGGCCTTCTGCGCCGCGGAACGCATCTCGGGCTGGCCACTGGCGATTTCGCTCGTGGCGCTCGCGGGGGTCACTGCCGGATTTGCGATGGTCAATCGCTGGGGTGATCGACGGCTCCGACGGCTTCGAACCACGCCGCCTTCGCCTTAAGCGACCCCAAGGTTTGATCCGAAGGTCCCGCGATTCACTCTTCCGTACCGGTCGCCGCCGGATCTTTATCGCGGTTGATGTGAACGTAATCGTTCTCCGCTGGACGAGCGACGGTCATCTTCGGTGCCTTCTTGTCGATCTTCGCGGTAATCCAACCCTCATTGATCAGTGCCTCGATCGCCTGAATGGCAATCTTGATCGGGGATTGGTGACTTTTCGTGCTATTCGGACCGCCGAAGTACTCGATGAGCAATTTGTGGATTCGGTCGATTCGAGATTCCTGTTCGAGGACCTCCACCACCACCTTGAACATTCCGACCATGGGGAGGCGGTTCTGGCCTCGAACCCAGCAGTCTTCACGCTTGATCTTTCCCTTGTCGTAGACGGGCATTAGCTTCCGCTCCGCGTTGCGAAGATTGAGCTTCAGGACGTTCTTGTGATTGAGATCCCAATCGCCCTTCTTGTCAGTGAGTACCCAGAGAACCTGTTTCAATGAAGGCAGGTCGCACGTACCGAGTGCCGGCGCCGAAGAACTTTCATTCGTAAAACCGCCCTGAGCAAGCCATCGCCACGCCGCCTCGGGCGACATCTTGATCCCCGCTTCTTTGGCGATCTCAGCGCAATGGTCTTGAAGATCCGTGAACTGGCCGTTTGATGCGTACCAGAAGTCGGCAAAACGAATGTGCTGTTTCACCCGTCGCATCTGCGACTCACTGACTGATTCTTTGAGCCAAGTCGTATCCGCATTTTCATCCTCACTCGAATCGAGCAGCTCCGAAAGCGTGTACGCGAGTTCGCGGGCTCCGGTGTGGGCGAGGGTCATACCTGCCGCAAGGATCGGATCTGCAAACCCGATCGACTCACCAACGAGGAACCAGTTTTCGCCGTGCCCTCGATTAGCGGTGAAGGACCAGTCCTTGGTCGCTTCAACCATCCCTCGGGGAGTTGCGTTCTTAATCAGTGCCGAAATGCGATCGTCGCTTTTGATCGCCTGGTGATAGCAATCCTCAACGCTGAGCCCGAGCGTTTTGTAGTGCTCAGATGGCAAGACGTACCCAATGGAAGTTCGGGTCGGCCCAAGTGGGATGAACCAAATCCAGCCCGCGGCTTGGCTCATGACTTGGACGCGCGTCCCTCCGGAACCAACTTCGATGGCCCAATCCGCGTTTTCCCAGTAATCCCAGAACGCCACGTTCTGTAATTTGGTCTCGGGACGGGTCTCGACTCCCATCGCTTTCCGGAGCGTTCCGATGTGGCCCGTGGCATCGATGTAATACCTCGCGACCACGGTCGACCCGTCGGACAACTTGAGCCCCTCGACTCGATCGCCGTCTCGCATCACTTCGACGACCTGAGTCTCCTGCCGAACTTGAGCCCCAAGCTTCTCCGCGTGATGGAGCAAGATCTCGTCGTAGATGGCGCGATCCACCTGAAAGGCCGTCTGCCGTCTGAGACCTTCGTATGCCGTGGGTCGAGCGAGCTTCTCAACTTCGCTCGGTGGCGCAAAATCGAAATTCCAGAGTTCGGGATTCTTACCCCACCGATAGGTGGCGCCGATCTTCAACGGAAATCCAGCGTTTTCGATCTCGTCCCAGCAGCCCATCTCATGGATGATTCCGCTGATCGCGGGTAACTGACTCTCGCCGACGTGATCGCGCGGAAACTTTTCTTTCTCGAGGACAAGCACCTTTGACTCGGGCCGATATTTGGCAAGAAATGCCGCGGTCGTAGAGCCTGCGGGGCCTCCGCCAATAATGGCAACATCACATTCGTGGACGTTTCCGGTATCTACTCTTCCGACCATTATTGAGACTCCCGATGCTTTACTCGAAAGATCCAAGGCGGTCGATCAACGGACCGTCGATCGATTCTCTATTCCGATATCGGCACGTCGTAGGCGAACGTTTGACAAGGATCTCGCTCAATTCTAAATCCTGCCGGCCGCGAGTCCAAAAGAAAGCGATAATTTGTTTTTTTAGAGACCTGGCTGGGGCTCAATCGTGGCGCTCTCTTCGATGGCGATGACTGCCCCCGCCACATCGCCGGTTCACTCAAAGTCGACCTGCAGGATCGAGACGTCGTCCTCGAACTGGTCTGACTTCATCAGTAACCGCCCCTTGGCCGTTAATTCAGCGATTCGATCGTCTTCAGCAGCGATTGGCCGAGAAATAAATTCCTTGAATTCATCGAAGTCCCACATCTCGCCGTTGGACATCTTGAGTTCGAACACCCCGTCGCTGAAGACCAGAAGCCGATCGCCGGGCTTCATTTTGATCGAATCGACCTGGGGCTCCATGCCCGGGATGGCCCCGATCACCATGTTCTGGGAATCGAGCCAGACGTGGCTTCCGTCCGCGGAAATGATCAACGACGGAGGATGGCCACCACCACACCAGGTCAGCTCCGTCGTTCGCCGATCGTAGATTCCGTAAAAGAGCGTGAAGAACATTCCGCCGTGCTCTGACATTTGGAACGATTCATTGAGTCGAGCGGTCACCGCCGCGGGGTCGGCCACGATCGCGGCGTCCTTGAACCCGCTGCGGATCAAATTGATCACCGAAATGGAAAGTAGCGCGGGACCGACACCGTGACCACAGACATCTAAAAGGTAGATCGCAAATCGATCCTCATCGATCCAGTGGTATCCGAAACTATCACCGCCCAATGACGCCGAGGGTATGAACGACCATCGCGTCGAAATCTGCCCTTCGATGGGCTCATTGAGCAGGCTCTCTACGTAATCTGCCGCCTTCTGAAGCTCATGTCGAAGATGGCTTTCGCTGGCCTCCAGCATTCGGAATGCTTCGTTTCGCTCAATCGCGGCGATGAAACCAGCACTGTGATATCGGATTCTCGCAATCAGTTCGAGCGCATCGGGGAGTTTGACAATGTAATCATTGGCCCCCCGCTTGAACGCTTCAGCCTTCGTCGTGCCCTCTTCTCGAGAACTCAGAACCACAATCGGAACCTGTGATGTCTGTTCGTTCGCTCGATATTGGGTCACCAAATCAAGCCCATCCACTTCTGGCATGACCAGATCTTGGAGAATCACGGTCGGGAGAAATCGCTCCGCCGTCTCGATCGCTTTGGAAGGATCCTGGCAGTATTCGTAGGCAATCCCGGTCTCCGCCGCGAGAATCCGGCGGACCGCTTCGCCAATCATCGCCTGATCGTCGACCAAGAGGACGCGAACGCTTTTCTCAGCGTCAAGAGGCATGTCATTCATCAATTCACTCCTGCAGTTCGGAGCCGCGACGCGACTCGATCACCAATCTTGTCTATGGAAAGAGTTTCCATCGCCCCACCCGCGCGGATCGCCGCCGCAGGCATCCCCCAGACCGCACTCGAATCTTCGTCTTGGGCAATGGTGTGCCAACCAGCCAGCCGTAATCTTCCCAGCCCTTCGGCGCCGTCCGTCCCCATTCCGGTCAAGAGAACGGCGATCCCTTTGAAACTGCAGCTGGCGGCACTCAGAAACAACTGGTCGACCGACGGCCGGTGAATACTCTCGGCGGGCTCCCGGCGATGATCATATCCACCTTCATTCAGGATCAGATGCTGCTCCGCAGCCGCCACCACAACTTCACCAGAACGCATCGGCCCCGGTTTCGAGCCAACCACGGGATGGCCCGTCGATTCGGTCAGCCAATTCGTCAGGCCAGGTACGAACCGAGGATCAATGTGTTGGACGATCACGATCGGAACGGTGAGCGGGGAAGGAATCGATGAAAGCACCTGCCGAAGTGCCTGCGGACCACCGGTCGAGGCGCCGAGCAAGACGACTGAAGGCCGCTCGCTGGAGGAGACCGCGATCTTAGATGAGCGCGGCTTGATCTTGGCCTGAGCCAACGGCGAATCGGAAGACTTGCGGAACCCGCCGGGATCCAACCGGAGCCTGGCAATCCGCTCCAGCAGCGGCTCGCCGCCACGAATTGAACCATCCAGACCCATCGTGGGCGTCTCCACCGCATCCACCGCACCACCCGCCAGCGCCTTCACGACCCGCCGAGCATTCCCATCGATCGTCGCCGTGACGACCAGAATGGGACACGGATTCGTCCTCATAATCACGCTGGTCGCTTCCGCCCCATCCATCTCTGGCATCACCAAGTCCATGAGAATCAGATCGGGCCGATCGGCGGCGGTTTTCGCGACGGCATCATGGCCGTCGACTGCGGTCCACGCCACCTCAAGACCGTCACTCAACTCGATGATTCGGCGGAGAGTCTCGGTCGCCATTCGAAGATCATTGACGATTCCCACTCTCATGCGTCAATTCCGAGGATATCGCGCACGGTGGTGACAAACGTTCCTTCACGGAAACTTCCCTTGGTGAGATACGCGTCGGCGCCCGCTTGCATTCCGGCCAGTCGATCAGCTTCCCGATCCTTGTATGAGACCACGACCACCGGAATCGTCTTGAACCGATCATCGGCTCGGAGCGTGGTCACCAGTTCGATTCCATTCATCCTGGGCATGTCGATGTCGGTGACCACAAGATCGTATTGCCCGGCTTGGAGCGCATTCCAACCATCAACACCATCCACCGCCGTCTCGACCTCAAGCCCCATCTGCGACAGAATCTGCCTCTCTACTTCGCGAACCGTGATCGAGTCCTCGACCACCAGAACCCGCTTGGCTCGTGCCATCTCGTTCGAAGTGCGTTCACGACCGGTACCTCGAAGTTTTCCATCGCCGAGCAGTTGGCGAATCGACTTCAGAACATCCTCGACGTCCAGAATAAAGAGCGGACTCCCATCTTCGAGCATCGCCGCGGCGCCAACGTGCGGCATTTTTCCAAATCGCGGATCCAGACGACGCACCACCAAATCCTGCTCGCCGAGGAATCGGTCGACGACGAGACCGCATCGCCCGGTTGAGTCGCCAACCACGACCACACTCTCGACGTCGGGGTCCCCGTCGGTCTCTGGCAGGCCCAAGAGCGACGCAAACCTGATCAACCCGATCATGCCGCCTTCATGTTGAAACTGCCGGCGTCCTTCGACCGTGGTGATTTCGGACGAGGGAACTCTGGTCACTCGGGAGAGACGCGCTAGGGGAAGACCAAAGGGCTCTCCGTCAACTTCCACGAGTGCCGCGCGAACCACTGATCGAGTCACGGGGAGTTGGAGCTCAAAGGTCGTACCGACCCCCAGCGTTGACTCGACCCGCACCGCCCCACCGACTTCGTGAACCATTGACTGCACGACGTCGAGGCCGACGCCTCGGCCCGAGACTTCGGTAATCGCCGCGGCGGTCGAAAACCCCGGAAGAAAAAGAAAATCGTGAAGCTCTGGCCCTTCTAATCGCCCCGCCACCGTGGCATCGACAAATCCGCGTTCGACGACTTTCCGTCGAAGTGCCTCCGGGTCAATGCCCCCTCCGTCCTCTCGAACCCGGACCAGCAACATCCCCGCATGGTGCCGGGCTTCAAGCACAAGGGTCGCCGTCTCCGGTTTCCCAGTCGCCCTTCTCACTTCCGGAAGTTCGATCCCGTGATCGACCGCATTTCGCAGGACGTGGGTCAGGGGTGCTTCGAGCGACGCGAGAATCTCGCGATCGACTCGGGTGCGACCGCCTTGAACCTCGAAACGAACCTTCTTGCCCAGTTTCTTCGCGAGATCACGGATCATCCTTGGAAATCCATGGCCGCCATCTTCGAACGGCCGCATTCGACTTCCCAACACCTGACCGTACAGATCCGCGGAGATTTCCTCGGTCCGCCGGAGCAGTCCATCAAGATCGTCAATCAGACCAGTGACCGCGAGACGGCCTTCGTCGATCTCTCGGCGCAATTCGCGAAGCGGATCGCGGTCATCGCGCAACGTCGACCCGACTCCACTTTCCATTCCTTCCAATCGTTGATCGAACTTGGCCGCCTGCTCTCGAATCCCCTGGAATCGGCGAGAGGTGATCATGACCTCGCCCGCAAGTTGCATCATTCGTTCGAGCCGACTCGAATCAACTCGAACGGTGCGGGTTTCCTCGCCTTGGGCAGGTGGGGCTTCCGACTCAAGATCTGCAGAGGCGGCGGATGCCACCAACGTCGCAGGACGCCCTGGTGATTCGGTCTTCGATGAAGGCGCGGCGCCTTCGATCGTCACCTTTGGGTAGCTCGCGCTTGGCTCTGGGGCCAGCTCTGGGGCTGGTTCTGAAGCGAGGGCTGGAGCCTGGTCCGGGGCCGGGCCTGGGACCGGTTCCAACGCTTCCGTGATGCCAGCATCACCGGCCGCCACCGAATTCTCGAGGGCGGTGATCGTCTCTGCGATCTTTGACGCGTGTTCCGCGCTCCATCCTTCGATTGCTTTCTCATCGATCTCCGAGAGGCTCCGAAGTAAATCGGTCCCCGCCAGCAACTGATCCACTCGTTCTGAGACCAAAATCTCCTTGCCATCTTGCACCGCCACAAAGATGTCTTCCATCGCATGCGCCAGGCCCACTGCGATGTCTAAGCCGATGATCCGCGCCGCACCCTTGACCGAGTGTGCTGCTCTCATCAACGGCTCAATCGCGACGCCACCGTCGGTCGGGTTGGCTTCGAGTTTGAGGAGGCCCGATTCCAACGAAGCGCAATGCGTCTCTGCCTCCTCACGAAAGAGATCAAACATCGAAAATCCGCCGAGATCACTCATCGGAGGCCTCCGTCCAGCAGATTCAACAGTCGATCAGAATCGAGAAGCGCTGCCAGCCGTCCGTCTCGTGAGATGAGCCCGATCGTATGCCGATGAAGCGACGCGGAAACGGTCGTCGGGGGATCAATGATCGTCGCACGCGGCACCTGAATCATGCCTTCCACTTCGTCAACCGGAATCACCCATCGACGATCCGGTGGACCGACGACCACGAACCGTGGCTCGGTCGGCGATGCATCGCGCACGAGATCAAGAAGGAGATCCAACCGCGCCGCCGGGACAATCTCTCCATCAACCGCGGCCACGCCCGCAAGGTGTTCCGCATTTCGATGCGGTACTCGACGAATGATCGCGGGTTCGTGAACCCGATACGCGAAAAGTGCATCGAATCCCAGCCATTCATCACCGATTCGAGCGATCAACACCGTGAGTTCATCTGACTCAACTTCTTCATGTCGTTGCCCAACCAGCCTCGTGTTTTCATCGAAAGTTTCGGATGAGATTGGCCGGTTAAGTAAACGGTCCATGGCCAATCGCGAGTCGGCGGCGTCACCGTTGTTATTCAAAGGCGAGTGCTCAATCATTCCTCGAGTCCTCCATCCGAATCAATTCGATCCATTCGACGGCGGAATCGAGCTCCCAGCTCAAGTTCCCCTTCAGATTCGCATAAGACCGCCATCTGGAAGAGTGCCGAAAGATTGTCGGGATTGAGATAGAGGGCCCGTCGAAGATGATCACGTGCGGCTTCGACTCGTCCGTCCGCGCTGTCAATCGTCGCGAGGATCAGGATGACTGACGGATCCGCAGGATGCAGGGCAAGGAGGCCCTCCGCGAGTCCGCGTGCTTCCGAAAGCCTGCCAAAATCTGCAACCCTGTGAATCTCTTCGACCTCGGTCGGTGACGCGAGCGACACCACCGGCGTGACCTCTGGCGCCGACGCCTTCTTGAGCGGTCGTCTCTCGGTTCGGATCGGCATCGGACGCGATGCGACGGTCGGCGGTGATTCGTGGGGAATCCGAATCGTCTCGTCGCTCCGACGGCACCAGGCAAACGCCCCGGGCCGGTCGAGTGGAGCCAACGTCTTACGAAGATCATGAGGTGGATCAGCATGGCCCGAGAAGAACACACCATTTTCTCTGAGGTAGGACGCCGCACGCCGGGAGAGACGGTCGCGAGCGTCAGATTCAAGATAGATGAGGACGTTCCTGCAGAAGACGACGTGGCACGACTCCGGCTCGATTGGAATCGACTGGGAGACCACGTCAGCCTCTACGAAAGTGACCAGGGATCGAAGCTCATCGCCAACTTTCCAGCGGCGCCCCGATCGTTCAAGCCGGTGCCGCATATAGATCGGAAGCTCGCCTCGAACTGCCATCGCCGGAAGATCGCCATTCATGCCCATTTCGATCGCCGACCGACTTCGATCGACCGCCACCACTTCGATTTTCGCCGCAGGGACTCCCGCATCCAAGATGCACGCGGCGGCCGAGAACGGTTCTTGACCGGCAGCACAACCAAGACTCAAGACGCGAAAGACGGACGAGTTCCATTTTTCTGCATGGGCTCGTTCGCGAAGCAGATCGAAAGACACCGGGTAACGGCCGATCCAACTCTCCGGCACCGCGACCTGTTCAGAGAGAATCCGTCGCTCCTCTTCGGACTGCATCAGCATGGCGCGGTGCGACTTTTCGTCCAGCCCGAGCGTGCGAGCGCGGCGATCTAACCAACGGGTGATTCCCGGACTGCGCAACAGATCCGACTCGAGCCCACTGAGGCTCGCAATCCGGACGAGGTCGTCATGATCAGCTTTAGTCACGAGCTGCATCATCCTGGTTTGGATCCAAAGAGGATCTCCTGATGTTCCGCCCGGAGAATTCGATCCGGGTCGATCATTTGAAGCGTTCGATCTTCCGCTTGGAGAATCTCCCGGAGATACGGACGAGATTCGACCGCGATCCCAGAGAAATCGTTTTCTCCCGCAATGTCGACCTCAAGGACTTCCTGGATGCGCTCGACCATGAGTCCGATCGTTCTCCGTGAAGCCACCGGCCCTTCTAAATCAGACGCTTGCACATCAAACGCCGAAGGGACTTCCACGTCGATAATGATGATTCGTGAGCCGGTCAGCGTTCGAGCCGCCGCTTCGTCGACCAGAAGATGCAGATCGAGCAAGGGAATCAGACTGCCTCGGTGATCAAAGACGCCCCGAATCCATGCCGGTGCCTCCGCCAGAGCGCGGGTCCGGACTGCGGGCACGACCTCGTCGACCCATGCAGTGGGAAGTACGAATCCTTTTCCCGCGATTGTGAGTTCAAGAACCTGCATCAGACTTTCTCGTGACCGCCTTCATCGAGATCCCAGTTGGCAAGCGCCCCAGCAAGCATGTCGATGGCCCGGGTCAGCCGTTTCGAGACTTCTTGAAGACGCTGTGAGGACACGTGAGCACTGTCGGCGCTGTTGGAGAGACCGTCCATGGCCTCGTCGATCTGCTGAGCGCCCGCCGCTTGAGAGTCGACGCCATCAGCCACTCGACCGAAGGCTCCGGCATTTTCGCTTGCCGCGTGTATCGCGGTCGAAAGGCCTCGGGAGACCTCGCTGGCCTGTTCGACCGCACGTCGAACTCGATCGGTGTACCGGTCCATTTCCATCACGCCGCTCGAAACGGCCGATTGCATTTCGGAAACCGTGGCCGCAATGTCTCCGGTGGCGTTTGCCGTCTGATCCGCAAGGCGCCGGATTTCCCTCGCGACCACCAGGAAGCCCGTTCCGTACTCTCCTGCCTTCTCTGCCTCGATCGCCGCGTTGACAGAGAGCAAATTGGTCTGTTCCGCAATGCGACCGATCGTCTCCACGACGCCGGTAATCTCCGTGGCTCGATGGTTGATGTCACCGAGTCGGCTTCCAATTCCACTCGTCGCATCTTCGACGGCGTGCATTGATTCGGACATGTCATCAAGTCGGGAACGATCGGCTTCCATGGTGCGGGCGGTCTCTGCCGCACGCGTATCGACTCGACGGACCTCTCCGGCAAGTTCACTCGTGGTGGCAGCGATCTCCCGCACCGCCGCGGCAATTTCCGTAGTACTGGCACCAAAACCACTGGCGGCTTCGGCCTCTCGATCACTCGTTTCAATGACCTCACGGGCCACTTCGTCGAGCTCGGATCGAGCCATTTGAACCTCTTCCGCCAATGATCGGAGCCGCGTCGTCATCTGAACCACACCCCGGACCAGTACCCCGGTTTCGTCACGCGCCGTGTCGGCCTTGATGTTCGTACACAACTGCCCTTCGGCAACCTGTTGCACCGCCGTCGCCGATCGCTCGATCCGATCAATCACCGGCCGTGCCACGAGGAACAGGATGCTCCCAACCACTCCCAAGCCAACCAGCACAATAATCGCGTTGTTGGTGAGCAGACTTCGAGCCGGTGCCTCGACGACCGAGACCGGCTGTCGAACCACCAGCGTCCAATCTCCCGGCAGAACGGTCGAGACGGCATAGATGCACACCGTGCCAAGCACCGGATCCATCGCCTCCAAAACAAAGGCCTCTGCCGTCTGAGATTGCTGGGTAAAGCGATCGAACAGGCTCGCGTACGGGCTTTCGCCCACCTTTGTTTCTTGCAGTCGATCGGTCTCCATCTGGCCAGCATCAACGGTGGTCGCAATGAAGAGCCCGCGGGTCAGAAGAAACAGATCACTCTCCTCACCGAGCCCACTTTGGATCATTTGAAGTCGGCTTTGCAGTCCAGCGAGCGAGCGATCCACGCCAGCGATTCCCATGAACCGCCCGTCAATGACAATCGGGTGGGTTTGCTCGATGAGCGGAACGCCCTGGTAGGTGTACGGTTTCGTCACGACGCTCGTGGCAATGCCGGTTTCCTCAAAGAGGCGCTCCGTCTCCCGGTAGTACAGACTGTCTGGCGTCTCCATGCCGACCAGCGGCTCAAGGATGATTCCCGCCGACGCACCGGTATCACGATGCCAGTACGGAAGAAATCGACCGGCCTCGTCCATGGACGACGGAGCAAGCCCCGCGGCCAGCGCTGTCGCATCACCGCCTCCGGGTTCCCAGCCAAAATAGACGGCCTGGAAAGCTGGGGTATCAACGAGCACCCGCCGAGCAAGATCCAGACTCTTGGCACGATCGCCATAAAAGCCAGATTCGGCAGCCTTGGCGAGCATCCGTGCGGCGGTCACCGCCTGCAGATTTTCATCCGCAAGATCAAACGCCGCCCAGCGAGCGGCATCAAGTACCTGCTGCTCAACGGCCGCTCGGACGTACTCTCCAGTCCGTTGAAAACTGGTGAAGCCGACCACGACCAAGATCAAGACGATCGGAATACCCGCAAACAGCAGAAGCCTGCCGGCGACTCGATGTTGGAATAAAAGTTTGGTTGAATTCATGACACGAACCGGCGCCGATCACCATTCAGAAGATGGTGTCGGTCGAGGATCGCGTCTCCACGCGCAGAGGATCAGCGCAGCACCCGCGCTCTGACGATTAGGAATATCGGTCAATCGTGGCTCACGGCTTCACAAAGCGGCCGGAGCAACTTTTAGTTCATTCATGCCTCCGTCTTGAAATGCTCTGAACATAAAATCACCGAATCCCTGATAGATAGGCCGAGAAATCCCCGACGATGGAGGCGGATGAGGGATATGGTCTGCCCTCCCGTTCTTCTCGTTCATCGCGTTCATGCAACTTCGAGCCACCCATGTCCGATCTCGATCTCAACGCCGTCCTCGCCGCGGTTTCTGCTGCCAGTCGCGTCGCAAAGCGGGCTGCCGCCGAGCGGACCGATCTCGCTGACCTCCTCAAGGAT
>CAJQQE010000014.1 GCA_905480395.1 uncultured Phycisphaerales bacterium
GCCGGGGCACATGCGGAGATGACGCTCGGCCACTTCGCGATCGGACCATTCACGCACGATGTCCGGACGTGTCGTGACGACCAGGTGCATGTGATTCGCCATGACGTGCCAGGCGGTCAGGTCGATCGCCATCGCCCCCTGGAGATCGGCAATACGGGTTTCGATCCAGGTCCTGCGATGCTCGAGCCCCTCACCGCAAAGCATGGCTTTTCGGACGCAACGACTGATGCAGTGATACGTCCCGACCGCTTCGTCATCGACGATGCGTCCTCGTGGTGTCGCCATGTTTGGCTGCCTTCTGTTCTGACGCCCCTATAGATGCCAGAGTAGCCATCGCAAAGGCATCCTCCGGGAAGTCACGCGAAAATTCGTGATCGGTGGGTGTCCTCGACTTACCCCTCGACTTACCTCCCAAAGGCATCCCCCGGGAAGTCAGGCGGAAGTTCGTGGTCGGTGGGTGTCCTCGACTTACCCCCTCGACTTACCCCTCCCGACTTATTGCACGGCACCACCCAATCGGCGGCGACGGCGATGACATCGGGAACGACGGCAAGATCGCTCCAGACCGCTCGCCGTACCATGCTCGGAACACTCGCACCCCGATGAAACGATGAACGCTTGAAAGGCTCGCGATTCTCATGCCGACCCCCCACTCGACCGCAAGTCCGCACCACGCGTTTGCCACATGCCGTTCCGCCGAGATCGCCGTGCGCCTCGCGTGTTTCGTGATCGCGACATTTCTCGCCGCTGGTTGTCGAGCACCGTACGCCGGAGACGAACCGAGCATCACGCCGGGGCCACCATCGATGCGGATCGCGACCTACAACATCCGGCACGGGCGGGGCTCGGACGACGTGCTTGATCTCGATCGCACCGCCCGCGCGATCGCCGCCCTCGACGCCGACATCGTGGCCCTGCAAGAGGTCGACGAGAAGGTCCGCCGGAGCGGCAATGTCGATCAGGCGGCGACCCTCGGAAAAGTCCTCGGTATGCACCACGCATTCGGGTCGTTCATGGACTACGACGGTGGGCGATACGGTTTGGCGATTCTCTCCCGATGGCCCATCGAATCGTTCGAATCCTGGCGACTGCCGACTGGAAACGAACCCCGCGTCGCCCTCGCGGTCAAAGTCGATCCACCCGGTATGGGGCCCTGTTCGATCGTCGACGTCCACTTCGACTGGGTGGCGGACGACGGCTTCCGATTCGCCCAGGCGGAGGCGGTCGCCGCACGACTCGCCGCGCTCGATCACCGGTGGATCCTGCTGGGCGACTTCAACGCCACCCCGGGCACCCGCACTCGTCGCCTGTTCGGCGGACTTGGTCGTGAGGGGGATCGTCCGGCCAGCGGATCGAAGACCTGGCCTGCGACCATTCCAACCATCGACATCGACACGATCATCGCCGGTCCCGCGGCGGCGTGGTCGGCCTTCGACCTCCGGGTGGTGCCCGAGACGATCACCTCGGACCATCGGCCCGTGGTCACGCGGGTGACCGGAAAAATCGTGGCCACCCACTGACCGACCGACCGTTGTGAATTGGTAAACGCCATCTCGCGCGGTCGAGTCGCCGCCATTTTCACGCAAACGCTTGTTGCCCTCGAAGATCCACACGCATGACCGCAGTTGGATTTGTGGCCACGAAAATCTTCGACCACGCCGCGCCTGCGACATCGCCGCTCGCTCGTGAGACCAAGGCCGCGGTGGCGTTGCGTCCTCGCCGTGCCGCCATGTCTGGCTGCCTTCTGTTCTGACTCTCCACGATGCCAGAGTAGCCATCGCAAAGGTACCCCTGGGAAGTCATGCGGGAGTTTGTAATCGGTGGGTGTCCTCGACTCTCCCTGTGATCGGTGGGTGTCCTCGACTCTCGCTCCGGAGTTTGTGATCGGTGGGTGTCCTCGACTCCGCTCTGTGATCGGTGGGTGTCCTCGACTCTCGCTCCCTCGACTCTCCGTCGATTTTGTGATCGGTGGGTGTCCTCGACTCTCGCTCACGATTTTGTGATCGGTGGGTGTCCTCGACTCTCGCTCACTTGCCCTCGACTTGCCCCGTGGTCGACGGTGTCCTCGACTCTCCGGAGTTTGTAATCGGTGGGTGTCCTCGACTCCTCGCTCCCCTCGACTCTCGCTCCCTTCGCGAGAAAGACCGAGGAATCGTTCGCCGCAGGCGATTTCGCCCCTACACTCTCTAAAGGGCCGGATCCGCGGAATAACCGGGCTCACGGCATCGCCGAAAGGACCGAATGAACGCCATGACCATCGCCCGAGACACCCGCCTTATTCTCGCTGCACTCTCTTGCGTCGCTTCGTCGACGGCAGTGGCGCAGGACGCCCTGCTCTGGAGCGAAGAGTTCAACGGAACCGGCGCCCCTGACCCCGCGATCTGGACCCATGATCTCGGAGACCTCGGGGTGAACAGCGAGCTCCAGATCTACACCGACTCGCCTCAGAACGTGCGGGTCGTCGGAGGAAACCTCGCGATCCATGCCCGACGAGAAGCCGACGGACGCTTTACGTCCGGTCGAATCAAGAGCGAGGGCAAGGTCATGTTCCAGTACGGAACGGTCGAGGCCAGGATCAGAATCCCCGATCTCGCCGATGGCCTGTGGCCTGCTTTCTGGACCCTCGGCAACGACATCTCAAGTGTCGGTTGGCCGAGGTGCGGCGAGATCGACATCCTGGAGATGGGTGGCGGCGAGGCCCTCGCGAACGGCGAGGTGAACCGCCGGGTGTATTCGACAGCACACTGGGATTTCAACGGCGCCTATGCGAGCTACGGTCAACAACGAACGACCACGGAAGATCTGAGCGACGATTTTCACGTGTTTCGCCTGGAGTGGACGCCGAACGCCATCCGGACGTTCGTGGACGGTCAGCAGGTCTGGGTGATGAACATCGCCGACCAGAACGCGATGAGCGGGCACGAGTTTCACGCACCGCACTTTCTCATCATCAATATGGCGGTCGGAGGCTCGTTCACCGGGATCACCAATCCGAACGGCATCACCGCAACGCTTCCCGCGGCGTATCTCGTCGACTACGTCCGGATCTATGAAAACGGGCACACCATCCTGAGCGGCCCCGGGCTCGATCGCGAATGCCCGGGCGACATCACGGGCGACGGCGAGGTCGACGCGGCGGACCTCGGGATCCTGCTCGCCCTCTGGAACACCAACGGCAAGAGCAGGCCCGAAGCGGACGTCAACGGCGACGGCACCGTGAACGCCTCGGACCTCGGACTCCTGCTCGGCGCCTGGGGCGCCTGTCCCTGAGCAAATGGGCAGTCACTGCAACTTACCCACCTGCCTCGACCTCGCGTCGCGGCGGGGTTTCCGGTGAAGGGCCCGTCGGTGACGAACGCATCGACGATCAGAATGGGAATGGACACGAAGGCCTCCTTGAGACCGAACTGGTTCAGGAATCGAATGGCGACGTCGACGCCGGACGATTCGCGGTCATCGCCGCGACCAGCGCCACTGCGGCAGTCTCAACCCGAAGGACGCCGTCGCCCATGCGAATCGGCACCACGCCGTGATCCCTCAGCATCTCGAATTCGGCCGGACTGAAGCCGCCCTCCGGCCCGACCAGCACGACCACCGTCTCGGTGTTGGTCTCGATCGCATTCGGCGGCGTGCCGCTCGCATCGCCCATCACGACCATCGCGCCGCGCGCCTCCGCGTCCTCGACGGTCTCGATCGGCGTCTTCGGCTGGAGAATCTCCGGGATCCAAGGCCGCCGGCTCTGTTTGCAGGCCTCAAGCATCACCCGTCGCCAGCGATCGGTCGGATCACGTCGTTTTTGATCCGTGGTGATCACGCTGTGATCACAGTGCAAGGGCCGAAACGCCGACATCCCGACCTGCGTCGCCATGTCGAGCATCGTCGACATCCGATCCCCCTTCGGAAGACTGGCGGCCAGTTCGATCCGCGGCGTTGGCGGGGTCATCCGACGTGACGTCTCGACCTCGACTTCGAGATCACCACTGACCGCCCGGTTACCGGTCAGGACCGCCTCCGCGACCGTACCGAAACCATCAAAGAGCATGACGCGATCACCGGGCGCGAGGCGCCGTGAGCTGAGCGCGTGCTTCGCTTCCTTCGCGTCAAGCAGGGTGGCGGAATCCGCAGGGGGAATCGAATCGACATGGAACCAGGCGGCAGGCATGACGGCACGGTAGCCGATCGAGCCGGTTTGTTCGACGCCCCGTGGTATGGTCGCCTCTTCCACTCCATTCCAGAGCGTGCCTGAACAGGAACGAACCGATGCCAAACGAAGTCATCCCGACGACCACCGTCACGCGTCGAACCGCGATCCTCACCGGCCTTGCCGGCGCCACGGCGACCGCCTCAATGCTCGATGCCTCGCCACTCGCCGGCACGCGTCTTGCACCCGTGGCCCCGCCGGTCGATCCCAACCGCCAAGGTGCGCTGTTCGCCGCCCCGAAGCCCGATCGCGTTTTCAACATCGACAAGATGACCGCCGCCCCGTTCGGGGTTCCCACCGAGGCGATCGGTATCAACGGTTCCATCCCGGGACCGGAGATCCGCGACACCGAGGGCGACACCTTCCGGACCCTGATCAACAACCGGCTCGACACGCCCGCCACCATCCACTGGCATGGCATGGTGGTTCCGAACTACATGGACGGCGTTCCGTTCATCACCCAATACCCCCTGCAACCCGGCCATTCCGTTCTCATCGAATACCCGATCCGCCAGGCCGGCACCTACTGGTACCACTCGCACTACAAGTTTCAGGAACAGCGCGGCTTAAGCGGCCCGTTGGTGATCGAGGAGAAACGCCCCGATCACGACTACGACCACGACGTCACAATCTTCCTCTCGGACTGGCTGAACCAGTCGCCACTGGGCATGATCCCGCAGCTCCGCGGCGACGAACCCGCGACGCCAGCCGTCAAACCACCCAAGGCGGGAACCAACACCTTCCCCGGTGACCGGCACTTCAACGTCGATCTCGATCATCCCGGTTTTCTGATGAACGGCAAGACGCTGGAAGACCCGTGGACCATGCCGGTCAAGGTCGGTGACCGGCTCCGACTCCGACTGATCAACGGCTCGACGTCCAGCTTTTTTCAGGTCGGCCTGGAGGATCACGACTTCGAGATCATCGCCGCCGACGGCCAGCCGGTAGTTCCCGTGAAGACCGGGAGCCTCGCGATCGCGATCGCCGAGCGGTACGACGTGCTGGTCACCATCAAAAAATCCGGCTCGTTCACCCTGAACGCCGCCGCCCTCGGATCCGTCCACAAAGTCGCCGGCGTGCTGCACACCGCCAACGCCTCGAAGAAGCCCAATTCCGAACGAGCCGCCTTCCCGGGCTCGGTCGTAGGCGTGTCCGACTATTCGGCCTTGAAGTCGCCTTACCCCACCCTGCTGGGCGACGGTCCGATCGCCTTCCACCCCATGGCACTTGGCGGCGAGATGAAGCAATACCTCTGGTCGATGGGTGGCGAGTACTACAAGTCCGAATTCGTCCCCGACGGTGACGCCACCCCGGTGAACGTCGAATACGGCCAACGCGTCCGCGTTCGATTCGTGAACCAGACCATGATGTACCACCCCATGCATCTGCACGGGCATTCCTACCGCGTGATCAACGGCCCGAAGGGCTGGGACGAGACCCACGCCCCGGTCAAGGACACCGTCGCGGTCGCGCCGGGGGCGACGGTCGACATCGAATTCCTCGCGGAGAATCCGGGGCGGTGGTTCTTCCACTGCCACAATCTCTACCACGCCGCGGCCGGTATGGCCCGCCAGGTCGACTATCGAACGACATCCAGCTGAACCACCCGCGACGACAGCGACGAATCTTTGTTTGAGACGACATTCCAACGGTATGGCTCGCTCGACCGCGCCCCCGCATCCACCAGCGTGCCGGTATGCCCACGAATAAAAAACTCCCGATCCCTGGGCATCTTGGAGCAAAGCGCCGACGTGATTCGCGTTGATTTCGAAATCAACCGGTCGTGTTTCGCCGCTCCCAAACTGACCAGCGGAGCAACTTGGTCGGTATCTCAAACGTCGGCGGCCCGAGTGGCGACTCGGGCGTCGGAACGTCCGGCGGCCTCTTCAGGACGATGCGGGCCGCGCCAACCGTCTCTGCGGCCACGAGCAAGGCCACGATGCCAGAGACCACATCCGCTTGATCTTCTCCCAACAAGGACCGGAGTCGCTGCATGGGCTTGGGAGGGAGTGCGGATGATTTCCGCCGCGGCGGGTACATCGGATCGAGCATGACCAGCGATGGGGCGACCCGCTGCGCGGCCAAAAACTCAATCGCATCGCCGCGGTGAATCTTGATTCGGGCGGCCGGTTCGTAGCCGGACTCGATCGCGCGGCGTCGACCATCTTCAAGGAGCGCCGCGACGACCGGATTCCGCTCGCACGCCATGACTTGACGGCTCGACGATGCCGCCACAATGGCCGCATCACCCCCGAGGCCGGCGGTCGCATCGATGATCGGTCCCGGCGTGTCCGCGAGACCAGACACGATCCGACGAAGCGGATGGCCTGAGTCGAGGCGGCGGGCAAGACTCGACTCGATCTCACCCCGAACGCCGGTACCAGGCCGCTCACCAGCCACGAGGAGTTCGAGACCCGAAGGACCTATGCCAAGGATCATCCCGGCGCTGGCGGCGACCAAGATTGCTCGGTCCAGATCAGATGGGTTCGGAGCCGAATCGGCCACGAATCGACTCCCTTTACAAGGCGGTCTACGGGGGATCGGGAGGACCGGACATCTCCTCCTTCCCGGTTAGGATACGGGGTCCTGCCCGGCGACCGTCGTCGCGGGCGTCTCACGCTGGCACGCTGGAGCGATTTTGTGTCTCAATCCCCCACCGCTTCGTATGCCCCGGTCTTCGGCAATGTCCTTGAGATGATCGGCAACACCCCGATGCTCGAGTTGAAGCGGCTCGACACCGGCCCCTGCCGCCTCTTCGTCAAGATGGAGTCGATGAACCCGGGCAACTCGATCAAGGACCGAATCGCGGTCTACATGATCGATCAAGCCGAGAAATCCGGGCAACTCAAGCCCGGCGGCCGGATCGTCGAAGCGACCGCGGGCAACACCGGGCTCGCCCTCGCGCTGATCGCGTCCCAGAAGGGATATGACCTCACCGTCGTGGTCCCCGACAAGATGAGCGACGAGAAGATTTCACACCTCCGGGCAATGGGTGCTGACGTGCACCTCACCCGGAGCGATGTGGCCAAGGGACATCCTGAGTACTACCAAGAAGTTGCGGCCGCTCTTGCCGCCGCCGACCCCAATTCGTTCTACATCAACCAATTCTCGAACGACGCCAATCCGCAGGCCCACTATGAGACCACCGGGCCAGAAATCTGGAGTCAGATGGATGGCGACATTGACGCCTTCGTATCGGGCGTCGGCTCAGGTGGCACGGTCAGCGGGGTCGGCCGGTATCTGAAGGAACGGAACCCCGCGGTTCAAATGGTGCTCGCCGATCCGGAAGGTTCCATTCTCGCGCCGAAGGTCAATGATGGACTCGAAGTTCAACCCGGCGCCTGGTTGGTAGAAGGCATCGGAGAAGATTTTGTCCCCGATATTCTCGACCTCTCGTTGGTCGACTCCGCCATTGCCATCTCGGACGAGGAAGCGTTCCATACTGCACGCGAACTTCTCCGGGTCGAAGGGGTTCTCGCCGGTTCGAGCGTCGGAACGCTGTTGGCTGCATCACTGCGTTACTGCCGCGAACAAACCGAGCCAAAGCGTGTGGTGACCCTGATCTGCGATAACGGCGCCAAGTACCTCTCCAAGATGTTCAATGACCACTGGATGATGGACCAGGGATTCATCAAACGCGAACGCCATGACGACCTCCGCGATTTGATCGGCAGACGCCACCTCGAAAAAGAGGACTACTGCCTGACTCCTGAACTCCCATTGCATCTTGCGATCAAACGCATGCATATGTACGACGTCAGCCAGATGGTGATTCTTGATTCGTCAGAGAAACCACTGGGCATTCTCGACGAATCAGACGTACTGCTCGCGATGGTGCACGACGATACGAATGCCGATCTTCCGGTCAGCGACTTCATGACTCGCCGCCTCGAAATCGTTGATCCGGCGGTCAGCATGAACGACCTCGTCCCGATCTTCCGCGCCGACCGCGTCGCGATCGTCGCCGACGCCGACCACTACTATGGCCTGATCACCCGAATGGACATGATCAATTTCCTTCGCACCCGCGTGCGCTGAAGCACGCGAACTCACGTTCAATCACGATCAGACGCCCAATTCAACTTCCAATTCAAGCCGTATCCCGAACCACACCATGAGCACACACGACCACGCCGATCTTCATTTCGACTCCCGATGCATCCACGGCGGACAAGCCATCTGCGCCGTGACCGGCGCGGTGATGCCGCCGATCTACACCTCGAGCACCTACGCTCAGGAATCACCGGGCGTCCATAAGGGCTTCGAATACTCTCGCAGCCATAACCTCACGCGATACAGTTTCGAACGGGCCCTTGCCTCCCTCGAAGGGAGCGGACTCTCCGAATCCGACGACGCCTCCCACGGCGGCTTCGCCTTTGCCTCCGGACTCGCGGCGGCCGGCACTTGCCTCGAACTGCTCGACGCCGGTGGCACGGTGATCGCGGGAGATGATCTTTATGGCGGAACGTATCGCCTCCTGTCGAGCGTGCGCCAACGAACCCAAGGACTCGACGTCAAGTACGTCGACACCACCGACCCTGCGAACGTCGAAGCGGCGTTGGCCACCGTTGATCCCAAGGCCGGCCCGGCGATGGTCTGGCTCGAGACTCCCACCAACCCAACGCTCAAGGTCACGGACATCGCCGCGGTTGCCGCGATCGCCACGCGACACGGGGCGCTGACGGTGGTCGACAACACCTTCGCGACCCCCGCCCTGCAGCGGCCCCTCGAACTCGGCGCCGACATCGTGCTCCATTCGGTGACCAAGTACCTCGGCGGTCACTCCGACGTGGTGGGCGGCGCCCTCGTGGTGGGAACACCAGAACTGGCAGAACGGGTTCGGTTCCTACAGAACTCGGTCGGTTCGATCATGGGACCGTTCGATTCCTACCTCGCCCTACGAGGCGTCAAGACCCTCGCCCTGCGAATGGCCCGGCACTGCGAAACCGGCATGCGGATCGCCACCTGGCTTGAATCGCATCCGAAGGTCGAACGAGTGGTCTATCCCGGTCTCCCATCGCATCCCCAATATGACGTCGCGAAACGCCAGATGGCCCTCGACGGAACCCCCGCCTTCGGAGGCATGATCACCATCTTCCTACAGGGCGGGATCGAAGAGAGCCGGAGATTCCTTGAGACGGTCCAAATGTTCGCACTCGCGGAAAGCCTCGGAGGCGTCGAGAGCCTCATTGAACATCCGGCGATCATGACCCACGCATCGGTACCCGCGGAACAGCGGGCCGCGCTGGGCATCAGTGACAGTTTGGTCCGGCTCTCGGTGGGCGTCGAGCATGCTGATGACCTGATCGCAGATCTCAAGCGAGGCCTCGACGCCGTGTGATTGGCACGCTTTGATTCGGCGGGGATGCACAACAGGATCTCTGTTTCTTCTGATCACGCGCTCCGATACCCCGTGAACTGGAATCACCGATGGCTTCAAAAAGAAAAGGCGGAATCCCCGCTAACCGAGATCACGCCATCGAGACCGCACGCGGGCTCATCGGCGGGGGTCGACTGGCGGAGGCCGAAGAACTTCTTCGCCGCGGCATCCCCTCACCGTCCAAGGATGCCGAAGCGCTTCGACTCCGCGGATGGATCGCGGAGCGGATGAGCCAGCCTGCAGAGATGAAGTCGTTGGCCGAAAAATCGCTTCGCATCGAGTCGCACCCCGAAGGCCACTTGATCCTTGCCCAGTATCACCTTCGCAATGATCAATCCGACGAGGCCCTGGCATCTGCAGAAGCCGCCATCGAGGTTGACCCAACCCACCGCCCCAGCCGGATGATGCTTTCTGCGATTCTCCTCGAACGCGGACGAATTGAAGACGCGGCGGCGATGATCGTACCGCTGCAAGTGGACCGCCCAGTCGAGGAGGCAGAGGCACGGAGGCTTGGCTATACCGAAGCCAATATCCTCTCTCGCCGCGGAGATCATCAGGCGGCGATCGACCATCTCGAAACGACGGTGCTGGCAGACGAAGCGTTGCACGCCGAACGAAAACCCGGCTTGGCACTCAAAGCGAAGATCCTCGACCAGCTCGGCCGCCATGCGGATGCGTTCGCCGTGGCGGAAGCCTTCAACGCCATGGAGCGTATCCCGTTTGATATTCGCCGATTCAACCGGGAAATCGACGGGATCATTGGCCAGTACGACCGCGAGACCCTCGACCTTTTTCCGCTCGGATTCCAGAGTGATCTTCCGGTGTTCGTCACCGGCATGCCCCGAAGCGGCACCAGCCTGGTGGATCGGATCATTGATGCCCACCCGTTGGCGGGTGGTGTCGGGGAGTTCACGGGCATCGAACAGTTCGCGTCGAAACTACAGGCCGAGACCAATCCACGACTACCGGTGCCGGCGTGCTTCGGAAGCATGCAGTCGCCGCAATGGAAGGCCGAGGGCGAACGCTACGTCCAACGACTTCGGCGCATGATGCCCAGCGCGGAGCGGGTGGTGAATAAGTCGCTCATGAACGCCAACCTCCTGGGACTGATCGCCCGCCTTCTCCCCGGCAGCCGGGTGATACACGTACTCCGCGATCCCCGAGACGTCGCGATCTCCTGCATGATGGGGGAATTCAGACCGAGTGCCATGCCTTGGACGACGCGGCTCGATTGGATCGCCTCCGTCTGGGACGCCTCGCGGCGACTGATGGATCACTGGGAAAAAGTGCTTGATCTGCCGATTCTCGAAGTTCGCTACGAGAAACTCGTCACCGATCCAGCCACGGAGTTTCCCCGAATCATCGATTTTCTCGGCTTGCCGTGGGACGACGCGTGCCTGGAATTTCACGCGACCGGACGACCGCTTCGCACCCTGAGCCATGATCAGGTCTGTCGCCCGCTCTACACCAGCAGTGTCGGTCGGCATGTTGACTACGCGGCGTCGATCGCCGACGTCCAGTGGCCTGTCCTCGACCCCTGAGTCGTGATCAACCGCGCGGCGTCGCCGCCCAGCGACCGTCGCGCCAGTACGGAAGAAGTTCGCCGTCGAGGAGCATCTGGTCGATTCGATCGACGCGAATCTCCAAAAGGGGCTCATCGCCGTCCAGGTCGAGCATGCTCGACCAACTCGTCTGAGGGCCCTGCAAGAGACCGGCTTCGATCCGCAGCATCGCGAGTACCTCGTCTTCGTCGAGATCAGGCCGTGATCGAGCGGATCGTCGCGATTGCGCGGCGAGCCACTTCACACCTCCAGGCAGTGAATCATCCCAGGTCTCGAGCAGACGCAGGCGAAGCGGGTCATCCATGAGTTGACGCAACTTCGAAGTCCGACCAGTTCGAAAACCACCGAAGGCCTCGCTGATCTCCAGCGCAGTCAACGGATCGACCGTCGTCCGATCAGCCGCGCCACCGGGTCGCGTGATGCCGTCACCGAGCATCGCCGCTGCGGCCCGAAGTCGATCCGCCGCTCGTCGGTCGGTCGTCAACGTCGCGAGGGCCAGGGCCGCGGAGGCACCAAGGCCCTCGGGGTCGATCCGCCCGGCGATTCCGAAAAGCCTCCGAGCGATCGCCCGATCTCGATCCGTTGCCGCAGAATCGGCGATTTCTTCCCCGAGTTCGAAGTACTCAAGCGGCCGAGCCGGATCGAGTTCAGACAACCTCGGAGTCCAGTCCTTCTTCGCCAGAGTTGGCTTCGCCGTACTCCCCGCGGCGAGCAAGCCCAGCGTGAGGCTCACCAATATTGAGACCCCAAAGGCCTTGAGACGGTTCTTCATCCGGATGCTCCCAGTGGGTCGGTATCACGAGGAACGAATCGAAGCCGTTCCATCCGGGCGATCGCCAAAGCCTCCAAGGCCGCCTGTTCAAGCCCCGAGGGTGCGACGCTCCGCGCCGTGGCCGCTTCAAGCAGTAGCTCGCTCACTTCCGAGGCCTTCGAAGGCACCTCCGCGGCGATCAGGAATCCCAGAAACTCAAGCTCTGCGACGTGTTCCGCCACCAGCCCCTGAATTCCGTTTCCGACCAGTCCACGGCGAGCGATCCGCCTTCGATCAATCTCTTCGAGCGTGATCGAAGGCGGCGTGGCAAGAAAGAGCGCCATCGCCGCGCGGCGCACGCCGTCCGCCGCCATCGACGCCATGTCTTCGGGTCCGCGTCGTCCCGACATTGGCTCCCCTGGCAACCGGGCCTCCGCCCTCGCCCCCACCACGCTGCTTGCGACTTCCGCGAGTTGATCAATAGAATTCCGCTCAGCATCCAACAACGACAAGGCGTGAATGGCCAAGGCCGCGCGAATTCGAGGTTCCGCATCTTCAGATCGAGCATTGGGCATGGGGATGCCAGTGAATGACTCGATGAACGCCAGGGTTGACTCGTTTCGCGACGCACGATCCGCGGTGTCCAGGAGTTCGACCGCCACCACCGCGCCCCGACCAAAGATCTCAACTGCCGCGGCTCGAGCGTCACTTCGAATCGAATTCGGGCCGCGCCAGACCTGTTCGACAAAGATCTCGGCGTCTCGGGGTCCCAGATCACCCGCGATCGCATTGCGTCGAAGTGCCGCGATGAGATCTCGCCGAACTTGCTGGTCGGAACCAGCCTCCCGCCACGCCTGCGCCCATTGTCCGTCATTCGCCATCTGCCGCGGACGAGGTAATGGATCAAGATCCACGCCAACATTTCCGGTCATGATCTGATCGAGCACATCTCCAATCGCGGCGTCGGCCTGGGCCTTTCGTTCCAAGGCTAAAAATGTGGCCGCCGACGCCAGCCGCTCCGCAGCGACCAGTGCCGCAAGTCTTTGCACTGGCGAGCTGGCAAGATCGACTAATTCGGCCACCTCAAGAAGCCGAACGTCAAACTCTTCGAGGGTGTGGGGCTCGATCGGAATCAAGTTTCCGCGAGCAAGTGGTCCCACCGACTCCGGCCACGCGGCCTCGACGAGTGCCAAGACCCGACGTCGATCCGACAGGCCCGCCTCGGGATCGGGAACGAACTCGGGACGGAACCACCCCGCCCGGCCCACCCCGTCGAGCAAGCTCGCCAGGACCCAGAGATTGGTCGCCGGAATTCCGTCATCGAGCATCCAGTCCGAGTACCTGGCGCGAAGCCCCTCGGGATCAGGACCAGCCGCGGTCCAATCGATTTCATAGAGGAGCCGGCCGAGAACGTCGGAGGTCATCCCCGGAACCCCCAATGCTCGCGCCTCGCGAAGCAACGTCTCCAGCGCGATGAGCAATCCAGATTGCAGATTGACGTCGCGACGAAGTACCTGATTGGCATCAAACCACCGCTCCCAACAGTTCTGGACCAACGTTTCGTCCGAGACGCCGGTCATCTCAACCAGCGGCAACGCCATCTGATCGAGCGATCGGCCAGCCAACGCGGCAAACGGACCGCCTTGGACATTCCGTCCGCTGGATCCTGCAAGCGACTCATCGATCATGCGTCGAGCGGGACCACGAACCGACTCCGGAAGCGACGGCGTCGCCACCACAAGCCCCAGCATGCCCGCGTTGAACGAACGGACCCAGACGTCGATGGGGTTGCGGAGTGGCGATTGAGAATCCACTTCGAAGGCGGCGATGAGTCGGATTGCCACCGCATCGTCTTCGGCTTCCGCGAGCACTTCGATGATCGCGGTCACAAATCGAAGTCGATCATCCGCCGGCATGAGTGCCCAGGTTTCACCGCCGGTTGCCACGACGTCCAACCAGGCCGATGCCCGACGCTCAGAGAGTTTCGCAGGATCAAGTTCGAGTTGCCGGGCGAGCTGTGAGGCTTCATCCAACATCGCCGGCATCCGTTCTAGTCTGAATACTGACGCGTCGGGTCGACCGTCACCTCGGAACATCGGGGGCCGCGGAAACTTCGCCGGAAGGGTGACCCCTTCGCGCACACTCGGGATCGCGCGATGCGTTGCATCGATTTCGGCACCTGACGCCCCGAGCATCGCCGCCGCCTCGCGGTTGGCGATGGACTCCTCCGCCGCCAGTCTCCGGGTCTCGATGTTGCGAGCCCCTGGGGAAGGCGCGGTCAGCGCGATCACCAGGATTGCACCGAAGAAAATTGCCAGCGACGCAAAGAGGATGGTCAGCCGAAGCCTCGACGCCGCCGAATCACCACGAAACTCCCGCGTGATTCCATCGCTCACCCGAAGAACCGCTGATTCGATTCGGGATGGATTCCGCAAGATCGGCGACGGCACCATGGCCGTCTCGCCGATGGTGCCCTCGGATCCTCGGTCCCGCATAAATCCTGCCAAGCCCTCGATCACGCGGCGGAGGGTCGCGGCATCGAGCCCGACTTGCGCCGCCATGCCCGCGATGATCCCACGGGTTCTGGAATTCCAACCACCGCCGGCGACCAGCACCGAAAGCACGAGTCGATCGAATGGGGTCAGGTGCGCTTCGGTCACCCGTGGGGTTGGCTTGACGGGCATCGGCCGTCGTGTCGCCCCTGGATTCTCGGGTCGTTCAGATTCAGACCCTCGTGGCTTGACCCGCGACGCGATCGGGCCCGCTGGCTTGGGCGCCGAGACTGGAACCTCATCGGAGTCACGTTTCGGTCGAACCGGTGGAAGCGATGACCGGGAGGGTAACGCCGAGCTCCTCAAGGCCGACGCCGCGGCTTCCACCACGCGGCACGCCTCTTGAATCGTCGCCACTTCGAATTGGTCGGCCTGCCCACGGATCGCCTTCAGACGAGTCCGCAGCGACGCGTCGAGAATGTCCGAGTCGATATCACCTTGGCCGAGTCCGAGGATGGCTCTCGGCCCAGAGACTCTGCTCACTCCAAGCAATTCATGGACCGGATCAGAATGACCGGATCCAGGTTTTCGAGGGTCTCGAGGAATCATGAACGCTCCCCCTCGCCAAGTTTGTCGGCGGCGGCCAGCGGCGCTGCTTCGTCAGCCCGGTCACCCGCATCTTCGCCAGCATCCTGGTTGCTGGACGCCTCTTCGGCTTCGGGTTCTTCGGCCTCGGATTCTTCGGCCTCGGGTTCTTCGGCTTCGGGTTCTTCGACGCCGGATCGAATGCGATCGGTGGCGAGACGAATGTCCAGTTGCTGCAGCCGAGCTCGAAACGTCGGTGGGCCGAGTTCAGGATGCAACGCTCGAATCTGCTCCAGCACTTCCCGAGCACGATCCGGGTCTGTCTCGGCCAGCACATCGAGGAGTCCGCAACGCGCTTTCCACCACAGATCGCTTCCCGAGGCCGCGGCACTTCCCAACCGTCTCCAGCATTCCAACGCGAACTCATCGTCGCCAAGGAGGCCTCCAAGGTCCCCACCGGCTTCGAGTACCGAACCATCGCGAGGCCGATGCACCAAGATCGACTGGTAAATCTCGAGGGCGCGACGTCCATTCTCCTCGTCGCCGTCCGCCATAAAAATGGACTGTCTCCCCGCGGCCACGCTGGCGGCCACCGGGAGCAAAGTCTCATCCTCGAGCGCCTCTTCGATCGAGACCTCCGAGCCTGCCACCAATTCGATGAATCGCTCCCCCGCCACCACCGCGGCACGAACCACCGACAAAGACGCTTCGCCATTCCGCATCTGCATGAATGCTGCTCGATGAAGCCGCTGCGCGCCCAGACGCGACCAGCGTTCAGCCTCCGGCGTCTCGGCCGCCACTGGAAGCCGATCCAGCCTGATCATGGCATCTTCAAAATCATCCGTGGCGATCGCCATGCCTAGACGTCGGTATTCGAGTTCGTTCGGAAGATCCGGTACGCCCTCGAATCCGCCACGCTCCATCGCGAGTTCGATCTGCGTGAAATAACGAGCCCCTCGATCTCGATCACCAATTTCTTCATGCGATGCGACCTCCGCGGCTTGACGGAGAAGAACTCCATCGGCACCTCGAAGATCAGTGAACATGCCATCCTGATCGCGATCACGATCGAGCAGTTCGTCGGCGACCCCGAGGAAGGAAGCGCCGAGTTCTGCACGACCGCCTGCCGAAGCCTCTCGGAACTTTTGGTAGATCGCCTGCGCCCCGCGACGCCGTGCGATCTCCCAGGTGGGGTGACCCTTCGGGACTGCGAGGAGTACGTTCAAATCACCGCCGCTCGGATCATCACGACCGGTGATCCGACGAACCACCAATGACGGCGCTCGATCATCGGCGGGAAATCCATCGAGAAATCGCTCGATCAAGGCATCCCGCCGCGTCTGCGCGTCGCCGGCTTCTGATCCGCCGTCGGCCACCAACCGGTCGAGTGCGACGATCGCGCCCCACATCGCATCGGCGCGTCGCGGGCCACCGGTCCGCTCGGCGGCAGCTTCAAAGGCATCCGCGGCGTCGGCGGGCTGACCGAGTTCGAGCAGACTCCATCCCGCGAGCGAGAGACACGCGGCTCTCGCCTCCGGAAACCGCGCGGCGTCCGGCTCATCCACCGCCGCATTGAGTTCGCGAGCCGCCACCGCGAATCCGGTCGCGGCATCCGCGACTCGTCCGGCGGTCCGCGCTTCCACGGCTTCGCGATACTGCCCGACGCCTCTGACGTACCGAAACGCGAAACCATTACGGCCCACGGCATCAAGTCCGTATCGTTCGACCAAATCGACCACCTGCGCGAGTTCACTCCGAGCCGCCAGGGTCGCCAAGGCCAGTTCGGCGAGGCGCCCAGCGGCGGCCGCAGACGCCTGCGTCACATCCTCGTTGCCGCGAAGTCCCCCCACCGCAGCCAGCCGAAGCCAGGACGTCGGAAGGACATCGGTCTCGTCTCCCTGTTTCGCGCTACTGATCAGCGATCGAAGTTGGTCTTCCGCAGCGTCGAAGTCTTCGGCGTCAATCGCCGACGCGAGTCGCCAGCCGGGAACCGCCGCCAGAATTAACGGATGGGTGCGAAGCGATTTGAGGCGATCGAACCACGGCGCCGCCCCTCGATGCGAGACGAGTTCAGCGCTGGTCATCGCCATGCCGAGCACCGCACTCGCGAAGTACTCGAACTCTTGTCGATCAAGCGAAATTTCCTCGGGGCCGGGAATCGGCTCGTCCCCTTGCAGAACCCGTCCGAAGGCCAGCTGTGACCTCCCAAGCCGATCGGAATCATCGAGGGCGCGGCCCGCGTAGTAAAGCGACCATCCCTCCAAGAGCGCCGACGCCAACTGCATTTTTCGCGAGGATTCAATCTCGGCATCAAGCTGCCGAACCCGAATTCCCGTGGCGCGATCCAGGCCCCGATCACTCCGACGAATCACCGCTTCAAGGTCCCGGGCGAGGATCTCAAGGTCTCTCGCGAGTGACTCAAGTTCTCGTTCCGCGGTGCCAACTGCATCGGGCTCGGAGAGATCCACTCGACCTTTTTCGACGATCGAGGAGGCGGCTCGATATCGGGTCCTCAAGAGCGCCAGCCGCAATGCTTCCGCATCTTCGATCGAATTGTCTGCGAGGAGTCTGCGAGCTCTTCCCACCAGAATCGCCCGACGTTCATCGTCTGGCTCGCGTTCGATGAGTGAGGCGTACACCCCTGCTAATCGCGTCGCCAGTCGTTCGCGAAGGCCAGCATCTCCGGCGGCATTGACTCTCGCCTCTTCCAAATGCAACTGGAGGAGTTCAAACATACCTCGATCCTCAAGCCAGTTCGCGGCCCGATCCTGGGCCGCCGCACTTCGAAGACTCATCGAGAAGAACAACAGTCCCATGATGAGGATCGCGCCCCCCCGGCGACCTCGAATTCTGGAATCACTTCGTGGCGGGGACATACGTCACCTCCTCGAATCCGGCATCCCGGCCGCACTGAATCGCCATGGCGGCGTCGCCCACGGACGGTCCTTCTGAAACTCGAACGAAGAGTCCCGGCCCCTTCGGGAGGAGACGGAGCGCCTCGACCAACGGCCCACGCTGGGTGAACGACTGACCCCCGATCTGATAGACCACCGCCGCATCGGCGACCCGAACCTCGAGTACTTGTGGTTCAAAGTCTTGGCTGTCACCGCCGCTGGCATCTCGCTCCAGTTGAAGATTCGGAGTCAGTCGATCCTCGCGTTTGGTCACGATGGTGGTGATCAAAAAGTAGGCGAGAAGAAGAAAGACCACGTCGATCATCGACGAGAGCGACAGCGTCATTCTCTTGCTGCGTTGATGATGCTTGGGAACAATCCGCACCGATCAGGCTCCTGGTGCCGTGGCAATTCGAACCGCAGGAACCCCTGCGGACTGAAGAATTTCAAGGACGCGATTCAATCTGGCGGCGGCGGCATTGCGGTCGGCCCGAACCAGCGGCCGAAGCCGAGCCAGTTCCTCACCGGGATGATCAAGCACCAGTTCTTCGGCCATCACCGCGAAGGCCGCGTCGTTGAGTTGTTCTCCGGCGATCTGGATCGTTCCATCCGCAAGCAAGTTCACGATAATGCCCGCTTCCTCGGCGGCTTCAGTCTCCTCGCCCGCCTCCTGAGGAAGATCCATCTCCGCGCGGGAGAACTGTGCCAACTGCGCCGTGGTCAGGAAGAAAATCAACAGCTGGAAGACGATGTCGATCATCGGCGTCATGTCAACGGGCAGCAGTCGCTCCGGCTTGCTTCGTGAACTAAAATTCATCCCCCCGCTCCGCTGCCGGCGACCGGTCGCGGCAGGCCACCCGACGGCGCAGCCCCTTCGGAACCCGATGATTCAAGCAGCAGAACCATTCGATCAAGTTCCTGACCAGCCTCCGCGGCGATCGCATCGATGCGGTTTCGGAAGATCGTAAAGAGGGTCACACTGGGGATCGCCACGATGAGCCCCTGCATGGTGGTGATCAGGGCGAGCGAGATGTTCCCCGCGAGTGCCTCGTAGTAGTTGGCATCATTGACGGCGCTCGCCGCCACACTATCGAAGGCGCCAATCATTCCCTGCACCGTTCCCAACAGGCCAAGCAAGGGCGCGACGGTACCGATGATTCCGAGGCCGTCGGTCGCGCGATAGAGCCTCGCCGATTGCTCCGCGCCAGCTTCTTCGATCGATTGCTTGATCTCAAACGCCCCGAAAGGCGACCGAAGATACCGAGTGAGACCTGGGGCAAGGATGCGGGTGAGGAACGAGTCGTTCTCGCTCAGCGAGCAGTACTCCAACGCGGAGTCCGCTCGACCGGAGGCAAGCATGTCCCGAATCGCCGTGACCTGAAGGAGCGGCATCAGCGAGTTTCGCCGGATCTGTACCGAGTGGATCACCACCAGCGTCAAGGCCACGATGCTGAGCGCCACGATGATCCAACCGATGACCCCCCCACCAGAAATGTAGGTGAGCAAACTGGGGCCAAGCCCGGAATCAGCAGACCCCGGATCTTGAGCGAGAAGAAGCACGGTTGGATTCATGGGAATCAAGGGGTAGTCTCCGGGAGCAATTCGTCGGGATATTCGGCGAACAGGATCGATTCAAGGGTGGCGGCCGATTCTTCTCGACCGAGTTGACGAAGGGCCTCGATGGCCAGGCGAAGGGACTCGCGCCGAAGGACCGGTGGTGCCTCCGATTCGAACGCCAGAACGTGAACGAGGTCGAGGACACCTCGCATTCGACGATCGGGATCGGGGTCGTGTTCCAACGTGGCCCGCCCGACAAAGAACCTGATCCACGACGCTTTCCATCTGGGAAAGTCGCGAATGCCATCAAGAAGTTTTCGCCGTGCCCGCTCCCGAATGGTGGGATCGGTGGCGTCAAGTTCGGTCAGCCGGAAGAGCAGTCGGTCACCCGCGTTGAGCGTACTCGCCTGTTCCTCAGGGGGTCCGCTCCTCATCATCAATCTGCTGAGCAGGTTTCGACGCGAGGCCATGACGGCGTCCGCGGTTGGCACCCGCCGAAACCACTCCAGCATCTGCGATTGACTCTTCGCACCACCGATGGGCGGAACTTCCGTGAGGAGTCCGGTCTCTGAGTCGATCAAGGCCGGGAACTGTTTGAATCTTGAGGTCGCACCGTCGACGGCCGTGAGTTCCGCCAGCAGCGTCGCTTCTCCGAGTACTTCGCTTGAATCGCCAATCGCGATCGATGACCGAACCAGCCCCTCAAACGCAATCGACGCCATGCGGCCTTGCAAGGACGCTCGACGTTCGATCATCTCGTCGATGGCCGCCTCGAACGCGGAAAAGGCCAGCGTGGCGTCGCCCCGCTCGAGCCGGGTACGCCCTCGCCAGAGTAGGGTCCCGTTGGCCATCCCTGACTCGACCCCCGCCTCGAGACTTCCCCGGGAATTGGGATCGATGTCCGCGATCCGATCCCATTCGACCAGTTGCTCCCGTTCGAGCCCCGATGAGATCACCGTTGCCTGCACGCCGTCAGCGGTCGCCGCGACCCGTTCGATCACCAGCGGCGCCCCACCATCACGACGATGAAGCATCCGTTCTTCAGTCGCCCGAAGCTCGAACGCTTCGGCGGGTCCGAGGTTGGCGAGAACCACCGCAAAAAACCCCGTGATCAGAATGCCGCATGGACGCCGAATCATGGGAAGACTCCCGTCGGGACGAACCGAAAAACCCCATCGGACTCGGCCGCGATCTGGCGCATCGGATCCTGACCAGCCTCACTCCCGAACGAAATACAGTTGATGACCGCCACCCGTCCGGATCCGCTTTCGTTCAACGCTCGAACCGCCGCCGGCGTCTCTTTCGGAATAAGCCCGTCGGTCAGGAAGAAGACGACGTCGGGACGCACATCCTGACGGAACGCCAGATTAAAGGCCGGGAGCGGGAAGGTTCCGCCGCCGGGTTGCAAACCGTCGATCCAGGCGGAGATCCGGGCCAGGTTGCTGCGACTGGCTCGGAGCCAACCATTCTGGAAGGGTGGCACCACCGATTCGCTCGAATACAAGATGACCGCGAAGGCCGCGTAGTCCGGAAGGCTCTTGAGTGACCGCTTGAGTTCTGCCATCGCCGCCGGCATCTTGTCGTCCTGCCCCATCGAGCCCGAGATGTCAACGATGTACGCGAATCGATTGCCGCTCGATTGAATCCCAAAGAAACTGGCCCCGGCTCCCAGGCCGGAGCCAAGGCCTGTCCCGAGGCCCTCTCCGGAACCACTCACCACGGTCTCGAGACCACCACCGGAGGCATCGAGTTCGAAGTCCGGGACCTCGGCATTGAGCTCCGTTTCCAACGCCAGCGACTCCGCGCCGGCGTCAGTCGCCAACTCTGGCGTGAGGAGATCCTCAGACTCTGAGGGCTCCAGCATGTCTTGCAGCGTCTCGTCGGGCAGAATCGATAAGTCGAGGACGACCGTGGTGGGCGCCACACCGCTGGGCGCCTCTCGGTGCGAGGACCACAGCCAGACCATGATTGCCATATGGACGGGGAGCGAGATCGCGAGCCCGAGGAGCACGAGGTGGACGCGGCGTTGCCGCAGCAGCCGTCGGCGTTCGTCCACGAGATCCCGAATCCGATCCGCCATCATCACAGGATCCACGCCCGCGGACCCGCTCGGGCGGGACGCCTCATACAAGTCGGGTTGTGAGTCTGGTTCTGCCATCCGTGGAGCCCATGAGCGGGTGAATTGACATTATGGCCCGATTTCGTTCTGGACGTATTCCCGGGATCTTGATCCTCGCAAATCTCGAAAACCCGTGCATTCAAAGATCAATACGGTGTCCATCTCGGATTCGAGGTTCAAAATGAGAAAAGCCCAGAAGATCCTCTACAGTTGACCGCAGGCCCTCGGGGCGGTGAAATCCGTACTCGACAAACCCGACCTTTCCATTCCCTCCGCCGATGGAGTCCCGCATGACCACCTCACCCCGACGAGTCGTCCTCAAGATCAGCGGCGAAAGTTTCGCCGCGCCCGGCCAACTCGGCATCGGACCAGCGCAACTCACGCACATTGCCACCGAGATCGCGGAGGCCAGCAAGCTCGGGGTTCAGATCGCCGTGGTTTGTGGCGGCGGAAACATTATCCGTGGCGCGGCCCTCGCTCAGGCGGGCACGATCGACCAGTCGACCGCTGATTACATGGGAATGCTCGGGACGGTCATCAATGGGGTGGCACTCAAGGAGGCGTTGGAACGGCAAGGCGTCCCCGCCCGAGCGATGTCCGCGATCAACCTCACCGCCGTGACAGAGCCATTTATCAGGCTCCGGGCAATCCGACATCTGGAAAAAGGACGGATCGTGATTCTCGCCGCCGGCACCGGAAACCCGTTCTTCACCACCGACACCTGCGCGTCCTTACGAGGAATCGAACTCGGTGCGGACTGCCTGCTCAAGGCGACCAAGGTCGACGGAATCTATACCGCAGATCCCAAGAAACACCCCGATGCGACTCGATACGAGCATCTCACCTACGCCAAGACCATTAAAGATCAGCTCGGCGTCATGGACATGACTGCTATGACCATGTGCATGGAGCATGATCTGCCCGTGCAAGTCTTCGATTATCAGGTTGCTGGAAACATCGCCCGTGCGGTCAACGGAGAGACCCTCGGCACCATCGTGACCTCGACCTGAGACCGGCTCGGCGGCGATGCCGCCCTCTTTCTACAATCGACCTACGGTCAATCGGACCGAACCACCGCAGCAGCTCGCCCAAACGGCATCGGAGATTCAGGCATGGACATCGACGAGATCCTTCTCGAATGCAGTGATCGTATGGACAAGACCGTCGAGTACCTCCAGCGGGAATTCCGCGGGATCCGAACCGGCCGGGCAAACACCGCGCTCCTTGAATACGTCAAGGTCGACTACTACGGCTCCAGCACCGATCTAAGAGAACTGGCCGGAATTTCCGTCGCGGAAAGCCAGCAACTTCTCATCAAGCCTTTTGATCCCGCCTCGAAGAACGACATCATCAAGGCGATCGAGAGCGCCGACCTTGGACTCAATCCACAGGCCGATGGCAATGCGATCCGGGTCAGCGTGCCGGCCCCCTCCTCTGATCGGCGGCGACAGCTGATTGGACAAGTCAAGAAGATGGGCGAGGACTCGAAGGTCGCCTGCCGAAACGAACGACGCGACTCCATGAAGAGCATCGAACAGGCGGGGAGCGAGCAAAAGCTCTCCGACGACCAAGTCAGTGGCTCCAAGGATGATGTTGATGTCGAGACCAAGAAGCACACGGCACAGATTGAAGAGTTGATCGCCAAGAAGATCACGGAGATTGAGGACGTCTGACGCTGGCGTCTCCGGGCCAGAAGATCCGGCGGTCCAATTCTGCGCCCGTCCGGTTTGACCAGATTGATCTCCCCGGCGACCATCAGCGGAGATCACCCGTTTTCCCTCCACGAGGAGATCCGCGTGCGTTGCCCCTTCTGCGATTCCGCGAATACCAAAGTCTGTGATTCACGGCCAGGAGAAGCTGGCGCGTCGATCCGGCGCCGTCGGGAATGCGAAGACTGCGAAAAGCGATTCACCACGTTTGAACGGATCGAAAAAACGAGGCGTTTGGTGGTGGTGAAACGAGATGACACTCGGGTCCCATTCGACGCCGAACGGATTCTTCGGGGGATTCAAGCAGCCTGCGGCAAACGACCGATTCCCGAAGACGCCAAGGTCGGGCTGGTCCAGCGGATCGAAGACGAAGTCCACCGGGAGTTCGATCGAGAGATCCCGAGCGACGAGATTGGCCGACGCGTCACGATGGCATTGCGTGAACTCGATCAGATTGCCTATATCCGCTACGCGAGCGAGTACCAGCAATTCAGAAGTGTCGATGACATCGCCGAAGCCGTCGACGAACTCCGGCAACGGCCACCGACCCTCCCCAATCAAGAACCGCTCTTCGGTGAGGACTAGCCCTCGACTCTGAGATCATCTGATCGCAAACCTGATCTTGGTCGATTCGGCTCGCTGTTACCACTCAGTTATCGAGATTGAAATCCGTGAAGATCCGCCGTAGCCACGGGAACTGCGGCGGCGGGAGTTCGCCCTCCCTCGGCAGCACAATCACCGCGGCAGTCTCGCCCATCCGGATCGGTACATCGGGCCCATCCTCAAGAATGATCCGCACCGGAAACCGCTGCGCCAGTCGCACCCAGTCAAACGTCTGATCCACGCGGGGCAGATCGGTTCCCGGAATGTTCCGACCGTCGGCCAAATCAATCGCCCAACCGACGCCCTGAATCACACCCTTCCATCGCTGAGCGGGGCGGGCCATCAGATAGACCTCGACCTCGTCGCCAACCTCGATGAACGAGAGATAAGTCTCTTTGAAGTTTGCCATCACGTACCAGATCGACCCGTCGACCAGAGAGAAGACCTGTCGGCCTTCATTGGCATACTCACCCGTGGCGATGTTCAGGTTGGTGACGTACCCGTCAATTGGACTGCGAACCGTGCAATAGTCGAGATAGAGCTGCGCCTTTTCCACCGCTGCCTCGGCGGCCAGTCTCCGAGCATTCAACATCGACCCTGCTGGCTCGACCCCGTCGGCTTCGGATGCTTCCGGATCGAAGAGCGGCTCCTCGACGATGACGTCGTCTCCCACCGCGGCCGCATCCGGGTTCACCGCGGTCTCGACATCGGCCAGTTCACCGAGCGATGCGATCGCCACCGCAAGGTCCGCCTGCCGCGCGTCGACCGTTGCTTCCGCCGTCCGCACCGTCGCCTGGAGGGCGGCGGCCTCGGAGGCGGCCTTATCCACTTGATCAGGGGTGACGAATCGCTGGGTCAGAAGCGGCCGGACTCGCTCCAGATAAAGCTGGGCATACACGGCCTTGGCCACGGTCTCTTCAAGATGCGCTTCAGACTCGGAGACCGCTCGATCCGCCGCGAGTACGGCTGCCTGCAACGCCGCGATCTCGATGTTGACCAGCGCGAGCGCCGCCTGGGCCTCCGCAAGATTCGCCGCATAGGGCCGAGGGTCGATGGTGAAGAGCACATCGCCACGGCTGACCGGCTGATTATCGACGATCTTCAGATCGACGATCGGCCCACTGACGTGTGGCGCGATGCCGACGGTATTGGCTCGAACCGCGGCGTCGAGCGTCCGCGGTCGGACATCGAGGGTCGTCGCAAGCCAGATCACCGCAACGATTCCGCCGAGGATGCAGGCCGGGCCGAGAATCCGACCGACGACCCGCTTGGTCCGGAACCATCGGACAGGTGTGGAGTTTGGGTCCTGGGGAAAGACCACGGACACGGGCTTGACCGGCGTCGTCGCGTCATACGGCGATTTCGATGGCTCGACCGCGGCAGGCCCACTCGGGGGAGAAGGTGGATTCTTCGGCGATTCCGGCGGCGAGTCCGGGCGTTCAGGGACGTCAGTCATGAATCGTTCGTCTCCAACTTCATGTGAGGAAGAACGCATACCACAGGGAAACGGTGATCATCACGAACACCCCGAGATAGGCCGCGCCACGGAACGACAGATGTTCTTCAACACCGATCCAGCAGAAGATCTGACGAATGATGATCATGCCGAAAAGACCACCCAGAGCAGCGACCAGCCAGCCAGGGAAAAACGCCCCGCCGAGATCGATGATCGGATCACAGCCGCCGAGCACGCCGACGGCGAGGAGACCACTCACCGTGCGCAGACCTCGAGATGGCCTTCGGGTCAACGGCTTTTCGGGTGAGGGTTCGGTTGAGGTCACGGCGGGATGATACCGTACCCCCCGTGCCGGGAAGGTCCGACGCAACCCGGAAACCCGATCCGAGGAGATCCCCGACCCGTGCGGATCAACGGCCAAAGATTTGATCGAAGCACCACCGAAGCGCGGAACGGCATCGGCGGAATGTGCTTGGCTCTTTCGTGCCTCCTGATCGCGATGTCGGCCATCGGTTGCCGGTCGGAGCGGCCGTATGCCGACGTGGACCTCGATGAGTTGGTCTCGGATCGCCCGGATCGCCCCTGGCGACCGGTCCCTGATGGCCAGTCCAAAGACTCGACCGACGCCTCCGACGAACGTGCCGCGTCTCAAACGAGTGATACCGCCGACCTTCTTCCTGAACCGCCCCCCCCGCCACCATTCCGAGGTGAGAAGACATCGCTTCTTCGGCTCATCGACTTCGCGCTGGAGCATCGCCCGGATACCCGCGCTGCCTGGGAGCGTGCCAGGGTCGCCGCCGCGGAGCTCGGAATCGCTCAAGGCGCGTGGTACCCGGTCATCGGAGTGGAAGCCCAATTCTATTACGCCCGAATGATCTTCCCGGCCAACGGCTTCGCGCTGGAGGCCGACCAGAACGCACTGATCCCCCAGATCGCGTTGAACTATCTCCTGCTGGACTTTGGTCGTCGCGAGGCTGACGATGACGCGGCTCGCGCCGGACTCTTCGCCGCCAACCTCACTTTCAATCGAGCATTGCAACAGACCATCCGAGAGGTTCAGGTCAGATATTTCAAGCTCGATGCCGCGCTCGCGCTGAACGAGGCGGCGCAGCGAAACGCCGATCTAGCCGAGACCGTTCTGGAAATGGTAGAGAGCCAGGTCTTCGTCGGGCTCGCGACCGCACCCGATCTCCTCCTGGCCCGGCAGGAGATGGCGAAGGCCCGCTTCGACCTCGAAGCGACTGTCGCTGACATTCTCTCCGCCCGAGCCGGCCTGCTCACAGCCTGCGGCGTGCCCGCGAATCTTCCCCTCGAGATCGCTCGCATCACCGAACGCGATTTGCCAGAAGCACTTGATTACCGCGTCGAAGATGTCATCGACGTCACCCTGCGAGACCGACCGGACCTCGGGGCTGCGATTGAAAACGTCCGACGCGCCTCCGCCGGAGTCCGTCGCGCCGAAGCCGATTTCCTTCCGGTGGTGAATGGCTTCGCAAGCGTCGGGTACGAATGGACAGAGTTCAACACCGGAACCGACAAGATCGTCGGCGACAACACTTCCACGGACTTCCCCTCCGACACCGTCACGTCCCCGATCTGGAACGTCGGCGTGTCCGCGAGTTGGATCATCTTCGAGGGATACATTCGCGACAACGCGGTCAAAGCCGCCCGGGCCGAGCGACGCGCCGCGGAAGCGGAACTCGAAGCACTCCGCCTTCGAGCAATCGGTGAGACCTGGGATGCCTACTTCAGGGTTCAGGCGTATCGACGCCAGTACGACTTTGGCGTGGCCCTGGTGGAGAGCAGCGAAGAAGCCTTCGCCGCCGTCTCCGCGGCATATCGCGAAGGTCTCGCCACCATCACCACGCTGGTCCAGTCCGAACGCGACCTGCAGGAATCCGAGGCCACGTTCGTCGGCGCCAGGGCTAACCTCCTGACGGCCGCGGCGGATCTCGCATTCGCCGCGGGCGTGGAGACCGGCCGGACGCCCATCGCGAATGTTCCGGGTGGCGGAACCGAGCGGTGAGCATCGCGGGCGGCATCGACGAGCGAAACCACCGCACTCGAAAACCACCGAGCATCGGAAGTTTCGGATGGTCGATCCAAGCCTCGATCGACGCCCTCCGCGACTGGAGAGCCTGTCTTCGACCGACCTTGATCTTCCTCGCGACCGCGGTTCTGACCGTCCTCACGATTCACGCGTTCCATCTTCCGGGCGGCGTGCTTCCCGCGCTTCCGGTCCTGCTTCTGACCATCGTTCATCACTCGGTTCGGCTGCTGCTCCAACGGATCGGCGTGATTAGCGTGGCGCTCGGCGGAAGCTACCTGCTCGCCGGCGTACTGAGTGAACAGCCCTGGTTACTGGTGATCATCGTCTCGATCACATCGTTCCTGGGTTTCTATCTGCTGGTCCGCGGTCTGGATCTTCTCTCCTACCTGATGGCGATCTCCATCCCGGTGCTCATCGCCTGGCAGGCGATCAACGGATTCCCGATCGGCGAAGCCGCATGGACGAGTTTTCAGCAGGTCATGACCGGACTGCTGATCTCCGGCATGATCGGAATTCTCTTCCTGAGTTCCGGAATCGAGGACCGGCTGCGTGAACGACTCTCGGACAATCTCGCGGCGATCGGGCACGGTCTTCAGGAGACGCTTGAAACCGAGTACAGCCAGAACTTCATCGTCTGGGATCCCGCTCGCTCCGCGTCGCTGGAAGTCATGCTCCGCGGACTTCGTCATCAGCGAGGCCAACGGGTGTCGATCGCCAATTTGGTGCTCGCCGGCGATTCGACGCGATATCTCCTGGCGCTCAACCGAGTGCGACTGGTGCTCGTCGAGCACGGGCGGCCGGAGATATTCGTCCGGTATACCGGCGAGAGTGTTCAAGTGCTCCGGGAACTGCTGGCGGCGCAACTCCTGGAGATTTCCGACTCGATCCGAACTCGAAGAGTGGCCCGCGAGGTTCCGGGATTCCACGCATCTGCGCGGCGATTCCGCGACGACTGCCGGCGGGCGATTCATGATGCGCCGCCGGATACGCCTGCCGCGGACCTCTCGTTCATCGCGGCGGTCTCCAAACTCATCCTCGACGAATCACGGCTGTGCCGACTGCTTCGGCAGACCACGACGGACGAACTCGCGGTCCCCTCCCGGGGACTTCGCATGCCCAAATGGGATCAACGCCGCGATTGGACGGTCGGATCGACGCTCCACGAACTCGTACACCGCCCGGACTCCGCGGGATTGATCTTCGCGTCCAAGGGGGTGATCTCGATGTGGATCGCCTTCGCCATCACCTCGGCCTTCGATCAGTGGGGTGGCGCCGGC
This sequence comes from uncultured Phycisphaerales bacterium, assembly GCA_905480395.1. Lineage (GTDB taxonomy): Bacteria > Planctomycetota > Phycisphaerae > Phycisphaerales > SM1A02 > UBA12014. Next base: position 28,637 of record CAJQQE010000014.1, read on the forward strand.
GTGCTCCTGCTCATGACGATGTTCCTCTCGACGGTCTACCAGGGCTCCCTCCGGGCGTCCTTGATGCTTCGTGCCGTCGGACTCGTCAGTGCCACCGCGGTCAGCCTCTTCGCCATGACCACGGTGTTTCCGAATCTCGACGACCCCTGGACCTACGCGGTCTTCATCGCGGTGCTGCTGGCCCCGGGTGCGATCCTGATGATGAATGCACGAACCGGCGCCGCGGGCCTCAACTACGCGATGAGCCTTTTATTCATCTTCTCTCTGAGCGACCGGCCCAGCGTTCACCTCGATCTGATCGAAGAACGATTCGTGAGCGTGGCGGCGGCATCGTTGCTTCCCTGGATGGTGTTCGGAATCATCAAGCCCACCTACGCCCGAGATCGAATCAACGAGTTCATCGGTAAGGCGATACTCGAAATCCGCTTCTCGCTCAGTCTCATCATCCGTTCGGGAAAGACCAGCGATGCTGAAATCAGATCGCTCGGCCGTGGGCTCGACGCCCTCTCCCGCATGCGAAAGATGCTCGGAGATGCGACCATGGAATTCGCGGATGACGAGGAACGAGTCGTGCTGCACCAGAAAATGCTGGATTGCATCGACCAGCTGTTCATCCTGGCGAGATTCATCGCCAGAACCTCCTTCGTCGCCCACCGGATCGGCGTCACTTCGTACGAAGCGACCGCCACTCGAAGCCTTCTGGAGCTCCTCGACGAGTTGCCCGGAGAATTAACCCGCAAGCCCGACCCCGATGAAGCGTCCCGACGGGGCGCCATCGCGTCCCAGTCGATCATGGACATGGAAGCCAAGATCGTGGCCTCCCGACAAGCCGGAAGCCTGCGGGCGAACGACCGGGCTTCCCTCATCCGGCTCATCTTTCTCAAGCAGATTCTGGCCGAGATTCTGACCTTCCAGTCCCTGCTGACCGATCGCACCCGACTCCTCAAAAGTCGGCGTCTAATCAGCCTCGGCGACGGCTGACCCTCGACCTCGTGGGGTCCTTCGAGACCGCCGTCGGCACCGGTTCCCCCCCAACGCGAAATGCCCTTCGCGACCGTCGATCGGTACACTTCACTCCCCAAAGTTGCCTCCCGGTCACGCCAGGAGCAGGAGTCCGCCCATGCCCCGCATTACGCTTCCCGATGGGAGCGAACGCTCGTACGACGCCCCGACCTCCGCCGCACAGGTCGCCGCCGACATCGGTCCCGGACTCGCCAAGGCTGCCCTCGGGGCAACCATCAACGGCGAGCTGGTCGATCTCAGCCAGCCGATCGATGCTGACTGCAAACTTTCCCTGGTCACTGCAAAGAACCGGGATGGCGAAATCGACGAACAGGGCTTGTTCCTGCTCCGCCATTCTGCGGCCCACGTGATGGCCGAGGCCATTACCAACCTGTTCCCCGGCGTCCAGCTCGTCTACGGACCTCCGGTCGAGCAGGGCTTCTACTACGACATGGCCTTCCCCGACAACTCGACGATCTCCAGCGAAGACTTCGAGCGGATCGAAGCCGAGATGACCCGGATCGTGAAAGAGGACCGCCCCTTCACTCGTTACGAGATGCCCCTTGCCCAAGGCATGGAAAAACTCAAAGGCGAAGGATCGAAGTACAAAATCGATAATGCGGAACGCGCTGCCCAAGCGGGTTCCGACGCACTCTCCTGGTACGCGACCGGCGAACCCGGAACGAACTGGGAAGATCTCTGCCGCGGCCCCCACGTCCCGACGACCGGACGAATCGGGGCCTTCAAGGTGATGAACCTCGCCTCGAGCTATTGGCACGGCGACGAGAAAAGCGATCGACTGACTCGGGTCTACGGCATCGCGTTCGCCGACAAGAAGCAACTGAAGAAGCATCTTCTACTCATCGAGGAAGCCAAGAAACGGGATCATCGGGTCCTCGGAAAGCAGCTCCGGCTCTTCCACATCGATGAACAGGTCGGACAAGGCCTGGTTCTCTGGACGCCCAATGGTGCCGTGGTCCGCCAACAACTTCAAGACTTCATCGGCGAAGAACTTCGCAAGCAAGGCTACGACCAAGTCTTCACGCCGCACATCGGCAAACTTGATCTCTACCGCACCAGTGGCCACTTTCCCTACTACCAGGAAAGCCAGTACACCCCCGTCATCGACCGCGCCCAACTCAGTGAGTTTGCCTCCGAAGGGTGTTCGTGCAGTGACCTTGCCAACCGACTGGAAGACGGCGAGATCGAAGGCTATCTGCTGAAACCGATGAACTGCCCGCACCACATTCGCATCTACGCGAGCGAGCAGCGGTCGTACCGCGAGCTGCCGGTCCGTCTTGCGGAGTTTGGAACCGTGTACCGATGGGAGCAATCCGGCGAGATCGGTGGACTCACCCGAGTCCGCGGCTTCACGCAAGACGATGCCCACCTCTTCTGCCGGGAGGACCAGATCGCCGACGAAATCCGCGGCTGCCTCTCGATCGTCAAACTCATCTTCAACACCCTTGGTATGACTGATTATCGAGTTCGTGTGGGGACTCGAGATCCGGACTCCAGCAAGTACGTCGGCGATCCGGGCAACTGGGACAAGGCCGAAGAGGCGTGTCGCAATGCCGCGAAGGAATTGGGTGCGCCGTTCAGTGAGGAACCCGGCGAGGCGGCGTTCTACGGTCCGAAGATCGATTTCGTGGTCAAGGACGTGATTGGCCGCGAATGGCAGCTCGGAACCGTGCAGGTCGACTACAACCTGCCCGAGCGCTTTGCCCTCGAGTACATCGGCGCCGACAACGTCCGCCACCGACCAGTCATGATTCACCGGGCTCCGTTCGGTTCGATGGAACGATTCGTCGGCGTGCTCATCGAGCACTTTGCGGGTGCATTTCCCTGTTGGCTGGCCCCGGAGCAGGTCCGCGTCCTTCCGATCAGTGACAAGAGCGCCGACTATGCGGCCGAGGTCCTCCAGAGCCTCAAGGCCCTCGGTATCCGGGCGACGATGGACGACGGATCCGAGCGGATTCAGGCCAAGGTCAAGGTGGCAGCCAACATGAAGGTCCCCTACCTCGCGGTGGTTGGCCCTCGAGACGCCGAAAACCGGGAAGTCTCGATCCGGGCCTTCGGGATCGATCGGAATCTTGGCTCGATGGATCTCGAGGAGTTCCTCAAGACCGTCGAGGCCGAAAGCCGAACCCGCGGCGAGACCCGGCTCATCGATCGATTCGCGGCCGTCGAAGCCGAATGACCTGCGACATCTCGGCTCGCAAATCGTCTTCTCAGAAATCCAGATCGGCCCCGTTCCTTCGCATCGGGTCGGTCCGGATGGCCTTTGATCTGAGGTTTCGCCTTGATCGCCCACCAAGACCGATGTACTGTCCACTGTTCGGAGATTCCGAAGGTCGGAATCTTTGCCACGACGAGAAGGCCACTTTATGGCCTGATTACCCGGAACCGCTGCTCCATGCACGAATCCGCCCGGCTGAATTCATGACCACGCGTCGCGTGCCCATGCTTCCGGTTCTCGTCGTCCGATCTTTCCTTAAGACTTCTCGGCCCCGAACGCGCGACTCGTTCGGTGGTTCCGCTCTTTCATTCCTGGTCGCCTGAAGGGATTCGTACCATCGCCATTCGACGCAGAGGATTTCGCCGCGAGGACATGCGGCCCACCGGCCCCCGCATGAACGAGCGGATCCGGATCACTCCGGTCCGTTTGATTGATGAAAACGGCGAGCAAGCCGGCATCGTCGAGACGCCTGATGCGCTTCGTCAGGCCCGCGACTTGGGCCTTGATCTCGTGGAAATGGCAGCCGACAGCCGGCCGCCAGTGTGTCGAATCATTGACTACGGGCGATACAAGTACGAACAAGCCAAGAAGGACAAGGCCAACAAGGCGAAGACCAAGGTCTCCGAGCTCAAGGAAGTCCGCCTTGGTCGATCGATGAAGATCGATCCCCACGACATCGGCATCCGCATGAAGCAGGCCAAGAAGTTCCTGCTCGAAGGCCACAAGGTCCAGATCGTCATGCAGTTCCGAGGTCGGGAGATGGCCCATCGCGAGCGAGGCAACGAACGGATGCGTGGCATCATCGCCGACCTTGAGGAACTCGGAAAGCTCGAGACGCACCCTCGCATGGCCGGCCGTCGAATGTCGGTGATCCTCGGTCCGGACAAACGGAAGATCGAAGCCTACCGCCGCAAGATGGTGAAGGAAGGTAAGAAGACCGAAGAGCAGGACGAGGAACTCGCGAAGCAGATGGCTGCCATCGCGAAGGCCGATGAGGCGGCAGACATCACGGACGCCAATGAGGGCACCGATCAACCCACGGATGCCACGGATGCCACGGATGCCACCGAGAGCCCCGCGGAAACACCGAAGGACGTCGAAGAGTCGACAAAATCGGCTGGTTCCAACGACTCCTGAGAACTGACCCCCTCGACCATCGCAAGCACTTCAATGACCGCCGGACGCCTCTCAACCAAGAAGGCGTCCGGCGGTTTTTTCTGATCTGCCCTATAGCCCGCCCGAGTGACCAAAGAAAAACCGTGCTCGTCCGAATTGGACGAACACGGTTTTAGATCTTCAACTCCGAAGAGTTTGTGACTCGATCAGGCGCGACGTCGACGACCGGCAAGCCCGGCGAGGCCGAGCAACGCCAAGGCGCCAGGTGCGGGGACCACGCCGGCGAGCGTGATGCTGGCGCCGTCATTGCTGGTCGAAACCATGAGATCGTCGCCAAGCACGATGGTGTTGGCGCCGTAGCTATATAGACGGGCTTCGATCACGAGGGCAGTCTTGCCTTCGGCAATCGTCCACGTGTGACTGGCCTGCGTCCAGACGCCACCTTCGCCGGCATAGTCGCCGGAACCGGACGCGGATCCGTCGTAGGAGGTGATGTCGTCATCCGAGCTGTAGTGGCCCCAGAGTCGCCCCTTGCCGTCGTTGTCGACGCCGTTTGAAGCACCCTTCATCCACATGGTCGCCGTGACGGTGTCACCTGCGGAGAGTCCGGTGATCCAAGCGACGTAACCCTGCGGGGTGCCGCTCACGGGATCTTCAACCATAAAGAGGCTGCTGTTACCCGCGTACGGATCGGCGGTTTCGTAACCGAAGTCGTAGAGGTTTCCGTAGAAGCCGAGCAGCGCGTCGGCGCTCGTGTCTTCCCAGCCTGTGGAGGCGCTGATATCGGCCGTTGCCGAAGTCGCCACAGTGGCCGCGATCGCGGCGCTAATAAGCATTGTTCGCATGATCTCTTCTTCTTCCTTTTTCGAGCGTTTGGGAACAGCGGGAACGACACATTGTGCCGACCAGACAAAGGGATTTCGCCCGGTCGACGTCTTGAGTTTACCGATGACCGAGCCAAGATCAAAGAGAGTATTTTCAATTTTTTGGACATCTCTCGCCAACGGCTCGCGAGGTCCTCGCGATGAATGTCGATCGAGCAAGCGCCTCAGGAACATTGCGTATAATTATTCATCTATTTTTCATTCAGCCGAGAAATGAGAATCTTTATACTTTTTCTTGACAGTTTTGCATGTTCTATGCATACTCTTGCCATGAGTCGAACTCAGCGCCAGGCCATTCTCCTCAAACTTCTTCGCCAGGCCCCAATTCGCACCCAAAGCATGGCCGTCGAGATCTTGGCCGCCGAGGGAATACCGACCACCCAGGCCACTCTCTCAAGGGATTTCGTTTCCCTCGGGGTCATCAAGACCCCTTCTGGGTATCAGATCCCCAGTCTCGCTGATCGGAACGCCGCGACCACCGGATCCGGTGGGTTCTTCACTGCCTCGATCCAGCAGATTGAGGTTGGCGAGACCATCATCGTGATCCGGACCCCTCCAGCCCATGCCAACGCGGTCGCCATCCAAATCGACGAAATCTCGGATCCTGATTTGCTGGGGACGATTGCTGGTGACGACACCGTCTTCGTGGCGACTCGATCGTCCGGGGCCGCGAAACGTCTCGCCGCCACACTCTTCGGACAAGAACCCCCGAGTGAGCGGAGCTGATCGATGTTGAATGTGGTTGTCATCGGCGCCACCGGCTACGCCGGTTCGGAACTTGTCTCCATCCTGCTCGGACATCCGGAAGTCCATATTGCCCTGCTGACCGGGTCCGCTCGAGTCGCCGAAACTGCTCGAGATCTCTCGGATCTTCATCCTCGCTTTCGGGGCGGTCCTCCACTTCCCATCGAGAATCTTGACCTCGATGCGATCGAAGCACTTCAGCCCGATGCGGTCCTGCTGGCGACGCCGCACCACGCGAGTCTCGAGCTGGCAACTTGGTTGCACGATCGGGGCATCCGGGTCCTCGATCTCTCCGCCGCATTTCGGCTTCGAGACTGCTCCCTCTATCCATCGCATTACGACTTCGAACACGATCGACCAGACCTTCTTGAAATCGCGACCTACGGTCTCGCGGAACTCAACGCGACGAAGATCCGTGACTCGATGCTGATTGCGGTTCCTGGGTGCTACCCCACCTCATTCCTCTTGCCGGTCGTACCGCTGGTGGAAGCAGGGATCATCGATGTCCTCGAACCTGCCATTATCGACGCGACCAGCGGGGTGAGTGGTGCGGGAAGAAAGGCGCAGACCCAGACGTCCTATTGCGAAGTGAGTCTCCAGGCCTATGGCGCCCTCAACCACCGGCATCAACCGGAGATGGCGAGCCATGCCGGTCTCGACGTGCTCTTCACGCCCCATCTGGGCGCGTTCGAACGGGGAATCCTCTCGACGATCCATCTGAAACTGACCGAGCAGGCGACCGCCGCTGACGCGCGTGATGTTCTGGAATCAACCTATTCCGGGGAAGCGGGCGTCGTGGTGCTCCCCTCGGGCCAATGGCCGAGCGTCGCCGCGGTGCGCGGGACCAATCGCTGCGACATCGGACTCATCGGTGCGCCCACCCATGGTCGCCTGATGATCTCTAGTGCCATCGATAATCTGGTCAGAGGGGCCGCCGGCCAAGCCGTGCAATGCCTCAATCTCTCGTGCGGCCTGCCAATCAATACCGGGTTCGGTCACCACGAGCAGTGTGCGGAACCATCATGACCTCGACGCCCCCTATGCACCTCAACCCAATCGTGGTCAAAATCGGCGGCGCCTTGCTGGACATTCCAGAGGCTCGATCCGATTTTCTCGACCGATTCGCCGAGGCCGCTCATTCCGGCACCCCGCTGGTGCTGGTGCACGGTGGCGGCGCAGCCGTGGATCGACATCTTGACCGACTCGGAATCGTCAGTGAGCGACGCGACGGCATCCGCATCACGCCTCCAGAAATCATGCCCGAGATTGCCACGATCCTCGTCGGCCAAGTCTCGACTCAGATTTTGTCCGAGCTCCGCGCCCGCAGAACGATCGCATCAGCGCTTCGGCTTGCGGATGACGAGAGCATCACAGTCGAACGACTCGCCCGTCATTTCGATCCCGGAGCCGTCGGAACGGTGACCGGCGGATGCGCGACCCTGCTCAAGAGTCTCATCACCTCGGGCCGAATTCCCGTGATCGCTTCGATCGGAATGCTCGATGACGGCACACTTCTGAACGTCAACGCTGACGATGCCGCGAGCGGCGTGGCCCGAGCGGTCGGCGCCCGCGCCCTGCTCCTGCTCACCGATGTACCCGGGGTGCTCGACTCGAACGGTCAGGTCATGCGAACCCTCGACGCCCAGGCCATCAAAGAGGCGATCCGCAAAGGTGTGATCACGGGTGGCATGATCCCGAAGGTCCAAGCCGCGTTGTCCGCCGCGGCAGACGCTCAATGCCCAGTGGTCATTGGGAGTTGGTCGGATACTCGCGTGCTCTCACACCCCCTCGATGCCGACACCATCGCCACTTCGATTCTCCCACCAACGGCGATTGAGACGAACGAATCTCGATCATCGACGCTTGTCGACATGGCCTCTAGGACCCTCGCATGACCACCCCGACCATCACCACTTCTGCACTCCGGTCCTCGACCAATCACGCCAAGGCTTCGACGGCCCTTGGGTTTCCGTTAGTCCCCCAGAATCTTCTGGAGATCGGCGATCTGGACGGACCGACCATCATCGGATTGCTCGACTTGGCGATCGAACTCAAGGCCGACCCTGCCAGATTCTCGCAGGTCCTCGGCGGGATGAGCATCGCATTGATCTTTGAGAAACCCTCGCTCCGGACCCGGGCAAGTCTTGAGGTTGGGATCCACCGACTCGGTGGCCATGCGGTCCTCTTCGATCAGCAAGATTCCCTGATCGGGGCGCGAGAGAGCGTGCACGACCTCGGTCGAAATCTCGAACGATGGTTCGACGCCGTCGCCGCTCGAGTGCACCGGCATGAGGTCCTGGATGAACTCGCGACCTACTGTGATGTTCCGGTTCTCAACACGCTCAGTGATCGTCATCACCCCTGCCAAACGCTCGCAGATCTACTGACCTTGCATGAACGCGGCCTCGTACTTGCGGATTCGCATGTGGCGTTCGTCGGCGATGGAAACAACGTCTGCCATTCCCTGATTCAGGGAATGGTCGCGGTCGGTGGCCGGATGACCGTGATTTCTCCGGAGGACCACGGACCCGATCCTGAGGTCATCGAGAACGCCCGGGTGGTGGCCGCACGCACCGGCGCCGAAATCCTGGTGACTTCAGATCCGGCCGCGGCCGCCGGCGCCGAGGCGGTCTACACCGACTCCTGGATCTCGATGGGAGAAGTCGAGACTCCGGCGAAGCTCGCCTCCCTCGCTCGTTTCCGAGTCGATGCCGCTCTGATGGCGATCGCGGGACCGAAGGCTCTCTTCATGCATTGCCTTCCCGCCCATCGCGGCGAAGAAGTGACGGCTGAGGTCATTGACGGCGCCAACTCGGTGGTCTTTGATCAAGCTGAGAATCGCCTCCACGCCCAGAACGCATGGCTCGTTGCTCGCCTTTCCCGGTGAGCCCTCCCGTCTCTTCACTCTCTCGTCGCGGGACCAACCCGACGACATCCGCCCGACGCCACAAAGAAGGTTCCAACAGATGTCCGAATCACCCAAGAAGATCGCCCTCGCGTATTCCGGTGGCCTCGATACCAGCGTGATGATTCCCTGGCTTCTCGATCATTACCCCGGCTGCGAGGTCTATGCCGTAGTCGGCGATGTTGGACAAGACCCGGCCGAGCTCGAAGGCATCGAAGAGAAAGCAATCGCCAGCGGCGCCGTCCACTGCGAAGTCGCAGACCTGCAAGCGGCGTTCCTCGAAGAATTCGCCTTTCCGATGGCGATCAGCGGCGCTGTCTACGAAGGCCGTTACCTACTGGGAACTTCGATCGCTCGACCGATCATTGCCAAGGCGCAGGTGGATTACGCCCGGCGCATGGGATGCACTGCCGTCGCCCACGGATGCACCGGAAAAGGAAATGATCAGGTCCGATTCGAAAGCACGTTTGCCGCCCTCGCCCCCGATCTTGAAGTCATCGCACCCTGGCGTCACTGGGAGATTCGAAGCCGGGAGGAAGCCCTCGAATACCTCTCTTCGCGGGGGATGAGTTGCAGCGCCAGTCTCGAAAAAATCTATTCCCGCGACGAAAATCTTTGGCACATCAGTCACGAGGGCGGTGAACTCGAGGATCCGTGGAACGAACCACCCGACGATGTCTGGACTCGGACCGTCGACCCACGGCACGCACCAGACCAACCCGGCAGCGTGATCATCACCTTTGAGCACGGAGTACCCGTGGCCCTCGATGGCCACCGACTTGCCGCGGTCGACCTGCTCACCGGGCTCAACGAACTTGGAAGTGCCCATGGCGTGGGGAGGATCGACATCGTTGAAAATCGGCTCGTCGGGATGAAGAGCCGGGGTTGCTACGAGACTCCCGGGGGCACGATTCTCATGGAGGCGTTGCGAGGGCTCGAAGAAATGGTCTTGGATCGCAATACGCTTCGACTCCGCGAGCGGTTGGCGCACGACTTCGCCGATCTCGTCTATGACGGACAATGGTGGACGCCCGCTCGGGAGGCCATGATGGCAGCCTTCGAGTCCATCGCCTCGAGACTTAACGGCGACGTCGAGATTCGAGTTTCCAAAGGCGTCGCCTCGACCATTCGACGCCGGAGCCCGAATTCTCTCTACTCAGAGTCATTCGCCACGTTCGGCGCCGACGACGTTTACGACCAATCGCATGCCGAGGGATTCATTCGACTCTTCTCCCTCCCCAGCCGCATCGCCGCATTGAAATCACAGGCGTTGGTCGCCGCCCCGACTCCCCGCGGAGCCATCTCATGACCCCGGTGAGCCCGAGCACCCTTGAATCCCCTCAATTGGACGCGTTGTGGAGCGGACGGCTTTCCGGCGAGGTCCACGACCTCTTCAAGGTCTTCAATGATTCACTCCCGTTCGATCACCGTCTCTTCCTGCAGGATCTGGCCGGATCCAGCGCCTGGGCGAACGCCCTGGAGCACGCCAATGTGCTCGCCGCCGAGGAACGCGCCCAGATCGAAGCGGCGCTGAAGGATCTCGCTCGATGCGTCGCCGAGTCCCCCTCGGTCCTGATCGACGCCGATGACGAGGACATCCATTCGTTTGTGGAACGTGAGCTTGTGTCGCGGGTCGGCGACCTCGGAAAGAAACTCCACACCGGCCGCAGCCGGAATGATCAAGTGGCGACGGACCTTCGGCTTTGGACGATGGAGGCCATCGACTGCCGAATCGGAGAGATCCAAGCGTTAATCGATGCACTGGTCGAACTCGCGCAGCGAGAGCAAGCCACGGTCTTCCCCGGTTACACGCATCTCCAAAGAGCCCAACCCATCCTCTTTGCCCACTGGTGCCTGGCCTATGTGGAAATGTTCCGCCGCGATCTTGGTCGGATGAACGACGCACGACATCGAACCTCGGTGTGTCCACTCGGCTGCGCCGCCCTTGCCGGCACCGCCTACGACATCGATCGCGAAGCCCTCGCGGCCAAACTCGGTTTTCACGCCGCCTCGGCGAACAGTCTCGACGCGGTGAGCGACCGCGACTTTGTGATCGAGTCGCTCTCCGGCATCTCGGTGACCGCCATGCACCTCTCCCGAATGGCCGAAGATCTCGTCTTCTACAGTTCGGGTGAAGCACGACTCCTCGAATTGCCCGACGGCCTCTGCTCGGGATCGTCGATCATGCCGCAGAAGAAGAACCCCGACGCGCTCGAACTCGTGCGGGGCAAGTGCGGCATGCAGATCGGTCGGTTGGTCGGGGTGATGACCACCATGAAGGCGCTCCCACTTGCCTACAACAAGGACATGCAGGAAGACAAGGTCCCGCTCTTTGATGCCATGGACGAATTGTCCATCTGCCTCCGAGTTCTCCCGCCCTTGCTCGAGGGAATCAAAGTTCGTCACCAAAACGCCCGCGCCGCGGCCCTCGGCGACTTTGCCAATGCCACCGAACTGGCGGATCATCTGGCGGAACGGGGGGTGCCGTTCCGAGACGCCCACCATCAGGTCGGACGACTGGTGTCGGAGGCGATCGAACAAGGCCTGCCACTCGAAGAACTCAGTCTGAGCGAGATCCAGACATACGCGCCGGCCGCCGACGAGCACGTCTTCGTCGATCTGACGGTCGATGCCGCACTTGGAAAACGAACCTCGATCGGCGGTACCGCTCCGGATCAGGTGGCCACTCGAATCGCTCGACTCCAATCCTCCGGACGGAAATCTCGGCCGACCGGTTCGATCGAAGTCCGAACGGCGCGAGTCTCGGACCTCACGGACATCAAGCGGCTGGTCGATCTCTGGGCGGACGCCGGAGAGAACTTGCCGAGAAGCGAAGAGGAAATCCTTCAGTCGATCGGTGAGTTCACAGTCGCGACCGAAGATGACCGCGTGGTCGGGTGCGGGGCGCTTTGGCTCTATACCCCAGCGCTCGCCGAAATCCGGTCGGTTGGGGTCGACCCCGAGTGTCAGGGCGGTGGCATCGGTAGCAAGATCATTGAGCATCTCGCTTTCAATGCCCATCGCCTTCGAATTGAACAGGTGTTCGTGCTGACCAGGGCGCCCCAATTCTTTGAACGGCTCGACTTCAAGATGGTGAGCGTGAACGGTCTACCCGAGAAAATCCTCAAAGACTGCGCCCGCTGCCCGAAGAAACACTGCTGCGACGAAATCGCGATGGTCCGAACCACGTGGAGCCACTGATTTCGACTCGGAGATCGAGCATGATGCAGACCCCACATCACCGGGCCAAGCTTCGGCTGCCATCCAACCTCCCACGCGGCTTCTCCGCCGCCACTTCGAAGGCGGGAATCCGATCCGGCGCTGGCGACGATCTGGCGATGATCGCCTCGGATCGTTCATGCCCGGCGGCAGCCGTATTCACGAAGAACCGATTCGCCGCAGCGCCGATCCGACTGAGTCGTCGGCATCTGGCGTCGTCCGGCGGTATTGCCCGAGCCATTCTGATCAACGCTGGCTGCGCGAATGCCGCCACCGGCGAACGCGGTGATCGAGATGCCGCGTCGAGCGCTGCCTGTCTGGCGACCGCCCTTGATTGCCCGATCGAGGAGGTCTTGGTCAATTCAACCGGCGTGATTGGTCAGCACCTGCCAATAGACGCCATGCACGCCGGCATTCCGAAACTTGTGGCCAAGGCTTTGCCGACGGGGATCGAGTCGGTGGCCCGGGCCATCATGACCACGGACTCCGCGCCCAAGGCGGTCGAGTGCCGTCTCGCCGCGGAGGACGGAAGTGAGATTCGAGTCGTGGGAATCGCCAAGGGCTCCGGCATGATCCACCCGGACATGGCGACGATGATTGGGATCGTCCTCACCGACGCTCGACTCTCGCCCGATCAACTCGATCAGTTGCTTCGCCGCTCCATCGAGAAGTCTTTTCACCGAATCAGTGTCGATGGAGACACCTCCACGAACGACTCGGTCTTCACGATGGCGAGCGGCGCGGCCGGCAAGGCGGCAGATCAGGCATTGCTCGAAGCGGCGTTCGACGAGGTCTGTTTGTCGCTAGCACGAATGATCGTCGCGGATGGCGAAGGGGCCAGCCGCGTGCTCGAGGTGAAGGTCGTGAACGCCGCCAGTCAGGCCGATGCGAGGGAAGTCGCGGAGACGATCGCGCGGAGTCTGCTCGTTCGAACCGCCGTGGCCGGAGGTGATCCGAACTGGGGTCGAATCATCGCGGCCCTCGGCCGAACGCAGGCGACATTTGACCCCGACCAGATTCGGGTGGAGGCAAATCTGATCCCCCTCTTTGACCAGGGATCTCCAATCGAAGATCCAACCGACTCGGCCGCCGAGGCATTTTCTGCCGAGCGGATCCTGATCGGAATCGACTTGGCCGCGGGGATGGCGTCGGAAACCTATCTCACCTGCGATCTCACGGCGGAGTACGTCAGAATCAACGCCGAGTACACCACTTGAGGCTGAGGATCGGGCCATAGGCCCCCGTACCGACCCAAAATGGCGTGTTCTCATGGTCTTCAGGTCAGAAGCAACTCCTATTGAGACTGAGTCTCATTTCCGTGCTAACATGAGGAAAGAGAATTCCCCATGACTTTCCAACCGCCACAATCCACGCCTGCACCACCTTCCGTCGAGACGGCAAACGCTGACACGTTAGATGCCCTGATCTCTCGAACGGACCAGCCTGCCGGACAGGGCGAACGCCGCCCCCTCACCCTCTGCCCCAGCGGCTGCCGGGCGACGATCCACACCGATGAACTCGATCTTGATGCTCGGCAAATGCTCGAAGCCATGGGCGTCGAACACGGATGCGAAGTCGAAATCTGCAAGGTTGGATCGCCATGCATCCTGCGGATCGACTCGACTCGTTTCGGTGTGGGACGCGAGGTGGCCGCCCGGATCACCGCCACGGTCACGGCCACCTTGAACGGGTCTCCGCTCCCCGGCTGATCGTCCCGCGACTCGTCCTTCGTTCTCACCACGTTTGATCGAAATGCCGCCCCGTTGAACGACCACGCCCAAACGCCGTCTTCCCCACCGGTCCCGACCCGCCAGGTGGCGCTGATCGGGAATCCAAATACCGGAAAGACCACCCTGTTCAACCGCCTCTGCGGTTTGCGGGCTCGGACCGCCAACTATCCTGGGTCCACCGCCGAGATGCGGATCGGACGATGCGACCGGGGCGACCAGAAACTAGAGATCGTCGACCTCCCCGGCATCTACGGGATGGATCTCGACCTCCCCGAGAGTCGAATGTGCCGAGATTGCCTCGACGGCCGTCTCGAAGAGACGCCGGACGCCATCTTGGTGGTCATCGATGCCACCGCACCGGCTCGGGGTATCTCCCTCGCCATCGCCGCGATTGCCCGACGCCTTCCCACGGTGATCGCGCTCAACATGGCAGATCTCGCGGCGCGTCGTGGACTCTCCTTCGACGAAGACGCATTGGCGAGAAGGCTCGGTGTTCCGGTGGTGGCCATCAGCGGTCGAACCGGACGCGGCATGGATTCGTTGATCGGTGCGCTTCAGACGGCCGTTCCCGGCCACGCCGTCCTCCCGCTTCCCAGCGCGACCAACCGAGAACGGAAGGCATGGATCGACGAAGCCATCGCGGGAAGCATGGGCGGCCATGATGCCGTGGGCTCGAGTCGGGACAGCGTTTATGATCGGCTCGACAAGGCGTTCACGCATCCCATCCTTGGACTGGTGGTCTTCGTCGGCGTGATGGGCGTGTTGTTCTGGACGATCTTCTCCCTCGCCGGCATCCCGATGGATCTCATCGACGTCCTCTTTGAGAAATTCGGGGGACTCGCCGCCGAGGTGCTCCCGGCTGGTTCCATTCGTGATCTGGTGGTCGACGGAATCATCGGGGGCATCGCAGGCACCGTGGTCTTCCTCCCCCAGATCCTGATCCTCTTCTTCCTACTCGCCTTGCTGGAAGACACCGGCTATCTCGCCCGCGCCGCCTTCGTGATGGATCGGGTGATGTGTCGATTCGGTCTCCCCGGCCAAGCATTCGTCCCCATGCTCTCCAGTCACGCCTGTGCCCTGCCGGGGATCATGTCCGCCAGGCTCGTACCGGATCGAGACGACCGTCTGACGACGATCCTGGTGGCACCGTTCATGAGTTGCACCGCCCGTCTTCCGGTCTACGTGCTGTTGATCGGCCTCCTCTTCGACGGGTCGCCTTGGCTCGCCGGATTCGCCTTCGCCGGTTGCTATCTCCTGGGCGCCGCCGCCGCGCTGATCTCTGCGTTGATCGCCCGACGGACGATTCTGCCCGGCCGATCACGACCCATGGTGCTTGAACTTCCCGCGTATCGGCGCCCGAGCGTTCGGAATGCAATCCTCGTGAGTTGGGACCGAGGCATGGTGTTCATCAAGAACGCCGGTACGGTCATCCTCGGCATCGTGATCGTGATGTGGTGGTTGAGCGCCTATCCCCGAGCCGAAACCCCCGACACCGCCATCGCCCTCCGCGCCGACGCCGCGGCGATCATCACCACCGACCCCGCACTCGCCGAAAATCTGGAAGACCAAGCGAATCGACTCGAACTCAACGCCCAACAGTCCGGTTCCTTTGCCGGACAAATCGGCAGCTTCGCCGAACCTTTGTTTGCACCGCTGGGCGCGGATCGAACTTTGACCGTGGGCATCCTGACCAGCTTCCTCGCGCGGGAGGTCTTCGTCTCAAGCCTCGCCGTCTTACAGGGAGGCGGTTCCGACGTCGACGATGACGAAAGCGTTCTCCAACTGGTTCGCGATGCCAGACGCCCCGATGGTTCACCCCTCTTCAACACGGCAACCGCGGCATCGATGCTGGTGTTCTTCGTGCTCGCCATGCAATGTCTTCCAACCCTCGCCGTCACTCGACGCGAAACCGGGAGCTGGAAGTGGCCGGCCCTTCAATTCGCTTGGATGACCGGCCTGGCGTGGGTTCTTTCCGCCCTGGTCTTCGCGGTGGTCACCGCGTCGACCGCCACCTGAAAGGACCCCGCATCATGCCCATCGATGACTGGCAATTCTGGATCGTGAGTCTCCTGGCCCTACTGGCCCTGGCATTCGTCGCGAAGCCATTGTTTCCGATGAAGTCCAGACAGGCCCGCTGCGGCGGCTGCCCCTCAAACGCCTCAGACAATGAGGGCCACGAGAAGCGGGCCAGCCTCACGGTGGGCGGCAAGCGGGTCAGCTGATCGAATGATCCCGACACCAAATTTAAAGACGGTCAGAATCGCTTGTGGGCTGGCCGACCTTCGGGCGCCTTGACGCCGGCGATGGCCCGAGCGATCACCAAATCATCCGCCGTGGTGACCTTGAGGTTTCGTTCACTGCCCTCGACGATCATCACCGACTCCCCGAGTCGCTCGACCAGCATCGCATCGTCGGTCGCACCTTCAAGATCGGGCTGGGCATAGGCCCGTCGCAGCAACCCGATCTCAAAGACCTGAGGGGTCTGCATCCGCCAGAGATTCGCCCGATCGACTGTCCCCTCGATCTTTCGAGCCGGGACCTGATGCCCGATCGCTGGTTCATCCCCCAGAATTCCGCCCGCCAAGTCATCCTCGCCACCAATTCCCAAAATCGAGTCGACGGCAGCATCGCGTTCTGCGGCCTCGACCAACTCGCTGCCACCGCGTTTGAGGGTATCTCGAACCGGAACCCCGGGAACGACCGCGGGGAACGTCTTCGCCGCCTCAAACACGCGGTCGATCAGTGCTTCATCGATCAAGGGACGCGCCCCATCGTGGATGGCGACGTGGGTGCAACCCTCCGGGATTGCTTCTAAAGCGTTGCGAACCGTCTCCCATCGATCGACTCGACCACCGGCCACGATTTGACCACCCAAGAAACTCAGTTGAGCACCAAAACGATCCTGAAAAGTCTCCAGCTCGTCTGGGGGCCCGGCAACAATGATGGCATGGACGTCATCACGCTTGGTGAACGGCTCGATCGATCGGAGAAGCAACGGACGCCCACCAAAGTCCTGTCCGAGTTTGTCCCCGGCCCCGAATCGAGTACTGGCGCCGGCGGCGGGAATAATGAGCGCGATTCGCATGTTGAAATCCTCGTCGAAATCAGTCTTCGATCTTCAGACGTCGTCGGGTGCGGCGGCTTTGATTTCTTTGACCTTGACCGCCTTCGGGGGCGCCGGCATGTTTCGGGTTCGCGCGGCGTGTGCCGGCGCCGTCAACGCCAACACGGTGACCGCGGTTCCGTAGGCGGCGCTCCGCGGAAAGACCCGATCGTTCCAGCTTCCATCTTCATCACGAACCGACATCAAGAGACGATTCAGACGATCACGCCAAGCGGCTCGCTCGGCCTCGGGGAGTCGCTCGATCGCTTCGCCGGCATATCCATGGGCGTAGAAAAAGTAGTACGGGGCCACGCCATAGGGCGCGACGTGGGTTCCATTTTTCTGCTTCCGCTTCAGCAATTCATCCCAGTGCGTCACGAATGCCGCGAGCGCGGCCCGGATCGCTTCGTCCGTGCCGACTCCGGTCTGTGAGCGAACCGTTTCGACCGCCAGCATGCGGCCCATCGCCCCCGGAATCATGTCGGGAGATTCGCGGGTTTTTCGCGCTGCCGAGTAGGCCACCACGCCCTCTTCACCAATCGTCAGTTCCAACGCCGCCATCGCTCGGTCTCGAAGTCCCTTGGCCACCGGAAATCCCTGTCGCTCGGCCTCGATCAGAACCTGAATACCCGGAGGCGTCATGAACGGACTGGTTCCACTTGGTGCCGACAACGGACCGCGACGGGCATAGTTCCACCCACCGACCTCGGGAATCTCAATGGCCGCCAATCCATCCAGATAGAACTGAATGGCGGCGTCATGACGATCCCGGTCGGCGTCTGCGACAAACCCTCGCTCGCGCATCGCCAGTAGAAAGTCACCGCCGTAAATGTATCCCCAGCCTCGGACGTCGTACCCACCGTCGTACTTCGGATTCATATTGGCGTGGCTCGTGGAGGTCACGACAAATGACCGAGCTCGCTCGAGCGCGGCTCGACGCATGTCGTCTTCATCACAGCCTGGCACCCGGAGCAGCGCGTTGCCGACGATGGATGTCCCGCCCACTCGGTACCCGATGGGGATGACCGTCCGACGTCTGCCACGCCCTTCGATCAGAGATTCCGGATCATCGTCCGTGGCCCCGACTCGATAGACACCTTGGTACGGCCATTCCGCCTTGGTCGGTCCCTCTTGCCGAGCCAATAGCATCTCGACCGACGCCGCCACCGCGGTCTCAATCTCGGCCTGGTCGACCGCGGGCGCCTTCACCGCTGGCGGTGGCACCACGCCATCGGCCCGCCCGTCGATCCTCGCTTCCGTGGCTGGTTCCGTCTTCGTCGGTGCCTGTGCCGCCCAGACCGTTGAAACGCTGGTCATGATCGCGCCGATGATGAGAATGGTCTTCATGACCATGACCGTACCGGATTCAGGCGGCTTCAACCAATACCCATCCCACGGTTCAGCCCGATTCGGGTGCGGGTGTGGGCGAAAAGAGGTGCACAAACATATCCAGCGAATAGGCATGCGACTCCGGGCCATCAAAGCCGGGGATTCCCGGAAAGTCTGCCGGGATATCTTCTGGGGTGCGAAGAATCAGAAAGGATGAGTCCTTCATGTTCTCCCGGCAGCGAACCGCGAGGTCGATGAGCCGCGCCCGGGAGACCTCGTCAGTCCACATGGGGTACGGCGGATCCAGAAAAACCAGATCGCAATCCCGAGGCGCCTGAGCGAGGGCCGCGGGGCCCAAAGCATCGGCTCGCACCACCGTGGCTCGATCACCGCAGCCGAGCTCTCGAACGTTGAATTCAAGGATCGAAGCGATGCGGCCATTGAGTTCGACGAAGACGACTTCGCGGGCGCCACGACTCACCGCTTCGAGACCGATCGCGCCAATGCCGGCAAAGAGGTCCAGGACGACGGCATCCTCGCACCAGCCGCGGAGG
The DNA here is from genome assembly GCA_905480395.1 of uncultured Phycisphaerales bacterium. GTDB lineage: Bacteria > Planctomycetota > Phycisphaerae > Phycisphaerales > SM1A02 > UBA12014. The sequence goes on from CAJQQE010000014.1 coordinate 47,462, forward strand.
AGATTGAAGACCGATTCCTTGACCCGGGCGGTAATCGGCCGGGTGGTCTCCGAATCAGGTGGACCTTCGAGAATACGAGAACGAAATTCGCCAGCGATAATCTTGAGCATCCGAGCAGTATCGCGATAATCATCCCAGAAGACCAATCCGGCCTGACCTCACGAACCTTCCACCGCATGCCCGATCTTGACGCCATCCTCCCAACCAGCCTCCGAGCCATCTCGAGCACTGCCCGACTCGGACCAGACGTCCCTTCCTTGATCGTTCGGCCAGAGGGAGAGGCCTTGGGGGGACCAAATCGAAAAATTCCCTTCCTGCTCTGGATGCACGGCCGAACCGCGACCAAGGAGTTGGATCCCGGACGGTATCTCCGCCTCGCCCGGGCGGGAATCGGAAGTTGCGCCATCGATCTCCCCGGGCATGGGGCGCGAAAAACCGACGAAGGCCAACAACCGGAACGGATCCTCGACCATATTGAGCAGGCGATTCAGGAGCTCGACGCGGTGATCCTGGGGCTTGCCAGCCACGATTTCGATCTCGATCGGATGGCCATTGGGGGAATGTCGATGGGCGGGATGGTTGCCATCGCCAGGCTCTGCCAACCGCATCGGTTTCGAGCCGCGATCTTCGAGGCCACCAGCGGAAACTGGAAAGCCCAACATCAACGCCAGTTCTTCGATCACGAGGCCACCGCCCGCCTCGACCCACTGTCAAACCTTGATTCTTGGCGGGAGATCCCGGTGCTCGCGGTGCATTCGCGGCTTGATGAATGGGTTCGGCACGAAGGCCAAGCCATGTTTCTGGATGCACTGCGAGCGCGGGCCGACGACCCCACCATCATCGAATCGCTCGACTTCGACGAGACCGGCGCGCCGTACGAGCATCTGGGATTTGGTCGATGTTCCAATGCTGCCAGAACCCGCGAGATCGAATTTCTCACGCGTTGGCTCGCCTGATCATTCACTCAATCGGCGATCGGCCCTGCCAGATCTTCGTTCCGTTGCCAGAGGCCACCACTCGATCGATGAACGCTTCGTAGCCGGCCTTGAATGACTGATAGTCCTCGTCGAAGTAGGTCGCGATGATGTCCCGCCCCGTATTGGGCCCGAGATTTCGACCCCGCCGCGCGGCGGAACGGTCGGCATCGTAAAGCGAGGTCGCCACGTGACCGTCAACCGCATCACGAACGAGTTTGATCAGACCAGCGCGATATTTGCCGCCCTCGCCCTCCATGAGGTAGTGGACGAGCACCCAGACCTGGGCGTAAAAAGTAAGCAGTCCGGACTCGCTTCCCGCGACGAAATACTGGGGCGGCTTCGCGACCAGCTCGTCGAGGTCGATTAATCGGCCCCGATACTTTGAAGATCGAAGCTGCCCGTATCGCTCCAAATTGCGCCACGGCATGAAGACCGGCGCCGCATCACTTCGTCGAAAGCGGTGGCCTTCGGCATACGCCGCCAGACCTTCTTCGAGAAACGCCGGCAACGGGTGCCGGAAGACGCTCTGCGTGTATTGATGCCAGCCCTCGTGGGCAAGCATGCAGAGGGTGTCGTATCGCCCGATGTCCCAGATGACACTCTCCGCGTCGATCGTATAACCACCGCGTTCAATACCGAGATAGAGCTTCGCCCCTCGCCCCAGTCGCCAGCTTGTCCAGGCGGCCCATTCGGCCCGGGTGCCAAAGACAAAAGTGCTCATTCGTTCGGGAGGCGGATCGAGCAGGCCGGCTTCGGATCCTTCCGCGAGCATGCTCCGATAGTGCCGAAGCGCGCTTCCTGTGAAAACCGGAAGGGCCTTCTGAAGTCGACCGTTGGGAATCGTGAGGTGGAGCAGATGCGTCGGCGTGGTGACGAGTTCGCCGTCGAATCCACCGAAGCTCCAAGGCTCCGTCGAGACCACCCCACCGATCTCGGTGTCCAGCCCTTGGTCCCCCTGGGGCGGCATGGGGATCGGCTCATCCTCAACCGCGGCTCGAACCGAGGGTCGAGGGGTTTGATCCGGTTGGGTTTCGCAGGCCGTGACGGAGAGCCAGAGCAGACCGATGACCCCCACCACCACCGAGATGGGGTGAGTGCGTGCTTCTCTGAAATACGGAACTTTGGAGAACATCGATGGACATGGTAGCCCGTTCCCGAGGTTCATTCCTCCTCTGGCCCCCTCGAACCGGGACGACTCGAATCCGAGCCCCCCGCCAGCGGCTACTCCAACGCCGCGAGCCCCGTTTCTGCGGCAAGAAGATCTGCCTCGGCGACGCCCAACATCCGGCGAGTTTCCGCGACCATTTCTGGTTTGGCGTTATTCACATATCCGGCATTTCCGAGTTTCCCTTTGAACCCCGCGACCTGTTTCCGCTTGGCCTCAATGGCCTTCCGCAACCGGTCCCGCTCCCCCTCCACATCGACGGCGTCGAGCAGGTTGGAGAGGAGAATCTGACCGCCTTCGAAGGGCATCGGAATCGCCCCCTCCGGCGCTTCTTCAAGACCACGAACGGCTTCGAGCCCGGCGAGGGTCTCGACCACGCCTCCAGCGTCGGTGATCATCGCCTGAATCGGGGTGGCGGCATGGAGGGTGATCCGCCGCTTTGGCTTGACCTTCCGCTCCCCACGTAGATTCCGAATCGACGCGACCAACGCCTGAACGCGGGCGAATTCCGTCTCCGCGGCTTCATCATGAGTCGAACAGTCGATGTCCGGCCACGCACTGATCCCGCATCGATCGGAAAATGGAAGACTCAATCCCGGAACCCCGGTCTCGCCTTCGATTCCTCGTAATCCTTCGACCCGATGAAGATGGGGCCAAAGCGTCTCGGTCACAAACGGACAGGCTGGATGCAGCATTCGAAGGATGGCATCGAGTACCGCATGCAGGCGCTGCTGTTGGCTGCGACTCGTGCGTACCGTCGGCTTGATCGCCTCGAGATACCAGTCGCAGAAATCGCGCCAGACCAGGTCGTACATCGCTTCGGCGTATTGGTTGAAGTGGTACTCGCCCAAGGCATCCTCGACCAGATGCGTGGTTCGATGCAAACGCGAGATGATCCAACGATCTACCAGCGTTATTTCTATCTCACCCTGATCCTCGACCACCGTCTCAAGATTCGAGAGCGCGAAACGAACGGCATTCCAGAGCTTGTTGCAGAAATTTCGTCCGGCATCGAATCGGTTCGACGTGTTGCGGGCGAGTGGCCGTTCATCAGAAGACTCGACGTCCCCCACCGCCACCCCGTACGACGTCACCATTTTCTTCGAGCCATCCTTGGGCGATTGCTGTTCGGGAGCCGAGACCAGATACCCCGCGTCATTCCGAATGAACTCCGGCGTGAAGGTCTCCCCGGTGTGCGGGCAAACCATATCGACCGGCATCCGAACATCTTGGCTACCGGTGGCCATCTGAGCCAGCGTGAACCGCATCGCATCCGCACCGTGGCTCTCGATGATGTCGCGAGGATCCACGCCGTTGCCCAAACTCTTGGACATCTTCTGGCCGTGCCCGTCCTGGATCATGGCGTGGATGAAGACGTGCTGGAAGGGAAGCTTTGCTTCAAAGTACCGGTTGAACATCACCATGCGACTCACCCACAAGGTGATGATCTCTCGCGCGGTGCACAGCACGTTCCCTGGATTGAAGGTCTCGAGCAGGCGATCGCCCTCGGGGATTTCATCCGGGAACGCCGCGGGCTCCGGCCAACCCATGGTCGACAACGGCCAGAGGGCGCTGGAGAACCAGGTATCGAGCACGTCGGGGTCCTGCGCGAATCCCGCGTCGCCGAGCGCCCCGGTGATCGAGGCTTCCCCCGCCTCGATCGTTGACGGTCTCGGGACGCAGATTGATTCTTCAATGCTGCCGTCCCCAAGCAATCTCACCCGATGCGCACAGCCCATGGACGTCCAGGCGCTCTCGACCGCGACCATCTCCTCGCCAGCCTTCAATGCAGCAACGCGGATCGTCTCCTCGGTGTCGGCAGCCGGTGTGATCCGCGACCAGACCGGAATTCGATGCCCCCACCAGAGTTGCCGAGAGATGCACCAGTCCCGGATGTTCTCGTGCCAGCTCTTAAAAGTCTTGGCATACCGATCCGGGAAGAACGTCAGGCCACCGTCTCCCGCCATGGCGGGACGGTCGCCCACCGCCCCACCTCGCTGCTGTTCATTCATGGTTCGCAAGGCGCTTCCCGCGAGACGATCATCGGTCACCCGGACATACCACTGGTCCGAGAGATACGGCTCGATCGGGACATGACTCCGGTAGCTGTGCCCGACCGCATGCTGGTAGTCGCGGACCGATTCCAGAAGCCCCTGAGATTTGAACCAGTCCACGATCGCGATTCTGGCGTCCTCTCGACTCATACCAATGAACTTCTGTGCCTCGTCGGTCACGCCGTCACTCCAGCCATACTGGTCGGAGATCGAGCCGTCCGGCGCCATGACATTGATCACCGGGAGCTCGTGTCGAAGACCAATGTCCCAATCGTTGGGATCATGGGCGGGCGTGACTTTGAGAAAACCAGTCGCCAATGCCGCCTTCGGATCATTGATCGCTTCCGGACCAAGGCCAAGACTCTCAGCCACGCTCGCTGCGAGGACGACGTACTCGTCTTCGACGATGGGAATGACCCGGCCGGTGATCGGCAGGCGGACCGATCGTCCGCGGAGTTCTGCCGCACGCGGATCCTTCGGATTCATCGCGACCGCGGTGTCGCCGAGCATCGTCTCAGGCCGGGTGGTCGCCACGGTGACGAATCCGTCACCGTCGGCAAGCGGGTACTGGAGGTACCACATGTGCCCCGCCACATCGTGCATTTCGACCTCGTCATCGGCCAACGCCGTGCGGGTCGCCGGATCCCAGTTCACCAGTCGCTTGCCCCGGTAAATGAGGCCATCCGCGAAGAGTCGGAAGAACGCCTCGCGCACCGCCGCGGCACACACCGGATCCATGGTGAATCGAGTTCGATCAAAATCACAGGAACACCCCATCTCCTCCAGCTGGCTGAGAATCGTGGTCTCGTATTCGTCCTTCCAGCCCTGCACTTGATCAATGAACTGTTCTCGTGTGAAGTCCGTTCGTCGCTTCCCTTGCCGGAGCAACCGCTTCTCGACCACCGTCTGCGTCGCGATGCCAGCATGGTCGGTCCCGGGCATCCAAAGGGTTCGATCACCCCGCATCCGGTGATACCGAACCAAGATGTCTTGGAGCGTGTTGTTAAACGCATGCCCCAGGTGCAACGCGGCGGTCACATTGGGAGGGGGAATGAGAATCCCGTAAGTTTCTCGATCATCGCCTCCCGCCTCGGCGGCCTCGGCATGAAAGTCGCCGTGCTCGGACCAGGCGGCACGAACCAGAGGCTCGGCGGCGGCTGGCGAGTAGGATTTAGCGAGTGCATCGGCGGTCGTCGATGCAATGTCCTTGGTATTGGGCTCTGGCATGATTCCGACATCTTACGAATCCCCACCCGATCGACGCGCCCCAACGGCCACTCTTCGCCGGAACTTCTTCGTGGCCGCCCTGGTCGCGCCGCTGGTCCTGGCGGGTTGTGACCCACCCAGTTCTGGGCCTGAGACCCCGGATCCCGGTCAAAGACCGTCCATCAGTGCGACGGATCGAGATGCCTCCCTCGATGCGATCGAACGTTGGCTGGCCGCCGGGCGAGCCGACAATGCCGAAAGCATCGCTCGAATGCTCGCCATCCGTCTTCCCGACGACCCCATGGTGGCCGCCACGCTGGGCCAGGTCCTCCTCATGCGGAGCGCGGATCTTCGGGAGATCGCCGGCGAGGCCGCCGCCTCCGCGATCTCTGCAGAAGCCGCCGGGATGCTTCTGGTGGCCGAACAAGGCGGGCGAACCGACCCGATGACCCTCCGGAGCCTGGGGCTGGCCTTAGAGCGATCCGGCCAACTCGACCCGGCAATCGAGGCGTATCGACGCGCCGCCGATGGAGAGGACGCCCTCGCAAGACTCTATTTGGGGCTCGCACTGCTTCAGGCGGACCGCGGCCATGAATCCGTGAGCCTCCTCAAGAAACTCTCGACCGATCGGCCGGATGATGCGTTCGTTCGAGCAGCCCTCGCCGAGGCGCGGTTTCGAACCGGTGATACCCCCGGTGCCTTCGCAGATCTCGACGAAGCCGTGCGACTCGCCCCGGATGAACTCGGAATTCGCCTTCGCCGCGCCTCCCTTCTTCGTCGGACCGGGAATCCGCGGATGGCGATCGAATCGCTGGTGGCAATTCCCGACGCCGACCGAAACCGACGCATGGTGGTCGAGGAACTCGCGGCGAGCTGGGATTCGATCCAACGACCGGCCTCGGCCGCAGAAGTCTGGGCATCCCGCGCTCGTTCCGTCCCGGCCGATGTCCCCGCCGCACTCATGGCAGCAGCGTGTTTCGCGGAGGCCGGCCGCCCTGCGGACGCAGAAGCGTGGCTTCGCATCGCCGAAGAAACGTCGCCCGATGACGACGCCGTCGCGGCGGCGCGGAAACGCCTTGGTCTCTAGCGAAATCCAAGCATCACCCGGTACTCAGCGGAGGTGCCGGCCGCCGTCAATTGGGATCACGACCCCCGTGCAATACGTCGCGTCGATGATCAAAGATCGAGCGAGCGCCGCGGCCTCGGTCGGGGTTCCGGCGCGACCGAGCGGGACTCGTTCAAGGTAACTCGACCGCCGCGCCTCCGGCCAGTCGTCTGGCCATCCCACCACGCCGGGCGAGATTCCCATCACTCTGACGGGGGCGAGTTCGACCGCCAGAAGCCCAACCAATGCCTCGGTCGCCGCCTTCGCGGCGAGATACGGCGTGGCACCGGCTCGCGGGCGATGAACCCCATGAATGTCACCAAAGAGAATGACGGCCGGGCCACCCGGTGCCACCGATTGCTCGAGCGCTCGACGAAGGCCCGAGACGATCATCGTCGGGCCACCCACCTGCGCCGCGGTCTGGCGCGAAAAATCCTCGATGGTCGATTCTTCCAGCGGCTGCTCTTCGAAAGGCGATCCCGCCACCACGAGGGCATCGAGCGGGTGGGTTCCCACGGCTTGTACGAATCCCGAGATGGAGGCGCCATCCTCGAAGTCGAGTCGATGGCCTCGAACCGACGTGCTCGTTCCAAGCGATTGAAGTTCTGAGATCAGGCCATCAAGCCGATCGATCCGCCGGGCGGTGAGTTCGAGCGACCAGCCACGCTGGGCAAAATCCCGAGCCACCTCGGTCCCGACTCGTCCGGTTGCGCCGATCACCGCAAGACGGCCCGGGGCGTCCAATGAGTCGGTCATGAGTGCAGTTCCTGCTGGTGTTCTCGATCAAGCATCTTCATCCTCGTTTTCCGGAAACTCTTCCCCAGATTCATCGGGAGACGTCCGAGCGGCCTGCCGCCGACCGCTTTCGTGCCATGGGTCAAGGGGCGACCTTGGGGGCAACCCACGAGGAGACTCGTTTTTGGATCGCCGACGCATCCGAAGCAAGGCAATCAAGGGAAGCGACAACAGCAGGACGATTCCCCCCAGCAGGGCCAAGAGGAGGCTCAGACTCACCATCGTGGCATCTGGACTGACTTCAGACGGCGACATGTCGAGAGTGTAGGTATTCGAAACCGATCCACGGTCCCAGTTGGTCTAGAATGGAGGATTCCCTCCGGCACCTTGATTGTCCAACCAGATGGCGATCGAGACCGCGGAGGATTCGACCGAATTCACCCGACGCGGCATCTCCGACTGTAGAACGACCCACTCCGCCGCACACCGCATCAATGGCGACGACGACGCACTCGACCACGGACCCCAAACCACCCCGACGACGCCGTTTCCTTCGACGGCTCGGCGTGGGGCTCTTGTTGTCGATCTGCCTTCTGGCGATCGTTCGGAACCAGATCCTCACCTCCGTGCTCCAGCGAGAGCTGCACCAACGGACTGGTGGCGAGGTCCTCATCACGGGCGTCAACGTCACCGGTCTGAATCACGTGGAAATCGAAGAAATTCGAATCGATGCGCCGGGTTGGGCTGGACCCGCCGGCGAGGTGATCCAGATTCGCAAACTCTCGGCCTCGGTCCGATTGCGATCGCTCCTGATGGGTTCCATCGAATTCGAGACCATCGAGGTCGAGCTGGTCCGGGTTCGGATCGCCGAACGATTTGATGACCCGATGGCCTTGAACGTCATGTCGCTGACCCCTCCGGAGAACGACTCGGCCGACGACGACGATCCGGAGGATCCTGGACGGTCCATTCGCGGACTCGGACTCGGAACCATCAAGATCACGAAGCTCGATCTCGAGAGTGGTATCGAACGCGATGGAAGATTCGAGGCCCGTGAGGTCTCGACGTTTCATGCCACCCTCGACCCACCCGAAGGTGAGGATTCCCGCATGGCATTCACCCTCGCGTCGGTCGAGGCGGGAAGGACCATGGCGATCGCGAAAGGTCAACTCGACGAGCAGACTGGCGCCGTCGAATTCCGAATCGATGATGTGGACCTCGCGGTTGGAACGAACCTGGCGCTCTCTGCGACGGCTCGAGCATTCGTCTCGGAACTTGATCTTGATGGGGTCCTGCGAACTGCCACGGTGACTTGGAAGCCCGGTGAGGATCCGCAGGCGAACCTCGAGATCCAGAACCTCGCACTCACGCTGCCCCGTGGCGTGGGGCTCGAGTCCGAATGGGTTCGATTCCAGGACGGACACATCCTCGACCAACTCCCGCCGCTTCCCCGAATCGAGCTCGAATCGGGGCGAATCAGCCTGATCGGAAAGAATCTTTTGGTCTCTGGCGAACGCGGAAGGATCATTCCAAGCTCTGGCGATCAGGCCGTGGTGCCGGTCGAAGTCAGCGCCGAGATCCGGGTGCGTCTCGACACCACGCCGGCGGATTCCGACGACGATCTCGCGACATGGGGGATGCGATTGGCCCAAGAGGCCCCGTTCCAAATCGATCTTCAGATCAAGGACTTCCAGTCGCCGGGGGATTCGTCCGCGACCATCGTCGACCTGCCTCGACCGGTCGCGAAGGCGCTTTCAATCTTGACCGCCCGACACTGGAATCTCACCGCCAGAGCGCAGGTGGTTCGTGGTTCCCTCGCGGAAGATCTTCCGATCGAGGCCAACGCCCCCATCATCGCCAGCGCCGAACTGTGGCTCACTGATGGCGACGGAACGTATGAACGCTTCGACTATCCGCTCAAAAGTGTTGATGCCAGGTTGACCGTCGAGGACGAGACCATCACCATCGATTTCCTGAGCGGGATCGGACCCTCCGGGGATCGACTTGGTCTTACCGGCGTGATCGAAGGTACTGGAGACGATGCGGCGGTTGATCTCACGCTTCGGTCACCCCGAATTTCATTGGACGATCACCTCCTTTCCGCCTTGCCTGATACGACCGAGCGAGGCGTCCGATCGCTCTTCGACCAGACCGCCTTTGAACGCCTGAAGGCCGCCGGCATGTTGGTGAACGAGGCCACGATCAATTCGGCCAGGCGCCGATTCACCGACCTCGTCGCGGATCGAGCCGAGGCCGAGGCCTCTGGTGACCTCGAAGACATTCGACGCTTGGAATTGACCATCGCTCGGTGCCACGCGCTGATCGCGGCCGGCCCCTTCCAACTCGGCGGGCATGCCGCCATCGATCTCCGCGTTCATCGTCCCCGCGGCGTCGGGATTCCCGTCGCCGTCGAAGGCGAGATCCGGCTCGATCAAGTCGGCGGCGTCTTCTCCCGATTCCCCTATCCGATGATCGTCACGGAAGGCACGATCATCCTCGAGGACCTCGCCGTGATCCTCGCCCCTCCAGGATTCCAAGTCACAACCGTCGCGGGCGGCCGGGGCCACATCACGGGCAGAGTCGATCTTCCTCGGGATGGCCAAGGGAGTCGAGACGTCCTGCCCGAACTTGAAATCACCATAACCAACGACCTCTTGAATCCGACCCTGCTTGCCGCGGTTCCGCCGGGGTCCGATGACGGACGAACGCCAGCCGAGATTCCTGGATGGCCGGGCGAAACCCGCTCGACATCTGTGCAATCGATCTTGGACATGGGATTAGCGGGCGATCTGGACTATCACGGCAAAGTCTCCTCAGACTCGGACGGCGACACGACTTTTGATTTCACCATTTTGCTTGAAAATGGGTCCGCCGAGCCCGGTCGCGGCGCCGACGAAGATGCGGGCGACGTTGATCTGATCTGGCCACGGGAATTGAAAATCGATTCGGTGCGCGCGGTTCTTTCCGTCGACGACGAGGCGGTCAAACTCCAGTCATTCTCCGGTCGCAGAGGAATGGGGTTCGTGACGGCGGACGGTACCTATGACATTGAGTCAAGCGTCGGTTCGGGGATGGCAAGATTCCGTGAGTTTGCCGTCGAGCAGTACCTTTTAGATTTCCTACCGGCCGGATCTCGAGGCGACGCTCGCGACCTCTGGGTCCGATGGAATCCGCTGGGGTCCTTCGACGCCACCCTGAACTGGACTCGTGAAGACGGTGCCTCTGACATCACGGTGGATGCCCGCCCTGCGTGGATCGCTTTCGATACCGGTGTGGGGAGGACCCGAGCTAATGTTGACCGAGGCGCCTTTCGGTTACGAGACGAGGCGATTTTCTGTGATGACCTCGCCATTCAGTTTCACACCGAAGGTCTGGCCGTAGAACGGCTCCGAGTCAACGGCGGATACGGTCTCGCGCCGGAAGTTGGCATTCTCGATCTCAATGGCCTGATCGACGAAGGCCAATTCGAATCACCGGCCATGGATGAGGTCTTCCGGCTCGCCATCGGCGAGGGATTTGCTGACTGGTGGCGAGCCCGGGAACCACGCGGCGAATTCACCGGTCGATTCTCTCTCACCAGTGGCGGCGAGCGAGGAATCCTCGTCGATCTCATCCCGGAGCAGTTCACGATTCTGGCGATTCCGAACGATCCGAACTCCCGCGGCGGTGGCCGGATCGCCGGCGACGGCCGGGTGATCGTCAACAATGATGATGTGCAGATCGGCCCGCTCGAACTCCTCGGCTCGCGTGATACGACCTGCCGATTCGCGTTCCAGATCACAAACTTCGATGCTCCCATGATCGATGGGAGTTTCAGAATTGATGCACCAGACACTGAGGTCCCCGAGATCGGATTTCTCACGCCACCGTTCTCGAGCATCATCGGTCCCGGCGGACTCGAAACGGGGAAACTTCGGGTCAGTGGGAATCTTCAGGCGTCGTACGGTGAATCGAACGAAGGCCAATCCCACGATTCAACGTCCGGTTCGATGGCTGATGATCCGGTGCATTACCACACTGTCGGCGCCCTGCAAGTACAGGCCGGAAAATGGAACCTCGGAGGCGTTCGCCTCACCGAATTCGACGGTCAAATGCAAGTGGAACTCAAGGCTAACCACGGCATCCCCTCGGCATTCGATCTTGACGCGAGAGTCGACCGGCTACTCGTCGAGGGTCGATCCGTCCAAGACGCTCACTTGCGTGGGCGCTTTGATCCCGCCGATGCACGGCACCCGCTCGACGGCGTTGATATCAGCATCGTCGAGGGGACGGTGGCCCAAGGCATCGTCCGTGGGGGTTTTCGCTTCGATTTCGATGGATCGGAATACGAGTTGGCCCTCCAGGTTCACGACGCCGATCTCGCGGGCATCGCACGTGATCTCAACGAACCGGGCCCGGCGCCCGGCCCGCTTCCCGGGCGGCTTTCGGCTCGACTTGAACTCAAAGGGATCATGGATGAACCCGTGAGCCGCATCGGCCGCGGGCGGGTCCTTATTCAGGATGCCAGACTCGCCGACGGAGGATCGCTCGCATTACTCCAACTTGGCCAGTTAATGCCTCCCATCGCCGACGAGTTGGCCACCGCGAAGGCGGATCTTTGGATCAACGGAGGCGAGGTTCTGCTCAAGGACGTCAACCTCGAATCCGATACGCTGATCCTGGCCGGAAACGGTCGACTTCGACTGGACGACTGGCAGTGGTCGCTTCGACTCCTCCCGAAGGGGACGCTGCCGGGATTAAGCGACCTCGTCTCGATGGTCTCGGGGACGCTCGCGGCGGTCGACATTGCGGGCACCCCGGGCGAACCGAGAATCTCACTCACCCCCCTTCCGATGGTGGTGCCACCACCGGATATCGAGCCGATAGAGAATGACCGGGGCGATTCCGCCCCCAACACGCCGATCGACCCCGACACCGAGCGCGGTGAATCACGGAAAACGATCAAGGAGCCCGTCTCGTGACTGATGCACGCCCGCCACACCCAGATTCCCATGATCGCGACGCCGCCATTCGTGAACTCGCCAAGAATTACTCGGAGCTTCCCGAAGGGAGACGCCGATCCCTCATCGAACAGATGATCGCGACCAGCCTTCGCCTTGGACGCGACGACTCGCACACCGGCGAGTTGAAGTTGATCAACTCCGCGTTGAAAGAACTCCGCTACTCGTATCGCGTGTTCCGCCCCTGGGTGCTTCGCCCGAAGATCTCGATCTTCGGATCGGCCCGAACTCCTGAAGATCATCGGGACTACATCGCGGCACGGGAGTTTGGGCGACTGATGGGCGAAGCGGATTGGATGTCGATCACCGGCGCGGGCGACGGCATTATGAAAGCCGGCCATGAAGGCCCCGGCCACGAATCAAGCTTTGGACTGCGGATCCGACTCCCCTTTGAGACCACGGCCAACGAAGTGATCGCGGAGGATCCGAAACTGGTCAACTTCCAGTATTTCTTCACCCGAAAAGTGATGTTCCTCATCAATTCCGACGCGATCGCAGCCCTCCCCGGAGGCTTCGGAACGATGGATGAGGTCTTTGAATCGCTCACGCTGATCCAGACCGGGAAGTCCTATCCGATGCCGATCGTCCTCCTGGAAGGCGAAGGCGGCTCCTACTGGAGCCGATGGGTCTCCTTCCTCCGAGAAGAACTCTTGGAAAACGGGTGGCTGAGTCCCGCCGACATGTCGTTACTCGAAATCGCCAGTAGCCCCGAGGACGCGAGAGATCGAGTGCTCAAGTTCTATCGGGTTTACCACTCCTGTCGCTACGTCCGCGATGACTTCGTGCTGCGACTGCGCCGGCGACTGACCGAGTCCGAGCGCGACGAGCTGGAGACGCGTTTCGGAATGCTCGCCAAGGACGGACGCCTACAGACCAGCGGCCCCCTCGAAGGCGAGGAAGAACATCTTGATTTGCCTCGCCTCCACTTCAAGTCGAAGCGGCGTGACTTTGGGGTGCTCCGACAGTTGATTGATGCCATCAACGACCTAGATGACCCGCCGGGAACCTCGGATTCATGAGTCGAGACGTCTTCATCGGGCGATCGGCGTTGTTGTTGCTTCTCGCCCTACATGGATGCGTTGGTGCCGCCCCGACAACCCCCCCGCCGTCTACCTCCGTCTCGACTTCGCTGGATACCCGCGATAACCGGCCGGGACTGATGGTCGATCGGTGGAGACTTCCAAGGGATGGACCCCGCCTTGATGCCCTGCTCACCGCGGTGGCATCGAACGATGCGGATTCGATCCCCGGCGCCGCCGCCATGCAGCAAAATGGTTTTCGGGTCATGGTTCTTGATCGATCACAAGTTGAAATGTTGGAAAAAACCCTCGGGGCAAATTCTTTTCTTGGTCGAACCTGGCACGGAGAAGCCGTGGGATGGCGGAATATTGCCAGCCGACGACTGGGGCCCGGAACCGTCCTCCTGCTTGACGGCCGCGCCCGGCGAGTCGGAGACCGGATTCTCGCCATCGGCATTCGCGGATATTCGATTCCAACCCTTGATGATGCCGCCCTCCAGGTCGAGTTGGCCCCGTATCTCGTGCAAAGAAACCTGGAGCCGCTGGCAGAGCGATCCATGGGCGCTCTCCGTGGCGATCCACTATCCCAAGGGATCGAGTGGACGCTCGAACCAGATCAGGCACTGGTGATCGCCTCCATTCCTCGTCTTCGGAACCGACCGGGGAACCGACCGGACGCCGACACTGAAAGTGATCAAAAGGCTGATCAGGGCGGGCCCGATATCGACTCCGAAACGCCAACCTCGTCCACGACGACCATCAATCCGCCGACCGGAACCGGGCCAGCGTCCGCACTTCCACTCACGCCCGCCGAGATCCTCTTGGATAACGCGGGCGTCCGGACCCGCGGGCTGATCGTGATCACCGGCCGGCCCCACCCTTCGCTCGGAATCCCCCCGCAAGCCGACTGAGCCTGCTTCCCGCTTGATTCCTTTCTGGCGGCTATGCTCGTTCGATCGAAACACGCCCATGAAGCCGCACGCCCCTCCAACAGAACCCCGGACGAGACGCCGAGCAGTTCGCGACGAGTTTCGTCGACGAGCCATGGCCCCGATTTCGGTGGTCCCCACAATGCTCACCCTCGCGAATCTGGTCTGCGGATTCGCCGCCATCCATTACGCCAGCGAACCGCTGGGTCCGACCGCGGTTTTCGGCTGGAGCACCATCACGGTGGGCGGCGGATTAATCTTCCTCGGCATGTTCTTTGATGCGATTGATGGATCGGTTGCCCGGCTCACTCGATCGACGTCAGACCTTGGTGCGCAACTGGATTCGCTCTCGGACATCGTCACGTTCGGGGTGGCTCCAGCGTTTCTCATGCTCCAGCTCGTCGACGCCTACTACCGCGAATCCGCGACCGTCGCCGGCGCCTTCGTCGGCCCCGGGGTCGCATCGTTCTATGGGAAGGCGGTCTGGGCGATCGCCGCATTGTATGTCTGCGGAGCCGCACTCCGGCTGGCACGTTTCAACGCCGAGACCCTCTCCCACGACGAATCGGATCATCGTTTCTTCAAGGGACTCCCCGTCCCCGGCGCGGCCGGTGCCGTCGCCAGTCTCATCTTGTTGCAACAACACCTGATGTTCACCCGTTTCGCCGCGACCGAATCGCTCACCTTCGATCGGGTGGCCGCGTTGACCATTCCGGTCATCGCTTTGTTGTGCGCCATCGGCATGGTCTCCAACATCCGCTATCCCCACATCGTCAACCGATACCTTCGGGGTGGTCGCGACTTTGGTTCACTGGTCCGACTGATCTTGCCGGTCGTCGCGGCGATCTGGTTCCTTCAAGAGACGCTGGCCGCGGCCTGTACGTTCTACGCCTTATCTGGCCCACTCGGCATGCTTCGTCGCAAATCAAAAACAGAGACCCCGGACTTGATCGCCACACAGCCGGAGCGTGAATGATGGCCGGTATCCCCACCAGTCGAGATGCTGGACGATTCGGCGCCTTCGGCGGTCGCTACGTTCCGGAGACTTTGGTGGCCGCCCTTGAAGCGCTTGAAGCGGCGTGGAATGACGCCCGGGCCGATCCGGAATTCAACGCTGAACTCAATGCGTGCCTTCGAGATTTCGTCGGTCGTCCGACCGCCTTCACTGCGGCCCCTCGGCTTTCCGCGCTGGCCGGTGGCGCGATGATCTGGCTCAAACGCGAAGACCTCGCACATACCGGCGCCCACAAGATCAACAACACCGTTGGCCAAGTCCTCTTGGCCAAACGGATGGGCAAGAAACGGATCATCGCGGAGACCGGCGCCGGTCAGCACGGGGTCGCGACCGCCACTGCCTGCGCCCGATACGGACTCACCTGCGAGGTCTATATGGGATCAGAGGATGCGCGACGACAGTCGCTGAATGTCTTCCGGATGAAATTGCTGGGCGCCCAAGTGCATGAAGTCAATTCCGGAAGTCGAACCTTGAAGGACGCCACCAACGAAGCGATGCGAGACTGGATGGGGTCGGTCGGCGAGACCCACTACATCCTCGGATCCGTGGTCGGCCCACACCCCTTTCCCACGATCGTTCGCGAACTCCAATCCGTCATCGGGGTGGAATGTCGAGCCCAGTGCCTGGAAGTTCTCGGCGGACTGCCTGATGTCGTCGTCGCCTGCGTCGGCGGAGGATCCAATGCCGCCGGCATCTTTGCACCATTCGTGACCGATGCTTCAGTTCGGCTCATCGGCGTGGAGGCCGGCGGCCGAGGTGACGAGCCGGGACAACACGCCGCCCCGCTCTCCTTCGGCTCACCCGGAATTCTCCACGGCTCGCTCAGTTACGTGCTGCAGGATCCGGAAGGCCAGACTTCCAACGTACATTCATGTTCGGCAGGACTCGACTACCCCGGCGTCGGTCCCGAGCATGCTCACTGGAAGGACAGCGGACGCGTCACCTACGAGACCGTCGACGATCGGGAGGCGCTCGAGGCCTTCCAGACGCTCTCCCGCCTGGAGGGAATCATTCCGGCCTTGGAGACTGCGCACGCAATCTCGGCCGCGATTCGACTCGCCGGACAGCTCTCCTCCGACGCTCACCTCGTCCTCAATTGTTCTGGGCGCGGCGACAAAGACGTCCAGGAAGCCATGCGCCTTCTCGAGGCTCGAGACAAAAATGCCTAAAAGGCAGGACGGGTGCGCTGCCGCACGAAAATGACAAAACACCACCACCCGATCCAGCGGCAAGGGAATAGTGCCGACCTACCCTGCAGCTTCGACTCGAAAAATCGGGCGCCGTTCACCCTGAACAAGCCTCGGGAATGCACTCGAAGCGGTGTTCCTAATGGGCAGGCCCCCAGAATCAAACTTTGACGCCGACTCAATGAATCGGCCAAAAAAGTCCGGGGCTGGGCCTTCACTCCTCCTCCGAAGAGTTCATCTGCTTTGCGGCGTCCCAAGAAGTTTTTTTCGTGCAACCTGCAGTCGTCGTCCGCCTCTCTGCTGACCTGAGACTGATCTCAAAAACACGCACATGCCCCGTCCAATCTCCACCCACGTCGTCGAACTCTGCTCGCTCTGCCACTGTCCGCCGGTGGCGATCTGGCTCGCCACCGTCGCGGCGAGGCGAGACGCCCCCGTCGAACTCTGGCTGCCTGCGGAAGTGATCGACGACCCCACGCATGCCGGCCGTCTCGCCCGCGCCGAGGAAGCCGACGTTCTCGTGCACCGCGTCGACATGCCTCCCGTGGAATGGTCCGCGGCGGGCCGCCGCGAGGCGGTCT
Source organism: uncultured Phycisphaerales bacterium (assembly GCA_905480395.1). Classification (GTDB taxonomy): domain Bacteria; phylum Planctomycetota; class Phycisphaerae; order Phycisphaerales; family SM1A02; genus UBA12014. Next base: position 64,435 of record CAJQQE010000014.1, read on the forward strand.
CCTGGCTCGCCGACTGGGCCGCCCCGCGACCGGGCGACCGGGTGCTGATCCCCACCATCGACTACTTCCTGATGGCCGACGGCCGGATTCCCCTCCCCGAGGGAACGCGACTCGACGTCGTCTTCCACCAGCCGAAGTTCCAGCGCCGCCCGATCCCACCCCTGCACGATCTCCTGCGTGGTCGGCTCGGGATCAGAAGTCGCCGTTTCGGGCGGCTGGAGATGCAGCGACTCCGCGCGATTGGCCCCGATCGCGTGCTGTCCCTCGACGCACATGCGGTGCTCGGGCCGGGCCGCCGCCGGCTGGTCCGTCTGGTCGGCACCGATCAGGTGGAGTTCCTGCCGTCGGACATCAACGACGGAACGCCTTCGCCCCGCGGTATCGCCAGAGCGTGGCTTGGCATCGGCGACACTGAGCCCCTACTGGTGGTCAACGGCATGCTCGGACCATGGAAGGACATCGAGACCCTCATCGCAGCGTGGCCGCAGGTCTGCAGCCGCGTGCCGGGGGCGAGGCTGGCGCTGGTGGGCGAAGTGCCGGGACTCGCTCCCGACTGGAGCGCGATGCTTGGCGAGGGCATGCTCCTCCGCGACGAAATCGTCCCCGACGAGCTCTTCCTCGGCCTCGTCCGCGACGCCGACGCGGTCTGGGCAGTGCGCACCACACCCGGGGGCATGTCCACCGTCCAGTTTGATGCGTTTAAGGCGGGTGTGCCGTGCCTGGTCTCCGAGCAGCACGCACCGACCGCGTGGCTGGCGAAACGTTTGGGCGGCGTGACCATCACTCCACGTCGGGTGAACTCGGTCGCCCAAGGCGTCGCCAGCGCGATCAGTTCGTCCGGAGAGATTCGCCAGCGCGATCTGGGCATCCTCGCCGACGCCGATCTGGCGGGCGACGTGATCCTCGCCCGACGACGGATCGCCCTCGGCGATCTTCCCGACCAGCCGCTGAGGACCGCGTCATGACGGTTCTCATCGCCGGAGCAGGAGGGTTCATCGGGAGCCGGCTGGTCGGTCGGTCGGCTGGTCCGGATACCGTCGCCGGCGCTCCTCACGCGGACAACGGCGAGATGCTGGGGGCGTTCTTTACCGAACATCGCTCCCGCGGGTTCGGCCGCCGGTGCGGCCGCGAGTACGACCTCAGCACCGGGATCGCGGCGACCGACGCCGATATCACCACCCGGATTGGCCGGCCTACGGACTGAGACGATCCGATCAGCGTCCGGCGGCGCCGGTCCTCACGCGATCTTCCTGCGGCACCAAATCGATCACCAGCGGATAGTGATCGGCGGCATAGCCCGACGGTGGCTCGTCCTGGCGCCAGTTGTACTTGTCGCCGGGGTGCAGCGACCCGACCACTTGGAAGGTATTTGGCGCGACTTCCGAATCTACGTTCGGGTGGAGCATGATGTAGTCAATCACCCGGTCGGACTCGTGGGTGCGAAACAGGTGGCGGGTTCCTGCCTCTCGAGACCATCGATGATCGTAGGCGTTGATGAAGCCGGCATCCTTGTAGACCGCGATCGACTGATCAAATGGGCCGGCATTGAAGTCGCCAAGGACGATCAGATTCAGTTCCGGCTCTTCCGTGAGACGCGCCTGCAGAAGTTCCACCAGTTGCAAGGCTTCGCTCTCTCGCTGCTTCTTGAAATTCCCTGCCTTGTGATGAACCACGGCCACGGTGAGGGGATACGCGGGACGGTCCTTGGTCTTCGGGACCTCGATGTCCACCATGAGCGGACTGCGCTGGAATGACTTCGGAGCGTCTCCCTTGGTTTCCCAGTTGTCACCGATCTTCTTTGCTGCCATGTCCGCCAGGTTTTCATCGGGCCAGATGGTGACTCCGGTGATCGGGAACCGGCTCAGGACACTCTGCTCAACGCCTCGGTAGTAGCCCACATCCAAACTGGCGACGTGGTCGTACCCGAGACCCTGGAGGAACTCGTCTCGGAACCACTCGATTGCCTCCTTACTTTCCACTTCTTCAAGGGCGAGCACATCCGCGTCGATTGCCTTGATGACCCTCGCGATCGCTTCGCATCGATCTCGATTGGTCGCCATCGGAAGATCGTCGTACTTCCCGGACAAAGTTGGATCATCCACTGGGTCGAAGAAATTCAAGATGTTGTATGCCGCGATTCGGATTGTGTTGGGATTCTTCGCAAGCGGCTCAGCGCGGCCGAAACGGATCTCTCCCGGCGGGGTTTCCTTCGTCTTCGTTGACGCTGGCACCCGAGGTTCGGTGCTCTGAGCGACGACTGAATCGCCCAAGACCCACAGCGTTGGAATCAGGGCCATACAGATGGCACAGAGCGTCCGACCGATAAGGGTCGAAACGCGTCCGGGAAAAAGACGATGGACGTTGGATTCAGTGGCGTTCATGGTCGTCAAGGTAGCAGGCCGAGGCGTTGGAAGTGGTCAAGGGCGGCCAGCGACTTTTCTCGCCTTTGGAGACTCGATCTCCTGCGCCGCCAGCGCTCTCACCGAGCAACCCCAGACATCCCAATTCAACACTTCGAGATATCGCCGCCGGGCTTGCTCTGAAAGGCTCTGATACCGTTCCGGACGGCTGACCGCCGCCTCGACCGCGTCCGCCCAACCTGGAACCGGCGTCTGAAGCGGAACGACCCGGCCGGTCTGGCCATCCAGAACGACGGTGGGAAGACCACCGGCGTCCGAGACGATCGCGGGTCGTCCATACGCCGCACTCTCGATCGGCGCGATGCCATACATTTCGCCAAGGGACGGAAGAAATGCGAGATGGCACGACTTTAGTAGTGTTCGATGCGTCTCCGAATCCTGTAGGTCTCCCAGACGAAGTTCGCCCGCCCAGACGACTTCCTCGCCGTCGCAGCACGGATGCTTTGGACCAATGTAGTGGAGGCGAGCATGCCATCCACGTCGCCGCAATTCCCGAACCACCGCGGCTGCCAGCGGGAGTTGCTTCCGTTCGGGATCCGCCGCCGTCAGGAGCAGATCTAAGTTCCCCGCCGTCGGTGCCGGCGCGGGCACCACCACCTGTTCGCCGCTCACTGGAAAAACATTGGCGCCCAGTGGAACGACGTGTACCCGCTCCTCAGGTGCCGCGTGATCCGCGATCATGGAGCGAGAACAGTATTCCGAAGGAACCACGATCACGTTGGCATTGGCGACCGCCCGAGTCTCCATCATCAACATCGCGTCACGACGGCCTTTTCCTAAGGCCGCCATCTTTGGATACGCCTCAATCGCCAGATGAGCCGTGGCATCGGTGGCGTAGATGATGGGCGCCTCGTGATGCAGATACGCGAACAAGCTGCTCATGCCAGATCCAAAGATCACGTCAAAATCGATTTCGGAAAGTGCCCGATCCCCTCGTTCGGCCGCCAACTGGGCATGCTTGGTCGCGCGGGTAAAAGATTGATCGGAAAAGAGGCTGTCTCGTTGGTTTCGAATCCGGGCGCCCAGCTTCTTGAGCTTCCTCACCATTGGGCTGTGCTTCGAGCCTGAGAAAAACCCCTCCCCTCGTGATCGAGGCGGCGGGCCGATGGACACTGGAATGACCTCGCAATTCGCCCGTCGGAGCGCGTTGGCCATATTCCAAGGCATTCCAGAAAACTCGGACGGCCCGTGCGCGGAATCCCATTGCAGCTGCGCGATCCTGATTTGGGCGCCCTGGTCAATGTTCAATTTTGAACCTTCATGACGGTCGACCCAAAAATCGTAAAGAGGCAAACTCCGCGTCTCACCACGGCCGCGCGGCCAAGCCAAACGATCGGCAGCCACCGTGGCTCAAGAAAGCCCGTCGCCGCCTCGATTTCTCGGCACCGTCCCAGTCATGCCACTGATGGCACTGCATTGAGACAATACGGTCCAAGAAATCACTCGCCATCCCCGTAACGAACCCCAAAACCAGTGATGTTGAGTTTACTTCGAGTTTTCTTCGGAACCGAGAAAAAATGAAGGATCACCGAAAGATCGATCCTTCCGGGACACCGGGACGACCCGCCTTCTTGAACAAAACCAGCACGTCAGGGCGATGGGAATTCCCGAATCAGGCGAGCAGCCGCATCGGCTCCTCGATCATCGCCTTCAACGTCCCGAGGTACTTGGCTGCCATCGCACCGTCGATGACTCGATGATCGAGGCTCAACGTCGCCGACATCTCCCAGCCGACCGCCAGCTGATGATCCCTGACCACCGGCTGCTCCAGCGCGGCGCCGCACGCCAGAATCGCGCTGTTGGGCGGATTGATGATCGCCGTGAAGTCGTCGACGCCAAACATGCCAAGGTTCGAGATCGTGAATGTCGAGTCGGACATCTCCTCGGTCGCCAGCCCCTTGTCGCGTGCCTTGGTCGCAAGATGCTTCGATTCGGCGGAGATCATTCGGAGACTCTTGAGATTGGCATCTCGGATCGAAGCGACCACCAAACCACCACCTCGCTCCTCGGGCAGGGAAATAGCGACGCCAACATTGACTCTTCCGTGGATCAGGATCCGATCGCCCGCCCAGCTGGCGTTGAACATCGGATGTTCTGCCATCGATAAGGCACAAGCACGAACGATGAAGTCGTTGACACTCAACTTCACGCCTTCCGCGGCGAGCTTCTCATTGAGCGACTTTCGGAGCTCCATCAGCGTGTCCATCGAAAATCGCATCTTGACTTGGTAATGCGGAATCGTAGATTTACTCTCAACCAGACGACGAGCAATGGTCTGACGCATTCCGGAGACCGGGACTTCGGTGCTCTCCAGCGCTGGAACATGGTGGACCATGGGCGTCGTGGTGGACACCAGAGTCTGAGAGGAAACATTTGGCACCGTCGGCATCTGCACCGGAAGAACATCTCCCGCCGCGCCGGCCACATTCGCGCCCGCCGTCTCCACCGCGGCCAGAACGTCACGCTTGACGATTCGGCCACCGGGGCCGCTCCCCGACAACGCGGAGACGTCGATCGCATGTTCCTCGGCAAGCCGTCTCGCGACCGGGCTGATTTTTCTTCGTCCCCCGCTCGTGGTCTCCGGGGCGACCTGCGCGGTGGTGTCCGACGTTGCGACCGGAGGAATCGGCATCTCGATACTCGCCGGTTCTGGCGCTGCAGTCATGGCCTCGGCCGACTTCTCACCTCCGCCATCAGGGGATGCGATGGACTGGGGATCTTCACCCTCTTCCGCAATCATCGCGATCGGCGTACCAACCGGAACTTGCATTCCTTCGCCCACGAGAATCTTGGCGACGATGCCGTCGTCGTACGCTTGCATTTCCATAGTCGCCTTGTCGGTCTCGATGTCTGCGACGATCGTGCCGGAGAGGACCTCTTGGCCTTCTTTGATGTTCCACCGGATGATGGTCCCCTGCTCCATGGTGTCGGAGAGTCGGGGCATGGTGAGCGTGATGGACATGGGCGTTTCTCGGTCTGCTTGGTGCTCGAGGATGTCGAGACACGGCGAGGGGGTTCTGGAGATCGAGCCGGAATTCCGTATCGTCGGCTTCAGGCGACGTACAGCGCGCTTCGGACTGCTTCGGCGATCCGCCGGGCGTTGGGCAGGAATTCCTGCTCAAGATTCGCCGCGTACGGAGACGGAACATCTGCACTGTGAACACGCATGACGTGATTGTCGAGGTCGTCGAAACAATGGGCATGGACCTGGGCGGCCACCTCGGAACCAGGCGATCCGAAGCTCCAGGATTGATCCACCACGACACAACCGTTGGTCTTCCGAACGCTCTGGACGATGGTGTCGATGTCCAAAGGCCGGATGGTTCGACCGTCGATGACCTCGCAGGAAATTCCTTCCTTGGCAAGCTCTTCGGCGGCGTCGAGACAGAAGTGGACGGGGCGGCCAAAGGAAACAAGCGTCACGTCGGTACCCGGACGTCGCACGACTGCTTGACCGAACGGGACGTAATGATCGCCTTCTGGCACGTGTCCCTTCATGGCGAGCAGTCGTTCGCTCTCCAAGAAGAAAACAGGGTCGTCGTCGCGGATCGCCGTGGCGAGCATGCCCTTCGCGTCATCAGGGAATGCTGGAATCGCCATCTTGAGGCCGGGAACGTTGGAGAACATGCCTTCGACGCACCAAGAATGCGTCGAGCCGAGCTGACCACCGGCACCGTCATTTCCACGAATCACGATCGGGCAACCGAATTGGCCGCCTGACATATAGAGCATCTTCGGTGCATTGTTCAGAATTGGATCGGCAGCCACCAGACTAAACGACCAACTCATGAACTCGACGATCGGCCGAAGCCCCAGCATGGCCGCCCCGATGGCCATCCCGGCGAATCCGCTCTCGGAGATCGGCGTATCGATGACCCGTCTCGGGCCAAACTCCTCGAGCATGCCCCTACTCACCTTGTACGCACCGTCGTATTGCGCCACTTCCTCGCCGAGCAGAAACACCCGCGGGTCGCGGTGCATCTCCTGGGTCATGGCCTCGCGGAGCGCATCTCGAAACTCAATAATTCGCTCGCTCATCGCGATTCCTCCGCGTCGGTGACGATCTGAGGCTGACTGGTGCCGGTATAAGGTCCAAACTTCTCCACGTAGACGTCGGTATGCAACTCGGAAGGATCCGGCTCGGGGGAATTCTCCGCCCAAGTGATGGCCTCGCGAACTGCAATCTTCTGATCTTTATTCAACGCCTTGAAACCGTCTTCATCAATCAGTCCGCCTTCGATCATGGCGTCGCGAAGTCGAGTGATTGGATCACCGGTCTCCCAGTGCTGCTCTTCGTCGCGTGTTCGATACTTGCGTGGGTCAGACATCGAGTGGCCCTTGAAACGATAGGTCCGCAGATCGACCATCGCCGGCCTGCTCTCGGCCCGAGCGATGTCGGCGACCTTCTTCATTTCTTCGTACACATTGACAACGTCCATGCCGTCGATCTCGTAACCAGTGAGGCCACATCCTTCGCCCTTGGCAATAATGCGATGCGACATCGACGTTCCACGTTCGATCGAAGTGCCCATCGAGTAGCCGTTGTTCTCGACCACGAAGATCACCGGGATGTCGAAGAGACTCGCGAGATTCATCGCCTCGTAGAAACCACCCTGATTGAGCGCTCCATCACCGAGGAAGCAAAGCGTGACGTGCTTGTTCACGCCACCGTCGATGACTTCATCCTGATACTTCTTCGCGAAGGCCAGACCGGTTCCGAGTGGGGTTTGAGCACCGACGATTCCATGTCCACCGAAGAAATTATTCGGCTTGTCGAACATGTGCATCGACCCGCCCTTGCCCTTCGCACAGCCCCCGATCCGACCGAACATTTCAGCCATGCAATACTTGGGGTCCATGCCGCGAGCGAGGGCGTGCCCATGATCGCGGTAGGCGGTGACGACCGGATCGGCATGTTGCACCGCCGCGATACAACCGACCGCGACCGCTTCCTGGCCAATATAGATGTGGCAGAAGCCACCGATCTTCTTGTCCTGGTAGGCCTGCATGGTTCGAACTTCGAACTCGCGGATCAGCAACATCTGCCGCAGCCACTCATGGAGTTGCTTCGGCGTCGCAGACGTTCTTTCGGCCAGCGGCTGTCCGCCACTGGTGACGGGTGGAGCGGGGTCGGTCACGGAGGACATCCAATATCTCCGGCACGGAGCAGGTAACAAGCAGCGAAGCCCACAGGACTCCGCGAATCCCTGATTATGGCGGACTCAGACGCCCCCGGCAACTAGAAGACAAAACAACGTCCATTCACCAACGCTCGAAGAGCGCTCTCAATGGCACCGATCGCGAGAGAAAACACCGTGTTCGAAGGGCTTGACCAGCTCAAACTGGTCGAATGCGGGCTTTCCCCCGCGAATCACCCCGCCACGCGGCCATCTTCTTTGGCTTCTTCAAGCAGTCTGGCCCGGAGAATCAAGAGGCCCATTTCAAGCTGCGCATCGACCCCATCTTCAATCAACTGGGAAGGATTGGGTCGACTCTCGGGGTCTCGGTCGAGATCCCAGTCTGCGATGAGGTCCGCCTCCCGGCGAATCTCGTAAGCCTTTTGGTTCTGCTCCGGCGTCATCGAGACATCAATGTCCGGATTCACGCCCCAGTCATCGTCACCCGGCGTCTTGTGAACCAGTCGCCCACGCGTCTCACCCGGAAGGGCCGGCAAGGCGTAGTACTGCGTGGTCAACTTCAAAGCGGCGGTTCCGGTTTGATCAGAGACATCGTGAAGTGACTGAACACTCCCTTTTCCAAACGTTCGTTCCCCGACCACCACGGCCGCACCATGAACATCGAGGCAACCTGAGACGATCTCGCTCGCGCTCGCGGACCCCTGATTCACCAGAACGACCAGCGGAAGATCCTTGAGGAAGGCCATCTGAGGCGTCGCCGGACGACTCCAGACCTTGATCCCGTCTCGGTCTTCGCAACTGACGATTTCCCCCGAATCAACGAACAGGTTTGAAAAACGAATGGCGCTGTCGAGGAGTCCACCAGGGTTGAATCGGAGATCGAGCACGAGGCCGCGCAACGGTCGCTCCGCCCGCATCTCGTCGACCGCCACCAGAAAATCAGTAAAGCTTTCGTCATTGAATGACGTCAGTCGGATGTAACCAATCCCCGCGTCGGGATCGATGTACCAGTCCCACGACGGGGTCCCATCGTCGGCGAGCGACTCTTTGTACCAGCCGTTGACCGAACGGATCTTGATCCGATCCCGGACCAATGGCACCTCGATCGGTTCGTCGACTTCGTCGCGGCGGATGGTGAGCATGACTTCTTCGCCCTTGGGCCCGGTGATTTCATCGACCGCTCGCGTCAGACTCCAACCGGTGGTCGGAATACCGTTCACGGCGATGATCCGATCGTTCTCCTCGACCCCGCCGCGCGACGCCGGTGAACCTTCCAATGGGTTCACAATCATGATCTCACGCTTGTCGTCGTGTCGGATCATCACACCGACTCCCACGAAGTCACCCTGCACCTGCTGCTGGAATCGCCGAAGTTGCGCGGGCCAGATCACCTGGGTGTACTGATCCTCGTAAACATCCTCGAGGCGGTAGGTGGCCCCTTCCGCGAACTCTCGGAGGATGATTTCCACGGGGATGTCGATGGTCTCTCGATTCCCTTCGATCAGCGCCCGCATGATCTGGTGATACTCCTGCCGCGAGACTTCGCCAGCAGGCTTCTCTTCAAGACGGGTTCGCTCCCCACTCACCAGTTGACGCCACGCCTTAATCTTCGCCGGGTCGGCGAGGCCCTCGAAATTTTCGACCAGTTGATCGGTGGTGGAAAAAATATCGACCGCCTCCAACCCACCCTCGAGCAGTGGCTTCCAACCGCAATTCGAAACGTGTTCACTTGCCGCCGTTCGGAGCGACGCTCGGACCATACGTTCGGAGATGCCGTTGAGCGCCTCCTTCCAGTCTTCGGCGAAGGCTTCGTTGAATTCAGGGAATTCGGTCTCGGGTTCAAGCCTCGCCATGTTGCGGGCTCGAAGTTCATAGAGCGCCCGGGGCGCATATCGAGCCAGCAAGCCGATGCGGCGATTGACTTCTTCGAGTTGTTCGTCGTACGACGCGTGAATCACTTTTCGCGCCGTATCCTCGTGCAAGGTTCGCAGCCGGAACAGGATTTCCTGCACCTGCAGCCAGTCGCCTTCGGCGCGGGCGGCGGTCTCGACCGCTTCTGCCTCGGCGATCAATGACTTGATCCGTTCCTGGTCGAGCACCGCATCCCAGTCGTCGGAAAGCGTCTGCAGACGGACCGCTGCCGTCAAAGCGCCGGTGATGTCGGCGGCATCGAGTTTCTCTTCGAGCTCGCCGATCGCTTTTTGGCGTCCCGCATCTCGATCGTCGACGGACTTGGCATCGTGACTGTCGCGAGCAACCAGGGCCGCCTTGAGCGTCGCGATCGACTCCGGGTCCGCGTCGGTGGGAATCGACGCCAGATGAGCCTCAACGAGTTCATCGTCGCCAGCGACGGCCGCTTTCCAGAGATCCGCCCGCCACGCTTCAACCTCACCGGGAATGACCGGGTCATCCTGCACCGACGTCGCGGTGCTCAGGATTCCGAGGGTCGCGATGGCGCCCACGAGGAGAAAACGGCCGGTGGCTGGGTGTCGGTCGAACATGTCGATAAATTTCCTTGGGTGCCAGCTCCGGAAGGTTCCGGAGACCGGCCGATCTAAACTAAACCCGCCGGCCCATTCAAGGCCAAGCGTGGGAACACGCCGCAACGGGTGCTTGATTATTCGCGAGCCTCCGTCACCGACGGAACCGCCTCCATCCTCTCCGAGCGTCCGAACGAGTCGGAGTTCTTTGGAGTCCCGCCCCTGCGGCCTCCAACCTCATCACTCGCCGCCCCTGTGGGGTACATCGAGCATCGATCCCCCTCAACTCCACTTCCGTAGTCGTCGAGCGATCTTTCATACCCTACCGGCTGCCGAAAGTTCGGATTCGCCGCCTCAGAAGATCTCTTATCAGACCAAATTCTGTACCTGCCGTCGAAAGGGTCGACTTTGATCAGGCCACGATCAAACCATCCCGAACCAAGGAGTTTGCTTCCCATCCCCTGCGAAGGGTGTGGTTACGACCTTCGTGGCTCAACGACCTTCGAGCGATGTCCCGAGTGCGGGGCGAAGATCAGGGCCCGGTCCTCGAGTGCGCTGGCGGGCCAACGAATTGATGCCGTGCATCAGTCCGGCCTAACCCAACTCGCCGCATCTCAGATGGGTTCGTTCGTACCCCTCGCGGGATTCCTGCTGATCCAGTTTATTGGCCCCATTCTGGCGATTCTCACCGCCTTCGGTCCTCTGTATCGCCTTCTGGCCCTACAGCTCCGCTACCGAACCTCGACCATACGGCGGTTCGAACCCTCGGGCTTCGGAACCTCGCTCCTCACGCTTGCCTGGTTGGAGTCATTGGCAGCGCTGGCGGTGGTGGCCACCCTCCTCGGCGTGATTCCCGCGGCGGCCTGGCCATGGACCACGCTGGTGTACACGATGGCGGCCATGCTCTCGGTGACGACCACCAACTTCTTCGTCGCCCGAGCCACCGCCGACTGGGGATCGACCATCGCCCCAAAAGTGTTCTTCTTTGGGGGCATGGCCGCCCTGCTCGCCGGAGCGATTGCGATTGGAGGCCGATTGAGCCTGGCGTTGGTGACGAATCAATCGGCGGCGGCCATTGGTTTTATCGTGGCACTGGTCCTCGCCGGCATCCTCGCGGCCATCGCGGTCGCGATCGCTCGGGACGGCATCGCCCGCGTCGAATCCGTTCTCGGCAACGAATTGTTGGAATCAGAACGCATCCCAACAGACCATGCGGGTTCTTCGATCCGCGTGTCCGCACCGGCACATCCCGCTGACCTGGCCCCCTTACCGCTGGAGCCTGAACGCCCACCGATTCGACGATCAGATCCCGCGTGATCCAACTGACGCCGGCGGACCAAACGCGGATTCTGCCAGATCGATCGCCCGGCCCAACGCCGCAGCCTTAGCGACCGTTTCCTTCCACTCCGCCGCCGGTGAGGAATCCAGCACGATGCCCGCGCCGGCCTGAAGGTGGACGTCCCAAGGGGCCGCCCCATTCCCGGTCGGGACGACCATCGTCCTCAACGCAATCGCCACATCGAGATTGCCCGCCAGATCGATTGCGCCGATGCCTCCGGCGTACGGGCCACGTCGGACTGGTTCAAGCTCGTCAATGATCTGCATCGCCCGAATCTTCGGTGCCCCACTCACCGTCCCGACCGGCAAGGTTGCGCGAAGCGCGTCGAGCGCGTCAATGCCTGGCCGGAGGCGGCCGCTGATCATTGATCCAATGTGCATCACGTGGCTGTAACGCTCGACCTCCATGATCTGTTCCAGCTCGATCGAACCGGGTTCACAGACTCGGCCGAGATCGTTTCGCCCGAGATCAACGAGCATGACGTGTTCAGCACGTTCCTTCTGGTCAGCAAGGAGTTCGGTTGCGAGCGCTGAGTCCTCTTCCTCATTCCGTCCACGCCGCCGAGTCCCCGCCAACGGCCGGTTGATCACGCGATCATCGCGGACCTGACAGAGGATTTCGGGGCTTGCCGCCACCAGCATGCATCCGCGAGCCTGCAGATAGATCTGATAGGGCGAGGGGTTCACGATCCGAAGCGCTCGGTACAAGTCGAACGGATCGGCATGAGTGGAACGCTCAAACCGCTGACTCAATACGACCTGAAAAGCATCACCGTCGGCGATGTATGCCTGCGTCTTCTCCACCGCCGACTCAAAATCCGCGCGACTCATCGTGGACGCCGTCGGCAGACCTGGCGCTGCGTTCAGGTCAAGTTCGACCCGTCCGGGTAAAAGATGGACGGCGTCATCGACGACCGTGCTCACCAGCTCATCCGCGGCGACGATGGCGGCCGCTTCCGCCGCCGATTCATCGGCATGATCAGCAAAGGCCTCGGTGGCGACCACGTGCACGGTCTTGCCGACATGATCAAAAACGAGGACTCGTCCGTAAAGCCCCATGTGCAGGTCAGGAAGGCCTCGATCATCGGAAGGGGCCGAGGCGAAGGCGAGTTTTTCGGGTTCTGCCCAACGGGCAGTGTCGTACCCCGCGAACCCAACGAATCCGGCACGGAAGGTATCGGGGGGCGTCACCGCACCGACCTGTCGAATCGGGGCCCATGACGCGGCCAACCCCCGAAGAAGATCGAAGGGGTCCCGGTCCTCGACGACGACTGATTCGTCCCCGTTGGGTCGGTGATGAAGAATTTCCAGCTCATCTCCCCGGGCGATCACCTCCAACCGCGGCCGGATGCCAACCATGGAGAATCGCGAAACCCCACCCCCCTGTTCAACCGACTCGAAGAGGAAACTTGGTGCGGTTCGGTCGTCTGGTGCCACAAGTCGTCGATAGGCGAGCACAGGGGTCAGTTGATCGGCAAAGATTCGTCGAATGACCTGAATGGCCCGAGGCCGTTCTGTGGTGGTATCCGAACTGTGGCGGTCGGGATCGAACAAGAGCGATGCCTCCATGACGGGCAGAAACACGAACGTGGCCTGTCCCGAGTCTATCGGTCGATCCCATCCCGTCGCGTCGGAAGTCCTCCCGAGCGTGCTACTATCGAAGCGTGACTTCCTCTAACCCCAATCTGACGGCACCTTCACTGGACTCCAACGAGCAGCCCCCAACGGCGATCCTCCGAGGCCTCAAGAAGCACTACTTCAAGCCAGACGGGTCGATTCTGGTCGAAGCCCTGCGAGGCATCGATCTGGTGATCCCTTCGGGCCAGTACTGCGCCATCATGGGCGCGAGCGGAAGCGGCAAGAGCACCCTCATGAATCTGCTGGGCTGTCTCGACCGACCGACCGACGGCCAATATCTGCTCGATGGCATCGACGTGTCTGGTCTTGACGACACGGCACTGAGTCGGGCCCGAGGCAGCCGCATTGGATTCGTTTTCCAAGCCTTCAATCTGATCAGCGAACTGACCATCGTGGAAAATGTCGAAGTTCCACTTTTCTATCAAGGCCTTCCCCGCGCCCAACGCCATGCTCGCGCGGTGGCCCGACTCGAAATGGTTGGCTTGGCCGACCGACTCACCCATCGGCCCAACGAGCTCTCGGGAGGCCAGCAGCAGCGGGTTGCGATCGCGCGATCACTGGTGACCAACCCTGCCATTCTGATGGCGGATGAACCAACGGGAAATCTCGACACCGCCACCGGCGATGCGATCCTGGACATCTTCGATCAGCTGCACGCCGAGGGGCTCACCATCATCATGGTGACGCACGACCCCAAAGTGGCCGATCGTTGCCAAAGAATTGTCGTGCTTGAGGACGGCAATCTGGCTTCGGATGAGTTGATAACAAAGGGCGCCTCCTGACCGCGCTCGACGCGTCTTGATCCTCAGCCCAAATCGGCTTCGAGCCGATGAACCCAAAGCAGGAACCCAGACGACCTCGCCAGATCGGAGTCCCCGCGTGCGTATCCTTGGAATCGACCCCGGACTTCGCATCACCGGTTACGGTGCCATTGACACCGTCGGTCCCAGCCTGACGGTAGTCGAGGCTGGGGTGATCCGAGTCCCCCCCGATCTTCCACTCGCCACTCGACTCCATCGACTCCATGCCGATCTGGTCTCCGTGCTTGAAGATCTCAAGCCGGACCTGATGTCCGTCGAATCGGTGTTCTCCCATCCAGATCGCGCCGCGACCGGCGTGCGGATGGGACATGCTCGAGGCGTGATCCTGCTTGCCGCCGCCCAGCATGGCATTGAAATCGTCGAACACGCCCCCGCACAGGTGAAGAAAGCCCTGACCGGGGACGGCAGCGCCGACAAATCCCGGATGCAAGCCGCGATCGCCAGCCGTTGCGGGCTCGACGTGATTCCCGAGCCAGCCGACGTGGCCGATGCCCTCGCCATTGCGTTGTGTGCCGCACAGCGACTTGATGCGGCCGTTATTCCTCGCGAGGCGAACGCTTCAAGACGACCGTGACCGCGGTGTCGACTTCCGGAAGGACGCCGGCCCGAATCCTCCAGACCGGTGGATCGACGCCGGACTCCGGCGATCGAACCTCTTCCACCGCGACGACCTCGTCACCAAAGGTGCTCAATCCGACCACGGTGCCGGCGTAATCTGCGGCGTAGTATTCGCCTGGTCCCATCGAAGACGGATTCGGTCGAACCAAAGAGCCCGCAAAGACCCAGACTGGCGAAACCTGTTCTCGCGCATCTTCAATTGCCTCCGCGAGTGGAAGCACGATCGGAACGTCAACCGCCAGATCCGACGCCGAGAATCGGAGTTCGATCGAGACCACCGTTCCGGTGGGTGGAATTGGAAGGCGCGTCTTCTCGTCGAAAGTTGCTGGCGTGCCAGGCTCCAGCCCCGCGAGCAACATCGCGGCATGGACCACGGATGGAATCGCATCGGTCACCACGATGGACTCGTGCTCGCGACTGCCACGACGACACACTGCCACTTCAAGCCAACCCTGATCGAGCGACACCATTCCCGGAAACTCGACCCGCCCTTGGCCGACCCATGCGGTGACGCCACCGTCGAGCTTGACGATGTTTTCCAAGGGCGGAGAAACTGAGTGTGGGTCCGCATTGGGGACCAGACTTGATGTCTGGGCATCGGGCCGTGGTTCAGCGACGAGTCGGGGTTCGATCGAGGTGGGCGGCGATTGTTCAACGACGGATGCCGGAATCTCCCGGATGACGGCCGGGTGGTCGCTTCGAGTCGTTGTTTCGGTTCGGCAACCCGCGTGGTTCGAGAACACCGCGAAGAAGAGAAGCCCACACCAAAGTGAGCGATCGCGATTGAACAGCCATCTGGCCGAAATCCGGGTCGTCTTCAAAAATGAACCCTTCCAGGTCACCAGTAAAATGAGGAATCCCTCGCCAGTCGGTCTGCAAGGCATTCGGGAGCGGTTGCTTGGAACCGCCTGAATCATGACAGGGGAACCACGACGGATCGAGTATCCGCGAAAAAAAGGCCCGGCTGAGGCAAGCCTCGAACCGAGCCCTTCCGGGGGCAAAATAAACGATGTCTGCGAATCCGAATCACCGAAGAGACATCTCACGAATGCTAGCATGCATCGGTTCTTTCTCCGTCAAACCAATGCTTGAAAGCCGATTTTTCTATTTCTCAGACAGACTTATGGGCTCCAACCGTCTCCAAACCCCCCATCTTCACAGGCTGGCCGCCGAAAATCCCGATCTGAGTAACTAACCCGTCCCCCCTCGACGATGATGAACCGTTCTCTACGCATCCAAACTACTCCCGTGGTCACCCTCACCCGCAACATCCGATTTTCGCTGACCCGTACGCTCGATCTCGAAGCGACGCTGGCGACCCCTCGCGGCAATACCCACGCGGGATGGCCTTCGATGGACACGATTGCCGGGAGCGCGTGGGACTCCACGATCGAGATCCGCGGCGTTCCGGATCCGCGAACCGGATACCTCGTGGGTATCAATCACCTCGATCAGGCCGTGAGAGCCAATTCGATCCCCAAGCTCCTCGAAACCTATGCGGTGGGCGAGTGCTCCGCCGCGTGTGTCGCCAGGACGATTCTTGAGACGGCCGGACCGGCCCTGGAGCTCGAGATTCACGCGGTCGAAGTCGGCGTCGAACCCAAAACCCGGTGGCGGGTAGAGTCAGGAGACATGTCCATGGTCCTCGTCCAACGTCGCTATGAATTCTCGGCATCGCACCGGCTGCACCTCCCCGAACTCGACGATGCCGCCAATGAATCGTTGTTCGGCAAGTGCAGTAACCCCAATGGGCACGGCCACAACTACGAGGTCGAAGTTCAGGTCGCGACGCACGATGCAAGCACGCCACTGTCGATCCTCGCGCTCGATGCCGTCGTGGACACCGTGCTGATTGATCGATTCGACCACAAACATCTGAATCTCGATGTGGACGATTTTCAGGATCGGGTCGCCAGCGTCGAGAACATCGCCCTTCGCTGCGTCGAACTTCTGCGGGGGCCAGTCTCTGCCCTGAGCAACGATTCCGAACTTCATGCCGTCAAGGTCTGGGAAACCCCCCGGACTGCCTGTACCGTGATGGCGTGAGTACGGCCCGCTGACCCACCTCCATCGCCTTCGATCGAACCGTTAACCGAGAACCACGCATGCTGACTCGCTTTCTGATCATTCTCACCCTCTCGACGGCCACGGTGGTGAATAGCCCTGTGGTGGCCGCCTCGGAGACCGCAGAAGACTGGACCTCACTGCGAGCCGAGTACGACCAACTCAAGACGTACATGGCCTCGAAGCGAAGGATCGGTCCCTCGGAGCGTACCGCCCTGCAAGGGCTCCAGACTCGACTGGACGCCTTCCTCAAGGAATCCCCGGACGATCGCCGGGCGCTCGTCCTGGACATCAACGTCGCGACCTGGCTCGGCCAGACCGAGCGGATCGATGCCGACTACGAACGGCTCGCCATGCTCACCGACGCCGAGGCGGTCTGGCTCGCGTGGGCGGAGCTCCAATTTTCTGAGAATCGCTACGACGACGCCGGAAATCTGGCACGCGGCCGGGAGTACGACCTCGCCAAAACGCCAGGGATCGCACTCGTCAACGCCCGGGTGCACATGTCCAACAATGAGTTTGTAGAAGCCAAGGCAGCGATTGATGCCATTCCGGAGGAAGGCCTCGAGAAGCCTGGCATTCGCACCAAGGCCAATCGCATCCGCGGTCAGGCCTTGCGATGGAGCGCGCTCTGGACCAACGAACTCGCGATTCGGACCGCCGAGGAATCCGCCGGAACAGCCCCGGTCATGCAACTGATCACCAGCCGTGGTCCCGTGACCATCCTGCTCTATGAGGATCAGGCCCCGAATACGGTGGCAAACTTCATCGAACTCTCCGAACGAGGTTTTTATAACGGAACTCGATTCCATCGCATCGAGCCTAATTTCGTCGCACAAGGCGGCGACCCCAACTCGCGTCCTGGCTCCATCGGCACGGCCGGTACCGGCGGACGTGGGGCCCAACTTCCTGACGAAGCAGCGCGGGCCGACAAACGGCTTCACTTTTCCGGCGTCCTCGCCATGGCCAAAGCGCCAGATCCGGCCAAACCCGGGAAGTCCATTCTGAACAGCGCCAGTTCGCAGTTCTACATCGTTCTCGAACCAGCCGAATCACTCAACGACGAATACACCGTGTTCGGCAGGGTGATTGATGGCATGGAAGCAGTTCAACGACTCCGCCGCGACGACGAGCTCATCGCGGTCACGACAATCTCGCGACCCGAGCGTGAGTACAAGGCGACGACCATTCCCCTCCCGGGAATTCCCGCCGCGGGAACCTCCCTTGATCTTCCCTGATCTTCCCTGATCTCTCTTTCAACTTGCAACCAGCCCCGAATAGGAAACCACCATGGCCCGCATGATTCGTGTCACCGGAACCGGCCCCATCAAGATTGAACCGCAAGAGAAGGCGGTCTTCGTCTGCGCCTGCGGGCTGACCAAGAAGTTTCCCTTCTGCGACGGAACCCATAAGTGCTGCAAGGAAGAAGAACCCGAAGCGCTCTACCGCTACGACGCAGAGACCAACGCCGCGGTGAAAATTACGCCGCCCATCGACGCCGAGTGATCAAGACTCGAAATCCAGACTGAGATAAGTTGGGCCGGGTGCGGCGGGGAAGTGCCGGCTCACCAGTTCAGGTGAGATCGAGTTCGCCCAGCAGCGAGAATCCCTTCTTCAACAGGATCTGTCCTGCGAAGGTGTGGTCATCGACCGCGATCGCCATCGCTGAGTCGACGTCGCCGGCCCGGTTCACGGGGTAGGTGAAGGCGATGTTGACTTCCGCGGCCAGTAGAAAACGAAGCGCTTCCCGAAGCGAGGCATCCGTGACCAGCTCGAAGACCAGGATGTCCATCTCGGAGAATGTGAAACCATTCTGCCGGAGTGCGAACCGGGCGCCGTCTGCGTTGTCGCAAAGGACTCGCACCACGGCATGATCACTGGAGTCTAGAACACAGGTCGCCCGAACGTGTACGTCCGTCGCCTCTTCCAGCATCTCCAAGAGTTCGAGCATCTTCCCAACGCGATTGTCGAGAAAGACGCTGAACTGACGGACGGTGGGCGGGATGTATCCCATCTCGGTTTCGGGCATCCGGAGGGACATGTGGTGATCCGTTGGATTCCTGTTGAATCTCCCGTCGGCTGGGAGTGACGCCAGAGTATACCGAGGGGCTTTGCGGCAGTGACTCTGCCCCGCATCGGTCGGCGTTCCCCCCGACTCAGGTCGTCGTGGTGCCGCGAATAAAGTCAATCCGTTCGACCGCCGGGACAAGTCCGGCGTCGGCCGCAGTGCCGAGGAGTCGATTCACCGCATTGAGCCCCCGATCGCCGGCATCCACGGTGAGCTGATTCACGTACAACTCAATGAACCGATCCGCCGTCTCGCGCGGGATGCCTCGGCCGAACCCCATGGCATAGGAAACTGATCGTTCTCGATGTTCCAGCGCGAACCCAACGCTGCGTTCAAGCAGACCCGCGATCTCCTCAAGCGTGCCCTTGCCATGAAGTTCTTCGAGATCCCGACGCACCGCATTCACGCCGAGGGGAAGCGGCTCGCCGGTTTCACGCCCCCACCAGGCCCCGAGATCCTCGACCAGATGTAGTCCATCTGCCTCATAGGTCAGTTGTCCCTCATGAATCACCACGCCCGCATCCACCGCACCGGAGGTAACGCGATCACCGACTTCCTCGAACGGAGTCTCCACCGCTTCGTAGTCGATGCCCTGAAGTCGCAGCCCGAGAGTCATGGCCGCCGTGGTGCGATTGCCTGGAATCGCGATACGGGGGCGTTCGGCGGCAAGTTCCTTGATGGTCATCGGTTGAGCCGCGACGAGTTTCGGGCCATACCCCTCGCCCATCGACGACCCGCAAGCCGTGATGGCGTAATGATCAGCAACCCGCGGATACTGCCCGCAGGAGAACGCGGTGATCTCAAGTCGGTCCGGACCGACTTCCGCTCGGCGGTTCGCGGCCTCAATATCGATCTCAACCTGCTCGAATCGAAACCGAGACGAGACGATCTCGGGGCGGTTTCCGTCAATACCGAACAACGGCCACCACATGAACGCATCGTCAGGATCTGGACTGTGGCCAAGCCGAAGGAGGATTCGATCGTCGAGCGACGGGCTGGTCATGAGAGATCGGCTCGCAATGGTGGCCACGAAATCGCAGCCAGGTGAAGGGAAGAAAGCGGAGAAATGGCAGTCGAAGCCAAGGGTTCGACGCTGAGGACCGACCGATTCAACGGCACCCGCCCCATTCCCGAGCCCTTGAGGGGTTCAGAGATGCAGGGACAATGATAGATGCCCATCGCGTCCATCGCTTTTCTTCACCGGAGACGCCGCGCTCACCTGAAGCCCCGGGCCCAAAGGCGCGGTCCCACCGGTTCAACAATCGGTTCGCCGTGCCAACGATCCGATCAGCAGTCGGTGCCCCAAGCCGCCAGCAGCAGACCGAGATCCGCGCCATTGGTCGTTCCATCGCCATTGAAGTCACCACCATCAGTGCCCCAGGCCGCGAGCAGCAGACCGAGATCCGCACCATTGACCGTGCCGTCGCCATTCATGTCCTCGGGACAGCCGCCGGTCGACTCAAGGATTCCGCTCAGCGTGGTGTTACTCAAGTCGATCTGCGCCAGAATCTCGACCGATTGCACAAGGTCGGGGAGTTGCTTCGGATCGAAACCGAAGGTGAACGACTGCAGGAACAGATTATCCATGGAGACGGAATCACCCTTCCCCGTGAAGACCTCGGCTCCGAAACTGTAGAAATCCGGAACGACGTTGGATCCGCTGATTTCCACAAGGTCGCCGCTCACGTCATAGTCGAAGCTCGAGACGAACGGGGCATCGGGGAAGAACGCCAATGGCCCGTCAAAGGTCGTCGAGGCGCCGTCAGGACCAAGCTGGATGACGAAGTTCGAGACCGTAACATTCAGTTCCTGGCAACCGAAGAATGGGATGCAGAACAGCTCGAAGTTGACGCTCCCGGACCCGAGATCGAAACTGAGTGTTGGTAGTTCCATGGCGAGGAACGGTGGAATCGACGAGTCAAAGTTACCCGTCGCGAATCCGGACACTGACTGCGTCGTCGAATCGGTGTCCTCGCTCGTTCCGATCGAAGTTTCGACGGTGACGGTCAGCGTGAGCACTGCCGTGGACCCCTTGTCGACAGTGAAGTCTGCGGTGGATTGAGCACCGGCGGACGACACGATGAGGATGGCTGAAAGACTTGCGAACTGGAATCGAGTGCTACGCATGGCGGGAAACTCCGATGAAATCATGATCTTGCTCGCGAATCAAGGCCGAAAACGGACCACCGGCGGTCGTGACGGCTCTTCAAATTACCCGGCCCCACGCGAATTCCAATGCATGCATTGCCAGTTCGCCAAAAAAACTTCCCGGCGAGGCTTCTCGTTGCGTTGAGAGGCCTCAGAATGCCGGTTTTCCGCCCTGAATGAAAGGATTCCCATTTCGCTCTCGGCCGATCGAGGTCGCGCCGCCGTGCCCCGGAAGCACTCGCGTCTGGTCATCAAGCTCCAACAGCCGGGCCAGAGACGATCGCATCGCCTCCGGATCGGAGGTCGGAAAGTCCATCCGACCGACCGAACCCTCAAAAAGCGTGTCTCCCGCGATCAGGGTCCGAGACGGTGCATGAAGGAATCCACAAGAGCCTGGGCTATGGCCCGGGAGATGAAGGATCCGCCAGTTCGGCCCGATCGGAAGCGGATCGCCCTCCTCGAACAGACCATCCGGGGGAGTTGCCGTCGATGGGGCGCCCAAGAATGCCGACAGGTTGAGCATCGGCTCCTGATTCCAGCCCGCCTCTGATTGATGACATCTCACCGGCATTGGTCCGAATCGCGTGAGGGCTTCGTCAATGCCCGCGATATGGTCGTGATGGCAATGGGTCAGGATGATCCCCGCCGGCGTCCGCCCGGAAGCCTCGACGGCATCCAACAGTTCGCCCGGCCTCTGGCCGCAGTCCACAATCCAGCATCGAGCCGGATCCGCCTCGTCCTTGACCACGAAGCAATTGGTCTGAAAGTCTCCGAGCGGGCGCATGCTGAGAATCGGGTCGTGAGGCACGGAGTCGTTCATAGCACCTAGAGTACGAGATACTTCCCAAGCCGTCACTTGAAACCTAGAGACCACGGAACTTCCCCATGATTCGGACTCGACTCTCCCCCGAGGAAACCACCCCAATCTCGATCGATGGCGTCAAAGACGTCTCGATGCGGGTGCTGCTCGGTGGTGAGCATGGCATGCCGAACTTTTCGATGCGGCACTTCGTGGTCGCGCCGGGCGGGCACACGCCGCGGCATGCCCACGACTACGAACACCAAGTCATTGTGCTGGGAGGCTGTGGCGAAGCCGAACAAGACGGCGTGACTTCGACGATTCAATCCGGCGACGTTCTCTATGTTTCACCTGAGCTCACGCACCAATTCAGAAATACCGGCGACGAACCGATGCAGTTCGTCTGCCTCGTGCCACGAACCCGAAACAATGGCGGCGAGGTCCCCGGATCATGAGCGAATCGACCGAACCCCGCCAATGGGAACCTCGCCGATGGAACGAAGGCGTGCACACCGGCCATCTCTGGATCGGCCTCGCAGTCTTCGCGGCGACTCTTCTCGCGGTGTTGGCCCTTCGACGTCCGGAAGCGGCCTGGGCCGCGCCGGTATTGAGTGGCGCCGTCGCCGGCGGAGTGATCTGTCTCGTCGCCATCGGATTGATGCTCGTCCTCGGAGAGCGAAGCCCTCGAAAGACGGAAGCGGACTCGAATGCCATCCTCTCCCGGATCGAGGAGCACTCCATGCTCTCGGATGCGGCGAAACGACTGGTCTACCGAGATCGAGAATTAGATCTGCTTCGGATGCTCGTCGAGCAGGACATTGCGGCCAGAGACTTCGATGCGGCGCTTCGCATGGTCGATGAACTCGCCTCTCAGTTTGGCCGCCTCGAAGAAGCCGAATCACTCCGAACTCGCATCGAAACGATTCGGCGATCAGAAGTCGAACGTCGCGTCCGCGAGGGAACCGAGGAGATTGAACGACTTCTCATCGCCGGCGACTGGAATGCTGCTTCTCAGGCCCTGCATCGATTGCAACGCCTCTTTCCTGACCTCGCTTCGATCGAGCACCTTCCGGATCAAATTCTGGGCGCTCGCCTCCGACATGCCGCGGCGATCGAGACTCAAATGCGAGCGGCACATGCCAACGGGCAGATCGACGACGCTATGGGACTGCTCCGAGAACTTGACCGAAATCTCTCCGGACGAGAGTCCAATCGCGTGCTCGACGTCGCCCAACCGATCGTCGCCGCACACCGGGACCTCTGTGGTGCCCGTTTCCGGGATGCCATCGGTGGCAAGGACTGGAAGAACGCGGTGGCCATTGGCGAACAACTGATTCAGGATTACCCGAACACCCGGATGGCGGAGGAAGCCACTGAACTCCTGGTGGGGCTTCGGGCCCGTGCGGGCATCGCCGAATGAGGCCTCGATTGACCCGTCCTTGCGCCGATTGACCGTATACTTCCGAGCGTGAAATTGCCCCTTCGATCACCGTTCGCCAAGCGTGGCAACCGAGCCGCATCCGGACTGGACCCCGAGACTGGATGGCTGGTCGGAGCGGTGGCGGGAGCCTCGGGGACCCTCCGAACGCATCTGATCGCCGTGACCGCTGGGGCCATCCTGCTGGTCAGCGGATGCGATTCCATGAGCGAAGACTTCCAAGACTTCACCGAAAAATTCAGTCCGCCGTCTCCATTTCAGGCCGCCGTCTGGGCCTCGGATTTCAATGATCCTGGTCTGCAACGCCGCGGCGTGATCCTGCTCTCCAATGCGACCTTCGGCGGCGAACGAACCTACGTCGATCTCTACCGGGTTCTGGCCAGCGAAAGCACCGATCCCCTGGTTCGAGCCGCGGGCATCCGGGCGCTCGGACGCTGGGGCGACCCGGCGGACGCGATCGTGATCGCCGACCAACTCAAAAATGATTACGGGCAGGTACGGCTCGAAGCAGCGATCGCGTTGCAACGAATCCACGAAGAGTCGGTGGAAGACCGTCTCTGGCGCCAACTGATTGACGAGTCCGAAGATGAAGCGATTCGAGTGGAACTCGCCATCGCGCTCGGCCAGTATCCGACCGACTCGGCATTCCAGGCGTTGGCGCTGACTCTTGAGGACCGCAGCCTCGCCATGAATCTCGCCGCCGCGGACAGTCTCCGCGTCCTGACCGGTCGCGACTTCGGGATCGATGGCCCGGCATGGCTCTCGTGGTACGAAACGACCAAATCGCCATTCGCCCAAGTCGAGATCTTTCTGTATCCGACGTTCGAGCGACCGATCACGTTCTTCGAAAAACTCGCCTTCTGGGATCCCACCGTCTTTGAGACCCCCGCACCACCGCGAGGCCTCGACATCGGCGGCAGGTCAACCTACGACGACGAAAACGACGACCAGAAAAACGATCCGGAGGCACCGTCGTCCGGCGCGAAGACTCCTTCGGATTCTGCGACTGACGCTGGCGAGGGGTCTTGACCAGAGACGAGTCGTCAATGGGCGCCTCCGATCACGAGCCAGATGACGACCATGAACGTCGGCCCGTTGACCACGGCTTTTCCCCTGACGATCCAATGCAGCCGATCCTCACCATGCAAGAGGAATCGGCGCCCGCCATCGATGCGGGACTGATCCGATCGGGACGTCTTGCCGGAAAATCGATGTGGGCCGCCATCGGGATCCTCGCGATCCCAGTGCTGCTGCAACAGACGCTCACTGCGATGGTTGGGCTGGTCGACAAGATGCTCTCCGGAAGCCTTCCGGATGCCATCGTGGTACCCGCCATGGACGGGGTTGGAATCGGCTCCTTCGTCGGCTGGTTCGTCTCAATCGCGCTCGGCGGACTTGGATTGGGTGGGCAAGCCCTCATCTCCCGGGCGATGGGCTCCGGAGACGGACCACTGGCAGAGAAAGCACTCGGGACGACCATCACGCTCGGAATTGTCTGGTCCACGTTCGTCGGCCTTGCGATGTGGGTCCTGGTGGCCCCGCTCGCATGGGCCACGGATCTCACGCCGGACGCGTCGCGATACGCCATCGAATACGTCCGGACGATGTCCCTGGGAATGCCCTTCTGCGGGGTAATGATGGTGGGATCGATGTGCCTGTTTGGGGCGGGCGAGACGCTGAAGCCGAGCCTCATCGCGGCTGGGGTCAATGTCGTCAACCTCATTGCATCGTGGCTAATGTCGGGGGTGAATCTCCGCTTTGGAGAGTCGGTGCTCCCGAATCCGTCAGGGGTTGATCCGCTGGAGTGGGGCGTCAGCGGTATCGCCGCCGGAACCGCGACGAGTTGGGTCATCGGCGGCTTGGTCACGGTCTGGGTGCTCGCTCGCGGTGTCAAGGATCTACGGCTGCACCTGCCACGCTTGTTCCCCGATCTCTCGGTCGCTCGTCGGGTGGTCACCGTGGGAATCCCGACGTTCTTCGAGGGGATCGCCATGTGGGCGGTCAACCTCTTCGTGCTGGGGTTCATCGGAGAGATCGCGACCAAACTCGGGCAGGAAGGTGCCGACGAAACACAGCAGGGTGGCCTGGTCGGAGCACACATCATCACGGTGCAGTGGGAGGCGTTTAGTTTCCTTCCCGGCTTCGCGATGGGGACGGCGGCCGGCGCCTTGGCGGGGCAATATCTGGGCGCGGGAAACCCGGCAATGGCGCGGCGGGCAATGGCGGCGTGCACGGTCATCGGAGTGTTGATCATGTCGGCGATGGGCGTCGCATTCATGACGCTCGGTGAGCAACTCACCGCCATCATCAGCGATCAACCGGTCCATCTCGCCGAGGCCCCACGACTCCTCTTCATCTGCGGCACCGTGCAAGCGTTCTTTGGACTCTCGATGGTGCTGCGTCAGGGGCTTCGCGGGGTCGGCGACACTCGATGGACCCTCTTGATCACCTCGTGCTCCAGCTATGGCATCCGACTCCCCGCCTGCTGGTTGTTGGGGATTCACTTTGAATTAGGGCTCGCGGGAATCTGGATGGCGTTGATGGGCGAAATCGTCATCCGTGGCGGTTTCTTCCTCGCTCGCTTCCTCCACGGAGGGTGGACCCGCATCAAGGTCTGAGCGGTCAACCTCGATTCCCGACGAATTGATCGCCCGGCGGCCCCGACTCCGCTAGCATCTTTCTGCTCCGAGGAAATACCCCGTGGCGAACCGCCCGAGCCCATCGAGTTCACCGATTCACTGAAACACCGATGATCACGTCAAACCGCCCCCATCCTCCGACGCCCGCCGTACACCCCGAGGCCGATCCTCTGGACCATGCCTTTCAGGATGCGCTGGTCGAAGGTGCCGCTCGCCTCACGCCGGAGCAGGCCCTTGATCTTTGGCACCGCATGCCGTTGGCCGACCTTGGCGGTCTCGCCGACCGCCGCAGTCGGGCGATTCATGGCGAGACGATTCGCACCTACGTGATCGATCGGAACATCAACTACACCAATGTCTGCACCGCAAAATGCACGTTCTGTGCGTTCCGCCGCGATCAGGGTGATGATGATGCCTACACCCTGGAATATGACGAACTGCTGAACAAGATCCGCGAAGTCGTGGCGATCGGCGGGACACAGATTCTCATGCAAGGTGGAATGAACCCAGAGTTGCCACTCGATTGGTATCTCGAGTTGCTCCGGCGCATTAAGTCTGAGTTCCCACAAGTCCATGTCCACGCATTCAGTCCGCCCGAGTTCATCGAGTTTGTGAATTTCTTCGATCCCCCGGGTGATTCACTCAAGGAGAAAATTCGCGGCGTGATGGGCCCACTGGTCGAAGCTGGCCTCGACTCAGTCCCCGGTGGCGGGGGCGAGATTTTCGCCGATGCGGTCCGCCGGAAAATCGGACTTGGAAAGTGCACCGCGGAGGCATGGTTGACCGTCATGCGGGTGGCCCACGAGTTTGGGTTGAACACCTCGGCAACTATGATGTTCGGTCACATCGAGGGCATCGGAGATCGGATCCATCACATGGACACGGTTCGTCGATGGCAAGACGATGCGATCCGGGAACTCGCCAACGACGGCGGCGGTCGTTACCACGCGTTCATTTCTTGGCCGTTCCAGCCCGACAACACCCCGCTTGGTCGTTTGAAGGAATGGGGCCATGGCCCTGGCGACGACCCGGGTGAGCCCTATCCCGGCGACGTGGTGGCGCGGCTCGATGGATCGGGGAGCAAGGATCTGCATCCCGAATTCGGTCGCCGACTCCGACTCGCTGGATCGACGTCCTACCTTCGGACTCAGGCGATGAGCCGCCTCTACCTCGACAACATTTGGTCCATCGGCTCCAGTTGGGTAACGATGGGCCCCCACATCGGCCAGGTCGGTCTTCGGTACGGCGCGAATGACATGGGCTCGGTGATGATGGAAGAGAACGTCGTGTCTTCGGCGGGAACCACCCACTGCCTGAACGAACCGATGATCTGCCGGTTGATTCGGGATGCCGGATTCGTACCAGCGCAGCGAAACAACGACTATCAGGTTCTGAAGCCGCACTTTGCACCCGATGGGCCGGACCTTGCGGTCGAAGACTGGTCGAACTACCGCGCGTCGTCATTGCACCAGCAAACCGATTCGGAAGAAACCGGCGAAGGCTGCGACTCCAACTACGGCACCACCAGCGGTGATGCCAGCGCCATCGTGGACATCACGATCAAGGGGAGCTGACCGGCTCCCGCTCGACCGACTCAACCCAGCCCTGAACCTGTGATTTCGAAAGGTCCCGGCCGCGCCCACCGAGCGCGTCGAGTCTCTTGACCAGATCGCCTCGAAGATCCGCCTCCGCGACCTTCGACGTGCTTTCGATCATTCCCGATATCTCTACGACCAGGAACCGGTCGTCGTCTCCTTGGCGTTGGGTCGGCGTTGTCAAGATCGCCCCCGAACCCGGCACCGTGAGGAGGAAGAAACGCTCACTCTGCCAACCGCGGAATCCGTTTCCCTCGATCTGAATCAGGTTCGACTCATCGTTCGGGAATAGATCGGGAACCAATTCATCGATGGCGACGAGAAATGCCTCGGGCGATTCCGGATCAGCGTCACGCAAAAACGTTCGAAGCGCCGCGGAAACTTCCCGAGTGTGATCTCCCACCGACGGGGACGCCATACCCACGTTCACCAAGTTCGGCCCGGCCCTTGTGGTCGCCACGGTCGCGCTCATGGTCCCGAAGGAAATGACCACAATTCCCAAAGCGATGAGGAAGATCGGAAGCACCAGCACACTGATGCTCGCCCGCCATCCATTCACTCGCTGACCGTGGATCAAGAGCAGAATGGTCGACACGATCATCCAGATCCCGGAGAGATAGATGCCGCAATAGGGACCAAAACAGGGAATCGACAGCAGAATCGCGGGGCCAGAGCCGAGACAACAGAGCGTCACCGTCCGCCCGAGACCTTGCGCAACTCCACCGGTGAGTACGAGCACCAGATGCACCACGCAGGCATTCAGAAGGATCATCACGATGGTGAGCAGCATGCCCCCACCGGCCGCGAGCAGCACGGGGAAAATAAGGCCGCCCACCGGCATGCCTCCACCCGCGATCATCGGCATGGCCACGACGATCGCAAGAAGTGGAAAGGCCCCGACCGCAAGCCCCAAGAACTGAATCACCGCCATGAAAGTGACTGCCGTCATGGTCGAACTGGAAACCGGCGTCCCTTTTCCCAAGTCGACCGGACGGACCATCGCCCAACCACACGTCCTGAAGAACCGTTTCACGAGCGTCGTGTTCGGTTGAAACAACGGCGCGATCTGCGATGCGACCTCGGCTTCTCCAACGAGCGGCCGGATGATGCAATCATCCTCCGTCAGCCACCGGCGGCACGAGACACACTCAAACTCCGCCGGTTGCAGATGACCTGCCGGCCCATCGCCGTAGTAGGCCTGATCACAGTCTGGGCAGCAGAACCTCACTTGTCCCAACGAAAACTCGTGATCGGTCGGCTTGAACGATGTCCCACACTCCGGGCAGGATCCCGGCGCGAGATTCCAGAGTGGATAGTCGCATTTCAGACAATGCATTCCGAGTCTTCCATGACAAGCATGACAAGCATGACGAACATGACCAACATGATCAGGAGGCCTCGCCCCACGCGACGAGCTCGAATCAGTCCTCGGGAACCCCGTCCTTGATTCTGCGTCGGAACTCACCAATCAGCCTTGCGGTGACTGGACCGACCTTCCCGGCACCGATGACCGTATCGTCAATCCTTGAGACACCGATCACCTCGGCGGCGGTTCCCGTCAGGAATACCTCGTCGGCGTTCAGAAGCTCGTCGATTTTGAAGACATCTTCTTCAACCTTCAGGCCACAAGCGGGCGCGATCTCTCGCATTACGAAACGCCGGGTCACCCCGTGCAGAATCCCCGTACTGGTGGCCGGCGTGAAGATCCGATCGCCCTTGACCGCAAAGATGTTGTCACCCGTGCACTCGGCAACCGTGCCTTCGGTGTTCAACATGATCGCTTCAAGCACGCCGGCCTCGATCGCTTCGACTTTGGCAAGAATATTGTTGAGGTAGTTCAGACTCTTGATTCTCGGATCGAGACAGTCGATCGGAATTCGAGGCCGCTTCGCCACAATCACCGCCATGCCATCCCGATACAACTCTTCGGGATACAGCTGGATTTTGTCGGCGATAATGAAGGTGCCGGGCGTGGGACATCGAAACGGATGAAGCCCGAGCGTGCCGACCCCGCGAGTGAATACCAGACGAATGTAGCCGTCGGTGATTCCATTCGCTTCCATCGTTTCTCGAATGGCATCCTCGATCTGTTCGAGATCGTAGACCGGTACCAGATGGATCAACGCCGCCGATTCGAACATCCGTGCGAGGTGCGTCTTCAATTTGAGGATGCGGCCACCGTAGGCCCGAATTCCCTCAAAACAGCCGTCGCCATAGAGCAGACCATGATCGAAGACCGAGACCTTGGCCTCGGCGCGGGGAACGAGTTTTCCGTCGAGCCAGATGTATGACATAGGTCGATCAGTTTACCGGTTGCCTCGACAGTCCGGGTTGCGTCCAGCCCCCGATCGCCCTTCAAGGATCACGAAGAGCACTGTCCCCAGTTCGCCAAGAGTCGCCCAAGGTCACTCGGACCGACCAAACCATCGGCGTCAAGATCGGTCTCGCAAGGGTTTGGATCGCTCCAATGTTCCAGCAGGCGTCCCAGATCCTCGCCGTCGACCACGCCGTTTCGATCAAGGTCTGCCGCACAGGTCAAACTCGACGTGAACCAGGCCCCAGAGCCAAGCCCGTAGGCCACAACGGCGATCGCTGATCGCCGCCCACCGCGACCGTCTCCACCGATGTCCTCCGGCACGTCGCACTCACCAGCCAGATTGGATCCCCAGCAGATCACGTCGCCGTCGGCGAGGAGGGCCACGGTGTGAGCGTTGCCGGCCGCCACGGCGACCACCGGACGTCTCGGAGTCCCGATGCCAGCAGGAACGGTGCACTGCCCATGTGAGTCGTCGCCCCAGCACGCGATCGATCCGTCAGCGAGCACCGCTACCGAATGAAAATGACCAACGGCAACATCGACCGCGGGATTGGCCACGGTCCCGATCCCCGCTGGGACCTCGATCTGACCATTCGCATCGTCTCCCCAACAACGGATTGATCCGTCGGCCCGTCGGGCGATCGAATGACCGTCGCCGACCGCCATCGCCATCACCGGAACGCCATCATCGAGAGGTCCGCCGCAATCGCTCGCCGCCACATTTCCCCAACAGACCACCGATCCATCCATCAACAGGGCCGTGGTATGGATGACCGAGGCCCCGACCCAGCGAGCGGGATTCGTGGGCGTGCCGACATCCGGCGGGACGTTGCACTCCCCGAACTCATTCTCACCCCAGCAACGAACTGATCCGTCCTCGAGAACTGCCGCGGTGTGCCCGCCGCCAGCGCTGACCCCGACGGCGCGGACCTGACCACGATCCGCGTCTGGACCGATTCCGTCGGGCACGTTGCACTGCCCGAGGTGATTGAGCCCCCAACATTGAATGGAACCATCCTCGAACACCACGGCGCTGTGGAGCACACCCATCGAAACCTGGGCGATGTCGCCACGAAGACACGGTTCGAGGTCGTAGTATGGCGTCCCCCAGAAATGAAAATCTTGCCCTGGTCCGCGCGCTGAGGCGGCCGAGACCATGATCGAAAGAAGAGCCAGCAGACCGCCCTTGCGGAAGACTCGAATTCTCCCTTCCCCGGTTCGAGATCTCGACGCCCGGTTCAGCATGTTCCTAACCTAACTCGAATCCGGGCCAAGAATGGATGCGTTTCTTCAATTCGTTTCATTCCATCCAAAGATCCGCAGGACGCAAAAAGATAAAAACGGCAATGAGGGCCACTTCACCGACTTAACCGTGGATCTTCCGTCGCCGAGCTGGGGGAATCGCAAGTTGTTCGCGGTACTTGACCACGGTTCGCCTGGCGATCACGAAGCCCTTTTCCTTCAGGGCATCCGCCAGTTTCTGGTCGCTCAGCGGCTTCGCCTTGTCCTCGGCCTCGACGATCTCCTGCAGGATCGCCTTGATCGCCTCCCAACTCTTATCGCCGCCCTCCTCTGACTCCCGCCCGCCGGAGAAAAACCGGCGAAGCGGATACATCCCACGTGGCGTCTGTATCCACTTCTCGCTGACTGCTCGACTCACCGTCGCCACGTGCACGCCCAATTGATCAGCGACTTCGGTCATCGGAAGTGGCTTGAGAAACTGCGGCCCGTGATCGAAGAATTCTCGCTGGCGATTGAGGACCACTCGGACCACGCGAAGCAGCGTGTTGGTGCGTTGATTGACCGCGTCAATCAACCAAGATGCGTCACGAACGGCCTGGTCGATAAA
The DNA here is from genome assembly GCA_905480395.1 of uncultured Phycisphaerales bacterium. Classification (GTDB taxonomy): domain Bacteria; phylum Planctomycetota; class Phycisphaerae; order Phycisphaerales; family SM1A02; genus UBA12014. The sequence goes on from CAJQQE010000014.1 coordinate 95,805, forward strand.
CCCTCGATCACCGTCGCCGAGATTCTTATCGCCTTTCATTCCTTCGACCTGCGGATTGATTCGGAGTGGTGGCACAACGCCATCGGCAAGGGCCGCGACGTAGGTGTCCGTTTCCGATTCATACTCCACCATGACATCCGGAATCACCACCGAAGAATCTGCATTGACCAGTTCCCGACCGGGCCACAAAGTAAGGCGACGCATGAGTGCCTTGGCGGTCTGCACACGCTCGAGTGGAATCTCCGCATCCTTCGCGATCTTCGGGAGTCGATTTTCGATGAGATCCTCGAAGTGCTCGCCGATGAGTACGGCGGCATCCGTCCATCCCCCTTCTTCGTCGCCTTCGTGCTCGACGATCGCATCAATCTGCAGCAAGAGCGATTCTTGCTTCGATCGCGCCATGAGACCGGGCGGATCGAGAATTCGCTGGAGTCGATGGAGCGCACGCTCCACCAGTTCCTTCGACCACTCCTCGATCTCGAGCTCCGCCCCCTGTTCGAGAATGGTGTCGAGATCGGTATCGAGAAGCCCGTCGTCGTCGACGTATTCGATCAGTCGCCGCCCGGCCCGAGCCTGATTCTCTGGTGCATCGATAAAACGCCACTGTTCCTCAAGCTGCGCCGCGAGGCTCAGTCCCCGTCCGGCGGTGTTCGCCATCGCATCCATCTTGCGGTCACGATCGCCAGCGGCCGGCGTCTTGGCGGCGGCGTAGTCGTCACCATCCCAGACGTCGCGATAGCGCGCCTCGAGGTCGGCTAATCGATTGAAGTCTTCAGCACCTTCGCCGGCCACAAACTCCCGTTCGGTGTCGGCAACCTCGGTCTCACCACCGTCTTCGCGGGCGGCGCCGTCGCCGGGCTCGACGAGTTCCAGTGCGACGTTCTTCTCGAGTTCTTGCTCGATGCGTTCCTGCAGCGCCGCGAGCGGCAACTGGAGGATCTCCATTGACTGGATCATCCTCGGCGCCAGCTTCATGTGCTGGCCAAGCCCCATCTGCTGTCGAGTATCGAATCGCATCACGTTGACGGCACAGATCGCCCGGGATGAGGACGCATTCCGTCGGCATCCTGCCGGAGGGCTCCGCGGGGCGTCGATCCATCGACACCCAACCGTCGCGGGCCATCCCGAGTCTCGAACCGTACGGTTGCATAGTATCGCCCGCGGACTCGAAGACGTCGTCGGATCGAAAACTCCCGGAGATCTCCGGCGTTTGGCCTCTTTCGTTTTGACCGATTCCGCCGAACCCGATCTTTCGTGATGCCGGTTTCGTACCGCATCACCGACCAAAAAAGCCTCGCGGCGGCCTGAGGAGGGCCTTGGTACCGGTTGGCATGATGCCAATCGGTGCGGCCTACTCGATGGGGCGCCGCTCAGTGATGGCATCCGCCAAAACGGCCCGACTGGCGTATTCGATCTGGGATCCGGAGGGAAGGCCACGGGCAAGCCGGGTGGTCGAAACTCCGAATCGCCGTGCCTCCTCGGCGAGATGCAGGGCCGTCGTGTCACCCTCCATATCGGGATTCAGCCCGAGGACGATCTCTCGAACTGCCACACCACGCGCATTCCGAGCCGGATCTCGAAGCCGCGAGAGGAGATCATCAACGGTCAACCCATCAGGCCCAACCCCGTCGAGCGGATCGAGCCGACCGAGCAGAACGTGGTAGATCCCGTGATGCATCCCCGTCTGCTCCAGACTGATCAGATCACGAGGCTGCTCCACCACCAGAACCACCGACGCGTCTCGCTCGGGATTACTGCAAATGGGACAGGGATCAATGTCCGCGAGATTCCAGCACACCGAGCAGTGCTTCACCGAGTCCTTCACGTGCGTGATGGAACGGGCAAGACCGAGTGCTTCTTCCCGGCCGCTCTTCAGTACGAAGAATGCCAGTCGCTCGGCGCTCCGTCGGCCGATGCCCGGAAGCCGAGCGAATTCCTCGATCAGATTCGAAACGCTTTCCGGATAAGCAGCCATGGGTGGAGTCTCTCGATTTTGAAGGACCGGGTGATGACGCGGGGGCGGGCCGAGAAAAACTTAGAGCAACCCAGGGATTCCGCCCGGTGGAAGGGCCAGTCCCATTTCGCCGGCGGCGTGTTTGAGATGATCACCGATCATGGTTTGAGCTCGCTCCAGCGCGTCATTGACGGCGTTGGTGATCAGATCCTCTGCCATGCTCTGATCGGATGCATCGGCATCATCGATCAGTGTGAAGAGCATCGCCGGATCGATCTTGACCGATCGGATCCGCATTCGGCCATCCGCGACCACGACCACCGCCCCGCCGCCGCCTTCGGCTTGCACCGTCATATCGGCGAGTTCGGCTCTGGCCCGTTCAAGCCGTTCCCGGATTCGCGGAAGGTCCTTCATCAAACTACCGAGGCCGGCCATTCCCTTCAGTGCATCAAACATCAGTCTTGAGTCTCCGACGGTGCGACGATTTCGCCGCCCGAATTGCGTTGTTCTGTTTTACGAACTTGGACGACGTGCGCGTCGAAGAGGTCGACCGCCTCGCGGACCAGAGGATGATCGTTGACGTCTGCGGCGATATCCGTTGCCGCAGCATGTTTTGGGACCGACTCCTTGACGAACTCAATCTCGATGGTTCGACCCAATGCCGACGATGCGAGATCTGCGAGCCCCTGAGGTTTCTGAATCGTCCATCCCGCACTTGGCGATGCATCAACCCGCCGGCGGAGTCGAAGACGACCTCCCTCCAGACGATCAAATTCGAAATCGTCCAACATGGCTCGCTGTTTCGGAGTCTTTGCCGCCGCCTGCAACGCGGCCCACGGACCTTGGTCGGGCTCGATGGGCGTCGAAGATTTCGCCTGGGGCTTCTTCGGTTCGGCGTTCTTTCTCTCGGGAGCCGTCCCTTCGGTGGTCTTGGTTTCGGGCTTGTTAACTGGCGTCACACCCGCCGCGGCGCCCAAAGCCGAGGCCGGAACCGCAGCCGGAGCCGATACGACGCGTGGTGTGGGCGTCGGTGCCGCGGCCTTCGCCGCCGCGGTCGGCCGCTTGGAATCAGCGGCCTTCAGGCTTTTTTTTTTCGAGGCCGGCGATGACGAGATCGCCACGTCGCCCGCCAAGAGCGAAGCCGCTCTCGCAAATCGCTCTGAGAGCGCCATTCGAGTCACCGCCGCATCCAGAATCGCTCGTGGCGAGGCACTGACGCGAACTCGACCGCCCGCCGCATCGCACAAGGCGATCATGTGGACAAGTTGCTCCGCTTCAAAGACTGAAGCTTCTTCAACCAGGGCCGCAGATTCTTCGCTTCCGGTGCCCAATAACGCCGGGTCGTCACCACAGACTCTCGCCGTCAGGAGCAATCTGAACCGTTCTGCGATTCCGTCCAAGGCCCGCTCTGGAGCGAGTCCCTCGGCGAGGAGCGCCGCCATCGCCCGCAGCGTCGCCGCTGGATCACCCTCGCCGATTGCCGCCGCGACATCCTTCACGATGTCCTCCGGCGGCACGCCGAGCACTCGCTCGAGCAACGCGGCATCGAGCCGACCATCCGCGGCGGCCACGACTCGTTCTAAAATACTTAATCCGTCGCGCATGGATCCGTTGGCGAGTCGGGCGACACGAAGCACTACCGATTCTTCGGCGTCGATCGACTCGCTCGCGAGCACGGACGTCAGATGCGCTGCAATTCGACTGACCGAAATCGGGCGAAAGTCAAATCGCTGACAACGACTCTGAATGGTGGGAAGGACTTTGTGAGGTTCGGTCGTGCAGAGGATGAACTTCACATGGGAGGGCGGTTCCTCCATGGTCTTCAGCAACGCATTGAATGCGGCGTTGGAGAGCATGTGAACCTCATCAATGATGTAGATCTTGAAGGGCGATCTGGCCGGTCGGATGCTCGCGTTGGCGATCAGATCACGAGCGTCCTGAACGCCATTATTGCTTGCACCGTCAATCTCGACGACATCCATATCCTCGCCCCGGAGAATCGCATCTCCGACCGCCACTTCCTCGGATTGCTGATCCGAGGCGTTGAGGGCACGTGCGAAGATTCGAGCCATCGACGTCTTGCCGACACCTCGAGTTCCGCAGAAGAGATAGGCGTGCGCTGTTCGATTTCGATCGATCGCCCGCTCAAGCGTCTCGGCAATCGATTCCTGTCCCACGACCTCGCCGAAAGTCCTCGACCGATAGCGTCGAGCGAGAACCTGATAACCGGTCGTGGTGTCGGAGGCGATTTCGGGCATCGAGCGACAGTCGGGTCGAAGGGGATCGGGGGACGCGAGGGGGAAGAACCACAGGGAGCAAGGGGAGCACGGGGCTCGAGACATCCGGGCATCCGGACTTCGGGATATCCGGGCATCCAGAATCAAAACATCCAGAATCAAAGCATCGGGCCGTCGAGATGGCGAAGCGGAGGACGGCCAGGCGACCGAAGACCCGAACGACGAAGCGTGTGGCTGCTGCCGTCAAGCCCTGACCAAGTTGGCGAGCCGTCCGTCCGACGGACCCGACCGTCCTCCGCGTCGCGATTCACGACCCGAATCGTCATCGTAGCCCCTTTCCGGCCGAGCGGGCCAAGGAAGACCGCCCGGCGACGTAGAATCCTTGGCAATGGAACCCAACGCCCCCACGCCCGAGCCCCAGCCTCCCTCCGGGATCCCCACCCCGTCGGAGCTTGCGATCACCGCCTCCCGATCACATCGACTTCTCCTCCTTGTGGTCCGGCTCCTCTTCCTGGTTCTGCTGGTCTCCATCTCGATGCTCACCATCGCCGGACGGGCCACCGGTCCGCAGGAATTCCAACTCCAGACCTTCCTCGGGGTGCTTCTGGCCAGTACGGCGATCGGGACGATCGTCATCGTGCTCGACGCGATGACCCCGAACAAACGGCTCTCCTCCGTGGTCGGTGTTTATATGGGCATCTGCTTCGGTCTCATCGCCGCCGTCGCCATCAGCTTTCTCATCGATACGGTCGTCAATGCAATGGGCGGTGCGGATGGCAAGACTTCGGTCTATCTCGGCGTCTCAAAGGCCGTGCTCGCACTGGTGATCTGCTACCTCTCTGTCTCCGTGGTGCTGACCACCAAGGACGATTTTCGAGTCGTCCTCCCGTACGTCGAGTTTGCTCGTCAGGTCCGAGGGATCCGACCGATGCTCCTCGACACCGCCACCCTGGTTGATGGGCGGATTGACAGCCTCGGACAGGCCGGATTTATCGATGCACCGATCCTGATTCCCGAGTTCGTACTCGAGGAACTTCAGGCACTCTCGGATAGTCTCGATCGACAAAAGCGATTGCGCGGCCGACGCGGCTTAGACATCGTCGCCAAAATGCAGCAAAACGCCTTCCTCGACGTGGCCATTGATTCGACCCGCCCACCGGGCGTCGGTGTGGATGCGATGCTGGTCGAAATGGCCCGCGAACAGGATCTTCGAATCCTGACCTCCGATCTGAATCTTCGAAAGATCGCGGAGATCAACGGCGTGACGGTGCTCAATATGAACGACCTTGCCCGATCACTGCGGCACGCCTCAATTCCGGGTGACACGATCGAGATCGAGCTCGTCAAGACTGGCGAAGAACCGGAACAGGCGGTGGGATATCTTCCGGACGGGACGATGGTCGTGGTGCAGGGTGGCGGCCAGTTGCTGGGCAAGTCCGTTCCCGTGGTGGTGACGAATTCCTTGCAGACCGCGGCCGGTAGAATGATTTTCGCCCGTCTGGAATCTGCAGAGGATTCTCAGGAATCCAATCCGGCGGCGAAGCGAACCGTGGCGAGGGCTGCGACCAACCAACCCAAGAATACCGGGCCGGGACCACGGGCGGGGAGCGAACCCGAAGGTGGCCGTGGCCGGTCGCCTCGGCGGCAACCCCCTCGGAAGTGATGCGTCAACCGATGACCACTCAAGCCGCTCAAGAATCTCCCGCGAGACCGAGATGCAGCGCCGCCATTCGATCACCGAACGCCGCCGCGCGATCCAGTGAACCGCGTCCAATCGGCTGACGAACCTGATGAATCGAGAGCGTTGGCATGTACCGACGACTTCCGCGGCCCCGCTCCGATTGATGGGGTTCGAGACATCGATCATCCCAATCAAGGCCGAGAAAATCGATCAGGCTTCGGATCATCGGCTCTGGCTCCGTGACCAAGCTTTCGTAATCTAGATCAAGCCAAGGGTTGGGGATCCGCGCCTTCATGGCATCAGAAAATCGCTGATGACTCCGGATCATCCGACCGATCCAATCGAGTCGGGTCGCCCAGGGCATCCGATCGTGCGAGAGATTCTGCCCGTATATGGAAATACCCACGTCGGCCGGCGCCCGATCAATTCGAATGACCGCCGCCTTCGGAAACCACGCGGCAATGATCGGAAGGAACTGCCAATTCTGCAGATGCTTATTCACAATCCGCGGCGAGTGCCCGAAGAGATTCTTCTGCTGTTCGAGGTATTGCCGACGGAGCGTTTCAATGACTTCCGGCGTCGCATCCCGGACGCCTTGAAACACATCGTTGCCGATGCGGTCGCGAGCGCCCCGCAGCACCTCACCCACCATCCCCGTCTCACCCGCCCCGTACGCGGCCGGATGAACACCAATGATTCGCTCCACCAGAGAGGTTCCACTCCGGGGCAGTGACGCGATGAACACTGGAATTTCCGTGGCGGCCGCATCCGACATTGGGTCCGGAATCGACATCGGCGGCGTTTCGTCGATGATCGCATCCAGCCGTCGATCCCATGCGTCCGGATCGAAAGTCACCGGGAAGATGGCATGTCCGGCATCGTAGGAATCCATCGATTCATCAAAGCGCCCCAACTTCTCGAGCATTCTTCCTCGATGCAGGAGGAGGCGGCGACGAATGGGCGGTGGGGTGGTCGATGCTTCGAGAAGTCGTTCCGCCACGATCAGAGCCTCGTCGCGCCGTTGCGCTAGTTCGAGGACGTTGACGTAGGTCTCTCCCATTTCGGCATCGAGACCTCGCTTCGCGATCGTTTCTTCGATGAACCGAATCGCCTGATCCGTCGAACCTCCCCCCTCATACGCTTGCGCCAGCATGGCTTCGCCTCGTCGGCTTCCCGGCATCCGCTTGAGCGCTTCTCGACACGACGTGATCATTTCCGCGTAACGACCACCAAGCTTGTGAATCACCGCCTGGTCGAGGGGCAGCATGGGATTGCGGGGATCGAGTTTGTGTGCTCGGTCCAAAATCTTCTGCGCTTCGAGCATGAGCCCGCCTCGCAAGATGATCAATGCCTTGATTCGAAGCGCGTTGGCATTTCGAGGATTCCGAGCGACTGCGGCATCAATCAGCGGCGCTGCCTCGGCGACTTTCCCGGCTTGGAAAAGCTCCGTGGCTCTCCGAAGATCCGGGTCTTCCGCGCCGCTGCGGGTCTTGGTTCCGCCGGTCGAATTCGGTGGTTTCCGTTTCATGTCGGTTGCATGCTATTCAAACCACGTTGGTTCGTGCAGGAATCTGCTCCGACCCGCGGCGGCCTCTTCTCAAGGTCAAGCAAGACCGCGGCCGAAGGCGTCCCCTCGGGCGCCCGCGACCGCGGTGGGCTCGGCTTCTTAAAGCAATTCGCTCCGGCCATTCTCAGCGGCCGAGCGCGAGCAACTGCGTCATCAGTTCATCGGTCGTCGTGATCACTCGACTTGCGGCCGAGTAGCCCGTTGAAGCCAGAATCATGTCGATAAATTCTTGGGAGAGATCCACGTTCGAGAGCTCGAGCGCCCCACCGACCACTCGGCCAGTTCCGAAGTCGCGAGGCTTGGCGACCAATGCGGTACCCGAGTTTGGTCCGCTTCCGAAGAGGCTGTCGCCCACATCGACCAATCCTTCCGGGTTGGCGAACTTTGCCAATGCGACCTGCCCGATGGTTCGAGTGAGACCATTGGTGAAGGCACCCGAGATGGCACCGTCTTCGCCGATGGAGAAGGACGCCAGGGTCCCGATCGGAGAACCGTCCTGGTAGACGGCGGCGAAATTGCTTCCGCTGTCGGTAAAGCTCGTGATCGAGTCGGCCCCGCTATCGAAGTCCATGTTCACCGTCAGCGGCGACGTCGCACCATTCGTACGGACGATCGAGAAGCTCTGGTTGGTCGCCCCGGTAAAACGACCGTTCGAGTCGAAACTCACTTCACCAAGCGCCAGCAAGCGATCATTGGCGTCATTGTCATTGGACTCCGCAACAAACTCCCAGGTCGTGCCGCCGTTCGGATTGGTTGCCTGTAGTACGAACGAAAGATCGATGGTGAGGGGCGTGCCGAGGGAGTCGTAGACCACGAAACTGGTCCGGATGCTCTCACCATCGGCATCGCCGGTTTGGTTCATTACCAGCGGATTTCCGAGTCCGCCGCCGGGCCCGTTGACCGTAATGTCGCCGGTCTCGATTTCTAATGCCTGCACGGTTCCCTCGTTGCCGACCACCACGATCTGACCGTTGGCGTTAATTTCGACCGAGCCCCCGAGATCCGAACTTCCTCCGATGGACGACGAATCAGTGCCGAGGTACTCGTCGAAGAACGAGACCAAGTCGCCGAAGGTACTGCCGAACGCGTCGGTGCCCTCGACCGCGGAACCACTGATTGCAAAGGTCAGTGAACCCAAGTCCTTGCCGCCCTTCTCGACGCCATCGAGGGTGATCGAACGTCCGGACTCCGAACTGTCGAAGGCGATCGTGAAACCACCCGCGCCATCAGAGACGTAGATGTCCGTCGTGAGTAAGTCGGTTGCGGCGTTGATCGGTGTGGTTCCCGCCGGATCCGTAAAGAAGGCCCGCGACTCGTGGGTGCTTCCCGTGCTGGCGATGTCACCGGATGCATTCACATTACCGCTGAAGATCACATTGTCGGTCTGGTCTGCGAGGGTCAGGGTGCCGACGGGTATGTTGATTTCGACGAGGTTTCCATCGACCAGGTTGAACTGATCGTCCACCCCGAATCCCATGACTTTCGCGCCAGACTGCGTCATGAGATCGTTCTCGGGATTCCTGATGAACCCCCCTGCTCTGGTATAGAAACGCGAGCCGCCCTGATTGACGATAAAGAAGCCGTCGCCTTCGATCGCAAGATCCGTGGCAACGCCAGTCACGCCGATGGCACCATTGCTGAAGTTTCGTTGGGTACCGCCGACTGTGACCCCGAGCCCGACCTGACCAGGGTTCGAACCGCCGGTCGAGTCGCCGGGTGCGGTGCCGAGGGAGAAATTCCGGCTGAACGTCGGCGCGAAAGTCATCCGATTCGATTTAAACGCCGTGGTGTTGACGTTTGCAATGTTGTTACCAATCACGTCGAGGCGACGTGAGTTGCTGGTGAGACCGGAGAGACCGGTGAACAATGCTGTGGTCGATGCCATGTCGAACTCCTTTGACTCGCGAAACGGCTCAGGCCGCGTCGTCGCGTTGATTGGACGATTCGTTTTCGGAATGGGCGGCCGCCTGGATCGCATCGGCGATCTCGGCCGGCACGGTGACCGCAGAGGGTCCCGTGACGATGTTGTGATCCTCTAAGTCATCGCCGCCCAGACATACCGCGGCGTCGACGGGAAGCAAGACTCCATCAGACTCAGATTCCTCGCCGAGTTCGCGTTCGATTCGACGGTCGGACACCGAAAGAAGGAGCGGTCGGTCACCGGCGATGACCAGGACCTTCTCGAATCCGGCGGCTTCCGCAGCATCTGCGATGCCCGCGAGCTGTTTCGAAAATTGATCTTCGATCGACTGATCGAGTTCGTGCTGATCGACTTCCCGACCGCTGGCAAATTCACCACTGGCGGCCCGCTCGAGGAGCTCCTCGAATCCCGCTTCCTCAATCGTGACTCGATTCTTCGGCATCAACGAGGCAACCCCCACGGTTCGGACCGCAGGTTCCAGTCGGCGAAGAAGTTGTTTCGGATCGAGGTTCATGTTTATCTTTGTTCTCGGAGCGCGATCAGGGAAGCGTCGAGGGATCGACGATGACCTCAACGTTGTCCATCGGGAGCATCCAACCGCTGCTGAGTTCGAGCGATACGGAATCGCCCTGACGAACGACTGACAAGACGGTTCCGGCGACCGAATCGCCCGTGGGGAGAATGCCTTGAACAGCCTTGCCGAGGAGATTTCCGGCCGACGAGAGTTGGTTCTGGAAGACGATCTCTTCGAGCTTTTCCGTCATGGAGATGTCGGACTCGATCTGACGGATGGAATTCAACTGGTCGAGGAGTGCCGACGAGTCGTTGGGCTCGAACGGATCCTGCTGTTGTAACTCGGTGAAGATGATCTGCATGAAGTCCTCGGAGGACATCTCGTTGAACCGATTCACGCTCGTTCCGGCGACCGTACTCGCTGCTGCTGCTGGAATCGCACTCATGAGCCGAACCTCCCTTGGTTCATTCCTGGGTCATTCCGAAATCGATCATGGATCCGCGGTCGCGCCGGAATCAGCGAGTACCTCGTTGAAGCGAGCCGATTCGGCCTGCTCCTGATCCGATCGTCGATCCGGGGCATGGTCACGCCGGCCCCGACTTCGTTCGCCGCCGGCATCCTGCCGATCAGACGATTCACTTCCGCTCCGAGCATCCTGCCCGTCTCCGCGGTCATTCCGCGATGTGGAGGCATCAGACGAGGTCTTGGTCGTCGACTCGACCGCGAGTCGTTCCACCGCAAACCCGCGATCCTCCAGAGCATGCCGAAGCACACCCAAGTTGTCTCGAAGCAAGGAGCGTGCCGTGTCTCCCGCGGCGGTGATCAGAACGCTGACGCGACCGGCTTCCATGTTCAATTCCATGCGGACCTGGCCGAGATTTGGCGGATCTAGACGCATGATGAGGCTTCCCCCCTTCTGGGCGGACAGGGCCTGGAGCCCTCTGGCCACGCCGGCAGCAGTCCGCCGAGGGTCTGTTTCAGCGTCCTGGGGCGCAAGCGACGCGGGCGAATTCGGCAGAGACTGCGCCTCCGCAGATCCCGACATCGGCTTTGCCAATCCCGCCGATGATCGGCCGGCCGACGGGTCGACGATCGAAGACTCGGCTGCGATTGGCGATGACGTCGATGATGCCGATGACGTCGATGGTCGAGCCGCCGTCTCAGCGGCGGCTTGATCACGTCGGATTGAGGCATTGAGCGCTTCGGCGCGGTTCACCGCGGCCATCCCCCGACCAGAGGCGTCGCGTCGATTGGACGGCGTCGTCGACGCCGGACGAGTTGGGCGAGCGGCCAAGGCGGCGGCGTTGGGCTCGATGGTCTGCATGCCTTCCGGAATCACGATGCTGCCAGGGGTTCCCGATGCGGCGGTGGCGGCGGTCGCCGGAGCACCAGATGGTCGGTCCATCGCCGTGGCAAAATTCTGGCCAGAAGATCGTGGATTGACATTGGCGTTGACATTGGCATCGATCAAGGCGCCCGAGATACCGAGGTGACCTCCGAGACCTTGCGAGTCGATTGATAACTGCTGAGCGCTCGCCGATGGTCCATTGCCGACCACGGAACCGAGGTCCTTCGACCCAGAGAGATGGCCCATTGACTCTGCCTGATGGATGGTTGACGTCCCGTCGCCAGCCGTTCGGAACTCGGCCGCGATAGAAGAACCGTCGACCGATCCGGTCAAAGGCGACCCCAGCTGCAGGCCTTCGACCATTTCAACGCCGTTCACGACATCGTCATCATCCAGCGGGTTTGGAATGTTCTCATCGTGGCCAGTCTCGGACGCCTCATCGGCTGGCCGGTCCGTGAGCATGGAGACCGGGCTGTGCCCTGAATCACTCCGAGACTCGTCGTGAGGATCGAGCGCACTTTCCGCAGCGCCAGAATCGCGCGATGCCGGAGCGGTCACCTCCGAAGTGAGGGAGATCCCGGCTTCTTCTAGGCTCGAAGCGAACGGTGGTCCATCCGGCCTAGAACCTGCTGCGTGATGCCCCGGAGGCTGAATCCCGGGAAGAATCGGCGTTGACTGCATCGGCGTTCTCCGGACCGCCTGCATCATTTGCAGTTCGGTCACGCAGCCTGAGCAGCAACTGGCCTGCCATTTCGGGCCGACCCCGATCGACAAAGCCTTCGAGAATCTCTTGTCGTCGTGTTTCGTCGAGCGTGGCGAGGACGTCGATCACCAGTTTATCTTTGTCTTGACCAAGAAAGTTCTCGATCACCGCCAGCGCGGCGTCGGCGTCCATGGCCTCAAGATCGCCCACCATGACTTTGAAGTCTGCATCTTGGGAACGTCTCTCAATCGCGTCGATCTCTTGCTCACGACGCTTGAGGTTCGCCTCCCGAGCCGCCAATTCTGTTCGACGCCGCGTTGCCTGCTGATTGATCTCATCGACCAAGGTCGCCGCCTGCCGCTGCAGTCGGAGTTCACCGAGCCGCTCGAGGTCGCGATACTGCTCCTGAGCATCGATCGCGCCTGCCGTGGAGAAAGGCATCTGTCCCCAACGTTGCAACTCCAATGCCTGCGCCGCCGCCAGCTCCTCGACTTCCCGACGCTCGGCAATCAGCCGTGCGGCATCCGAAGTCGGTATTCGAAAAATATCCTGCACTTCGGTCAGACGAGCCTCATCGAGGCGGCCGGTCCAACCGAGCCAGGCCGCGGCGAGACCGAGGCACAGCAAATTCACCACGGCCAGAAAGGACACGATATTCCAGATCGTCTTCATCAACTGGTCTCCATCAGACGCCGTGATCCGCGAATCACGGCGATTTCGTCGAGTTCAGCCTGTTCTCGGCGATCTTGTTCGCGACGCCAATCTTCAAATCGACGCTCTTTGAGAATTTCCACCGCGCGACGATCGCGTGATGCCGCGCGAAGTTCCGCCATCACACTCTGCAACCGGCGGTGGATTCCCGCCAGTTCCAACACCACCCGCTGGGCATCCCGCATTCCCGCCAGCGACGCATTGGCCTGTCCCCGCAACATGCTCGGATCAATCGCACCCATGAGTCGACCACGAAGCTGGGCGCGAGACTCGCCGATTCTGGCCTGCCTCGCTCGCAGCCCGTCCTCCAGCTTCCTTCGCGATGCTTCCAACTCCGCCACCCGGCGCTGCTGCAGCTCCTCGGCGCGAAGCCGGGCATTCAGCACTGCTTGGAGTTCGAATCGAAACTTGGCCATGGTCAGTTCTCAGATCAGGGTCGTGCGGTCCCCCCGGATGCTGCGAGACGAAGTTGCTCGCTTTCCGCGGCGAGTTCGTAGAGGGCTTTGCAGGTGGCCGGAAAACTCGAATGCTCACTGCGATCCTGGCGGAGGAAAGCATCGAGCTTTGGTTTTAGGGCGATGGCAACGTCGGTCATGACGTTGGAACCTGGCGCATACGCGCCGATGTTGATCAACTCCTCGCTCTCCCGGTGGGCCGCGAGCAGCTCCAGAATCCGACGCCGTGCCACCTCGTGAGTTCGATCACTCACCTGGTCAGCGAGACGCGAAATGGAATCCAACGGTTCGATGGCGGGAAAATGCCCTCGGGCGGCGAGCTTTCGACTCATCACCACGTGGCCGTCAAGAATGCCGCGGGCGGCATCAGCCACTGGCTCATTCATGTCATCGCCTTCGACCAGAACGGTGTACACCCCAGTGATCGAGCCGCCACCCTCCAACCCGCCGGCCCGCTCGAGCAGTTGCGGCAGGAGTGAAAACACCGACGGGGTATACCCTTTGGTCGTCGGTTGTTCCCCGGCCGCGAGGCCGATTTGTCTCTGAGCCTGGGCAAAGCGGGTGACGGAATCGACCATCAACATCACGTCGAGGCCGCGTTCCCGAAAGTGCTCCGCAGCGGTGATCGCCGCAGCCATCGCCCGAACTCGCAGCAGCGGGCTCTCGTCGCCAGTCGCAACCACCACCACCGAGCGAGCGAGTCCTTCACCCCCGAGGGCGTTGACGATGAATTCTTTGACCTCACGGCCCCGCTCGCCGACGAGTGCGATCACATTGACGTCAGCACTGGTTCCCCGCGCGATGCTGGCCATCAAGGTGCTCTTGCCCACGCCAGCACCCGAAAAGATTCCGATCCGCTGCCCCTTGCCAAGGGTGAGCAATCCATCCAATGAACGGACGCCGGTGGCCAACGGCTCGGAAATCATGCCCCGGGACATCGGGTTCACAATCGGTGGAAAAAGTGGTCGGGAAGAAAGTCCGGCCAGCGGAGGCCCACCGTCAATTGGCTGCCCAAGACCATCAAGCACCCGCCCCATCCACGAATCTCCAACCATGATGGAGTCGCTCACTCGTTCAAGCCGAACCCGGTCACCCGGTGAGGTTCCGGCCGATCCACCCAGCAGCATGACGATGGCCCGCGTTTCATCGAACCCAATGACTTCGCCCAGCACGCTGCGGGTTCCTCGGCTGCCCGATTCAACTCGGACGACGGAACCGATCGGCACTCGGAATCGTCGAACCAAGACCGTCATGCCTCGGACCGAATCGACGGTGCCAGCCACGCCTCGCGGCTCAAAACCTTCAAGGGTCTCGATCGATGACGTCAGCAAGGTCATGGCGTTGCCTCCGGACCTCGATCTCCAGCGGTTGGGGCCTCAAGGCCCCGAGTGACCGTCCACTCCGATGGTTGGTCCGGTTGCGACGAGGCGTCGTCTCCCTCAGCCTCGTTCGATGGAACGGGCACCTCAGTCGGTGGCACCGCACCGATGATCGTGTGATCCACGACCGGTGAGGGTGACGGCGACGGCACCAGCGGCGACTCGGACGATGCGGACGATGCGGACGAATCAGCCGGAGGGTTTTCGAGTAATTCAGGGAAGAGGCCGCTGACGATTTTCGACATCTGTACGTCAAGTCGCGCATCAATCTCACCGTCACCCGCCCTCACCACACAACCTCCCCGGACCATCTCCGGGTCGGTCTCGATCGAAACGTCAGCATCTTCGGACCCTCGAATCGTCGCCATGACCGCCGGAAGATGTTCCTCCACCGCCGGCACGTCCTCCGGATTCAGGGTGATGCGGAGTGATGTGGATCCCGCCAGCATCTCGATGGCTCCAGAAACTTGATCCGCCACGAAGCTGGTTTGATGAGCGGGAAGCCGACCGAGGACTCGCTCGGCAATGGCGAGCGACAATCGAAGTAGATCGCGTCTGGCTTCCTCGCGGATCGCGTCGCGACTCGCCATCAGACCGACCAACGCCTCGTTCCAGCCAGTCGCAATCGAATTCAATTCTTCCGCCATCGCATTCATCGCTTCTTCGCGGCCTTGCGTCGCGCCTGCGGCCAGGCCCTCGGCCCGGCCAGCCGCCTCTCCGGCGGCCATCCCTTCGGCCCGGCCGATTTTCGCCGCGCATTCCGTCAGACGGGCCGCCTCGATTCTGGCGTCGGCCAAGAGTGACTCGGCTTCGTTTCTGGCCACCTCGATGAGATCGGCCGCCTCCCGCCCAACGTCCCCGAGATCGAGCACGACGGCGGACCGGAGCAATTCGCGAGCATGGATTTTCTTGACGATCGGCAACGGGGAATCTCCGGATTCAGACGATCACATCGCCGCCACCACCACGACCTGCGATCACGATCTCTCCCGAATCCTCAAGCCGCCGTACGGCATCAACGATTCGCTGCTGCGCGGCCTCGACATCGCTCACCCGAACCGGACCCATGAACTCCATGTCGTCCTTGATCATCTCGGAGGCACGACTCGACATGTTCCCGAGAATCTTCTCGGAGAGCTCCGGGGAGGCCATCTTCAGTGCCAGGCAGAGTTCGTCGTTCTCGATTTCTTTGAGCATGCGCTGGATGCCCTTGTCGTCGACGAGCTTGATGTCATCGAAGACAAACATCAGACGGCGGATCTCCTCGACCAGATCGGGATCTTCGGTTTCCACTCCCTCCATAATGGTTCGCTCGGTATTGCGATCGCAGAGATTGAGGATCTCCGCCACCGTATCGACGCCACCGACCTTCTCCATGGAATGCATGATCATGGAACTGAGTCGCTGCTCCAGTCCCCGCTCCACTTCCCGAATGATCTCGGGATTTGTCTGTTCCATGTTCGCGACCCGGCGGACCACTTCGACCTGCCGATCCTCGGGGAGACCACCGAGGATTTCCGAGGCTTTGTGGTGAGGCAGGTGGCTGACGATCAAGGCGATGGTCTGGGGGTGTTCATCTTGGATGAAGGTCAGGAGATTTTCGGTCTCTGCCTTCTGGAGAAAGGCAAACGGCGTCCGTTGGACTTGAGTTTGAATTTGCTGGATGACCCGGTCGGCGGTGCCACCTTCGAGAGAATCTCTGAGGAGCCGCGTCGCGTAGTCGAGTCCACCCTCCCGAGCCCACCCCTGCGCCATGGCAAGCCCGTAGAACTCGTTGACGATTCCCTCTCCAAGATTCGCCGGCACATCGCCCAAGGAAGCCAGGGCGCGAGTCACCTCCTCGACGGATTCGGTCGGAAGTTCTCGCAGAATAGCCCCCGCCGCATCGGGATCGAGCAACAGGAGCAAGACGGCGCTCTTGGCCACACCGTCAAGTTCGGCGACGGTGTCGGGAAGTTTCTGGCCCGGTCGGATCGTCATTCGTGCAAAGTCTCCGGCACTCTGGATTCAGGTTTCCGTTCGCATCCAGCGACGCAACAGGGTCGCCACCTCGGACGGTTCTTTCTTGATGAGTTCATTCAACTGATCGAGCATCTGCTTGCGGCGAAGGTCCTCGTCATCGAGTTCCACGCCTACCAATGCGGGGCTCGCCTCGTCGGCCTCGCCGACGATCTCCGCCGAATCATCGTCGAGCACCGGCGGAATACCCGCGAGTTCTTCGGCAGTCGGTACGACGTCGGTACCGGAGGATCTCCGGACCATCATGAACATCATGGCCAGCGAGACCAGGGCGAGCCCGATCAACCCGGCATTCTTCAATGCCTGGCCACTCTCCCCTTCGGCAAGTCCGGCGATCGTCTCGGTGACCGAGACACCGCCGGCAGTTTCACCGCTGCCGTGAACCGCAAAAGGCATGATGGCCACCTTGACCTCACCGACGCCACCATCTCGAAGGCTCGAGTTGTCCACGAGCGGCTCAAGCAGGGCCACGATCTCGGTCCTCAGGCGCTCTTTGGCGAGTTCTAGATCTTCGGGCGTCACCTCGGCGGATTCGTCTTCGAGTTCCGAGCGAATCGCCGCCTTGACCTCGGCGAGGGAGAGCAGGACCGCCGCAGAGAACTTGATCGGGTGATTCGCATTCTGGACGATCTCGGTCTGAACCCCGGGGACGCCGACCACATTCTCGATCTCTTCGGTCTCGCGAGTGGCGAGATCCCGACCGCCGACTGGGTTGCCGCCGATGGTTGCCGCTCCGCCCACCTGGGCCTGGGCGAGTCCGGAATTCGAGCGGTATCCCGGTGCCCCGCCATTCCCCGAACGGGACATGGGGGTGCGCGATTCATCAGTGCGCTTGGATCGTTCGGCCTTCACTGGCTTACCGATCTGCGTTTTCTTCTCGTGGATGTCTGCGGTGAGAATCTGTGCGTTCACGCTGATCTGAGCCTGCGGAAAAGCACGGAGCACCAGCCGGTTGAGCCGTTCGCGAGCATCACGCTCGAAGGCACGGACTTTCGAGAGATAGTCACCGCCGATGCCCCCACCATCTGCGCCAAAGGTAAAGGACTGACCCGCGTTTCGGCCGTCGGTCACGGTAATGTTCTCGAGCTCCAGATCGTTCTCTACGGTGATCGCGATCAACGCGATCGACTCCGCGAGATTTCGATTGAGCTCGCCAGAATTCAATCGGACCATGACATTCGCGCTGGGCGCGGGGCCGTCCAGCACAAACGCCTTCCGTTTGCCGCCGGAGAAGGAGATATTGACGGTGTCGACTCCCTCGATCATCCGGATGTTCTTCTCGGCCTGGGAGATGCGGTCCCGTCGCCAGTTCTCTTGCATTTCGGATTCAGCCTGCCAGCCGCCTCCACCCCCAACGGACACCACGTCATCATCGATGCGAGGTGCAAATCCCTTCTTCTCAAGGTACCCCGCGATCTCCGCTTTCTTCTTGGTCTCGACGAGGATCGATCCGGGCTGCCCACTGTCGGCGACCTCGTGACCTGACCCGCGAAGGCTTTCCAACGCGACTAACTTCTCGTCAACTCGTACCGAGATCGGACTCATCGAAGGCCCGGCCGCATATTGCGAGATGAGAAAGAAACCCATGGCCAGAGTGATGGCGATCGAACCGATCAAGAGCCGGGCCGAAGGGCCAAGCTCGCCGAGTCGACGTGAAAGATGATTGATTGAATCTCGAAATCTCTGAACCACGGGGGAGGCCTCCATGCCAACCGTCGTGTACCGCGTGTCTTTCGGATCTCCGTACCGCGTTGGTCATCCTGACCAACGATACGGGCCGAATTCTCTTTCACCAACCGGGAGTGGAATCCGGTCGGCGAGGAGAATCACACACGAACATTCTTGACCTCGTCGTAAGCATCGACGAGCTTGTTTCGAACCGCGAGGAGCATGCGGAAGGCCGTATCCGCCGTCTCCGTCGCAACAATGACCTGATCGAGCGAGGCCTCACCAGAGACCGCATCGATCTTGACCTGTTCAGCATTCTGCTGAAGCTTGTCGATTTCGGCGATCTGACTCATCAGATCATTCTTGAAGTCCAATCCCTTGGTCGCGGACTTCCCATTGGCGGGCCCACCGAGTCCGGAGAGCCCCTTCATTCCTGACGCCGAGGCGCCCTGAGCTGGGTTGTTCGAGATTAGTCCGAGTGGGTCACTCATGATTGGCATCCGTCAACAGGTTTCTGGTCATCACGCAAGAACGCGAAGACCTGCATCGATCATCGACCGAGTGGCCTCCACAGCCTGAATGTTGGCTTCATACGCTCGAAGCGCCTCGATCCCATCCACCATCGCCGTGGCATAGTCCACCGCCGGGTAGTAGACGAATCCATCGTCCCGCGCCGCTGGATTGTCCGGATCCCTGACTGGATTAAAGGTTGCCAGCCGATCGATCCCCGCCACGTGAACGCCAAGCGGCTCGCCGGAGATCGGATCTCCAGATCCGAATCGAACCTTCATGATCTCGAATTCGGGGGTCCGCTGGTTCGCCAAGTTGGCGGTAATGGCATCCATACGAACCCGCTGGGCCTGGAGACCGGAACTTGAGATGTCGAATGCGCCGTAGATGCTCATGGTCTATTTTCCGTCATCAGTCGACCTTTACAAGGTCAAGGTCGTTCACGAATCGCAGAACGAAGGAGGTCATGTGACTTCCGAAAAAGCTCGCTGGCGAACCGGAACGACATTGCGTTCTCGCTCAACCCCTGCATGAGCTGTTCCAGATTACGATCATTTCCGTCGTGGTAGAGCAGATTGTCCTGCCCAGTTGAAGGCCGGAGTTCGATTCCGTCGGCCGAGAACCGTATCCCCTTGCGATCTGCGAACACGCCGTCACCGGCCACCACATCGCCGCCGCCGCGCTGACTCCGGCCCTGAGCATCCCGCATGGCGGCCTGGAACTCGGCCACCGGCACATCTCGAGATCGGTAGCCGGGCGTGTCAATGTTGGCGATGTTGTCTTGCAGAATCTCATTACGCTTCCACGAAAACTGCATCAGTCGCTCGAGATAAGGCGTCGCACCCCAGTCGCTCACTCCGTCAACACTCATCGGTGATCCTCCGATCGAGGCGCAAGATCCGCGCCGGCAAGCCAAAATGACTCCGCTCGAACGGCAGATTGTGCGGTGAGGCGGCTCACAGGTCGGCCTCGACGATCCGCTCTTCCTTCCACTTCTTCAGCTTGAGACCGAGCGTTCGAACCCCGATTCCCAGATCTCGGGCCGACCGCTGCCGATGCCCGTCATTTCGCTGGAGGGTGGCGACGATCGTCTCGCGTTCGATGTCGGCGAGCTTGAGCTCGCCGTCGCACGCCAGCCAAACCTTGCCCGCGGTCCCCGCCGTCGAATCCGACTTCAGTTCAGTAGTCGAAGACGCCAGCCCCATCCGTTCCCCGCTCATTCCCGCCTCGGCGGTCGCGTTCCCCCCAAGCCACGGAGCGATCAGCGATCCGGAGATCTCGTCCGAGGTCGCCAACACCGCAGCACGCTCACAGATGTTCTGCAACTCGCGAACATTGCCTGGCCAGGAGTATCCACGCATTACCGCGACGGCGTCGGGAGCCAGCCTCTTCGGCGATCGACCCTCGCGAGCCGCCACTGATTGAAAGAAGTGAGCCGACAGGGCTTCGATATCCTCGGTCCGCTCCCGAAGCGGCGGCATCTGAATCGGAAGCACGTTGAGCCGGAAGAAGAGGTCGCCTCTGAACCGACCAGCGTCGACTTCAGCCGAAAGATCACGATTGGTAGTCGCGATCAGCCGTACGTCTACATTCTGAGTGGTGCTGGAACCCACGCGTTCAAAAGTTCTTTCCTGCAAGACGCGAAGTAGTTTGGCCTGCAGTTCCGGGGGAATCTCGCTGATCTCGTCGAGCAGCAGCGTGCCCCCGTCAGCGAGTTCGAATCGGCCCTTGCGAAGTTTGTCGGCCCCGGTAAAGGCGCCCTTCTCATGACCAAAAAGCTCGCTTTCCAACAGACTGGCGGACAGCGCGGCACAGTTGATCGCTAGAAACGGTGCGTCAGCCCGAGGACTTGCGGCATGAATCGCCCGCGCCGCGACTTCCTTTCCCGTTCCACTTTCACCGCTGATCATCACCGTGCCGTGGCTATCCGCGATCCTGACCAGGCGCTCACGGAGATCCGCCATCACCGGGCCCGACCCGACCATGTCGTGGTGACCCGAACTGCGCCCAGCGGGCGCGGCCGCCGCGCGAAGGACCTGATTCTCTTTGCGGAGCTGGCCATGCTCGATCGCCCGATCCACGGCGATGGCGAGTTCGTCGCCACTAAACGGCTTCGTCACGTAGTCGAACGCGCCTTCACGCATGGCCTCGACGGCGGTCGCCACCGTGGCGTAGGCGGTCATGAGAATCACTGGCAGATCCTCATCGATCTTCCGAATCTCGGCGAGGAGTTGGATGCCGCTCATGCCGGGCATTTGCAAGTCCGTCACCACGGCATCCGGTTTTTTCTCAACCAATTTGGCGATCGCCATTTCACCACTGGCGGCACTGACCACCGCGTGACCTCGCCGGCCGAGAATCGTTGCGACGCTGTCCCGCATCATTTCTTTGTCATCAACTACGAGGATCTTCGCCATCCGTGGCCTCCGTCGCCTGTGGCGACTCGATTCGGTCAATTCGATCTCAAGCCGCTCCGCGGCCTGAGTTGTCCCTGACCCGACGCCGCACGGCGCCCTCTAGGGATCTTCCATCTTCAGCAACATCGTCTCCCACGATCTCCGGTCGGAGTTCGAGAGGGAGCGATAGAGACATGATCGTTCCAGGGTGGCCGGCCGAGACATCAAGTCGCCCGCCGTGAGCGTCGACGATTCGATGCACGATCGCCAAGCCAAGCCCGGTACCTTCTGCCCGCGTCGTAAAGAACGGATTGAACATCCGCTCGCGGACCTCTTCAGGAATGCCGGGGCCGGTATCACGAATCTCAAAAACTGCGTGAGGGATGATGCCGCGTTCCGGATCTCGAAGCTCTCGAGAACGAAGACCCACCACCAAACGGCGTGGCCCATCGACCGAGGCCATGGCTTCGCAGGCATTCCGAATCAAGTTCAACAGTGACTGCTCTAGCAACGCGGCATCCGCCATGACTTCGAGATCTTCATCCAACGAGAGATCGACATCGATATCGTGCGCGTCCACCAAGTCTTCCGCGTGCTCGACCGCCGCCATGATGACCTCGGATGGCCGGATACTGGCGGCCCGAACCCGCGTGTCACGAGCGAACGACAACACGTCTCCAACAATGGCATCGAGGCGGGTCACCGCCTTGGACACACGGCCACAGAGTTGCAACTCGCCCGGACGGTCGAACAGATCTTCGGTCAACGCCTCAAGGTTCAACGCAATCGCCCCGAGCGGATTCCGAATTTCGTGGGCGATGCCTGCCGCCATCTCGCCAAGGGCCGCGAGTTGCCTCGAGCGGCGAAGTCGGCGATGGGTTTCCT
This sequence comes from uncultured Phycisphaerales bacterium, assembly GCA_905480395.1. Lineage (GTDB taxonomy): Bacteria > Planctomycetota > Phycisphaerae > Phycisphaerales > SM1A02 > UBA12014. The sequence continues at coordinate 117,753 of CAJQQE010000014.1, forward strand.
GCAATTCAGACTTCAAAGTCGCGACTTCGTCCCGCAGAGAAGAGTGGGTCGATTCCAGCCGAGCCGTGACGTCGTTAAAAGATCGGACAAGCTCTGCAAAGTCGTTTGCATTAATCGGTGACGACTCGCGTGCGGCCCCGAGCCCATTGGATGTGGTTTCGATGACGCTCATCCTGCTCGATCCGTTAAGTCGCGTCCGGAACGCGAATTCGTCGTGCCAGCGACCTGATACGCCCGCCCAACCCGACTACCCAAGGTCACTTTTTCGAGCTCGATCCGAGTCTTGTTCCCGGCGGACTCCATGGCTTGAAGATCGGCGACATCCTGCGCCTCGATCACCGCGACCAATCGTTCGGCCTCGGCAATCCGCGACCGCATCGAGGCGTCGGCTGATCCCGCAGAAGCGCGGGCTGCATTCTCGAACGCCCCCGCGTCGGCAACCAACGTTTCGAGAATGGCGGTTCGTTCACCGAGAAGACGATCCATCGAACCAAATTGCCGTTCGCGGATGGCGGTGGAAAGTCGAACTGAAATCTCTGCGATGGCTTTCAGACGTTCAATTCGAACTTCAATCAACTGGGAAATATGGCGATGCCGTGCCTCGTCGACTTCATGGTTCATCCAGCACCTCCATCGCCACCCGGCGGGAAGAGCTGGAGCCACCGATCGAGCGACCGACTGCCTCCACCAATGAAGAGATCGGGGCCGTGGTCATCCGTTCGATCGGATCCCGCATTCTGAAACAAACCTGACTCTTGAACGACTCCGGGTTGGTCGCGGCGACGTTTTTCGATCCGCTGCAGTTTGATTCGGGCTCGCCTCGTCGCCTTCCTGGCGACCTCTTGGTCCCCCAGGCTGGAGGCGAGATTCGCGAGGCAGACCAACGCTTCGATCGCCACTGGTTCCTCCGCGAATCGTTGCTCCACCTCGCGGTAAATGGCCATGGCCCGCCCCGACTCTCCCAGACGCTCAAGCACTTCGCCTCGCTGCAGACCGGCAACTCGAAGAAGGTGCCGCTGAATCGGCGTGAGCCGCGGAGCCTGCGGACCATCGAAGGCCACCAGAACACCTTCAAAACGATCAAAAGCCTGATTCAAGGATCGACGATAAGAAGCCTCGAGTTCTGCTCGATATCCCGGCGAGATCGGCGATGCTTCGAGGCCCGGCGTCTGGTCGTCGTCGAGTAACTGGGCAAGCCCTTTGGCCCGACTCGCCCAGGCGATTCCTGCCATGGCCGCACTTTCGCCCCAACGTGGATCGGTGTCATACCGATCAAGCCACGGTTCGAAGACTTCGATGGCTTCAAGCCATCGCTCCTGCACGATCAAGAGGCGACCCAGATGGAACGTGGCATCCCGGTAGTCCGACGATCGCGGATCGACTTCGCGGCCTTCAAGAAAGTCCCCAAGGAGACGTTCTGCTTCGATCTGTCCACCCGAGCCAGATCCAATCAGGAGCACCCGAGCGAGGCCGACTTTGGCCTTGGTCCAGTAGCCGGACTTCTCATCAGGCCGTTCCGTGCCTTCTTGGAGCAGTTTTCGGTACCACGCTTCTGCATCTTCAAGTTCTAAGAGACCATGAAGCCCAACCGCGATGCGATACATCGCTTCGGGCCGATTTTTGTGATCGGTCCGACTCTCGACAAATTGCTCGTAAAGCGCCAACGCTTGCATCGGCCGCCCCCCCGTGTCATAAAGCACCGCCGCCTGCCACAGCAAATCGTTCTCGTAGGTCGCCGATGGCGTGAGAAGATCAAGTTCGAGAACCGCTTCGGCGGCGGCAATAAAATGCTCGTTGGCCTTGACACGAATCGCGAGCGGAATGGCCTCGTAGGGAAGGTCTCGGAGATCCAAGCCCGAGAATTCTGGACCAATCGCCAATTCTGCCGATCGCCGATGCGCATCCGCAACGACCAAGAGCGCCCGCATACGGACACTTTCATCAGTGCTGAATTGGAGCCCGAAGGTCGCGAAATCACGCGCCAGCCCGATCATCGCCGCTTGTTCCCGTGAATCAGAAGTGTCCTCGGCGCGATCGACGGCCATCGCCGCGCCCCGCATGGCCGTCCGAACTGCCTGCTCCACAACCGATGATCCAAATTCTGGGTGGGCCAAGATGATTGACGCCGCATCACGAAAATAACGAGCAGACGCGGCATGATCCCCGCGCAGGATCGTGGCCTCCCCAAGGCCAACCCGAGCCTGCAAACGATGCCGGGCTGCGGGTGATTCCAGATCGTCGATCGCTTGGAACCGCCTCACGGCACCGACGATTTCTCCTCTCGCCAGCAGCAATCGCCCCAGCGAGACCCCGGCCTCCGCCGCGACATTGGAGCCGGCGTCAAGACGATCGATCGCAAATTCGTATCGTTCGGCGGCCGGCACCGGCCGGCCGTCCGCCAGGTAGGCGTGGCCAAGCAGAACATGCAACTCAGACCAATCAACTTCAGCAGATGGTTGGCCTTCCAACTCGGCCTCAAGGCGTTGCATGTCGACGATGAGGCGAGACACCAAACCAGCCACCTCACCCTCCCGAATTCGCACGCGAGCCCGGAAGCCAATCGCCCACGCCTCAAGGCTGATGCCAGGCTGCTCGGCGAGCAGTGCTTCGACCCCCGAAAGTAACTGAGCCCCATCGATGCCTCGGTCGAGATCTTCGAGCAACTGCTGTTGAAGCAGGTGATGCCGGCGTCGTTTCGAATCAGTGGCGATTCCAAGATCCCGGGCATGCACCAGCGTTCCGAATTGATCTAACGCTTCCACTGCCCGTCCCGCATTCATCTCGCAAACGGCCCGTCGGTAGGCCTGCGACTCGTCCAACTGTGCCCCAGCCAACACCGCTTCTTCATACGCGTCTGCCACCTTGCTGGCGATGTTTGGCTTGGTCTCCTCCAGCGGGCGATGAAAAGCGGCCAAGTAGTCAGCGAATAGGACGCGATGAGAGACGACATCGGCCGGCACCGATGGCGGCGACGAGGCAAGATCTTCGATCGCATCGGCCACGGCATCAAGATCTCCTGCCACGAGCCGCGCTTGCGCCAGGCGCAGGGTTGAACCAGGGTCGAGCTCCGCCGCGACACTCTGCGTCCGGTGCCAGACGGCGGCAAGAATCGCCACCAACGACATTGCGATCAGCGGAAATTGCCAGGCTCGACGTCCAACCGACGGCATCGGAGCCGTCGGATCGATCGCCGCATCCGCGGCCTCAGACTCATTTCGAGACAAAACCCCGTCGGAAGGGGTGCCAATTCCAGTTTCTAGGCGATCGTCTGACACGAGATCCTCTCATTTCGCGTCTGACAACCCTTCGTAAAGGACAATCACAACGCGGCGATCTGCGGCGACTCCATTCGCCAGCGACCCTTTCATCGGCTGCAAGGCTGAGAATCCTCCAAACCGATCAGGATAATTCGCGCATCGCCTGCGCTTTCTTCAGGTTGAGGCTCAATCCTCCGTGGACGGCGAATCGTTTTCCACCGAGTCGGCGGGAATGGCGTCAGCCGACGCCCGAACCGTCACGCAGGTCCGAGAGAGGAGCTCGGACATACCACGGGAGAAGGGGTCGATGAGCACCAGGAAACCGAGCGGAGGCAGCAGCAGCACCACAAGCTTCAAGAGCGCCCGCAATCCTCGCTGGACCTTACTTCCGGGGGAACCGTCAAGCGATGACACCCGGCCACCAACCAGTGCTTTCCCGATTGACCGGGCAAAAAACACCTCGGCGATGCCTGCGATGGTCGCCGTGACGAGGATCGCGAAGACTGCGGGGAGTGCTGCCTCGGGATCTCCAGATCGAAAACTCTCGACGAACTGGCTCGGGTCGATCTTGAAGACCAAGACGGTCATCATCGCCCCCGGAATGAAGTCGATACAGAGCGCTGCCAAACGACGAGGAATGGGAAGCGGCCGAATTCCGGCGGCGGGCTCCCGAGGCGCTCGCTCGATGATCGGCCGGAGAAGTATCGCCGCGACCAGCGAGGAGATCATGACGATCCCCGTCCACGGGTAGTCCAGAAGCGACCGCTCCCTGGTCTCGTCGACCGGGCTGACCGATGCCCCCAATCCCCCACTCAATGGATCTACCGGGAGAATTCGAAGCCCTTCGGCGTCAAGATCAAATACCCAAAGGCCCATCGACGTTCCCACCACTCCGAAGGGTTTTTCGATTCGGTCGGCTGGGATTTGCGAGAGCCGCAGCAACGTTGGCGACTCCGACGCATCCCGACGACGGATGTAGTCGAGCGTCACCCCGCCAGCCTCGCTCGCAGTCTCGCTCGCGAGGACCACGCCGCCTTCGGACTGAATGATCGCGAATGGCCGAAGCCCAGGCTCGAGCGGAAGGCGGGACGTCTTCCAGTGCCCATCGATCAACTCGGAAAGGTCCCAGGAGGCGTCGTCCGAAGTCCAAGCGACAAACGACCGCAAGCGTCCGGACTCGCCGCCGACCCCCACCACGGCCTTGACGGCATTGGCAAATCCGTCGGGCATGGCCAAGGTCGTCCAACGCCAACGTTCGGGCGGCACGATCACAAAGCCAGCCCCCTGACCCGACGTCGCGTCGACTGACTGGCCATCGGTTTCGTCGGTCTCCGTGGCGGCTGCGATGGGGTCGTTGAGGCTCGATCGCCGATCACGCGAGATCCCTCGTGCGGTTCGTTGCGACGGGAGCATGACGGCAAAGGGCCCGTCCTCGGTCGCCGTGATACCCCCGAGCACCGGCTCCTTGGGAAGGACGGGAAGGATGTCAAACCGCCCCGCAGGCTCTGCGAACCAGACTTTGGTGGCCGGCTGCATGGTCATTCGAAAAGAAACGACCTCCCGTTGCTGTCGGACGGCATCGAATGGCGGAAGGACGATCCAACACCGATCGCCAGCGGCCGTGATCGCTTCGGGCTTGCGAGGAAGCCTGGCGACGATCTGGGCAACCGCGGGCCCGACCTCTGCGTCCAAATGCATGATCTCGTATCCAGCCGCGGCCGTTCCACCCGGGCGTAACACGAAGACATGCCGCCCACCGGATGCGGCAAGCACCACCGATTCCGATTCGTCGGCCGCCGCGGCGACGACGGCCCCGGCGTGCAGCACCGCCATGGTGATCCATGCGGTGATGAACGAAAGCCAGAGTGGCCGTGGTGATTTTGACGCCATCATTTCGTCTCCGCTCCGCGAGCATCATCGATCCGCACCGGATTTGATCGAGCGATCTGGACTTCGAGATCGAAGAGCCGCTCGCTGATCCGCCCGCCGGCGATGGGCGCATCGAAACTCATCACCACTCGCTCGCCACGACCATGCCGAATCTCGATTCGATATGGCATCCTCGGCCACGCGCCGGGCGCCGAACCGATCCGATCGACGGAATTGAATTTCGAAAGTTCCGACTGGGCCACTTCGATCCCCGAGTTGCTCAAGAGCTGGACCGACGCCGGACCATCAATCGGCCGCCGAACCCGAATCTTCAACCGGCCCGGAAAGGCCACCGATTCATCCTGACGGTCGAATCCCAAGGCGACTTCACCCAAGGTAAAGCGAAAGCCCTCACTCGAAGCCGAAAAATCATCGGGGACTTCGACGGGAAACGGTATGAGCCCGATCATCGCCATCAAGATGGGTGGCGCTAGAAGTCGATCTACCCCTGCCTTCGCCGCCGATGAACTGGCGTCGCGAATCCGGAGCGTCACGTCATCGCCGGACTCGTCGAAGACCCACCAACAAGGCCCGTTCCAGGCTGCCGAGAGCAGCGTTGATCCGAGTTTCGAGATCTTGATCGCAGTCTTGGTCGCCCCGCCTCTCCAAAGACGATGATCCGCCTGCTCTCGTTGCATCCGATCGTCCTCATCACGCATGTCGATGGTGATGGTCCCTGCAGAGGTCAAGAGGTCGAGCAGCCCAAGTCGCTGGTTCTGAAACTCGACCAACTCCGCCCATTCGGAGGCTGATCCTGGACGCATTGGCGCCTCATCATCAGAGGCGGTCCGGGTGACCGATTCACATCCGATGCCGATCGACACGATCACGAGCACCGCGAGCATCAAGACCGGATGAGGTCGTCCCAGAACGAGCAACGACGCACGCCACTTAAAAGATCGTCCGTAACCCGGAAGCATTTCGCGCTACCCCTCGTCCGCAAGAATGGCGGAGAGTTGTTCGGCGATGGCATCCGCGTCATCCTCCGAGAGACGAGGATCGACGACCGGCCAAAGCGGCGCATCATCGCCTCCGCCGACCCGTTTCAGAACCCAGATCTCATCATCACCTTCCCGGCGACGATCAACCATTCGAATCTTGCGTCGCCGAAGGAGAATCAGCCCGAGGACGAATCGAAACGCCTGCCGAGCCGGATCCTGCTCCGATTCCGCCGCGAGCCGCTCGAAGAGATCCACGAGGGTCTCGTCATCCACGAACATCTGCCGCTTGGAGCTGGGGTCCGGAACCTCGGTCCGCCACCAGCAGAGCAGCCGTTCACCCAGTTTTTGAGCCGGTTTCGCTGATTCCCAGGCGGATGGATCGAAGTCGAGCCGCTCCAGGACCGGTCGGTCAGGCCGGTCGTCGCCGTCCAGCGGACGTACGAGCGCCGCGACGCAAGGTGTCCCCACCTCAAGTTCGGCGTCAGATTCAGCACATCGACCGGTTGATCGACCGATCACCAGACCCTTCAAAATAGTGGACATGAGGACATCGTAGCCGACCAAGGTTCGGCCCGGACCGGATCAAGACGTGGTCCTCGATATACTGAATCAGAGTCCCATGCTTAATCTTCGACTTCCTGCCTTCCTTGACGTCTTCCGAGGCTACGAGCCCATCGAACTCGTGGTGGAGTTGTCGATCATCTGGCTCGTCGTCTGGTTGATTCTTCGCTTCCTCCGCCGTTCCAGCGGCGCTGGCGTGATTCGAGGCTTTGCCGTCCTCCTAGTGGTGGTCGCGATCCTGCTTCGGCTCACCGGGGACGCCAACGACACCCTCGGTCGAATCCGCTTCCTCGGCGATCGAGTCGTCGGCCTCGTTGCCATCATGCTCGTCGTGGTCTTCCAACCCGAACTCCGCCAGGCGATGATCACCCTCGGTCGTGCCAAGATCTTCGGCCGGAGCCCAGCCGGTCGGGATCGAGTGATCACCGCCGTCGCTGAAGCAGTAGATTTCCTCGCCAAGAGCCAGTTCGGCGCGATCATCGTCTTCGAACGTTCGCTGGGCCTGGAGTCGCTCCTTCGAAATTCGGTTCCGATCGATGCGACCGTCGACCCTCGACTGATGCAGGCCATTTTCTATCCCAACAATCCGCTCCATGATCTCGCGGTCGTGATTCGTGCAGATCGGATCGTCGCGGCGAAAGTACAGCTTCCGCTCGCACCCTCCGGCGTCGTTCCGAGTCAACTCGGTAGTCGGCATCGGGCCGCGGTCGGCGTCACCCTCGACTCCGACTGCCTGGTGGTGGTGGTGAGCGAGGAGAATGGTCGAGTTCGGATCGCGGAAGACGGCCAACTCTCTCCCCCGATCGCTCGAGAGCGATTCGAGGAAGAACTCGCCCGGCGGCTCTCGGTGGTCAAAGATCCCGTTCCACCCAGCGTGATCGAGGAGGTCAGCTGATGGAAACCCGTCGCGAGCGAATCGGCAATGTGGTCACCATCAGTCTGGTGACGGTCCTGATCTGGATTTGGGCGGCGGGCGAGACCCGCGAGGACATCACCTCGTTCACGGACCTCCGACTGGTGGGGCAAACCAAGGGATCCGTGCAGATCGAGCCCGCAGAAATGACCTCGATCAGTTTTCAGATGCGAGGTGCGAGACGAGCCATTGACGCCATGGCCGCTCGTTTCCGCGAGCCCATCGAGATCCAAATCGGCACGATGGGAATTCCCGCCGAGCCCGGCGCTCACGAGATCGATCTGCTGTCGGTCGGCCAGTTACTGGCCGAGAAAGAGGATCTTCCGGTGACGTTCCTCTCGGCCGATCCAAAGGTGGCGTCGATCGTGATCAAGTCGCTCGCCAACCGAACCATGACCATTCAGGTCGTCCTGCCGGACGGCGTTCGCACTGCCGGTGCCGTCAACATCTCACCCTCGGAAGCCACCATCACCTTGCCCGCGTCGCTTGCAGATCTTCCCGATCTCTCAATCGATGCGACGGTATCCGATGAGGATCTGGCGGATCTCACACCGGGAAGGCTTCAGGAGATTGAAGCGACGCTCAGCCTCCCTTCAAGCCTTGCCGAACACGCCGGAGAAGTCACGATCACGCCGCGGAAAGTCGTGGTGGGACTGAAGCTCGTCTCGACCGAGTCGACATACCTCGTGCCTTCCATTCCGGTGCAGGTGGCCGGCCCGCCGACCGATCTCGACCAGTACCTGGTGACCATCGACCCCGCGGCTGCGTTTTTACGAGACGTCACCTTGCGTGGCCCCGCGGATGCCATTGCCAGCGTCGCGGACGGGAAGATGAGTGTCATTGCTTTTCTGCATCTCACCAGCGATGACCTCGCGCAGGGCATCACGGAGAAAGCGGTCTCGATGTGGCAACTTCCCCCGGGCGTGACGGTGTCGAGCATTGGCGATGATGCCACTTCGAATCCGATGGTCTCCCTCACCATCGAAGACCGATCCCGGCAACCCTGACTCAATTCGCCGCCGCAGCACCGAGGCCAGCGCGATCAGGCTTCAGTTTCGGGGCTGGAAGAGTTTCGGGGCTTCAGGGGTTCAGGGGTTCAAGGTTTCGGGGCTTCAAGGCTTCGCGGCTTCAAGGCTCGAAACGCCACGGCAGACGTCAACTCGACCTCAGTCGGTCCAAATGATGGCGGCCCAGTTCTTTCGACCTCTTCTGAACAGCGTGATTCCACCGCCGAGAAGATCCCCGCTCTGCAACGGACGATCCTCCGCGACCGGCTCGCCGTTGATTCGGACCGCCCCACCCTTGATGAACTCACGAACTTCCCGGTTGCTCGACGCCAGGCCGAGTTCCTTGAGTGCCGATCCAAGCGTGGGTCCATCCTCGGCGAGGAGCGCCTTGCGGGATACTTTCTGGGACGTGAGATCGTCCGCAATCGCCTGCAGCGTGGCCGCATCGAGACCGCGAACTTCGCCCGTGAACAGTGCCGCGGACGCCGCCTTCGCCGACTCCACCGAGGCTGCCCCATGGAGCATTCCCGTCACTTCATCCGCAAGACGGCGCTGCGCCGCGCGTTCCTGCGGACGATCTCGGTTCGCGGCTTCGAGTGATTCGATCTCCGCCTGCTCCAAGAAGGTGAACCACTTGAGAAAGTTGATCACGTCACCGTCGGCCGCGTTTAGCCAGAATTGATGGAATCGGTACGGGCTGGTCCGCTCCGCCGTGAGCCAAATCGCCCCGGCTTCAGACTTCCCGAACTTGCCGCCATCGGCCTTGGTGACCAACGGCGCCGTGATGCCGTAGGTCTCAGCACCAAGGTCCTCGGAAGAACGCTCGAGTCGCCTGGTGAGATCGATCCCCGCGACGATGTTCCCGTACTGATCGCTTCCGCCCATTTGAATGGTGACCCCTCGGGTCCGATGCAGATGGAGAAAGTCGTACGCCTGAAGCACCTGATAGCTGAACTCGGTGTAACTGATCCCCTGTTCTCGCTCGTTGAGACGAGCGCTCACCGACTCCTTTTGCATCATCACGTTCACCGAGAAGTGCTTCCCGATATCCCGGAGAAACTCGATGAAGCCGATCCGAGAAAGCCATTCGAGATTATCGACGATCTCCGCCCGATTCCCACACGTGCCCGAGAAGTCGAGCACCCGCTCAAAGATCGGGCGCTGCGATTCAACGTTGGCCTGAACCTGCTCGGTACTCAGAAGGGGGCGCTCGGCGCTCTTGCCGGACGGATCGCCGATCATCCCGGTTCCCCCGCCCATCACGACGACCGGGTGATGGCCCGACCGCTGAAAGTGCGCCAAAAGCATGATCGGCACCAGATTACCGATGGTGAGACTATCCGCCGTTGGATCAAATCCAACGTAGGCGTATCTGGGTTGCTCGGCAAGATGGGCCGGCAGTTCTTCAGACGTGGCCTGATGAAGCAGACCACGCCATGCGAGTTCATCGAGAAAGTTGCTCAAGGCGGGCTCGTTGGTCGTAGAAAAGAAAGTCGCCTCACCAGGGGCAAGAACGCCGGGCGATCGCTGAGATATCGTCGAAAGCCTCGCCTCGACTTGAACCGTCGCTTCTGAAGATCAAGCTTCGGCGACCGACTCGGTCTTCGCGGCGATGTCGCTGATCATCGAATGCCAAGATGCGTCGAAAGAATCACGCCCCTCGACCTGCAAGCGTTCGGCCAGTGCATCGATGTCGATTCCGGCGGAAGTGGCACCAGCGAGTACCGCTTCGCAGCCTCCCCCATCTGCAGGCATGCCGCCATCGACGGCGCCATGATCTCCAAAGGCGAGAAGCGTCTTCTCGGGCATGGTATTGACGGTTTCGGGTGCCGCGAGTGCCGTGATATACAGCGTGTCGGGGAGGGATGGATCCTTGGTCCCGGTACTGGCCATCAGCAGTCGCTGGGGCTTCGCACCGTGCTCTTTCAACTCACTCCAACGTTCTCCGTTCACGAAATCGTGGAACGCCTTATAGGTTCGCTCGCCGATGGCGATACCGACGGCGTTCTTGAGGTCGCCCTCGAGTTCGCCGGCCGTCGCCTTATCCCAACGCGACACGAAGAGGCTCGCGACCGAGCAGACGAACGGATCCAACCCAGCCTCGATGCGACGCTCGATACCACGGGTGTAGGCTTCCGCCGCCGCGAGGTAGTGCTCACGGGAGAAAAGGAGCGTGACGTTGATCGGAATCCCGGCGAAGATGAGTTCCTCGATCGCGGGCAGTCCTTCCTGAGTGCCCGGCACCTTGATGAAGAGATTTTCGCGACCGGCCTTCGCGTGCAGATGCTTTGCCTGAATGATGGTGTTCGCGGTGTCGTTGGCCAGAAGTGGTGAGACCTCAAGGCTTACCCAGCCATCGACGCCACCCGTCGCCTCGTGAATCGGCTTGAAGAGATCCGCGGCCCGTCGGAGATCCTGAATCGCCAGCTCAAAGAAAAGCGATTCCGTATCCAGCCCATCGCCCAAGAGTCCGCGGATTTGATCGTTGTAACTGTCGGAGCCACCGATCGCCTTTTGAAAGATCGACGGATTCGAAGTGAGACCAGTGACCGACAACGTATCGATGTACTCCTGAAGGGTCCCATCGTTGAGGAGGTCTCGAGTGATGTTGTCGAGCCAAAGGCTCTGTCCGAGGTTGTGGAGGTCTTGGGTGGCGGTCATTGAAAGGATCCCTAGAGTGGGTCAAGCAGCCGGGAATCTCGCGGTCCAGAACGATCTGAACGCGGTTCTGTTAGTTTCGGACTGCAGCGTATCAGGCATCACCGGGCTGTCCACCGACCCCGGATGTGATCGACCAGTGAATCTCTCTTGGAAAGCCCCAACATGAGCCTCAATAGCCTCATCAACCGCCCCCGTCTCGACCAACTTCCCGAGTGGAAAGCACTGGCTCGGCATCGCAAGACGATGGCGAAGACCTCCATCACCGACCTTTTCGCCGCGGATTCCCGCCGCGGATCAAAATGCTCGACGGAAGCCCTGGGGATCCACTTCGACTGGTCGAAGCACCTGGTCACCGATGAAACCATGAAGTTGCTCTTCGCCTTGGCCAAGGCCGCGGGCGTCGAAGGGCATCGCAAGGCGATGTTCAAGGGCGAGAAGATCAACATCACCGAGGATCGGGCCGTGCTTCACACCGCCCTGAGAGCCCCCGCCGACGCGGTGATCAAGGTCGATGGCGAGAACGTGGTTCCGGCCGTGCATGACGTGCTCCGACGAATGGGGACCTTCGCCAACCAGATCCGAAATGGGAAGTGGAAAGGTCACTCCGGCAAAGCGATCAAGAACATTGTCAACATCGGTATCGGCGGTTCCGATCTCGGGCCCGCCATGGCGTACGACGCGCTCCGCAAGTACTCCAGTCGGGATCTGACGATTCGATTCGTTTCGAACGTCGATGCCAATGACTTTTACGAGAAGACCCTCGATCTTGATCCGACCGAGACACTCTTCATCGTCTGCAGCAAGACATTCACGACGCTTGAAACGATGACCAACGCGCATACCGCGCGGAAATGGGTCCTCAAGGCCTTCGGCGGAGATTCCGCCGCGAGTGCGAAGCACTTTGTCGCCGTCTCGACCAATGCGGATGAAGTTGCCAAGTTTGGGATCGACACCAAAAACATGTTTGGATTCTGGGACTGGGTCGGTGGGCGTTACTCGATGGACTCCGCGGTTGGCCTCAGCACCATGGTCGCCATCGGACCGAAGGGTTTCCGTGAGCTGCTCGACGGCTTCCATGACATGGACGAACATTTTCGTTCGACGCCGATGACCCGGAATCTCCCGGTCATTCAAGCGCTGATCGGTTTGTGGTACGCCGACTTCTGGGACGCCGGCACCGTCGCCATCCTCCCCTACGATCAATACCTCGATCGCTTCAGCGCCTATCTTCAGCAGCTGGAGATGGAATCCAACGGCAAGCACACTCGACTCAATGGAAAACACGTCAAGTGGGGAACCTGCCCGGCGATCTGGGGTCAGCCCGGAACTAACGGCCAGCACGCCTTCTATCAGATGATTCATCAAGGCACGCGATTGGTGCCCGCCGACTTCATCGTCTTTGCAGACCCGGTGAACAAGATCGGCGATCACCACGACAAACTCGTGGCCAACGTATTCGCCCAGACCGAAGCCCTCGCCTTTGGAAAAAGCGTCGCAGAGATCGAGGCCGAAGGCATTCCCGCCTGGCTCGCCCCCCACAAGGAGATGGAAGGTAACCGTCCGACCAGCACCTTCCTCTGCGACAAACTGACACCCCGAATGCTCGGTCGCCTGATCGCACAGTACGAGCACAAGGTGTTCGTGCAAGGGTCAATCTGGCAGATCAATTCCTTCGATCAGTGGGGCGTCGAGTTGGGCAAGAAAATGGCCCAGGCCATGATCCCGGAACTCAAGTCCAAGGACCGCCCGAAGCTCGCCCACGATTCGTCAACGAACACCCTGATTCGAAAGTACCGGGATCTTCGCGGTCGAAAATAATGGCCGAGGGATCGGCGACTGGACTCAGAGAAAGATCACGCGCCGGGGAGTTGTTGTGCCAGAATATTGGCGACTTCGACGACCAGCGGTATCGCCTCGTCGATCTCAGCCCGGGTGGTTGTTCGGGAGATTGAAAATCGAACCGACCCGTACGCGACGGGCTCCGGAATGCCCATGGCGAGCAGTACCGGAGACGGTTCGAGCGATCCGCTGGCACAGGCAGCTCCCGCACTGGCGAACACGCCTCGCTCCGAAAGAAGGAGTAGCAGCCCCTCCGCCGCCAATCTCGGAAATCCAAGGCTCGATGTCGTCCAAAGCCGTGGCGCTGTGTCGCCATTAATCACCAGGTCAGGCCGCCCAGATCGAACACCTTGCTCAAGCACATCCCGCAAGTTTTCGGCGATGGCAATGCCGTCGCCCTTCAGCCACTCCGCGGCCGCGGCGGCCGCGGCACCCATGCCGACGATCGCCGGGACGTTCTCAGTACCCCCCCGCCGATCTCGCTCTTGCGAGCCTCCGGTCATCTGGGGTTCGAGGCGGGTCCCCCGGGAGACGAACATTCCACCCACCCCCTTGGGCCCATGGAACTTGTGGGCGGCAAAGGAAAGGAGATCCACGTCGAGCGACGCGCAGTCGACGGGCATTCGCCCCACGGCTTGGACCGCATCGGTGTGAAATCGAACACCATGCTCGCGACAAAGCCGGCCAATCTTCTCAACCGGCTGAATCAAGCCGGTCTCATTGTTGACCCACATCACGCTCACCAGAGCCAACGACTCACCATGTTCTTCGAGCAGCGCTTCGAGTGCTTCAAGATCGACCAGGCCGTCGGGATGATGCTTGATCCAGTGCACCGGGGTCCCGAGTTTCTCCAGTCGTCGGGCCGTATCTCGGACGGCAGAGTGCTCGAGCAGGCTCGTGGCCAGCGCCGGCTTCGATGGCTGAACGGCCATCGAACCATGCAATGCGAGATTGGCCGCTTCGGTACCTCCGGAGCACAACAGAAGATCTCGCGGACGGCACCCCAGAAGGTTCGCCACGGACTCACGAGCCAGTTCGACGCGACGTCGCGCTGCGACCCCTGATCGATGCACACTCGATGGGTTGGCCCAGTCGTGCTCGAGGCAATGCGTCACGGCATCGATCACTTCGGGAAGGGGTGGCGTGGTCGCATTGTGATCGAGGTAAATCGTCATCCTGCACTCTTCGCGGCGGCGTCGGCGACAGCGGCAGCGGCGGCGGCACCCTGGCCTCCATCATTGCCCGCGATGATCGGAAATCCCCCGCCGATGTCCTTGACCTCCGCCGACCAGACTTCGGCGCCGGTGAGCGGGTCGAGACACCAAACCTGCCTACTCGATGCGACGATCAGTCGATCACCATCGCGTGCGATGGTCAGGAAACTCGGCGTGTTGAACCGGTTCAAGAAGCCCTTCGGGGGCTGTGGCTTCCAGATCCAAGCATCGGCTCCGTCGAAGCGATCGAACGCGGCAACCCCACCTTTGAAGGCGATAAAAACGAAATCGGCGGGGTTCTTTGAACTCATGGCGACTCCTGAATAGAACGTACGACATGGTACCAGTCCACCAGGCTTCGGCCGGAACCCGCCAGATGCCCATCGGCCCGTGACACCGTGGTGATTATCCACGGCGGTCGCCCATCGACCGTCGCGATCGACCCGAGCGCACGCTCGGGAGAGAAACCCCGTCGTTCCCCTCGGCAACGCTGGCATTTTGGGGCGAATCAAAGACACCCGCCACCCGACCGTGGTCGTCCGGAGTAGGGTCTCGCCTGAGGAGTCGAAACATGCGTCACACAACATCCATCTTGATCGCCAGCCTCGCGCTGGGAGCCATGATCAATGGCTGCACGTCACCGACCGGTACTGCCCCCGGAGACCGTGGTTCCAAGGTGTCACCAGTGGTTGCAGCCGTCGCAGATGCCCCGGCCCCCGAAGTTCGGATTCGGCACGCCAACGGCGCCGTGGCGACCGACTCCAAGCCCGCCAGCGAGGCCGGCGTCGAGATCCTCAAGGCGGGCGGAAACGCCGTCGACGCGGCGATCGCCACCGCCCTCACTCTTTCGGTCACCCGTCCCTATTCCTGCGGCCTTGGCGGCGGCGGCTTCATGCTGATCTTCGTGGAGGAGACGGGCGAGTCCCGAGCCCTCGATTTCCGGGAAACCTGCCCGACTCGCGTTGGCCCCGAGTTCTATGCGAACCTCCCGCCGTCCGCGAGCGGCTACGACCCCAGCCTTTACGGCGGACGCGCGGTGGCGATCCCCGGCCAACTCCCAGGAATGATCGCCGCCCACGACGCATTTGGAACGCTTCCGCTGGAGGTGATTGTCGCACCCGCGGTCCGAGCCGCTCGTGCAGGATTCGCGGTCGACGCCAACTATCTCTCCGCCGTCGAGAAGGTTCGGTCACTCCGAAAATCGCACCCCGACCTACGGCCCACCAGCCGCTGGATTTGGGACCGACTCTGCCAACGAGGCGTGATCGAAGTCGGTGACATCATTCGACAGCCAGAACTCGCCGAGTATCTGGAGCGGTTCGGTCGAGAAGGCATCGCGGCGTGGTCCGGCCCCGAGGGCATCGCCGCCTTACTCACCGGCGTCGATCGGGCGTTCGACGGCGTCCTCCGACCGCGGGACATTCAAGACTACAAGGTCGTCTGGCGCGAGCCGCTGGTCGCCAAAGATGTTTTCGAAGACTACGACGCGTTGCTCATGCCCCCTCCCAGTTCGGGCGGAATCGCCATTGCTCAAGTCTTGGCGATGATGGAACATCGCTTGCCATCCGCCGGCGATCCCCTTCCCGGAACCGCGGCGTATTCCCATCTCATGGTCGAGTCGATGCGCCATGCCTTCGCCGACCGAGCCCGCCATCTGGCCGATGCGGACTTCGTCGACGTTCCGGTCGATCGCTTGCTCGATCGCGAAAAAATCGAGGCCGCGGCCGATCGAATTCAGTTTAACGAGGTGCTGGCAACGAATTCCTGCGGCGTCATCGAAGGCGGCGCCGCCGATGTGCTCAAGGATGAAGGAACCAGCCACTTCAGTGTGATCGATAATCAAGGGATGACCGTCGCCTGCACCCAGACCATCAACGGGACCTTTGGCTCACTGCTGGCGGTGCCGGAAATTGGCGTGATCCTCAACAACGAGATGAACGACTTCACGACGATTCCGGGAGCCTCCAATCTCTTCGGCCTGAAGCAATCGGATCGCAATCTTCCGGAGCCTGGAAAGCGTCCACTCTCCAGCATGTCGCCGACCATTCTTCTGCGGGACGGCCAGACCGCGGTGACGGCGGGGGCCAGCGGAGGCCCCCGGATCATCACCGGCACGCTTCAAGTACTGCTTGAAGTGATTCACGGTGGCAAGAGCGGGCGAGCGGCCGTGGACGCCCCGCGACTGCATCATCAGTGGAAGCCAGAAATCCTGCGGTTAGAAGCGGGTCTCGCCGTCCTCCAACCGGAGCTCGAAGCCGTCGGCCATGACGTCGAAACCACCGGGGGCGTCGGCGTGGTGCAAGCAATCGTGGTGCACGATGACGGGCTCGAACCGGCAAGCGACCCCCGGAAGGGTGGGGCCTCGGCCGGCTGGTGAGATCTTGATCCCGTCAGGAAATACTGATCCCCCGTCCTCGCCGGTTGGCGAGGTAAGCTCAGATCGGTCATCACCAGAGATGTTTGAATGGCGCCCCTGTGATCCCGGAGGTTCTCATGCATCGGTCAAATATGATTTCACGATGTTCGGTTGGACTCATGGTCGCCACCCTCGTCCCATTGCTCGTGACCATCGCGACCGCTGGACCGGACCAACCAGACGACGAGAATAGTTATGACGCCTGGACGCAGTTGTTCTCCGCCATGAACAACGAGTGGGATACCTTCGGCAACACGAGCTTTCTCACCCCTGCCGAGGAGGACCTGTACATCGAGTACAACGCTGGTCCGATCAGAGCGCCCAACGCGGCGGAGTCAGCGGTCTTCGAGAAAATTGACGCGATCGCGCCGCTGCTCCGGAACGCCGCCGGTGCACCAGAGTTCGCGGCACCGTTGGACCGAGAAGCCGGCTGGGGAATGCTCCTTCCTCACCTCTCGATGATGCGAAAATCCACCCGACTCGGCATCGCCCTTTCGCGTCGGGCGATCGCACTCGGCGAGCACGCCGAGGCGATCGACTGGCTCGGAACGCTTGCCACGTTTTCCGCCCACCCCGGCCAAGACGACGTCTTGATCAGTTCGCTGGTCGGTACGGCGATGTTCAGAACCACCGATCGAGCGATCGATGACTTTCTCACGATGGGCATGCTTGATCAGGCCGGCGCCCTCCAACTGCTTGAGAAACTCCAGGGCCTTGCCGGATCTGACGACCCCTTCCGATTCAATACCGCCATCGAGGGAGAATGGAAACTCCTCGACGGGACACTGGAAGGCTTCAGCGACGGACTCGGCGCCGATGAGATCGAGGTGGTCAACATGATCGGGGGCGGTACCGAGAGGGAAATCCAAGCCATCCTCGCGGCCGGCGATGATCCGGGCCTCTCCGGAATTCGTGAGGAAGCCGACGTCCTCTTCGGCCGCGTCTCCGCGGCCATGGCGGATCCCGATCGTATTCGGGGCGTGGAAACGCTTCGGAAAATCGAGGCCGAACTGCAATCGGAGCGCACGAGCCCTCTGCTGAGGCTGGTCTTTCCGAGCCTCTCCCGCGCTGCGGAAGCTCGAATGACCGTCGAACGTCAGTTGGAGGATCGAATCCGGGGCCTGAAAGCAGTCGCCTCCGGCCGGCTCGGGCCAGCGGCGCTTCGCAACGCCGCCATCGTCTGGCTCGACATGGGTCAAAAGATTACGGACCTTTCCGTTCCGGTGCAGATCGCCGGCGACGAATTGCGTCGCGATTGGACGCGTGGAGGTGATGCGGCTGACCTTTCGGAACGCGCTCGGGCACTCTGGGAAGACGGCGGCGGTCTGATCGGAACCGACATTCTCCAATCCGGGCTCGACGCCGCCACGATCCCGAGCGCTGACTTCTCGATCGGGAATCGGAGCGAACCGTCGCTCGACCATGACCGATTCTTAGTGCTTCTCCGAGCCGTTGAACGAGGCCTGCTGGCGGATGCGGTCATTCACCTGAAGCGAGCGAGGGTGGCGGAAGTCTCCGCCCTCGATTCGACCGAGGAGACGCGTTCCATCGTCCTTCGAGAACTTGAGACTGCCGCTCAGGAGATCGCGGTGGTACTGGCGCTCGCCGCCGATCTCATCGCGGACCCAACGCTTACGCAGGTCGTGCTGGCCTCGGGAATGATCGAGGACGTCTGGAACGTGTTGCAATCGGACGCCGCGCTCGGACTTCGGGAGCACGTCGGCCCGAGGCTCATCTTGGTTCAGGCCATGGCCGGCGTACCTCGGTCCAACGGCCTCGATGTGGCGGATGCCGCAACCCGAGATACCGCCCGATTTGTGGCCCGCAAGACCAGAGGCGAGATGGCCGAGGTCTGCGAAGGATTGACCGAGCAACTAGAAACGATGACCCCGGATCGACGGTTCATGCTCTTCTCTCGAGCCGAAGGACGAGTACGAATGAATCCCGACGATCGGGCGACGTCGCACGCGAAAGCGACGCTGCTCGGATCCATCGCAACCTTGTTTTCCATGCAGGCGGTCGACGACGCTCAGGCCCCCGTCACTGGAGATTTCAATGAGCTCTGGGCTCAGTGCCTGAAAAACCCGAATGCCGCCGCCTCCATTCTCGGCCCACTCCAGCAGAACCTGCCGCTGGAGATCCGCGCCGCGGCGGAACGTGCCCTGGTGCAGATCGTCGACCTTGATCAATTCTGCCGGGCCCCCAGTCTGTTGGCTCCGATCTCCCCCTAAATCCCCATGTGGGTCTTTTTTCACCCAAACCCCCTTCCCAACCCCTTGAGATCGTCCGAGAACGACGGTTCGAGGCGACCTCTCAGAAGACCCGAACTGGAGGCGGAATCCAGCCGTTGATATGACGAGGACCCGGTGCTTGAGCCGGGCTCCCGGCTCGGACCGCTCGGACGTTCGGCCTCCATCATTCCTCAGAAAAGAAAGGACTTCGACATGTGCGATCATGGCCCTCAACATCACGCGCCACATCAGATCTCATCCCACCAGAACCGACCCGCCGAAATCAAGGGCGACGATGGGACGCATGTCGATGAAACACCGATCAAGCACGAGATGACCACCGACGTCGGCCACGGGCTCCAGCCGATGGTCTCGGTTCTTTGGAAGGACGCGGAGAGTCAGGGTGGGCCCGGCTGGGAGGACACCGAGGAAATGTTTGAGTTCGCGCGGCGTCCGCTGATCACCGTGCACACGGTCGGGATTCTCATCCATGCTGATGAAGCGCAGATCGCGATCACCGACACCATCACCAGCGACCAGATGGGTGGCGTGACCAAGATTCCCAGAGGCTGGATCGAGAAGATCCAGTACCTCCATCCATCCGGCGATTTCGAAACGCAGCTGCCACCGACATCGAACCCCAATTCGGAGCCGCGGAACACCGACCTTCCGAGGCAGGTCGGATAAACCAATCGCGATCGGAATCGAAGGTTCGGCCAACCGTTTGAGGCATCACAAAGAACGCCGCACCCATCGCGGGTGCGGCGTTCGGCCATTCAATGAAGACGTGTCCATGCCTCTTCAACGTTGGATCGATCGTGCCCTGGATCGCGCGGGTCTGACGAGCCCCATCGGCGTTCTCAACTCCAGTTGGTAGATCGACTATTTGACGGACAACACCGAGTGCAACCAATCCTTGCAGTTGGTGGTGGTTCCTCCACAAGCACATCCACCTCCGGCAGCCGCCGCAAGCTCTGCGTCGGAGAGCTCATGGTGACCTGTGGGCGCGCCAGGCATCGTGATGTGTACACAATTCTCGGAGTTCTCGACCACCTTGACATCAATCCCCTCGGGGACTTCCATTCCATGTTCCAAGAGCACCGCCTTGGGATCACTCATGAAACGAGCCTTCAAGGCCTCGTCCTTCCAGCAGGCGGCAAACAGCGAGGCGAGTTGGTTCTTCTGCTCAGTCATTGGTCTTTCCTTTTTTGAGACCTCGGTGTCAGAGAGTTGGCTGGATTCATCCAGTCAACACGCGTCAACAGGTAAGTTCGGGTTAGGTCGACGAAACCAAGCCAACGGAACGTCGTCGAGCGTACCCCGACGTAGGCCGGCGAGTCAACGCAGCGAGGAGATGGCGGCGACGTCCCCGCAGCGATCAAGCCAAGCCACCGTCGAAGGAGCACCGCCTCGAAAAGGGATTTTGACCGTAGAAACCAAATTCGGACGCTGCTACGCGGGGCTGGCGAGGCGTCTTGGCCGCCTGGCTTCGTGTGATGAATCACGCCGCAACCTTGTGGGGAATGACCGAGTGCTGGTCCGAGGGACGTCTCCAGTTCGGTGGGCCATCGATGAGATAGACAGCGACACACACAAAACGCCCCCGAGCCGTTTCCGGCCAAGGGGGCGTCTTGAAGAATGCGGATGAGAGGGCTCGAACCTCCACGGGATTTTACTCCCACTAGAACCTGAATCTAGCGCGTCTGCCAATTCCGCCACATCCGCAAGGGTTGGGGAACGCTCCTCGCAAGCGAGGAACAACGCAGCGTATCCGATTCCGCCCCCTCGTCAACAACCCCGAAGTACGGAATCCGCCCTGCTCCAGAGACCCAGCAGCATCGGCGATTCTTGTTGATTGCAAGGAGGAACCATGGCCATGTCTGGCCATGTCTGGCCATGTTTGGCCGTGTCTGGCCGTGTCTGGCAACTCAAGTCAGATCCGGTCAGGGTTTGATCATCGACGACCGCTGATGGATCTTCACGAAACAACGATCCCCTGCGCGGTGGGCACAGGGGACCGTCTTCATCATCTCAAACTCCGACGTCGCGTATCCAGCCGCCATCCCAAAGGATCACGTCCAGATGCCGGACGGGACTTTCGTCATTTCGCCGCGTCGTCGTCGGATTCGACTTTCGCGACCGGAACGACCGGGCCCAGTCGCTGCTCCAGAACCCTCGCCCGCATCTCGGTAAAGAGATCCGGATTGTCGCGAAGGAATTGCTTGGAATTTTCTCGTCCCTGACCGAGACGGATCTCTCCGTAACTGAACCAGGCACCGGCCTTCTGCGCGATATTGTCCTCGACAGCGAGGTCCAGAAGATCGCCCGACATACTGATCCCTTCGTCAAACATGATGTCGAACTCCGCAAGCCGGAACGGCGGGGCCACCTTGTTCTTCACCACCTTCGCTCGTACGCGGTTGCCCACATTGTTCTCGCCATCCTTGATCGCGCCGATGCGACGAATGTCGATTCGGACCGAAGAGTAAAACTTCAAAGCACGACCACCGGTGGTCGTCTCAGGACTGCCGAACATCACGCCAATCTTCTCGCGAAGCTGGTTAATGAAGAGCACGATGCATTCGCTCTTGGCAATCGCACCAGTGAGCTTTCGAAGGGCTTGGCTCATCAGTCGAGCTTGAAGGCCCATATGAGAATCGCCCATTTCGCCTTCGATTTCTGCTCGAGGAATGAGTGCCGCCACCGAGTCGATCACGATGATGTCGACGGCATTGGATCGAACCAACATCTCGCAGATTTCGAGTGCCTGTTCGCCGGTGTCCGGCTGACTCAGAAGCATTTCGTCGATGTTGACGCCAAGCTTTCGGGCCCAGGTCGGATCGAGGGCGTGCTCGGCATCGATGAAGGCCGCGATGCCACCGTTCTTCTGCACATTGGCAGCCACCGTCAATGCCAACGTCGTCTTACCCGAGGATTCCGGGCCAAAGACCTCAACGACTCGTCCTTTGGGAAGACCGCGGCCACCGAGCGCCAGATCGAGGCTGAGCGCCCCGGTCGACACACACTTGATGCCAGCGAGATGATCGCCATCGAGGGTCATGATCGAACCCTTGCCATGAGCCTTCTCAATCTGCGCGAGGGCTCGATCAAGTGCCTGACGACGGCCGGGGGCGAGCGGGGCCACACCGGTGCCGGACTTCTCCGCGACGGCAGCCTTGCCCTTAGCCCCCTTGGTCTTGGGAGTTTTTCCGGGCGCCGAGCTCTTGGGCGTGGCAGGATTCGTGGTGATTTCTGGTGATTCGAGGGTTGCCTTGGGCATGGTGTGGTCGCTTTCGGTTTCGATGGGCGGAACGCTTCGAAGAGGTTCCGACTTGTGATCTGGCTTGTGATCTGGCTTGTGATTTGACTTGTGATTTGATTGGCGAGGTGATCTGCTACCGAATTCGCCGGGCGGTGGTTTCGCGTCTTCCTGTTTGCTTGGTTCTGATCGTCCGAACTCGTCGTCGTCACTTCGATTGCGGGCCCGCTGAATCATGGTGATCTCGAGCTCCTGTTTTCTGGAGGATTCGAGGTCCGATCGGTCTCGGCATGATTCTCATGATTCACATGAGTCACATGACTCGCAGGTTCGAATCGGATCCTAGGAGCCTGAGGATCGGCGGCGACGCAACCGGCGGTTTCTCCCGAGGGGCCCTCGGTTTCCAAGGTCGAACGCGATCGCCCCGTGGGAGCCTGGGGGCTCGATCGCTGGAATCGAGCGGGGCTGGAATTCGAGGTTGTGTGGGAAGAAATCGTCATGGGCTGGCTCTTGATGCTGGGATACGCCTCGGATACCGAACGCTGACCGAACATCATCGGAATTCCGCCTAAATCTCGTTAGGCTTTTGTTTGGCTGCTGAAGAATCGCCGGTTTCGACCATCCCGTCAAGTCCGGAGCCCCCGGCAGACCGCGAATTGACGAAACGAGCGGCCCCGGAGGGGCCGCTCGTCAGTCATCAAACGTCGTTGAACAGGCCGAATAGGCCTCGGTCATCAATAGTGAGGGGTCGGTGGTCGGTACTGGGCCAGATCCGCCTGCTTGAACCACTCGATGGTCCGCTGAAGGCCGTCGCGAAGGGCGATCTTCGGCTCCCATTTCAATTCGGCCTTGGCCAAACTGATGTCAGGCTTCCGCTGGAGCGGATCGTCCTGAGGCAGTGGTCTGGCTTGAACGATCTCAACCTTGGTCCCCGCGATTTCGACAACCAGTTCAGCCAATTCCCGAATGGTGAACTCACCGGGATTTCCGATGTTCACCGGTCCGTGAAAGTCTTCCGGCCCGTTCATCATCGCCTGAAAGGCATCCAAGAGATCGTCGCAGTAGCAGAACGAACGCGACTGGCTACCGTCTCCGTAGATCGTGATCGGCTCGCCGGTCAGCGCCTGTCGGATGAAGTTGCTGACCACCCGACCGTCATACGGATGCATCCGCGGACCATAGGTATTGAAGATGCGAACGACCCGAATAT
Source organism: uncultured Phycisphaerales bacterium (assembly GCA_905480395.1). GTDB lineage: Bacteria > Planctomycetota > Phycisphaerae > Phycisphaerales > SM1A02 > UBA12014. The sequence goes on from CAJQQE010000014.1 coordinate 141,191, forward strand.
CGACTTTGTGCTGGCGGTAGTAATCGAACATCAACGTCTCGGCGGCCCGCTTGCCTTCGTCGTAACACGCGCGAATGCCGATTGGATTGACGCTTCCGCGGTACGACTCGGGTTGCGGATGAACCTCCGGATCTCCGTACACCTCACTGGTCGAGGCATGCAGGATCCTCGCTCCCAGTCGCTTGGCGAGCCCCAGCATGTTGATCGCGCCCATGACCGAAGTCTTGATCGTCTTGATCGGGTTGTACTGGTAGTGACCCGGTGCGGCGGGACAGGCGAGGTTATAGATCTGGTCGACTTCAGCCTTGTAGGGATCGATCACGTCGTGGCGGATGAACTCGAAGTTCGGCCGGCCGATCAGGTGTTCGATGTTGGACTTTTGGCTCGTGAAGAGATTATCGAGGCAGAGCACCTGATGCCCCTGATCGACGAGGCGATCGCAGAGATGTGAGCCGAGAAAACCGGCGCCGCCGGTAACAAGAATCCGCTTGACCATGTGACTGAGCTCCTGTGGGATGACGTCCTGAGTCGATCCCGAACCGTACAGTACCCAAAACCGAACCGATCACCTTGCGACCCCGCCTGGATACGACCCTCTTGGACCAACTTCGACATGCCCTTGGATTCATGACCGGGACGAGCATTGATGGCATCGATGCGGCGATGATCGAGATCACGGGTCATGGCGCGGGGATGTCGGCTCGGCTCCTTCGTCAGGTTCACGAACCGATCGGTGAACTCGCCGAGCCGCTGCGGGCGTTCGCGAGGGGCGGGAGACTGACCGCCGTCGAAGTCGCCTCCCTCGCGCGTCGATTCGGCGAACGCCACGCCAGGGTGTTCGAAGCCCACTTCGCGACCGAGCCACTCGACATCATCGTGGTCCATGGCCAGACCGTCTGTCATGCCCCCCCGGATTCGCTCCAACTGATCAACCCCTGGCCGCTGGCCGCGATCGCCCCGTGTCCCGTGATGTACGACCTGCGGGGTGAGGATCTGGCCATCGGCGGCCAAGGCGCGCCGATCACCCCGATTGCGGATGCCATCCTCTATCAAGACCAACGCGACCCCGATACCGCACTCGCCATCGTCAACCTCGGAGGCTTCATCAACGCCACGCTGCTTCCATCCATGAAGACCGGAACGGACCTCTTCGATGGTCTCGCGGGATTCGATTGCTGCCCCTGCAACCACCTGCTTGACGCGGCCGCGCTCGCGGTCATCAATCGCCCCTTCGACCAAGGCGGGAAGATTGCCGTCAGCGGCACGCCGGATGCACTCACCGCATCAGCCTTCGGACGGAAGATTGCGGCTTTGTTTCATGACGAGCGGAGTGGCGGCGATGGTGACGAACACCGGGACGAAGCGGTGGCCCTCGTCCGCGCTGCGGGCACTCCCGCGGACGGGCTCGCAACGATCTGCCAGGCGATCGGCATCGCGCTCCACGACTGCATCTCGTCGGCGAGCCGGCGATTCGGATCGGCCCAACCCTCAAGCCTGATCCTGGCCGGCGGCGGCGTCCTCAACGAATGCCTCGTCGACGCGATTCGCACCGCCTTCCCCCCTTCCACCGATGTTCGAACCTCGGACGAATTCGGCCTCCCCGCCCAGGCTCGCGAAAGTGCCGGAATGGCGACACTCGGCGCCCTCGCCTGCGACGGCGTCTCGATCACTGAATCTTCGATCACCGGCCGACGACTCGGGACTCTCTCCGGCCCCAGCATCACCCGAAGCCGGTTTTCTTCATGAAATCTAAATCTTGTCCTCACATTCCCCAAGCGTGCTCGGACAATACTCCTCTCCATTCGAATCTCACCTACGTGGATCGCTGACGTGCCTACCCAGGTCCTTATTGTTGAAGACGAGCCTGAAATCGCGGAGTTGATCGAGTTTCATCTCAGCCGAGAGGGATTGAATTGCTCAATCATCCATTCCGGCCGAGCTGCCCTCGACGCCATTCAACGCAACCCTCCCAACCTCATCGTGCTTGATCGCATGCTGCCGGACGTGGACGGGATTGATGTCTGTCGCAAATTGAAGTCCGAGCCATCGACGCGGAACATCCCGATCATCATGGTGACGGCGAAAGGCGAGGACGCCGATGTGATCTCCGGAATCGAGGTCGGTGCCGAGGATTACGTGGTCAAGCCTTTTAGCCCGAAGGTGCTGGTCGCACGAGTCACCAGTATTCTTCGCCGCCAAGACGATTTCTTTATCGAAGATTCCGCGACGTCGAGCGACCGGATATCGCTTTTTGAGAATCGCTTGGTGATCGACACGGCCCGGCATCGAGTTCTCGTGGACCATGAAGTTCTGACGCTCACGTTCACGGAATTCAGCCTCTTGCGGTATCTTGCCAGCCGTCCTGGATTCGTCCGCTCCCGCGACCAGATCATCGCCGCGGTCCATGGACGATCCACGGTGTTGTCCACTCGAACCGTGGACGTCCACATCACCGCCCTCCGGCGGAAACTGGGTGAATTAGGCAAGTGCATCGAGACGGTCCGAGGCGTGGGATACCGGTTCCAAGACGGGATCCACGCCGCCACACAAGGCTGAGAACATCAAACTGGGACGAAGTCTTCTCGGGCGAATCGCCTTCACCCTCATCGTGGTGCAGGCCGCCGTATCGCTCCTTCTGATGACCTCGATTGCGGATTCCGTTCGCGAGTTCCACCGCGAGGATCTCCAGAAAGAACTTCTGAGCGACGCCACCGTCCTTGCCGCCACCATTCAGGATTCGACGAATCCGCCTCGTCTCCCGGATTCGGTCGCCCGGGCCGCCGCAAGCGAAGGTCTCCGACTCACGCTGATCGCGTCGGACGGACGCGTTCTCCAAGACAACGAGAGTCCTGCCGCCGACATGGACAACCACGCGGGTCGACCTGAGATCGCCGAAGCGCTCCGGTCGGGATCTGGAAAGTCCATCAGATTCAGTCAGACCGTGGGCGCGGATCTCGTCTACGCCGCGATCGCGAGGCCTCGTCCCAACGGCGGATCGGTGATTCTCCGCGTCAGCCAACCACTCTCTCTGGTCACCGCCACCGAGCGTCGGATCACCACCGCCATCGGCGTCGCGCTCTCGGCCGCCGTGCTCATCACGCTTCTCACGCTGATCCTCCTCTCTCGTTCCATCTCGAGCCGAACCCGCCGGGCAGCTTCGGCCGCGAAACGGTTCGCAGCCGGAGACTTCACCGGCCGCCTTCAAGAAGACGGCCCCATCGAAATGAGCGGGCTGGCCCGATCGCTCAACGGCATGGCCGAAGAACTCGACTCCAGCATCTCCGCACTCCAACTCCAGACCTCCGAAATGCTCGCCATCCTGCAGTCAATGTCCAACGCAGTGATCGCACTCGATCGCGAGCATCGGATCATCCGTCTGAATAATGCGTCGCTTCAGATGTTCGATCTGGCAGACATTGATCTGAGAGGCCGACTGCTCCAGGAGGTGATCCGCGAACCGGCGCTGCAAGAGGCCGCGGACACCGCCTTGAAATCGAGCATCCGCTTCACCGCAGAGATTTCGTTCTCACAGTCGACCAGAATCGCGGAGCTGGTCGCCGAACCGATGACCGACGGTAAAGGAGAGACGATTGGCACCGTGGTGGTCCTCGAGGAGGTGACGCGGCTGCGACAACTGGAGCGGATTCGCACGGACTTCGCGGCCAACGTGAGCCATGAGCTGCGAACGCCGATCACCTCGATCGGCGGCTACGCGGAAATCCTCCAGGACACCGATGACCCCGACATGATCCGCAAATGCGCCGACGTTATCGTCCGCAATACCCATCGACTTTCCGCGATTATCGAAGACCTTCTCGCACTGGCGAGGATCGAGGACCCACAGCGACGTTCGATGCTCGATCTAGAGCCCGTGCGGATCAGCTCGGTGATCGATTCCGTCATTCACTCGACCAAAGAGTCCGCGGAGGCTCAGAGCGTTTCGCTGATCGCTCGAATCGATGGTGACCCGGTCGCCAGAGGAACCCATCCGTTGCTGGAGCAGGCCATCAGCAATCTCGTCAGCAACGCGATCAAGTACGGCGGTGGCGAAGCCCCGATCGAGATTCGATGCTCGACCACCGATCAGGGATTGGTTCGAATTGATGTCGAGGACTTCGGACCCGGCATCGCCCACGAACATTTGGATCGGATCTTCGAGCGGTTCTATCGGGTCGACCGGAGTCGAAGCCGGGAACTTGGGGGCACCGGCCTGGGCCTCGCGATCGTGAAGCACATCGCTGGCGTCCTGGGTGGAAGCATCGAGGCCCGATCGCAACTCGGGGTCGGTTCGATCTTCACAATCACCCTCCCGTCGGGCTGAAGGCCCCTCGAGCAATGCCCTCAGCGAGCGCCGGTGGCCCGTTGGCCCGCTGCCGATTGATCAAACACTTTGCGCCACCTTCACGCGTTCTGAACACGCGGCGGAGATCCTCTGCCCGTCGCGAGGAACGTCTTCTCGACCCAGATTCAGGCCCCTCCATCGAAACCCACCTGGAACCCCACATGCAACTCGGACGTCGAATTGTCACCACCGCCGGAATCGCAGCCATGACCATGGCCCTCCTTGGGGCCAACGGCACACAGGATCTTCGCCGCCTCCGAGGATCCATCACGATCGATGGTTCCTCCACCGTTTACCCCATCACGGAAGCCATCGCGGAATCGTTCAAGAAGGCCGCCCCCAATGTGAAGGTCACCGTCGGAGTCTCCGGCACGGGTGGAGGCTTCAAACGGTTCGCCGCCAACGAGATCGAGATCTCCGATGCCTCCCGACCGATCAAGGGATCTGAGTCAAAGGCTTGCCTGGAAGCTGGCGTCGAGTACATCGAGATACCGGTCGCCTACGACGGTCTCACGATCGTGGTGAACAAGGGCAACTACTGGGCCGACTCGATGACCGTAGAGGACCTCAAGAAGATTTTCCTGAGCGACTCCGCGCCGAAGACCTGGAACGCCGTTCGCCCCGAGTGGCCGGATCGAGCGATCAAGATCTACTCACCGGGCACCGATTCCGGCACCTTCGACTACTTCAAGGAAGTCGTCGCCGGAAAGAAAGGCACGATTCGCAGCGACATGAGCGTCTCCGAGGACGACAACGTCTTGGTCCGTGGTGTTGCCGGAGATGAAGGCGCCATTGGCTTCTTTGGTGCGGCGTATTACTTCGAGAACAAGGAATCATTAAAGGCTGTTTCCATCCGAAACAACGCCGGAAATGATGTTCTCCCGTCCGCAACGACCATCGAAAACGGGAGTTACAACCCCTTCAGCCGCCCACTCTTCATCTACGTCAAGGCACGTTCCGCCCGGAAGCCGTACGTCCGGGCCTTCGTCGAGTTCTATCTCAAGAACGCCTCCTCCGCCGCCCGCGAGGTCGGATACGTCGGACTTCCCGACGCCATCTACCAACGCGCTTCCAAAGCGTTCGAAGCGGGCCGAACCGGCAGTTCGTACCTCGACGAGAACGGCAAGAAGAAGACTGGCCCGATCACCGACCTCTACAAGTGATGGTCCGGGTCTGACCACGCCGTCCTGGTCCGGGGTCCTCCGAGACCCCGGGCCAACGGGCTTGGTGGTTCCAAGAACACAACCGAACGGAACCTGATGCCGACCGCGTCCCCGCAGCCCGAAAACCAAACCCTCGCCGAACTCTGCGGAAGAGGAAGACCACGCAGTGTGATCCTGCGATTGTTTCAAGAGGGGACCGTCCGCGGTCTCCTCGTCGGCTGCGCCATGTTCTCGATCCTGATCACCACCTTGATCATCGGCATCCTCGCGTACGAGACCGCTCGCTTCCTGCAGGACGTCTCTGTCGTGGACTTCCTCACCGGTCTCGAATGGAACCCCCTTCTCGGTGCTGACCGTCACTTCGGAATCTGGCCGCTGATCGTTGGCACGCTTCTGGTCACGCTGGTGGCGGCGGTTTTTGCCCTTCCGATCGGGTTGGTCACCGCGATCTTTCTGAGCGAGTACGCACCGCCTTGGCTCCGCGCGATCCTCAAGCCAATTCTCGAAGTTCTGGCAGGAATTCCGACCGTGGTCTACGGATTCTTCGCCCTGATCGTGATCACCCCCGCGTTGCAAGGGCTCGGTCGATTGGTCACGGGCGAGAACACGTTCGGCGCCTACAGCGCCGGTGCCGCGGGAATCGCGGTCGGCATCATGATCCTCCCCATCGTGACCAGCCTCTCGGAAGACGCCATCCGCGCCGTTCCGAAGGGCCTTCGCGACGGGGCCTTCGCCCTCGGCTCGACCAAGTTCGACACTTCAGTCAAGGTCGTGGTGCCGGCCGCGTTGAGCGGAATCATGGCGTCCTACCTGCTTGCCATCACCCGTGCGGTCGGCGAGACCATGATTGTGGCGTTGGCGGCCGGAGGGCTGGCGCAGATGACGGTCCTACCCTGGGAACAGGTGCAGACCATGACCGCGTACATGGTTCAGATCTTCCTTGGCGACGCCCCCGCGACCGGCGTTGAATATAAGTCGAGTTTCGCCGTCGCTGGCGTGCTCTTTCTGATGACGTTTCTGCTCACGTTTGCCGGCTACCGCATTCTTCTCCGATTCCGGGAGGAATACGAGTGAACGACGCCAGACCAAATTCGAACCATTTTCAGAAGCTGATCGACCGTGGAGTACCACGAACATCCGCCGCAAGAGTCCGCATAGACCGCGCATTCTCGATCATCTGTCTCGGCATCACGCTCATCGCGGTGCTCGCCCTCGCACTGCTTCTCGCGAGCATTCTGATCGAGGGATTCCCCGGGCTCTCGTGGTCCTTCATCGAGCGTTACGCCTCCCGGATTCCCGACCAGGCCGGGATCAAGGCCCCGTTGTTTGGATCAATCTGGGTCGCCTCGATCTGCGCCATCGTGGCCCTGCCCGTCGGGGTGGCGACCGCGGTCTATCTCGAAGAATTCGCCGCCAAGAACCGCGTCACCAACTTCTTGCGGATCAACATTTCGAATCTGGCCGGCGTCCCATCGATCGTCTACGGCATCCTCGGACTGACCCTGTTCGTGCGAATGTTTGGCCTCTTCGGTCCGATTCAGAACCCTTCATTCGAGATCGGCGGCGAGACGTTCGCAATCTACTACGACTCGACGGGCGAGCCTCTCCGAGTGCCCGTCACCAGCAGAAACGAGACCCCGTCGCTCACCACCGGATCGATCGGCTACATCCAAGACGTTCTCGATGGGCCAGACGGCGAGTTGATTTTCACCAACAACTGGACACCGATACCCCTCACCATCGTCAACGGCGACACCGAGTTCACGCCGGCGTATGGCGTCATTTCCGCGATCGACGTGGTCGAGCCCATCGACTACGAGATCCAGAAACCTTGGTATTACGTGCAATTCCCCTTCGGCCAGACGGTGCTGGCCGGTGGCTTGACGCTCATGCTGGTGGTGCTACCGGTGGTGATCATCAGTTCCCAAGAAGCGCTGCGATCCGTACCTCGTTCACTGCGAGCGGGCTCGATGGCCATGGGGGCCACGCGTCTCCAGACCGTCTTTAGAGTCACACTCCCCGCATCGATTCCGATGATCATGACCGGAGCGATCCTCGCGATGAGCCGAGCGATCGGTGAGGCGGCGCCGATCTTGGTTCTCGGCGTCGCGTTGTTCATCACCGACGTCCCACAAAGCCTGATGGACGCCTTCACCGTCCTCCCCATGCAGATCTACAACTGGACCAGTCGTCCGCAGGAGGAGTTCCGAGCGCTTGCCGCCACCGGCATCATTGTGCTGCTCGTGGTTCTGCTTGCGTTCAATGCGATCGCCGTTCTGATCCGCCAGAAGTTCTCGAGGCCCCTCCAATGAGCCCAACCTCTCCCACCGGAACTCGACCCCCTATGCCGTCCACCAATGCACCCGAGCCACGAAACCGCGGAACCACGGTGGTCGCGTTACCGCCTCACGTGAATCCGGTCGAGCCAACCAATCCACCCGAGGTCTGCATTCGCTGCAGATCCTTGAACAGTTGGTACGGCGACCTTCAGGCATTGCATTCCGTGGGACTCGATATCCCGAAGAACCGGGTCAGCGCCTTCATCGGGCCGTCGGGATGCGGAAAGAGCACGCTGCTTCGCTGGTTCAATCGGATGAACGACACCATTCCCTCGGCACGGGCGGAAGGCGAGATCACCCTTGACGGTCGGGACCTCCTCGACCCGCGCTGCGATGTGGTGGATCTTCGACGGCGAGTCGGCATGGTGTTTCAGAAGCCGAATCCGTTTCCCAAGTCGATCTTCGACAACGTCGCGTTCGGACCCAGGCTTCATCGGCGGTACTCGAGATTGGATCTTGAATCCCTCGTCGAACAGAGCCTTCGTCGAGCCGCGATCTGGGATGAGGTCAAGGACCGGCTAGACCAGAGCGCCTTGGGACTCTCCGGCGGACAACAGCAGCGGCTCTGCATCGCACGAGCGATCGCGATCGGACCGGAAGTCTTACTGATGGACGAGCCCTGCTCGGCGCTCGATCCCCGGTCCACCGCCGCGATCGAGGACCTGATCCGCAACCTTCGGGATCAATACACGATCGTCATCGTCACCCACAATATGCAGCAGGCGGCCAGAGTCTCGGACCGCACCGCGTTCTTCTACAACGGCGCTCTCATCGAGTCCAACGAGACCGATCTAATCTTCACCAACCCCGCCCATCGCGAGACGGAGGACTACGTCTCCGGTCGTTTCGGCTGACTCTGAATCAAAGAGAATCAAGCATGCCCGTCGATCTCGAATCAAACCTCACCAAGCTGCGCCGCGACCTGCTCATCCTCGGCGCCAAGGTCGAACAACGACTCTTTCAGATCACCGACGCGATCCTGACCGCGGATGTCGCCGCAGCCCAAGACGTCCGACAGGGAGATGCCGAGATCGATCATGACGATCTCGTCATCGAGGAGGAATGCGTTCGCCTTCTCGCCCTTGCGGCGCCCGTCGCAACAGACTTGAGGCGGATTCTCGCGATGATGCGGATCAGCGGTGAATTCGAACGGATCGCCGATCTCTCGAAGGGCATCTCCAAGCGCATCATTCGCGTGAGTTCGATGCCGGCAGTTCGACTTCCCGATCCGCTGGCGGAGATGTGCCACTCGGTTCGCGAGCTCTTTTCGAAGTCGCTTCGAGCGTTGGCCGATTCCGATTCGAAACTCGCGAGGGAGATTCGACGCGACGACGACCGACTGGATCAACTCCACAAATCCATGCTGGTCTGGGCTCGCGAGGAGATCCCCAGGGATCCCGAATCGACCAATGCCGCGATTGAGTTACTGGCGATCGCCCAGAGGCTCGAACGCACCGGCGACATCGCCGTCTCCATCGCCGGCAATCTGATCTATCTGGTCGAAGGAACGGTGGTCCGACACGGCAACGCGGACTAACGCGACCGCAGGATGCCCTCGATAAAGACCTCAGACTCGGATCTGAGACCGTCGCGCCGCGCGGGCGGTCGGGAATTGTCACGTCATCCACACCACGGGCAGAAGAGGGTCGCCAATCCGGCGAGACTGGCGTGGCAGGGCTACCACCGATAGCCTGCCGCCTCCGCCCGCCGCCCCTTCGATCGATCAAACCAGAGCGCCTGTGTAGACCCGATGCCCTTGACTCCATCGCTGGCCCATCCCCGACGATCATTTCCACTCGTCAACGCCATTTTTGCGGTGGTCGCGCTCTATCTGTTTCTGTGTGCCATCAATGTGATGGGATCAGGCCTCAAGGGCGTGGGCAAGCAGTCCGACTGGCTCGAGATGATCATCGCTCAGGGACACAACCCCCTCTTCGCGTTATTCGGCGCGGTGCTGGTGACTTCGATCGTCCAGAGTTCTTCGTTCACCACGTCACTGATCATCACCTTGGTCGCGGCCGGCCAGATGCCGATCGAAACTGCGGTGTTTGCGGTGATGGGTGCCAACATCGGTACCAGCGTCACGGGGCTCATTGTCTCTTTGGGAACCATGCGGATCCGGCGACAGTTCCGACGGGCCTATGCGGCGGCGTTGCTCCATGCGGTACCCAACATCCTGACGGTGCTGATCCTCTTTCCAATCGAATGGATCACCAGCGCCTTGTCGAAGAACGGCATGGGAATTCTGGCCAACGTCGCGGCATTGATCGCCGGTTCTCTGGGCTTTGACGAGGTCACCAAGCCGACCAACCCGATCAAGGTGATCACCAAGCCGGTGGTCAGTTTCCTCCAGTCGATGACCGAGTGGTTCGGTGGCGGCCCCTCGATCGTAAGTTCCGTCTCACTCTCGATCCTCGGTCTGCTTCTCCTCTTCTTCGCCTTGATATTCCTGGTGAAGAACCTCAAAGGCGCAGTCCTGAGCCGCCTCGAAGGCCTCTTCTCGACCGTATTCTTCCGCAACGATTTCGTCGCATGGCTCTCGGGAATCTTCTCCACGATCTCCGTTCAGTCGAGCTCGGTGACCACCAGCCTCATGGTGCCGATCGTCGGCGCGGGCGCCGTCAAGTTGAAGCGGGCGTTCCCATTCATGCTGGGGGCCAACATCGGCACCACGGTGACCGGGCTCATCGCCGCACTGGCCAATCCCACCAGCGCCGCCGTGACCGTCGCCATTGCCCATATCCTGTTCAACTGTTCAGACAATCTGATCTGGTATCCCCTCCGGAAGATCCCGATCCGCATCTCAAAGGCCTACAGCTCGCTCGCAAGCCGATCAAAGAAGTGGGCCTTCATCTTCTTGGCCGTGGTCTTCGTGGTTATTCCTGCGATCGGCCTGATCATCACCGAAGTGTTCATCTACAACTGAGTCGATCCTGGAGTTTTTATCATGCTCGGAGCCCTACTGGCAGCACTTCGCGGCGGCGACGCCCTCGATCAAGCATTTCGCGAATTCGACGAGATGCTGACCGCTGGACAGTGGATGTTCCGCGAGGTCCATGGGGTCCTTGCCGGCGGAAATCCGGCGGACGTGCGAGAAGCGGTGTTCACCCGCGATCAAGACATCAATCGTCTCCTCCGCTCGCTCCGTGGAAACATCGTGACGCATCTCTCGGTGAATCGAAACGCGGACATCGCCGCCTGCCTGGCCCTGATGTCGATCGCCAAAGACGCGGAACGAATCGGCGACTACTGCAAGAATCTCTACGAAGTGACCGAGCATGGAGACTTCGGCCAGTCGCCCTCTCCGTATCAGGAACGAATACGGCAGATCCCCGGCGAGGTCGAGAAGATCTTTGATCTCGTTCGAGCGGCCTTCCAGAATTCCGATACCAAGGAAGCGAAAGTTGCGATCAAGGCCGCTGATGCGGTCCGAGCTGCCTGTGATGAAATCGCCATGGAACTACTGGACGATCGTTCCACCATCAGCATGCAGGAAGCCGTTTCGTATTCCATGCAAACGAGATACTTCAAGCGAATCGCGTCGCACTTGGCGAACATCTCGACTGCGGTCTTCGGCCGTATCGAAGATCTCGATTTTCGAAAGCCGCCGAAGCCGGGAAGTTCCGCCCAGACTCAATCCTGAATTCGTGATGGCCACCGCGTGGCCGCATCATCGACCTGACCCACTCAGACGGAACCAAACGCCGTCCGAGAAGAAAATGGTGGTGGATGAAGCGACGTTACCGTTTGGATCCCACCCCAACGCCTCTAGACTCGAACCGGAAGAACGAACCTGCCATCTCGGCTGGTCGTAGTGCGCAGGCCCTTCCAACTCGAATCTGTGTGCCCTCGGGATCAATCCATGTCGTCGACGCATCCGAATCTCAGGCTCGTTCCGGCGTTCTCGCCGGAAGATGTGCGGATTCGAGCTACCCGGCAACTCTCCGAAACCCGACGGCGAATCGCTCTTGAGAATCGGCTCGCCGCGAATGCGAGCGTTGCCGAGGTCACGGAAACTGATCGGGTGGCATCGCCACATCTGGTGCTCGCTGGCCGAATCGCCGCCAGCCTCCACGGTGCCGTCCTCCCACCCGAACGACGCGAAGAACTCCTTCGATTCTCGAAGTCAATCGGAGTCCGTGAATTCGATGCCAGTCTGGTGATCGCGGTGATCCAAGATCGCGCTCGTCGAGGCGAATCCATGGATGACATCGTCGGCCCACTCAAGATTTTCTCGGGTCAGACTCGCTCGCCAAGAAAACTGAGCAATCTGAGTTTCGTCGCGCTCGGCGCGAGCTTGGGAATTGCCATCGGGCTCGCCACCCTGATGGTTCAGTGGCTCACCAAGGTCTGAATCCTGAACCTCACTCGATCAGCGTCTCGACATCCGCGGCCAGATCGCCCGCGTCTTCAGGCCCTTGAACGTCTTCAATACCTGTGGATTCACTCCCCGCGTCGTCGGCGGACACCTCGGCGGATTCTTCTGCGCCAGGCTTCTCCGCGACCGGGTTGTCAATGGGGTCATCATTCCAACAGTCATCTGACAGTCGAATGTCGCCAGCGCCATCGGTGACCGCCAGATCAAGATGCAGCAGGGCGGCCAGCGCCGCTTGCTGTTCCGCCTGTTTCTTGTTCGGCCCCCAGCAGCCTTCAAACTGTCGACCACCCGCCGCCACGCACACCTCGAAGCACTTCGAATGGTCGGGGCCCCTTTCGTCGAGGACCAAGTACACCGGCGCGCCAAGCCCTTTCCTCTGGAAGACCTGTTGCAAGACAGATTTGAAATTATGCTGATGCCCGAGTTTCGCCGCATGCTCGATCCGCGACTCGAGTAAGTCGAGAATAAACTGACGCGCCCGACCAAATCCGCCGTCAAGGTACATCGCGCCAATGGCCGATTCCAACACGGCCGCGTGCAGCGAAGACGGCATGTCTCCGCGACCGTTCATGCCCTTACCGAGCTCCAAGAGCTCGCCGAGGCCCAGCTCTTCGGCGATTTCGGCACAGACCCGTCGGCTCACCACATTCGACTTGATCTTGGTCAACTCGCCTTCGAGTAAATCTGGGTATCGATCAAAGAGTTCGGTACACACGACCATGCCAAGGATGGCGTCGCCGAGGAACTCCAGCCGCTCGTTGGAGTCGAGTCGGTCGTCGGCCGAGGAGGCATGACGCAGTGATTGGGCCAGAAGGACTCGATCCTTAAATCGATATCCGATTCGTCGCTCGGCTTCCGCCAGTCTGTCCATCAGTTCCATTGCAATTCCCGTCAACACCCCGGAACCGGTGAACCGGCCCGGTTGAACCAAGAGCGTGAGATGGGTCGAGCGGTTGCTCCTGGAGTCGTGGCAGGCCACCGAATGATGGCAAGCACCGGCTCCGGGAGAAAACGCGCGCCCGCGAGATCGAACCCGAGTTTACTCCCACCAGCAGCAACAGATGCCACGGAAAGGACGGATCCCTTTCAGCATCGGCGTTATTGGGGGCAGTATCGATGATCCTGTAGAATTTAGCCCCCAATGGGGTCGACCATCCGAAGGGATCCTGCTACCTTTTCGGATTCCCCGCTGCCGGGTTTCCTGGCACCACCCCCCCGGTTTCGGGTCTGACCCCGACGTTCCATCGTCGAGGCTTCCGAAGTTTCGCCGGTTTCGCCCCTGTCCCGAAAGTTTCGGAGTTTCCCATGGCATTGCATTACCCTCGCAAGGTAAGCCGAATCAAGAAGGTCCGGAAGATGGGTTTCCGTGCCCGGATGTCGACGAAGGCTGGTCGCAAGATCATCAATCGCCGTCGTGCCCTTGGCCGCAAGCGGTTGACCACCATCTGAGCTTGGTTCCAGAATGCACTTGATCCTGATCGGCCTTCGCGGCTCCGGCAAATCAACCGCCGGTCGCTTGACGGCCGATCTTGTTTCTCGGCCGTTCATTGATCTTGATGACCGAACCGAAGCGATCTGCGGCCTGGATGCAATGACCTGCTTCGAGCAACGAGGCGAGAGCGCCTGGCGGGACGCAGAGGCATCGGCCCTACGAAACTCCATCGACGAAACGAACGCCTCGATTATCGCACTCGGCGGCGGCACGCCGACGGCGCCACACGCGGCGGCGATGCTTCAAGAAGCCCGTCGCAATGGTCGCGTCAAAATTGTCTGGTTAAAAGACACCCCCGCCAATCTTGCGAGCCGAATCGTCGATGACCAAAGCCGACCAGCCTTGAGCGACCTCGAACCTGCCGAAGAGATGCAGTTGATGCTCGAGCGCCGCGGGCCAATCTTCCGTGGGCTCGCAGATGCCGAAATCGAGATTGACAACCGGCCACTTTCCGCGGTGATCGCGGAACTCGTCTCGTTGGTGACCTGAACAACACCGAAGGCGTCAGGCTGAACGAAGCAAGCAGCCCTGCTCGAGGTAGCGAGTCAGCGTCCCGGACTCGATTCTGGTGTCGAACCGTTCAAACGCCGCCGCCAAGACCATCGTCCCGGTTCGGGTGTCTTCGTCAGCGATCCTGATGATGCTTGCCCATCCGTGAAGGGTGGCCGCACCGCCGGGAAGCTCGATTTCGAATCGGACTCGACTTCCTTCCGGCAGCGGTACGTCGCATTCGAATCGAACGCCCCCAACCGCCAGATCATGGATGTGTCCATCGATGAGTTCGCCTGACTCGGTCTGAATGCGGATCAAGGAATACATGGGACGAACTGCGTATCGGCGATGACGACGGCGATCGTGGTCGGTCCGAAAGGTCAGATCCTGAGTGAATTCAGCAACTTGCATGGCGAGTCTCCAGCACAAACCTGGAAGCGAGTTCGTTCGACGAACGAATTCCAGCTCCGTCCAACGAATCGACGACATCCGACCCCAACTGAAGCGTTGTCGGACCAATCCAGACGGATCGTCCGGAACGACCGTTTCAAAGCGGCGTTCCCGACCATGGAATGGTGTTTTGATCGATCACGAACCGGCCTATCACCCGCCAGAACGCGAAGGACCATAGAAGAAGATCGGCCTTTCGGGCCGATGATGCTCTGGCGGGGATCGACTTTTCGATGAATCTCGATTCCGAAATCTTCTTTTCGAGAGAATGCTCACCATGACGCCGTTTGACGCCATCATCCTTGGCTTGGTCGAGGGTATTACCGAGTATCTGCCGGTCTCCTCGACTGGTCACCTGATCATCGTGGCGAGCCTCCTGGGGCTTGATCGGGATCCCAAGATCGAGTCCGCGGTCAACGCGTTTAACATCGTCATTCAGGGTGGCGCCATCTTGGCGGTCATCGGCCTCTATCGGGTCCGAGTCTGGTCGATGATCCAAGGCCTGCTTGGAAAGGACCCCGGAGGCCGCCGGCTCTTCATCAATCTGGTCATCGCCTTCATCCCGGCGGCGATCTTCGGTGTCCTACTCGACGACATCATCGAAGCCGCCTTATTCCGTCCTTGGCCGGTCATTGGCGCCTTGGCGGTGGGTGGCCTCTTGCTCATTGGCATGAAACGATGGCAGGACCGGGTCTACGCCAGCGCGGAGGACGAGGCGGGTGAGAATCAATTCATCGACATCGAAGACCTGACCTGGAAGAACGCGTTGTTGATCGGCCTGCTGCAATGCGTGGCGATGTGGCCGGGGACCAGCCGTTCGATGATGACCATCGTCGGCGGCATGTTCGTCGGCCTCCGCCCAAAGCAAGCTGCGGAGTTTTCCTTCCTCCTCGGGCTGCCCACCCTTGGCGGGGCCTGTGCCTACAAGGCGATGAAGAGTGGTGACGAGATCGTCGCCCTCGGCGTCCTTCCGCTGATCCTCGGCATCACCGTGGCGACCATCTCAGCCGCATTCGCGGTGAAATGGCTCGTTGGCTATCTCGCCAATCATGGGCTCGCGATCTTTGGTTGGTATCGAATCGTCCTCGCCATCGTCCTGGCCGGACTCTGGATCGGCGGCGTGGTTCAGTTCGGACCGGACGATGCGTCCGTGGAAGAACCGGGATCGATCGCTCCCTTGTCTACCGTCACCTCAGACTGATCCCCCGCCGGTTCGTCGGCCTTCGAAGGCAGTGTTCCACGGGCCACGCCGTCGAGGAGACGTGCCGCCTCGAGGCGGCCAGCGGTCTCAAATGACCACGCGCCCACACCCTTGGGAAGCTCGGATCCATCCTCGAAGATCCAGACCCGCCATCGGTTGACGACTTGGGCTGCCACGGCTCCAGCCGTGCCATCGGGCGTCGCCACCGGAGACAACGCGTCCTTCCATACCGGCGTCGTCAACTCGGCACGAGGCCATCGTTGGAGGATCTGATTCTCGTCACCGACGGTTGCCAAACCGAAGGTCCCTGTTCCATCACCGATCTGGTCGACCAAGACGACCTTCACACCATCGATCATGATCGGCGTTCCCACGATCCGCATCGCGGTTCGCGGCCAGAGGGTCCCACCGATCGCCCACGCGAGAAGTGCCGCCATCACGACGAAAACCACAATCTTCACCAGAAGACTGCGGAAGCCAAGATAGACCTGACCCATGGGGCTGGCGTTCGGACTCATGCCCTCAAGTGTATCCGGCACGTCAAGGGGGGTCGGATCAAGACACACCGCCCGGGGCTCCACGCTGGACCTTCGTGCGATCGAACCCTCCGCTGCCGGTTCTCACGACGACGTCTGGACGGTCTTCAAGGCCGCTTCTCGTCCGTCGGCCATTCGGAACGCAATCTCGATTCGTCCCAGGTCTCCACGCCGAGTTCGATCGCCTTGGCGAGTTTACTTCCCGCCTTCTCGCCGGCGATTACCAGGTCGGTCTTTCGGGAGACACTGCCGGTGATCGTCGCCCCAAGAGATTCCAGGCGCTCACCCAGTTCTTTCCGGCCGAACGACTCGAGCGTGCCGGTAATGACGATCGTCTTTCCCGCAAAGCAGGAGTCGATGATCAAATCCTGTTCGTCGGGGGACCGATAAAGATCACTCTCCAGCGAAACGCCGACCTCGGCGAGTCGTCGAAAGGTCTCTCTCGCCGGTTCACTAGCGAGATGTTCGTGAAGGCTCTGCGCGGTGATCTCCCCGAAGTCCGGCAACGCTTCGAGCGTGTCAACGTCCGCCGCGAGGAGGGCCTGCGCATCCTTAAAATTTCGAGCAAGCATCTTTGCGGCGCTGGCACCGATGTGCCGGATGCCGAGTCCCGCAAGGACTCGCGTCAGACCTCGGTCACGAGCCGTCTCTAGGCCGTCGAGGAGCTTTTGCGCCGACTTCTCCCCCATCCGCTCCAGCTCGAGCAGATCCTCGTGTTTGAGCGTGAAGAGATCAGCAAAATGATGCACGAGGTCGGCATCAACCAGTTGATCGATCAACTTCTCACCCAGCCCGTCGATATCCATCTGGTCGCGGCCGACGAACCACTTCAACTTCTCGCGGAACTGGGCCGGACACTCGGGATTGATGCAGTAAAGCTTGGGGCCTTCCTGTTCGATCGTTCCGCCGCAATCGGGACAGTTCGATGGCGGCTCGATCGACTCCTCCATCCCCGATCTCGAACTCGCGACGGGTTCGACCACCTGGGGAATGATCTCGCCCGCCTTCTCCACCACCACTCGATCGCCGATCCGGATGTCCTTTCGCCGGATCTCCTCGATGTTGTGCAAGGTCGCGTGCTGGACGGTGGTCCCGGCGACCAATACCGGCTCCATCGTCGCGCGAGGTGTGAGCGTCCCCCCCTTGCCAACCAGCCACTCCACCGCGGTCAGCGTGGTGATCGCTTGCTCCGCGGGGTACTTGAACGCGATCGCCCACCGCGGCGCCTTCGCGGTCGCTCCGAGTTCCGCCTGCAGATCGAACCGATCGAGCCGGATCACCATGCCGTCCACCCCAAAGCCGAGCGCCTGCCGATCGTCTCGGAACGACTCGACCCGCTCGATCACCGCCTCGATCGAATCAAAGGACGCCGCTTGATCGTTGATCGGAAGTCCGTAGGACTTCGCGATCTCCAGAAAGGCGGCGTACCCGCCGACCTCCAGACCGACCAGCTCGCCTCGACCATGGGCGAGGAAGCGAAGCCCTCGTCCCGCGGTAATCTTCGGATCAAGGCTCTTCAGCGTCCCCGCGGTCGAGTTCCGGGCGTTGGCGAACAGCGGCTCGCCTACCGCCTCACGCTCCACGTTGAGCCGTTCAAAGGAGCTATTCGGCATCACAATCTCGCCGCGCACTTCAAAGATCGCCGGCGGCGCGTCGGTATCCAGACGAACGGGAATCGAACGCATCGCCCGGACATTCGACGTGATGACATCGCCCTTGGTGCCATCGCCTCGAGTGGTCGCAGAGACCAGGCGGCCCTCCTCGTAGCGAAGAGAGATCGCGACGCCATCGATCTTCGGATCGCAGACCATTTCAAAACGACCCGGTTCGACCAGATCATCGAGGCCCTTCACCACCCGGTCGTGCCAGGCCCGTAGATCCTCCACGGAGTACGTGTTGTCGATCGACGTCATCGGAACCACGTGGAACGCTGTCTCGAAACCGGGCACGGGTTCGCCGCCCACCCTGGAGGTGGGACTGTCAGGATCATGGAGTTCTGGATGAAGGGCTTCGAGCGACGCGAGCTCCGCAAGCCGAAGATCGAAATCTCGGTCCGACATGATCGGATCGGCATCGACGTAGTACGCCCGATTCGCGTGATCTAAGAGATCACGAAGATCACCAACCCGGCTGGCGTCGTTCTGAGACTCAGTCACGGCTGATCGAATCGGGTCCTTTACCCGCGGTCTTGTCCCAAGTGTTGTCGCCCGACTTTTGGTACTTCGTAAAGCCCAACCGATCGAGATTCGAGTCGCTCAATTTGGATTTATCTGAGGCGTCAGAATGCTTGAGTGCCAGACCCGGCGCCGAGACGAGACGTTTTACTGGCTCGCCCGTTTCCGGGTGTTTCTTCAAATGTGCTTCGGCCATCGGCTGGAAGACATCGAACGGTTCTCCCAGCGTTCCGTCCGGCTTGATCACGGCATATTCGTAGGTCGGCATTGGCTCAGGATCCCCTCAATCGTCGCATCGCAACGAGAATGTCATGTTCCCGGTCCTCACCGGCTTCTCTTTCGATCACCACGTCGATCGGTCGCCCGATCGATTCCACGGCGGCCATGAACGCATCCCAGTCCACTTGGCCGCTCCCGAGGGGAACCTCTGCCCCCCACGTCCCCGGCTCGGATGTCATGGTCGCATCTTTTGCATGGACCTGAACGACGTGATCGGCGAGCAGACTGATGGCTTCGACCGGATCGCCCATTCCGTACAGGATCATGTTCGCCGGATCGAAGTTGACGCCCACCGAGGCATGACCAAGTGCCTGCAACGCCTCCAGCAAGGTTGCCGCTGATTCCTGGCCGGTTTCGAGACCGACTCGGACGTTTCGTTGGGCGAAAATGTCGGCGAGCGTTCGAAGACGCTCGAGCACCACGTTTCGAACCGGGTCATCCGCATCATGGGGAATGAAGCCGGCATGCACGGTGACCAGATCGATGGCGTGGTTCCCAGCGAAGTCTGCAACCCGTTCCGCACGATCCCGAGTCGCAGGCCAGTGCGGGTCAGGACGAACCCCGCCGGTGGCCTTGATGGTCTCTAAGGTCGAGTAGTCCTCGCCCACCGATTCCAACATGCCGCTGGCGACGCCGATGCCCGCATCCTTCAGTCTGGACATGACGTCCCCAAACGCCGCGGCATCTTCCAGCACCGGCCCAAGGGCGAGTTGGACTTTGGGAAGTCCGATTCGTTGCAATGAGGCCACCAGATCCGCGCCATCAGTCGGGCGGAGGCTCCAACTGCAGACTCCCAGTCGATCGATCGGGATGGTGATTCGAGCGTCGTTCATGACCAGCGATTCTACCGTCCTTCGGTGACCCTCCGCTCACCGCTCGGCCCCGTTCCGGGACGACGCAGGCGACCGACGAGGAGGTACAGGTTGTCGCGGACCTTCCCCAACCGCTTGAACATCCGCACGTAGTGAAGCACGAAGGCCTGCATTCGCCAGATCACCGATCGAATCGGCGGAGAGGGACGCCGCGGCCCGATCGGCTCGTACCCGAGTTGCTCCATCAGGTCGCCGGCGACTGATTCGACGCGTTGAATCTCCACGGGCTTCATCCGCTGCCTCCAGGCCCCGGCATTGGCCGGAACCACTTCCAACTCTGAGATGTTCGAGTCGGCAGAGGGGTGATCCCGGCTCGGTGGAACCAGTTTGACCAGTTCATCGGGAATCGACTCCCCGAGAAACTCGAAGATCCCGCGCATCGTCGAGTCCGGCTCAACCAGCAGTCGTTCATACCGCACTTCTCGATACTGGCCCGATTCCAGACGGGCCCCGGCTTCCTGCCCGAGGGACACGTCTCGTCGCCAGAGCAACGCGGCCGAGTGGTGGTTCCCGCTGCCCTGGGGATGTCGTCTCCAGGAGTTGGCGGCGGGCCTTGGATCGCGGATGATGTGAATCACCTGCGCTTCAGGGAAGATCTCGACAAGCGTCGCGATGTGCCGGACGTAATGCGGCGTCTTGTCCCCCCATCTCGGTCGCGACTCGGTCTCGGACCAGGCCAAGAAGAGCGTGTCGACCGCGTCGGCATAACTTCGACAATGTGAGAAGTCCTCGGCCCGGATATCGAGTTTCCAGCGTCGCACCCTCGAGAATGAGACCATGCGCCGCCCGAGGCGGACCGCTCGTCCGAATCGCGCGGATCCCCCAAGGACTTGTAGAAGTGCGGGATGAAGTGGGACTCGCCAGGAATCGAGATCCTGGGGTGGGCCCGGATCATGTTCCGGAGGAGACCGGTCCCGCTCCTTGGCGATCCGACGATGAAGATCGGGCGTTCCGGCCGCGCCACCTCTTGATGCGGGAGCTGTTCTTCCCGGCGTCCATGATCGGTTGGCCTCGACATGACCCCCATCATGCGTTAGATGCACCGCAGAAGACAGCGCAGGTTCGAAATTCAACGAAACCGAGGTCGATCGGCTCGGGCCGCCCCGCTCTTTCGCCTCAAGAAAGCGGCTCCGGACCCCGGCAGACGCCATATGGGCCCCAGAGACCGACCCGACCCATTAATCCCGCCCGGCGTGGCGAGCCGTGGCGAAGCGACCTACCATGGATCCGCACCCTTCCGAGGTGCCTCCAGACGCCCCCGCCCCGAACGCCTTCCGTGACCACCGCACCCGTGAACCACTCGTCCCACGACGACCCCGAGGCCTCGACGCCCGCGGGCATGCTGCCGCCGAAGAAATCCCTCGGCAAGCGGATTGAGGCCTACCTCAGCCGGCTGTCGACGAAGAACAACTTCTGGCACCGCGTCTGCTCGCTGATCTGGCTTCCGTTTGCGTTCCGCAGCGGCATCAGCCTTCGACGAATTGATGCCAAGAGTTTTACCGCGGTCCTCCCGTACCGTCGATTCAATCGGAACTGGTATAACGCGATGGCCGGCGCCGCCCTCTTGGGCAACTCGGAAGTCGCGGCGGGCATGTACCTGTTCGCCGAGTGCGGCAGCGACTATGAGGTCATCTGCAAACGCATGGAATATCGGTTCCTCCGACCGTGCTACGGCCCCGCCGTGTACCGCGTTGCGAATGCAGAGGATGTTCAGGAGAAGATCAAGGATGGAGGCGAATTCAACATCGCCCTCGATCTGGAAATCAGCCAGCAGATGAGTCGCATGGGCAAGGATCGCGACCTCAAAGTTGGACGATGTTCCATCACGTTCCATTGCACCCCGAAAGAACTCGCCGAGGAGTTGCGACAAAAGCGTCGTGGACGGCTCGAGCGGAGCACACCCTCGGAATGACCCAGGCGGCCGCCGCTTCCTCTGTAATTCGACCAAAGCCCCTCGGCGGCATCGCAGCGACCCTGGGCTGGGGTGCCTACTGCGCCTGCAGCTGGACCTGGTGCATTGGCATGTTTCTGCCGATCATCCTCCTCGGCCGATTCGGATGGACGGGGTTCTGGGCGTTTGCCATTCCGAATGTCATCGGATGCGTTGCGTTCGGCTACTGCTTCACCGCCGAACGGAGCCGCCGATTCGCCACGGCGCACGCCGGACCGATCCGCGTTTTCAGTCTCGTCACGATTGCCTTCCAAATTTTCTTCGTCGGTTGGAGTACCGGGAGTTTCGTCTTCGCACCCGAGCTTGCCGGAGACCCTGATCCGTCCGGCACCGGTGCCGCAGGAGATTTTCTCGCCTGGCCGGTTCTCGGGGCGATCCTCACCTGGACCGCCGGGGCCGCAGCGCTTTCCGCCCGTGGCGATCTCTTCTGGCGTTGGCTCGCGACGTTAATCGCCGCGGCCTCGGGCGTGCTCTTCGCGATCACCTTTGATCGGGTCGGAGGATTTCCGAGCGTGGCCACGCCGTCGAGCGTCGCCCCCGGGCTGGGGATCTTACCGTTGATGATTCTCGGATTCGTCGCCTGCCCAGTGCTCGACGCCACCTTCCATCGCGCCCGTCAGCAGTCGCCCAGCCGTCACTCGTTCGCCGTCTTCGGCATCATCTTCGCGATGATGCTGGCGTTCGCGGCCACGACCTTCAATGCCGGCGATTCGGCCTCGGTGATTCCGATCATCACCCCGGTCATCGTGGCCCAGTGGACCCTCCAATTGCTATTCACGATCGGCGCCCATCTTCGTGAAGTGACGGCGCTCCCCGCCGGTCGGCTCGGCCAAAGCCTGCCGATTTTCGTCGCGATCGCGATTGGCGCCGTCCTGGGCATGCCCGGGATCGCCGGTGAAGACGCCTACCTGATGATTCTTGGCTTGTATGCGATCCCGTTCCCGATGTACGTGATCGCCGCGACGGTCCGAGGACTCGACCATCCACTCCCGGGCCGATGGGTGCTGGCAATTCTAATCGTGAGTTTGGCGGCCAGCCCCCTTGGCTGGCTCGGCTTCATCGAGAATCGCACCTGGTTTCTCCTGCCTGCCGCGGCCTTGACGGCGGTCGCCGGTTGGATCATCGGGCGAATGGCGAGGCCCCCTCTACCCACGGAGGGCTGATTCTCTGGATCCGTCCCGCGGCACCCGCGACTCGGTGGCTACGCTCTCAGCATGGCCGCGAACCCGCTTGCACGACTTCCCGACCGTGATTTCGACTATTGGTCGGCAGCACATCTGCTCCGCCGCGCCGGATTTGGCGGCACCCCGGAGGTCATCCAAACCCTTCTTGCTTCAGGCCTCGACGGCGCGGTCGACCGTTTGGTCGAGTTCACTCCGACCGTGGACGATGGCGATCGGTTTGATCGCGACATCATGCGGCCTCGCAGCACGGAGGAAAATCGGATCCTCTCAGAGGCCCGAAGCCGTGGTGATGAAGCGACCGTCGAGCGGTATCGCCGAGATCGACAGCAGCGACAGAAACGCGATCGAGCGCAACTCCGGAAAATTCGCCGCTGGTGGCTCGAACGGATGATCAAGACCACGGAGCCGCTCGAAGAAAAAATGACCCTCTTCTGGCATGGCCACTTCGCCACCGGGTACCGAACGGTGGAAGACAGCTGGCACTTGATGATCCAGAATCGTCTCTTCCGCGCCCACGCGTTGGACGACTTCGCAACCCTGACCCGATCGATCATCCGCGATCCCGCCATGCTGCAGTATCTCGACGGCGATCAGAATCGAAAGGGACGTCCCAACGAGAATCTTGCCCGCGAATTGATGGAGCTTTTTGTACTGGGCGAAGGAAATGGATACACCGAAGCGGACATCCGCGAAGGCGCTCGGGCCCTGACCGGTTTCACCTACGTCGACGACGATTTTACATTCAGAAAAGATCGCCATGACGCCGGCCAGAAATCGATCCTCGGACGACGAGGTTCCTTCGACGGGGACGGTTTCGTGGACGTACTCCTCGCCCAGCCCGAGACGTCGAGATTTCTCTGCGAGAAAATCTATCGATTCTTCGTCGACGACGGACCAAAGAGCCCGGATGCTGAAGGCCGTCAGGTCGTCGAGGGAATGGCCAAGACGCTCCGCCGCTCGAAGTATCGTCTGGGCCCCGTCCTCGGACAACTCTTCCGAAGCCGGCATTTTTATGCCCCCGAGCGTCGCGCGTCGATCGTCAAGAGCCCTATTCAACTCGTCGTCCAGTCGATCCGGGAACTCGGCACGCCAATTCGCGATGAGAACGTGCTCCTCGAAGCCACGGATCTCATGGGCCAGAATCTCCTGCAACCTCCCTCGGTCAAGGGTTGGGATGGCGGGCGATCGTGGATCAATACCGCGACGCTTTTTGTCCGCCAGAACACCCTCGTCTATCAACTCACCGGTCGATTACCTGGCCTCGATGCGGCGCAGAACGGCGCGGCGGCCGAACCCTTTGCATCCGAGCGACTCGTCGATCACCTGGGGACCAATGGCCCACCCGATCCAGATCTCGTTGTCGATTACCTCCTTCGATTCACGCTCGGTACAACGCCGCATCCTCATCGTCGGGAGACGGTTCGCGCCTTCCTCCGAGACGTGGGCGATCGGATCGATCGAGATCGAATCACCGCCATGCTCGCTTTGATCACCGCCATGCCTGAGTACCAACTCGCCTAAACGCACCTCGCCTCGGAGAAGACCATGTCCCCCGAACCTCGAGCCTACACCCGTCGCGTTTTTCTACAGCGTGGGGCCACGCTTGCCTCAACCGCCGCGACGATCCCCTGGTTCGTTCAGAACGCCGCCGCGGGGGTCATGCCGACCACCAACATGATCTCCAGCATTCCTGGCATTCCCGACGACCGGGTGATGGTGATCATTCAATTAGGTGGCGGGAATGACGGCCTCAATACGGTGGTCCCCTACTACGCCGACGAATACGCCCGACTCCGTCCGCGAATTGGATTCGGTGGCCCGGGATCAAACCGCCCCGCTGGCGCGGCCCTCGAACTCGATGAGGCCGCTGGTCTCGGTCTTCATCCACGACTCACCGGATTCAAGTCACTCTTCGATGACGGAAAACTCGAAATCGTGCAAGGCGTGGGGTATCCCAATCCGAATCGCTCACATTTCGCCTCGATGGACATCTGGCACACCGGCCGATCTGACGGCCAGGGAACGGGATGGCTCGGCCGATACTTCGACAACTCCTGCAATGGATCGCCGATCCCCGAAGCCGCGATCTCGATTGGCCGTCGCGCTCCACTCGCCCTGATGGGTGATGTTCAGAAGCCCGTCTCATTCGAAGATGCTCGACTTTTTCGCTGGAAAGGCGAGGATCTTCATGACGCGATGAAAGCGCCGTACGAGAAAGTCGTCCGGGCCGGAGCCCTTGATGGCATCGACCCCGATTCGCAGGCGGCGTACCTGATGCGGACGAGCCTAGACGCTCAGATCTCAAGCGATCGGATTCGCGCCGCGGTCAAACGTTCCGCCAACGCCGGCTATCCACGCGGTCCGCTCGCTGATCAACTTCGGCTCATTGCTGCGATGATCCGGGACGGGATGCCCACTCGGGTCTACTACGCGACCCTCGGTGGTTTCGACACCCACGGAAGCCAATCGGGAAGTCATGCGAACTTGATGGGGCAACTCGGCGACTCGGTGAAGGCGTTCCAGGCCGACCTCGACGCGCAAGGCGCCGCCGATCAGGTCCTCACGATGGTGTTCAGCGAATTCGGGCGTCGGGTGGCCGAAAACGGATCGGGCGGAACCGATCATGGCACTGCGGCCCCGGTCTTTCTGATCGGCAATCAGGTACGACCAGGCTTGGTCGGCAATCATCCATCACTCACTGATCTCGACGGGGGTGATCTTCGCTTCGGAATTGACTTCCGTTCGGTATATGCCGGACTCCTCACCGACTGGTTCAAGGTCGACTCGGCCTCGGTCCTTGGCACCGATCATCCCCCAGCCCACCTGCTGCGATCCTGAGGTTCTCAATAGATCCAAACCGCACGATTTCCTTCTCCGCGGAACCAACCAACATGAACTTCTCCACCATCACCCGCCCTCACTCCGATCGCCACACCATGAACTCGTTGGTTTCGAGTTTCTTGATGATCAGATTGATCTGCTTGATCTGCTTGATCTGCTTGATCCAATTCACCCTTGGCGGTTGCCGAGAGGCCCGCGACGGCGACACGAGTGCCGCAGCGATTCGTCCACCAGCGGAAACATTCGTGATCGAAGTTTCCGGAATGCACTGTGATAACTGTGCGGAAGCGATCACCGCCAAAGTCGCCAAGATCGACGGCGTGACCAGCTGCGAAGCAGACTGGGAGCGCGGTACGACGACCGTCCTCGCCCGTCCAGACACCATCCCGACGATTCAAGATTCGATCGCTCGCATGGGATTCACCATCGGGCCGGCCGCCACCGTGGCCCCGACCGACGACCAGAACGCCGCCGACGATTCGGGGGCCGGAGCGGTCGAAGAAGCCAAGGACACCACGAAGAACTGACTTGGCTCAGCTAAGGAATCCAGGAAGCTCCGCCTCGATGGCCTCCGCCGCCTCCGGGAGATCGAGTTGAAGTCTCGCGCCCGCCGCGTGAACGTGCCCGCCACCACCGAATCTGGCCGCCAGTTCATTCACATCAATAATGCCCAGTCCGCCGCTGGCGGGCTTCGAACGAAAGCTCGCCTTGGTGAGTCCTTTAGCGGCTTCGGTCAGGAGAATCGACGCTCGAACCGAGCCGATCTCCAACGGCGTATTCACGATTCCCGCGAGTCCTTCGAGCGAGGCGCCGGTCTCGGCAAAGTCCTCCATCGAGAGCCTCATCACCGCGACCGCCCCGTTGCCCATGAAGCTCAAGGAAGTCAATGCTCTGGCGATCATCGCGAAACGAGCTGGCGTGGCATTCTGTTCGATCCTGGCATAGAGGTCGTCCTTGTCTACTCCCGACTCCATCAATCTGGCCGCCAGCCGATAGACCGCCGGCCCGGCGCTCGAGAAACGGAACCAACCAGTATCCGTGGCGAGTCCGAGGAAGAGCGGCGTCGAAACGCCCCCCTGCGCGAGATCGACGCCCATCGCATCCAACACCGGGACGAGTGCCTGCGTCGCCGAGGCACAATCGGTATCGACCACCCGACGACCCGCCACCGATCCGCCCCGAGCGTGATGATCGATGCCGATGACTCGGTCCACTCTCGGTCGGAGCCAGTCTTTCATCGAGTCCAATTGGGTCCAAGCCCCGGTATCGACCACGGCCACCAATTCGGGCTCATCACCCTCGTCCGGCGTTCCGCATTGCTCAAATCGTCGGACGTCATCGTCGTCCTCGGTGATCGCAAGGAGACTCGAATCCAATGGCCCGGCCAGAACGATCCAACTTCGAACTCCAATCTGGCGGAGGCCCCGATGCAACGCGAGGCTGGTCCCGAGGGCATCACCGTCAGGCTTCTCATGCGTGGTGATCAGGACCGATGAGGCGGCCCCGAGCGTGGCCGCGAGGTCGGCCACGGAGACGTTGGACTCGTAGGTGAATCCGGGTTCATCCCAAGGATGTCCGGGGTGTTGTCCGTCGCGGGGTGTGGTCACGGGGTTGCCTTTACGAGAGAAACGAAGAAAAAAGAAACGGGAGCGGGATGGCGATTAACGAACGCTTTGATTGCCGATGATCGCCCGGACGTCGGCTAGATCTCGATCGATCTGCGCCTGGAAGGAGGACAGATCGTCATAGCGATACTGACCACGGAGACGTCGGTGGAGCTCGGCATCGAGCCTCCATTCATAGTCGTCGAGTTGGCCACTCCAGTCGAGCAGGTGCACCTCGGCCACCCGAGGCGTCTCCTCGAAAGTCGGCTTGGTGCCAATACTGACCGCCGCCGCTTTTCTGGAACCATCCGGAAGGATCGCGACGCCAGCGTACACGCCGTCTGCGGGAAGGAGGGCGCCTTCGAGGTCCAAGTTTGCCGTCGGGATCCCGATGGTTCGCCCTCGTTGGTCACCCTTGACCACACGCCCTCGGAGGACGTGCGGAGCACCGAGCAGGCGGGAGGCATCCTCGACTCGCCCGAGCTCTAAGAGTCGCCGAATCGCCGAACTCCGAGCGGGCATCAACTGCCCATCCTGAAGCGGTACGGCCAATTCGTCTTCCACCCTCACCTGAAAACCTCGGATCGCCCCGAGATGCCGAAGCGTCTCGACGGTTCCCTCACGACGGCGGCCAAACCGAAAATCGGGCCCCTCGATTACCCAGGACGGCGGTGCCCCGAGGGACACCTCGAGATGATCCAGAAAAGCACTCGGATCCAGCGACAGGAGATCGCGGTTGGTCTCAAGCACCATGACCTCGTCAGCGCCGGCCTGCAAAAGGAGCGCACGACGTCGTTCCAATGAAACCAGCGGTGGGTCGATGGGCTTCCCCAGTACCACCGCGGGCGACGGATCGAATGTCACGGCCACCAAACGTCCGGTATCGCCCAGAACCGACCTTCCAGCGTCCAAGAGACGCTGATGGCCGAGGTGAACACCGTCAAAATTGCCGATCGTCAGGCCCAACATGTCCGAGTTCCAATCGCGGCGTGAGGTTCCGGCTGATTGAGAAGGTGGCGAGAATTCTGCGAACTCACCAAAAGAAAGAGGTTGTGATTGCCGATCCCTTGAGTAATGGCAGGGGTACAGGGTAGCCTTTTCCGTTTCCCCGACGATTCCTCGTCGAGAAGATTCCGGGTCGACCCAAAGGACACTCCACCGATGGCCACTTCCGCCCTCTCCGATCAGTCTCCGACGCCCCATGGCCATGCCGAGCCGGAACAACTGATCGCTGAACTCGTGCAGAGTTTTCAGAACACCGCGGAATCGGTGATCCCCCGTTTCCTCGAACAGATGCCGCGGATGTATTTTCAGGACACGGCTCATCACACCCAACTCAGCCATCTTCAGGCGATCGTCGCAGCACAGTCTGCGGCCCGTCCCCTCGACATGACGCTGACCAGTGATGATGGCTCGATCTGGACGACGATCCGCTCGGGGGACTCGCCCGGCGTGCTCGCGGATATCGTGAAAAACTTGCCCATGGACTTCTCGCTTCGCGCCGCGAAGGTCCACACCAGTCATGACGGTGGGATGGTCCTCGATACGTTCGAGTTTGGTGAACCCCAGCCATTCGACGAGACTGACCCTCCGCAGCGTGAGAAGCTTGAAGCGACCATCGAGTACGCCGCGACCGAACGCCCCGACTGGACGCCGGAACAGATCCGCGCCCACTTCGAAAACTGCGCCTCCGACTACGTCAATACTCTGACGCCGTTGCGAATCTCCCATCACAATCAACTCTTCGAGCAGGTCGCCGGGACCGACGGCACGCTGGTGGAGATTGAGCCCGAATCGAATCCGCAAGAAAGTCGAATCACGGTCGTCTTCGGCAACGCCCGGACCCGCACCTCGCTTGAACGATGCGCCCTCTTGCTCGCCCGACATGGCGTGAGCATCAATCGTGCGTACCTTGATCTGATCAAAGATCCATGTCACGGCATCGTGACCTACGTGGGCTTCGTGGTCGAAGGGCCTGACGGAAAAGCCATCGATCCGGAAAGCACTCTTTGGAACACGGTTCGCAAGGATCTGACTCGCGTCAAATGGGTGCATTACGACGTCCTCGACTTGGTCAATAAGCATCCCCAACTCCACATCGGGCTGACCGAGATCTCGCTGGCTCTCTCGCACCTCGCCCATCAAGTGCTCAATCCCAAGGCCCCTTTCGAGTTCACGCTCGATCGGGTGAAGGGCTGTGCGTGGGCAAACATCACCATGACCATGTCGGTCGCACTTCTCTTCAAGAAGCGCTTCGACCCCCGTGGGCCGATGAGTGACGAGCAGTTCAAGAAGGCCGTGGAGGACTTGACGACCGAGATCGAACGGACCGCGTCGAGTGAGACATCCCGGACGGTCCTGCTCTGCATGCTCGATGCGGTTCGCCATGTCCTCCGAACCAACTACCACGTCCACGGCCGGTTTGGCCTCGCGCTCCGTCTCGATCCCGAATTCCTCCGGAACGAAAACCGCCCGGCGCTCCCCTACGGTGTTTTCTTCGTACACGGCCGTGGGTTCGATGGCTTCCACGTCCGATTCCAGGACATCGCTCGCGGCGGACTCCGCGTGGTGATGCCGCGAACCGAAGCGCTGCATGGCCGCGAAGCCGAGCGTCTATACGACGAGGTCTACGGCCTCTCGTTCGCGCAGCAACTCAAGAACAAGGACATTCCTGAAGGTGGCGCCAAGGCGGCGATCCTTCTCGAACCCGGTGCGGGCGTCGACCGATGCGTCAAGGCCTTCGTGAACTCCCTGCTCGACTTGATCACGCCCGAAGAGCAGACCCGGAGCCAAGTCGTCGACCGCAGCGGACTCGATGAGCTCATCTACCTCGGCCCCGACGAGAACATCACGCCGGCCCATATTGAGTGGATCGTCCGCCGCGCTCACCTCCGCGGCTACCCGCTCCCCACCGCCTTCATGAGTTCGAAGCCCGGGGCTGGAATCAACCACAAGGTCTACGGCGTTACCAGCGAAGGCGTCAACGTCTTCCTAGAAGTCGCACTCCAGTCGGTGGGCATTGATCCACGGAAGCAGCCATTCACGGTCAAGATCACCGGCGGCCCGGATGGCGACGTCGCCGGAAACATGATCCGTATTCTCCATCGCGACTACGGC
This sequence comes from uncultured Phycisphaerales bacterium, assembly GCA_905480395.1. GTDB lineage: Bacteria > Planctomycetota > Phycisphaerae > Phycisphaerales > SM1A02 > UBA12014. The sequence goes on from CAJQQE010000014.1 coordinate 171,606, forward strand.
GATAACGCCAAGGTCATCGCAATCGGCGACGGTTCGGGTTGCGCCGAAGATCCCGACGGTTTCAACACCAGTGAACTCATGCGACTCTTCGAGCAGGCGCTTCCGATCGCCGAATACGATCCGGCCAAGCTCGGCCCGCATGGTTCGGTGCACAGCGTCGACGAACCAGACGGCCCCCAGCTCCGAAACACCATCCACAATCGCGTGGTGGCAGATGCATTCGTTCCCGCGGGTGGTCGCCCCGCCACGATTCACGCGGGGAACTGGCAGGACTTTCTCCAGGCCGACGGCACCCCCAGTGCCAAGGTCATCTCCGAAGGTGCCAATCTGTTCCTGACGCCGGAAGCAAGAGAGCGACTCGGCGACGCCGGTTGTGTGATCATCAAAGACTCCTCTGCGAACAAGTGTGGGGTGATCTGTTCCAGTTTCGAAATCTGCGCCTGCATGGTCCTTGAGGAAGAAGAATTCCTCGCGATCAAATCGGTATACGTCGACCAAGTACTCGTGAAACTTCGCGAGCTCGCCCGCCTCGAAGCCGAACTGCTCATCACCGAGCACCAGCGTCATCCCGAGACGAGCCTCCCCCAACTTTCGACCTCTTTGAGTCGGATCATCAACGCCGCCGCGCCGGCCATCGCCGCATCCATCGCTGGTTGGAACGAAGAAGATCTCGAGCATGCCCGACAGTTAGTGCACGACCATCTTCCGAAGATCCTGTTCGAGACCGGCGGAGATCGAGTCTGGACCAAACTTCCTGAACGGTATCTGCATTGGATGATGGCCAACCGACTCGCATCGGGCATCGTCTATCGGGAAGGCATTGATTTTCTCGACGGCATGGAACCAAAGGCGGTTGCCCAACTCGCCCTGCGATATCTGAGGAAATCCGCAGAACTTGGCAAACTTCTCGACTCGATCGATGAGTCGGCGTTGCCAGAACGAGCAGAGGTCACCAGGCTGCTTGGTCGGGGTGGCATCCGAGCGCTCCTTCACGATTCCTGAGCACTTCTCTTGCGGATTGACGGCCGCCGTCAGATTTGATTCTTGGGCGACGAAAATCGCCGAGAACCGAGACGCCGACTCACGTCATCGAGAGTCGGGCGATGAATTCGATTCGTCCCCGGCGACAGTCTGCTTGGCGTCACTCCGGTATCGGCGTGATCTCGAGGTCCTTGGGTCGACTCACTCGCGTCTGCCACTTGATCGACGCCGACGCCGCCTCGGTGCCCGCCGGCGCGAGGTCGATGTCCCACTTGAGAAATCCACGAATCGCGGCCGTTTCGAGGTAGTCCTGATCCCCCGCGAGGGCGGGCGAGACATCCACCACTCGGATGTCGATGTCTTCATTTCGACTCACCGGACGACGATCCCAAACTTCGACCGAGACTTTTTTGCCGGCCAGATTCGCGAGGTCGATCCGGTAGTTCGTCGTGGTCTGCCGCCCTCCGCCAAGTAGACCGGTTCGTTCGGTATCCCGTCCGAGCACCTCCCGCACAACACTGATTGATGGATCAATGCCGAACCAGACCTCAAAGTTCCCACCCGCGGGCACTTCTTTGAGTTGCGTCGATCCCAGATATTCACCCCCGGTGAACAACGCCGCCTCACCCGCGAGGAGAACGTATTCACTGTTGTTCGCCGCGTCGGCTCGGAGATAGACCCCAGGGTCTGCGACCGGCCGCGTCACCAGAACACGGGTCGTCGGGGCCGCAAATTCGGCGATCCGAAGTCGGGTGGCCGAGGAAACGTCGGACGGAATGCTCACGCGTTGGGGGAGTCGATACGTCACGGCAGTACCAGCAGAATTCACCGCGGCATCGATTCCGGAACTCCGGAAGACGCCCTGGTCCCGCGGGTCCTCGTCCATCGCAAGGGCTTGGTTCGCCGCCTTCCTGGCCGGTCTTGAATCTGGTCTTCGATCGACGAACACTGGGATGATTTCACTTGGCCCACTGGGACGAGATGGCATGGCCGTCGAGAGCGTGAGGTCGATGTTGCTCCAATCGGCCCCGGCCTGGTGCCGGATCATCGCTTGGTACTCGATGGCCATGGTGTCGGAGCCTGGATTACTCCGAACGGAATAGGCCGGATCCCATCCGGAGTTTCGACTGAGGTAACGAATCGAGACCCGTGCATTGCCGCCGGTCGCGGCGGTGATCCTCACCCGGGCCACGATCTCGTCGGGCCGGGTCATCGCCTTGACGGCTTTTTCGGCGCGTTGAACCTCCTCCGTGGCGTCGGCCAACGACTGCTCAATGACCAAGAGTGCTTCCTGCAGCGAGGTCCGTTGCCCTCGGATGAATTCGAACTGAGCACGAAGGGCGTCTAGATCGAGTGACGCCGTGCCCGCATGACCAGCCGCATCGGAAGCCGCACGAACGCCGACCATCCCCAGTAAAACGAGATCTGCCTCGACACCTGTCTTCTGCAACTGGATTCGGCGGAGTCCCTCGCGGGCGATCCGGAGCGCTTCGACTTCCGGTCGATCGCTGAGCTCATCCCCCACTGACCTGACCGAGGTGTCCACGCCGAGGACCTGCCAAGGAGCCTGGACCGAGGCTCGAATCGCTTCGACCGAGACCTCATCCGCGGGGATACCCGCAAAGACCACCTCATGGGTACCGGGCTCGAGCTCAAGTTCTGCGAATTGCTCGATGCTCGCCACGTTGCGATAGAGCACCACTTTGTCGACGACCGATTCAACCTCGTGAACGGCGGCGAGATCGATCTCGGGCTGCGTGGTCGCCGCGACGGCCAAGCAAGGGAGCCAAAGGGCGATGGACCGCACGAGCCAGATTCGAGGAGAGAGAAAATCGTGGTTGAGCATTTTTGAAACTCCGGATTCGATGAGCGATCGGAACCAACGACTTCAACCCTGAAAATCGCAATGCCACTGGCCTCTCAAGAAACCACGCCGATCAGGTCCACCAAGGATCCGCCGGGGGCTCGAAGATGATGGCATCAGTCAGGAACTCAATGGCACGCTGCAGGCCTTCCTCGACCGACATCAGTGGATCTTCGTGCTCGATCGAAAGAACGTGGTCATAGCCCTGAACCCGAAGCATCGACACAAAGGGCTTCCAGAACTCATGGCCATGACCCCAACCGCAAGTGCGGAACGTCCAGGAGCGATTCTGAAGATCGGCGTAGGGCCGAGCGTCGTTGTATCCATTGATCCGACCCTGATGAGGGTTGAGCTCGGTGTCCTTCGCGTGAACGTAGAAAAGCAGCCCCGCCTCGCCGAGCACTCGAGCAGCCTCAATCGGGTCGATGCCTTGCCAGAAAAAGTGGGAAGGATCCAGATTGGCGCCAAGCACTGGCTTGCCCTTCAAACCCGAAGCCTTCATCGACCGCTCGCTGAGCCTGATGAGCGTGTCTGGGTTGTAGGCGCAGAATCCCGGATGAGCCTCCCAAGCCACGCGAACGCCATGCTTGCGACAGAACTTGGCCTGCGCCGACCAGTAAGGAACAAGTACTTCATCCCACTGGTACTGCAAGATGTCTGAGAAATCGTTGGGCCAAGCGCAGGTGACCCAGTTGGGCGTTCGGTCCGCCTTGGAACCGCCGGGACATCCGCTAAACGTGATCACCACATCGGTACCAAGCTTCGGCGCTAGTTTGACTGCTCGTTCGAATGCGGTGTGATCCGCCTTGGCCGCACGGGCGGTCGGATGAACCGGATTGCCGTGAACCGCCAGTCCAGAGAGTTCGAGCCCATGGTCCCGGAGCGCTGATTTGATTCGATCCTGCTCCTTTGGGGAACCGAGTACCCGGGCCGCATCGAAGAATGGGGAGCCGGGGTACGCCCCGACCGGAATCTCGATCGCGTCGAGACCGCTTTCTGCACAGTAGGCCAATGTCTCTTCGAGACTTCGATCGGCAAAGAGTGCCGCCATGACGCCCAATTTCATATTCATTTCCTTTCAGATCAGTTTCGCGGCTCGTCAACGAGCCTGATTTCGATTCACCACACCAAGTCACCTGAAGATGATGTCGCCGGAGATGTCGGAGGCCTTGGCTCCGATCCATCGAGACCCGTCAACGCCCGCAAAATCGACCAAAGGCATGCGAGAGACGACCCATTTGACCTTCGATCATCCTCGGACGGGACGCCGCCCGCGTTCATCCGGTCCCACTTCAATAGACCTTGGGTTCGGAGACTACCGCGCCCCGCAGGCTTCGCGGGGGGTTTTTTATTCGTTCCTTGCAGGGAGCGGGTCTGGCGGGGAAACTGTTCAGATGCGCCTCCCTCCGGTTCGTGTGGCCCTCGCCACCGTCATCTCAGCCCTGATTGCCATGAGCCTGGCCTTCTTGCCAGCATCGCCAGCCTTGGCCGACGACCCCCCGTCGATCGAGCCTGCGGCGGGTGCAAACGAGGATGCGGCCAAGACGCCGCCGGCTGAGCAGGACGCCGATACGACGGAAGCAACGCCCGCAGAATCAGCCCCCGTACCGACGCGGGTCTACCTCTGGGTTGATCGATATGAGGAACTCGGCGGGTTCATCGTCGAGGAAGATCATGACCTCCTCACCATTCGAGCTGTCGATGGGAAGATTCGGAGCTTTCCGAAGAACCGGCTCTTCAGGATCATTCGTCTCAACGACATTGACACGCCCCGACCCGGCATGGTCGAACTCCGTGACGGCACCTTGCTCAGCGGAGAGCTCGTCAAAGACGAATTTGACGAGGTGGAGATCCGCATCGAGGGCATCACGACCAGGCTCCCCCGAGCGAGCGTCGTCCAAACTCGGCTGGATCTCACGCTCGAAGAGAAATACCAAAGATTCCAAGAGATGATCGAGCCGGATGAGTACACCCGGCGGTTTGAACTTGCGTCTTGGCTCTTCGAAGAAAAGGCGTATCAACTCGCCCGCGCCGAACTCATTGAGATCGTTGCCAAGTCGCAACTCCCGCGAGCCGTTGAACTTCTGAAACTGGTCGAGGCCCAGCTCCTTCTCGAGGCGGACTCCGGAGCGTCCACGTCACCCTCCCCACTCGACGGACGAACCCGCCCCGATGATCGCTCGACCGGGCCAGTGGACCTTCGAGATTTGCTTCCGAAGGAGATCATCTCCGCGGATGACGTCAACATCATCCGGGTCTATGAGATCGATTTTCGCAAGCCGCCTCGGCTGCACATCTCCCCGGACACCATTCGCGAGATTCTGGAGCAATACGGCGCGAGTCCGCTGATCCCTGCGGACAGCGGCGGCCGTACGGCGCTCTTCCGAGCCGAGTCGGCGGAAATCGTCGATCTCATGTTCCGACTCAAGGCTCGTGACCTGTACTCTCGGATCGAAGTGAAGTCAGAGCCTCCGGCACTCAATCTCTTTCGCCAGCGGGTTCACGACGCGTGGCTGATTCCGAATTGTGCCACGAGCCGTTGCCACGGCGGCCTCGATGGAGGCCGATTCTTCCTCCACCGTCGAAATGCCAAGAGCGAACAAGTTCGCTACACGAATCTCTTGATTCTGGAACGCTGGAATGAGTTAGAAATGCCGTTGGTCGACTACCTCGACCCAGGCCGCTCGCTGTTGATCCAGTACGGCCTCCCTAAGAATGAAGCCCGATTCCCTCATCCCGACGTCAAAGGATGGTCTCCGGTCTTCAGTAAAGGCAATCCGAGGCTCCTTCGCGACGCCTTCGGCTGGATGAACAGCATGTATCGACCGCGGTCCCGCTATCCGGTCGATTACGAGGCTCCCATCATCTCCACGCCTGATCTCCCCGAGCCCCAGTCATCCGACTCGCCCGATGACCGCCGCGGCCGCTGAGAGTCGGGATCACGTTGATCACTGATCGAGCCTCGGGATAACCGCTACAATCCCCCTTTAGCCCCCTGCGGTCGGATCGAGATCCGATTGCCACCACGGACCGTTCAGAAGACGGAGACGACGACGACCATGCAGCCACGGCCGAGCCTCATCATGCTTCCCCTCTCCCTTCTCCTTCTCGCCGGCTTGACCGGATGCGGAGAAAGTTCGGATACCGGGAACGACACCATTGCCAAGATCAACGCCGATTACGCCGCGGTGCTTCGTGAACGGCCAGTCATCCGCGAAGAACGCGGCTCGACCGATGATTCCGCGGAAGAACTCCGGAGGATCGCAACGCGAGCCGACACCATTGGCCGGACCTCCGATGCCAGGTCTGCTGCGAATCTTGCAGCCAACATTCGGTCGGCTGCCGGATCTTTCGAGTTCGACGAAGCCGTCCGCATGGAATCCTCCGCCCAAGCACTCCGCATGATCATTCGATCGCTCGCGGGGGATGCCGAGCTTCTCCAGTCCGCCGCGATGGCCGCCGAGTCAATGGACAATTCTGCCGCCAACCTCGTCATCGAATCGAGCCTCGCCGACGCCCGGTCCCGGATCGCGGCGACCGAAGACCAACTCGACACCCTCAACGAGCAAATCAGTCAGTCCGAGGGGCAACGAGATTCGCGAATCTCCCGCGCTGCGGCGCTGGAATCAACCGCTGGTGAGCGTGGACGATCAGGCGTTGACGCCGGTCCTTTGGATGGCCTCGATCACATCAACGAGTCAATTGATCTTCGACAACAGGCCCGAGGCCATCGAATCGCGGCCGCCCGTGACCGCATTGCCGTCGAGACCCTCGAACCGACCGTCCGAGTTACGGAATCCCGACGCGACGGCCAGAACAATATTCTAGACAGCGCCCGATCCGCCAGAAAGAACGCGGAACGCCGACAGGACGCGGCGATGACGTATGCCAGCGAGGTTCGATCCGGCCTCGAAGCGCTCGCTCAGACCATCTCCACATCGCTCGCCGAGTTGAATGTGATGGAAGACGAGCAGATCCTGCCTCGCTTCGAAGCGTCGATCCGAGACTTTGACTCCTCAGTCAACAGCGCCCGACAATTGAAGAACGGTGGAAGCAAGTCCGAAGCCGCCAGCGGATCCCGAGCGATTGCCAATGCTGAATTCGGCAAGGGAAGAGTCGCTTGGGAGGCCGCCACGATGCAAAACCGACGGGCTGACGTCATGGCTCGCGTGGCTGCCTCCGGCGTCATTCAGGACAACGCGGCCCTCAAGACCAAACTCGAATCGACGATCGCTTCACGCGATGCGTTTCTTCTCGAGGCTGCCGCCTCGATGCAGAAGGGACTCGACGCCCTCAACGGCGTGCAGGCCAAGGATGCGACCGACGCGAAGATCGTGCAGCAAATCCAGCGAGCAATCGAGGGCGTCAAAGGTGGCGATCTCGTTTCGATGTCGGACGCCGCACGGATCGAGCGAAGCAGCAACCGAAGCGCGGCCACTCGTTCGAGCAGTCGCTCGAGCACGGCCGACACTGGTTCCGGATTCGGAACCCCCGGGGCGATCGCCAAGTTTCTCAGCAATCCACCAGCCAACGCGGACGCTGCCAATCGACTCAATGCCGCACTGGTCGCCAAGTCAGAAACGGCGCAGCAGCTCAAGAAAATGTTCACCGCCCAAGGCAATCTCCTGAATGGCCTGATCGCCGCGATGGACACCCGATTTGGTGAGGCAGCGACTGCGACCGCGATGAAATCTTCAGAGGGAATGGCTAATGGCCCCCTCTCCTCCACCTTCACCGTCGACTCCGTTGATGGGGACACCGGAACCCTCAAGTCGGAGGATGGCCAGAAAATCATCGTCAGTAAAGGCACGAACGGCTGGTTCGTGGACCTCGATGCCACCCTCAAGGCTGATCCTCAGATCGAGATGATGGTCGCCATGGCCGGACCAATGATGGACCGGATGATGGCCGGCATGTCCGAGACGATCGGTGCCATGGTCAAAAAGGTCTACGCCGGAGACTTCGACTCCGCCGATGCCGTGATGGCAGCCCTCCAGGAATCACTCGCCCAAAGCATGATGGGCGGAGCGGGCGGCGGCCGACGCCCCTGAGCCTCTTCAAAGAGTATTCGACGACAAGCGATCCAATACCCGCGCCGCAGTCCCCCGGACTGCGGCGTCTTCATGCAAATCACCGGCAAGTTCCTGAATCCGATCGAGCAACGCCGCATGCCCTGGTGCTTCGGGTTGTTCTCGCAAAATGTTTCCGGCGCACACCAAGGCGTTCCGTTTCCACATGCCCAAGGCGGCTCGTTTGGCGGCGGTGCCTTCGAGCACCTCTTGACGTGATGAGTCGCTCCAACCGAGCACTCCAAGAAGGTCAAAGTCTGAGTGCCGTTCCGCGTAGTCCGGGTGGATTGGCAAGACTCCTCGCCGCTTCTTGCGACTGGCATGCGGGCAGACCTCCTGACAGATATCGCATCCGAAGAGCCAGTCCCCAGTGGAAGTTTCCAACCTTGGCTCGATCTCGCCCCGATGCTCGATCGTGGTGTACGCGAGGCATCGGGTCGCGTCGACCGAAAAGGGTGTGATGGCGTCGGTTGGGCAGGCGTCGATGCACCGCGAGCAGGTACCACAAGGATCGGCCCGCGCCGACCTCGGCGGGGTCGGCGTCAGTTTCGCGGTCGAGACGATGCCGCCAAGCAGCATCCAGCTTCCCACTCCCGGTTCAATCAAGAGCGTGTTCTTCCCGACCAAGCCCAGCCCCGCCCGCATGGCGTGTTCGCGTTCGAGTAGCGGCGCCGTATCAACGCACGGTCGAAAGTGATGGCTTGGCAGAATCTCCCCGAGTTCGCGGGCGAGTCGAACCAAGCGACGCTTCATGGCTTTATGATAGTCCCGGCCGCGGGCGTATCGGGCGATGCGTCCCCGCGGGGCGGAAGAGGGATCGACCCGATCTCGACGGCCATCGTGATACCGATCGGCCACCATGATGATCGAGGTCGCCCCCGGAACGTAGGTCTCGGGGGCCAGCCGTTCCTCGATGCGTCGCTGAAGATAGTCCATGGACCCGTGCTGACCTGAAGCAATCCAGTTTCGGACGTGTTCTTCGTGCGAAGTGGGGAGCGCGTCACAGACTCCCGCGAGTGCAAAATCAAGTTCGCGACATCGTGCGAGGACCCGCCGAGTCAGTTCGTCTGGGTCGGGCTCCGCCGCACTCCCGCCGACCCTCATCGAAGGCCCATCCAACGAGCGAGCGGTCCCGGCGGAACGTCGCGGATCACGCCACCGACGCCCGAGACGGCCTTCGCCGCCGCGTAACCACTCCGTGCGGCACCCTCCATGGTGGCTGGCCAGCCCGTATCGCACCAATCACCCGCGAGATACAGATTCGGAATGCCCAGGCCACCTGATCTCGCAGACGGACGAATCGAGTCGATTCCGGGGCAGGCTCGGAACGTGGCTCGTTTCTCTTTGACACTTCGAACCTCGACCGGTATCAACCCCCGACTCGCCGGCATTGCCCAGTGCAGATCGTCGAGTACCCGAGCGGTGATGGTCGACTCATCAAGGTCCATCCAGTCGTCGGCAGCACTGATGACTGCGTGCACGTGATACAGACCTGATTCATCCCGGCCCTTGTTGAAGAACCAGTGCGTCGCCCGGCCCGCGAGGACAAGATGCGGATAGGTTCGGGCGTCGTCCACGAGCACGGGTGACTTGAAGAACAGATGCACGCCGAGAATCGGACTGTGCTCGAATCGATGAAGGTTCGCCAACCTCGGGTCAGCAGCCTCCATTGGACGCGAGACGATTTTCGCGAGCCGATCGGGCGGGACGGTGCTGACGATCGCGGCGGCGGAGAGAAGCCCCTCGTCGGTGACCACACCGTTGGCGCGAATGCCGTCAAAGGCAATGCCTCGAACACGACTTCCCAGTCGGATCTCGCCGCCGGCGGCCTCAAGGACTGCCGCGGCGGGATCGTAGAGCGCTCGGAGATCGCAGGTGGCAAGGCCCATCGTCGCCTGCCAGCCACCGGCCAAGAAACTCTCTTGAAAGACCTGCATGGCGTGATTCCCCGCCACCTCGTGACAAGGAAGATTACAGGCGCTGATGACTACTGGATCCCAGAAAAGCCGCCGCGCATCTTCAGACTGTCCGGTCTCGGCGAGGAAGTCCGCAAACGGTCGATTCGCCCAGTCCATTCGCCCTGCAAACCCCATTCGGATCAGACGCAGCATGGCCTGTCCGATCAGGATTTTGGTGTCCGTCGACAGGAGCCTCATCCTCAGGAATGCCGGGCCGAACTGGCCAGGCGCCGGCAATGGAGAGGCGCGGAGCCGATCGGGACGACGAGGCGGATTCGCCCACCAGGTTTCAGGATGCCATTCGATTTGGTCTGCGACACCGAGCCGCTGATAGAGATCCAGGATGTTCGAACAACAGCCCATCACCACGTGTTGACAGTTATCGAGTACTCGGCCTGATCGGGGATCATCGAAGCTGGTCGCGCGGCCCCCTAGTTTTCCTCGGGTCTCCAGCAGAATGGGCCTCCATCCTGCTTCCGCAAGCCGAATCGCCGCCGCGATTCCCGCGACCCCACCACCGATGACGATCGCACGCCTCATGAGATACCACTCCGGGCGAGCCGTTTTGCGCGCCACGCGATCGACATCTTCCGCATCGACCCCAATCTCACTCGTTCCCTGACGACTCGACGTGGATCACTCGCGATGCGTTCGAGTAGACCTCGGTAGATCTCCGTCATCGCCCAACTGGTCGCCCGGCACTCGCTGGAAATGTGTTGGTCGAGCCCACTCGACCGACGATACAACTCCGCGGCGTGCTCGATCTGGGCATCGAGGAACCGTCGGCATCGAGCCGGGTCCCGCCAAGCCAGCAGATCCTCGATCGAGAGCCCCTCGGCCGCGAGTTCGTCGGCCGGCAGGTACACCCGATCACGCTCGTGATCCTCCCGGAGATCCCGAAGGATGTTGGTCAACTGAAGGGCTTTTCCGCGATCCACCGCCATCTGCTCGATCGCCGGGTCGGCATCGGTACCCCAGATCTGGATGCAAATCAGCCCCACCGTGGAGGCAACCTGCCAACAGAATTGCTCTAGCGTCGCTCGATCCGGACACCGACGCCAGACGAGATCTGATTCCTGCCCGTCGATCATCGACTCGAACGGCCCAATCGACAGTTCGTAACGGTTGATGGTGTCGGAGAATGCCCGCCAAAATGGATCCGGCCCAGCGATTTCGCCGCCGAATGCCGCCCGAGTCTTCGATCTAAACGCCAGCAGCCCGGACCGCCGTGCCTCGATCTCCAAACGAGGCTCGTCCGCCAGATCGTCCACCATTCGCATCCATGCATAGATCGCATACAACGCCGATCGCCGAGGCTCCGGCGTGAGCCGTAACCCGTACCAGAAGTTCTTCGCCCGGCGACGGACGATGCGGCCGCAGTCTGCGTAGGCCCCGGCAAGCTGAGGATCCATGGTCAACATGATGGCTCCCTCTGAGGCGGTGCCGTCTGCCGTGAACCTCGGGTCGTCAGCCAAGCTTTGGCGAGGATGATGAGTTTTCCGATCGGTCCGATCGTCGGTCGATTGACCGTGGTTTCATAGTCCCAGTCTTCGATCCGTCGTAACAAACTCGCGCCCCCACCACCCAGTACCTCGATGACTGGAGCCGCTCGAGGTCCGAGCAGCCCCGGAAGTTCCGAGCCGAAGGAATACAACGGCCAGGTTCGATCGACACAGGCCCGCACCAGCCCCCGCGATTCCTCCAGGAACGTCGCATCCGACGCCCAACCTTGCGTTGCCGTCGTTCGGAAGCGAGTTTCGAAGTGATCGATCTCGATCATTTCCCTCGGGATGTAGATGCGATCTCGGTCCAGGAGATCCCGACGAAGATCCTGCCAGTGATTCGTCAATTGAAGCGCGGTGCAAATCGCATCCGATCGTTCCAATTGCGCTGGCGATCCTGGTTCATCAAGGAGCTTGAGTACCAGTCGACCGACCGGATCCGCACTCCGCCGGCAGTAGTCGATTAACTGATCCCAAGTCTCGTATCGGGTCACGGTCTGATCCTGCTCAAACGCAGAAATGAGGTCGAGGAACGGCCCTTGTTCCAAATCAAAACGCTCAATGGTCGGTTGCAGGGCTCGAAAGACCCAGTGCCTTGGATTCCCATTCCAGGCGGCATCAACTTCCGATTTCCACCAGTCCAGAAGCTCGAGCGAACGACGGGGATCACCCATCTCATCACTGAGATCGTCGGCGGTACGGCAAAACGCATAGACCGCGGCGAAATCATCACGCACATCGGCGGGGACGAGACGGGTCAGTACCGAGAAATTCTCGCGATGGGACAATGCCAGACGCCGGCTCTGCTCACGAGCCGCGGCCACGGTGGTGGCCGACCACGACGACGGGTCTGCGTCGGGGCCGTTGAGAACGAGATCTTCGTGAATGCGTCGGTCGGCCATCTGCGGGTTCCCGACGGAAAAAGCGTCGATGAACGAGTGTAGCCGGGTTCGACGCCTTCGCGGGCGGTCAATACCGAATACGCGGTGGTTGGACACCTCAAATCGCGGTGATCTGGGGTCGGACTGCTATCATTGGGGAATTCCGTTTCATCCGGATCTCCCTTCCGTTCGAGTCAAAACCATGAAACTGATCCTCGCGAATCCCCGCGGCTTCTGTGCCGGCGTCAACATGGCCATCGCCGTGGTCGACGAACTCTTGGAACTCTTCCCGGATGAGACGATCTGCGTCTATCACGAGATCGTCCACAACCGACACGTCGTGGACCGTTTCCGATCTCAGGGGATTATCTTCGTGGAGTCAATCGAAGAGACGCCCGAAAACGCCGTCGTCGTCTTCAGTGCGCATGGCGTCAGCCCCAAGATCCGGGCGCAGGCCGCCAAACGAAAACTCGTCTCCATCGACGCCACCTGCCCGCTGGTGACCAAAGTGCATGCGGAGGCCATCCGATATGCCAAGCGTGGCTGGCAGATCCTTCTGATCGGCCACGCTGATCATCAAGAGGTGATCGGTACCCGGGGCGAAGCACCGGAGGCGATCCAGATTGTGGAAACGCTCGAAGATATTCCAAATCTTCGAATCGACGATCCCGAGAAATTGATCTACCTCACCCAAACGACGCTCTCCACCGACGATGCCGGCCTCATCATTTCGGCGTTGAAGAAAGCGATCCCCAGCATCAAGGCGCCGCCGAGCGAGGACATCTGCTACGCCACAACCAATCGGCAGGCCGCGGTCCGAGCGATCGCTCCTGACTGTGATCTGGCGCTGGTGATCGGGAGCCAGAACAGCTCCAACAGCGTCCGATTGACGGAGATTTCCAAGAACGTCGGGACACCGGCGAAGCTGATCGATGACCGAAGCGAAATCCAAGATGAGTGGTTTGACGGGGTCGAAACGGTACTCATCACCGCGGGTGCCAGTGCCCCGGAGGACTTGGTCAACGATCTCGTGCTCTATCTCATCGATCGATTCGGTGGTGAGGTTGAACAACGAGATATCGATCGCGAGTCGATCAGCTTTGGACTGCCCGGTTCGCTCAAACAACTCATGCGATCCCGCGGGCTTGATCCCAAGGATCGAAAGATCACCGTCGACGGCGCGGGCGAACTAGACCGAATTCTCGACGCCAAAGGCATTCGCCATCGAACGGTCGACCTCACAATTGGCGCCTCAAATTGATCGATCAGACCCAAACAAATGCTGAACGCGAAGACGCCCTCCCCCGAGTGGTGGAAAGACCGAGCATCTTTGATCACGATCCCGAATCGCTGCGGGCGTGGGCCGTAGCGCATGATCTCCCGAAATTTCTTGGCGATCAGGTTCTGAAGTGGGTCTACGAGCGCGGCGTTCTGGATCCGGCCGCGATGTCCGACGTGTCGAAGCGAGGCCGAAGACTCCTCTCGGAACATCTTCGCTTTGGAGAAGGCGTCGAGCTTGCACATCCGATCGCATCCGATGGCACCAGCAAAATCCTCCTCGGGTGGCCCGATCCTGACGACACCCCGAGCCAAGGCTCGCTTTCGGTCCTGAATAACGAGCCTTCTTGGCAGACTGAATGCGTGATGATCCCGACCGAAAGCCGCCGCACCGGGTGCATTTCGAGCCAAGTGGGTTGCCCGGTCGGTTGCCGATTCTGTGCGAGCGGTCTCGGTGGACTCGATGGCAACCTCTCCCGCGGAAGAATCGTCGAGCAAGCCTGGCGACTCGGACGTCTTCCCGGCGGGACGCGACTCAGCAACTTGGTCTTCATGGGCATGGGCGAACCGCTGGCTAACTTCTCCGCAGTGACCGAGGCGATCCGGACCATTCACGCCCCGTGGGGACTCGGCATCTCCGCCCGTCGGATTACCGTCTCGACCGTCGGGCTTCCCGCAGCGATTCGTCGCTTCGCGACTTTCGACCTCCCGGTGACCCTCGCCTTGAGCCTTCACGCGCCAAACGACGAACTTCGTCGAGAAATTATTCCCTGGGCACAGTACTCCACGGTCTCAGAACTTCTCGACTCCTGCCGAGAGTATTTCAAGAGGTCCGGTCGAGAAATCACCATCGAGTACATCCTGCTTGGTGGATTCAATGACGGGGTCGAGCACGCCCGAGAATTGGCATCGCATGCCAAGTCCTTGAGATGCAACATCAACCTGATTCGGTACAACGAGGTGGCGGGACTCCCCTTCCGCCGACCGGCCACCGAGGACGTTCGACGATTTCAGGAAGAACTCCGGCAGCGAGGAATCAACGCCCACATCCGGGCGAGCCGAGGCCGCGACATCGCTGCGGCCTGCGGGCAACTCCGCCACGAACGACGTACGTCAGGCTCCGACCCTGTCAATCAGGACTGATCCCATCCGCGGCCTTGGAATCTCCCGCCGACGCGAATACCGAAACGGGCGTCTCGTGAAGCCGTCCGTCGGATGCAAGATCATGCCAAGATCGAAGGACCTTGCACCACCGCCGGTAGGCGTCTGAGTCCCCGCTCTGCGTGATCGCGCGATCAATCCCTGACTCAATCGCAAGTCGCCTCGCTCTTGATTCGCGATCGCCTCGACGTTTTTCGGGAATGAACCTCCCGATCCGGGCCACGATCGGAAGTACCCAGTCACGAACCGGAATCTCCGCCCGCATTCGTCGGTCAAAGGCGACCAGATCGATTCGAACCTGATAGATCCGCTCCAACCGATCTCCTCGCGCTCGTCGGACTCCGAGCCTTCGTCGCAGTCGACGGCGATGGTCAAGGCTCGTTGCCGCCACCGCCAGCGCAAAGAGATCGCGTGCGAGCATGGCTTCGCCGAGCGGCAGGACCGCGAGTCGCGTGAGTTCCCGTCCCGTCTCCCCCCGGTCCGCGCGATAGAGCCGTTCGATGCGGTGAAGGTATTCGTCAACCAGCGGTTTCCCACCACGCCGGGAGAGACTGGCAACGGCGAGCTGAACATCATCAAATGCGATACGGCCTGCTTCGGTTTCGAGCAATCCAGGAATGGTTTCCACCAGTCGCCCAATGCGCTGGTCGAGCCAGACCGCGGAAGTCACGCCCCGATGGAGCCGGGTCTCCAGGACGATCTCACGCCGCCGACGCCCAATCGGCTCGATTCCGGGTGACTTCGACCCCCGATGTTCGACCGGTCGGGAGGCCAGCAGTCGACCAAACCGAAAGGCCTCTCCACTTCGGCCAAACCCAACTCGTTCGAGTTGCTGCGCCGCATCGGTGATGGCCGTCAGAGATACCGGGATCAAACCACGCTGGTACGCGACTCCTACCAGAACCACATCCAGTAATCGACGATTTCCAAACTGTTGGAGAACCTGCTTCGAGAATGCCTCCACCCGATCTGCGGGCGTTCCGCATCGGCGTTCAGATTCGATCTCAAGCAGCGCGGAAAATTCCGAGGGCGTCGTCCCTTCCTCCGCGGCCAATTCGGTGTTGGCAATGATCGAAGTCACACCGGGCGTGGCGATTTGAAGCATCGGGTCAGAGACCAGCGCTCGCAGTGTTTCGAGCGGATCAACGCCAATCAGCACATCAGCTTCGCCATAAGGGATGGACGGCACCAGCGTGTCGGCGGCATTCTCCCGCATTGGACGCGTGAAGAGGACCTGCGTCCACGCGCTTCGCCCCGGGGCAAGCGGCTGAGGAAGCGCCGCCAGACGAACATCGAACCCCATGTTCCGTCCCGCGAGCGAAATCAGACTCCCGGCGCCCCCTGGCGAAGTGCCTCGAACCCCCGCAATATGAACCCGCCATCGCCCACTTCCTCGGTGACGCGGCGTCGGGGCCGCGATTCCGAGATCCGGTGGAACGGGCACGGCGGGGAGTGGATTGCGCTGGCGAACCAGTTCTGCGATTTCGAGGAGGCGACCAACCCTCAAGACGAAAGACCGCTTGAGTCGACTCCGAATCGGTTCAAAACGGTATCGAGCGGTCACGTCATCAGGACTCGGAAGGGTCGGATCAACGGTTGGTTCGCCGGAAGGCCGCACGCCGCAGGCATCATCGATCCGCGTCTTCACTCGGAGCAATGGTGCGTATCCCAGACGATCAATCTCATCTGGATCTCGAACCAAGGCGATCTCCCGCCTTCGAATCACCAGGAGCGAAGGGAAGGATGATCGAGCCGCATCCTCGATCCGTCGTCGCAACGAAGCCTCGTCTTCGATCTCGACGATTTCAACCTGCGCGGGGTTTTCTTCGGCGGTTGGAATCGCCGCGGTGAGCAGGCGAGCCGCATCCAGATCGTCGTTCCACCCCTCGTCTGCGATGAGGGTGATCCAGGGCCGTCCGCCATCCCGACCAGCCGCAAGGAGCACTGCCTCTTCAAGGAGCCGACGGCGTTCGACGATCTCGACCGCAATCACCCGCCCCGAAAAAACGGCGGGAGGCCGACCGTTGATCGCCAGCGCGATCGGCTCGGTGTTGTCGTCCTCGATACGACGGAGGATGCGATCCGCAGAGACCGCCGCCCTTCGCACCGACTGAAGTACGCCGCGCCCGACCTGACCGGGACGAGGTGGAATCGCGGGCCGCTCTTCATCGTCAGTCATCTCCCCCCGCTCACGATTGGCGAATTCCAGCGTGGGCCGCATCTCGAGGAGCAGGTCTCGAAGTTTGTCGACCAGCGTCGAAGGACGACCGGCATCGCCACGTTCGAGCACCGAATCTCCTGGCCCCGGAATCTGACGCCAGGCGACCTGCGCCACGGTTTCCCCGCGACGACGAAGTCGTTCCGCAATCTCGATGACCGGGGCGGCGAGCAGTCCCGGACGAGTTTCGACCACCAATACCTTTTGACTTCGCATGAGCAGTCGTTCAATCAACGCCGGATCAAGCGGGTGAACGAACCCGACATAGACGGTGGGAATTCGACCGGTGAGCCTGGTCTCTTCGAGGACGTGCCGCACCGACGTCGACGCCAGGCCGGTCGCAATGATGCCTAATGTCTCTCGTTCACCTGGGCTCGGCATCGCGACCGCAACATCGAGTTCGAGACGACGCCCTAGCCGCCCGAGATTTTCGTCGACGACGAATCGAGGACCCCGGCGTCGTCGAAGCGCGGCCGCGGTGTCCACGGTTTCAACCACTCGGTTGGCGCGAACAGGAATCGTTACCGCCACTCGAAAGAGCGAGGCGTCGATGATGATCGCCGCAGGCCCCTCCGAAGCGTCGGCCAGTCTCGCGGCATGTTCAATCTTCAGCCGGAGGTCATCAAGATCTCCGACTTCCAACACCGGAATATCCAGACCGGCAAAGAGTGATCGCGCGGGCGTTCCGGGCGCCCCTTCGGGATTATCGATCGCGATCACCACCAGCCCGCGCCGAGCCGCGTCTCCGCCTCTCCCAATCGCGGAAACCGCTCGAGGGATCTCGCGCGTATCGACCACGGCCAAGGCCGCGCCGCGAATCGCGAGCCGCCCGGCTTCGACCAGACGACGCTCAGGACTCCTTCGCGCCAGGAAGGCAAATCGATGACGATGCAAGACCCGAGCAATCACTGGATCTTCCGACGCCGCGAGCAGGCGATCGAAGGCCCCACCGACGTCTACCAACAGACCGGCAACATCAATCTCCGACTCCAGCGCGCCCTTGAGAACCACGGCCGCGGCATCCATGAGTTCGCGCCCTTCGGCGCGACCGAATACCTCGGCGTCGACAATCGGTGAGCGTCTTGAAGCATCGAGCACGCGGCGATTGTACGAGTCTGGAGGGGCTTGCTGGTGACTGAACCACACCGAGTCCGGAAGAACCCGCGTCATTCCTCGTCGAGGAGCCGGTTGATGGCATCGCCCACGCCCGATCCGAGTGGACCGGTACGGCGATTCGATACCGCAACCACCCGTTCATCAGATCCCGCCATGGCGATACCGACGCCCGCGCCGCGGATCATGCCGACATCGTTCAGACCATCGCCAATCGCCGCGACGGCGTCGATGGGAATACCTCGCCGTCGGGCTAATGAGCTCAGCATCGTCCATTTATCGACGGTTGGATCGAAGGCTTCGAGGAGGTGAACGCTCCCGCCACTAATCTCGGATTCAACGACAGCACTCCAAGACTGGAGGACGACCCGATCCCCAAGATCCTCTCGAATCTCATCAACGATGTTGGCAAGCTCCGAACCGAGCGCCGTGGTACCCACGCGCACGGTGTTCTCAAGGGAATCGACCTGATCCATGGTCTCCACCCATCGGGCCTTCACGCCATGCCGTTCAAACCACCATCGAGTGGCCTCGCTCACCGGATCGCGCCCGATCATCCAATAGTCACATCCCGCCCGAGGTGCATCCTGAAGTAGGTGGACCACATGACCGTGCCGACGCAGACTCTGAGTCACCGACTCGATGACCTCCGGATGCACGACGCTACGTTCGAGGGTCTGGCCGGTCTTGGCGTCATGGAGAATCGCACCGCCGGCCGCAATCATGACCCCGGTGGCATCGATGGCCCGCAACGCCTCGAGCGATTCCGACCACGCGCGACCGGTCGCGACGACGATTTCGATGCCCGCGTCCCGGGCTCGCTCGATCGCCTCGCGATCTCCCTTGGACACCCCATCGCGGGTGAGCAGGGTGCCGTCCAGATCAATCGCAAGCAGTCGTGTCGGCATCGGTACGTGGATCATTTAGGAGTTCGAAAGGAGAACGGGGCAGAATAGAGGATCACCCCCCAAGGCGGTGGCCAAGCCCGTGGTAGGCTGACTTCGAAATGGTTATCCAATCGAATGCACCCGTTCCGAGCGACGCTTCCGGCCGTCGTAATTCCGGCCTGGGGCACTCGCTCGCGCCGGCGCTTCGTCGGGTGAATGCCGACCACCTTGGTCCCATCACCTGGTTTCGAACCGACTGGCAGCGGAGCGGCGCCTCCACTGGACGAGCGATCTGGACTTCCAACGACGGCACCGAATCGGAAGTCGTGGTGAAGATCCCGGTCAGCGAGCGGGAGTTCCGTTGGCTGCGGTGGCTTCAGGACACCCCGGCTCCATCGCCCGTCCCTCGGCTCTACGCCTCAGGCGACACGCTTGAGCACTACCACTTGGGTTGGGTGATCATCGAACTTCTTCCGTTCGGTCCGCTCGGTGCCCATTGGCACGATGATCATCTCGAACGAATCACCCTCGCCGCGGCCCAGTTTCAGGCGGCGGCCTCGGTGCATCCCGTGGATCGTGATCTCAAGCACGAAGATTGGGAAGGGTTATTCAAGCGATCGCGAGAAGCGGCCCGAGGTCGAGACCTCACCGCCGTGACTCGGTGGCGGAAGGCCCTCAAGACCGCTTCAAAGCATCTTGACCAGATCGTCGAGCAATGGCATCACCGAGCACCCATCGGGTGGATTCACGGCGACCTGCACCTCGCCAATGGCATGAGCCGGGAAGCGGGCGAGGACAGTCCCGTGGTGTTGATCGATCTGGCAGAGGTTCGTCCGGGACACTGGGTCGAAGATGCCGTCTATCTCGAACGCCTTCATTGGGCTCGGCCCGAACGTCTCAAGGGCCGAAATCCGGTGAAACTGCTGGCGGCCGCCCGACGACGCGTGGGCCTTGAACTCGGCAGCGATCATCCCCGGCTGGCCGACATCCGACGAATCCTGCTGGCAGCCTGTGTTCCGGCCTTCCTCCGAACCGAGGGAGTTCCGACCTACGTGCAGGCGGCCCTTGGGCAGTTGGAGGACGGTCTGCGGCGGATTCACTGAGGTTCTGGGAACCGAAAGTGGCTGATCAGGCTGCCCGTCGACTGATTCACGAGATCCAACCCCCGCTCCTGTTAGTATGTTCGGCCCAGCCGACGGTGATCGTCGGCCCCGCAATAGCTTGGAGTTTTCAGTCATGGACGATCGTCTCAAGCAGGTTCAGACCACTGATCTGACCGATTCCCGCCTCAACCACGAGTTTGTCGCCTGGCTCAAGACATCGGGCATGAACTATCTGCTCATGCTGCTCTTGATCGCGTGCGCGTTCCTCTCTTGGGATTGGTGGAATCGACGACAGGATGAGGCTCGGGACGCCGCTTGGACCGAATTGTCCGCCGCCACGAGTCCCGCTGCCTTCCGAGGCGTCGCTGAAACGCATGCGGAAGTCGATGCCATCGCGGAACTCGCGATGCTGACGGCCGGTGATCTCCTCTTGAATTCGGTCAAGACCGGACTCCGCCCCGGCCTCACCGCGACTGACGAGGGCGCCCAACTGAGTGACGAAGAAAAAGCCGAGAGCCTCACGGAAGCCGATGCGTTCTTCGCCCGCGCCGCCGAACTTGCCGGGAGTCGAGGCGGATTCGCTGGAAAGCCGGTGATCCTCGCATCCCTCTTTGGCCGAGCCGCGGTGGCCGAGAGCCAAGATCGAATTGACGATGCTCGAAAGTACCTTGAAGAAGCCGCAAAGGTCGCGGCCCCGGAATACGCACCCATGGCCGAACAGGCCCAGGCTCGCATCGACAATCTTGAAGGCCTTTCGATGTACGCCCAACTTCCGGCGCAGGCCCAACTTCCCGTCGCCGCACCGGCGGCCGGCGACGCCTACACGGTGCCAGCAGCGGATAATCTTCTCGAAATGTTTGATGACGAGGCCGAAGCGGGACCCAGCCCCAACGCCGAAACCCCGGCGACCTCCGACGCACCGGCTGAAGCACCCGCCGAAACCCCGGTGGCCGCCGACACACCGGCTGAAGCACCCGCCGAAACCCCGGCGACCGCCGACACACCGGCTGACGCACCCGCCGAAACCCCGGCGACCGCCGACGCACCGGCCGAAGCACCCGCCGAAACCCCGGCGACCTCCGACACACCGGCTGAAGCACCCGCCGAAACCCCGGCGACCTCCGACGCACCGGCTGAAGCACCCGCCGAAACCCCGGCGACCTCCGACCCGCCCGCTGAAGCACCCGCCGAAACGCCGGCGACCTCCGACGCACCCGCTGAAGCACCCGCCGCATCGTGACCACCCCGTCCAAGCCTGACGAAGGAAACGAGCCCCCACTCGATTCGACTCCACTCGTGGATTCGGAATCGGACTCGCCGACGGACGCTCAGGATCTCTTCGATGCCGGTGGTAAGGTCGATCGCGACGCGATTAATCGCCTGCACGAAGACCGGGAGGACGATGACGCGCCGGTCAGCGTTCGCTTCGAACTCTCGCGTGATCTGAAGAAGCGGCTCGATCGATATCTGGTCGATCGAATCCCCTTCATGAGCCGCACGGCGCTCCAACGACTGATCGACGAAGAGTCGGTCACGGTGAACGGCCGACACCCCAAGGCAAGCACCCGCCTGCGACTCGGAGACGTGGTCGAAGCAGTCCTGCCGCCGCCGCCTTCCAACCACATTCCGCCCGAGCCGATCCACCTCGACGTGCTGTACGAGGATGCCGATCTCATCGTCATCGACAAGCACCCCGACATCATCGCGCATCCAGCCCGCGCCATGAAGTCCGGCACCATCGTCAATGCACTCAGCTGGCGATTCCAAAACGAGTCGTCGGGCGGCCTGTCCTCCGTGGGCGAGGAGTTCGCTCGACCAGGCATCGTCCATCGACTCGATCGATTTACGAGCGGGGCCATGGTTGCCGCCAAGTCCGACACCGCCCACTGGCGACTCGGCCATCAGTTCCAGAATCGAACCGTCGGCAAGCGATACCTCGCCGTGGTGCATGGCACGATGAAGACAATGAAGGATCTCATCGATCTTCCCATCGGCCGACACCCACGAATATTTGATCGACACGCCGTGCGCTTTGACGATTTCGGCAAGAGCGCCCAGACCATCTATCGCGTCCGGGAGGTCTTTGATGGCTACACGCTCGTGGAATTGGAACTGCTGACCGGCCGCACCCACCAGATCAGAGTGCATCTGGCGCACGTCGGTCACCCCATCGCCGGCGACGACTACTACGGCGGCTCGAAACTGACCCGGGGTATGGTGGTCGCCAGAGGCGAGGACGATCCCGATCGACATCGCGACGAACCGCTGCTCGCGCGGCAGGCGCTTCATGCGGCGCTGTTGGAGTTTGATCATCCCATCGACGGCGACCGGAGATCGTTTACAGCGCCGCTTCGCTCCGACATGAAGGATTTGATTTCGCTCCTCCGCAGGCACCGTCACCGACGGGTAGCCAACCTTCCGGGATGCCGGATCGACTTCGAATCGATGGGTCTCCTAGAACCCCCCGAAACCGACTGACTTCGTGGCGGGCCGATCGAAGCCGCCGCGCGGTTTAGTTATCGAAGTTTGAGAAGCGCGAACGCCGCCATGCCAAGTACCACCGTGATCAACCAGAATCGAGTGACCACCTGCTGCTCACTCCACCCACCGAGATGAAAGTGATGGTGGATCGGACTGCACCGGAGCAGCCGCTGCCCCTTTCCGTGCCGAATCCGCGTCCACTTGAACCACCCAACCTGCATCACCACACTTCCGAGTTCGAGGAAGAAGATGCCGCCAATCAGGACCAACAACGCCTCCTGTCGAATGGCCACGGCAAGAAATCCGAGAAGCCCCCCCAGCGCGAGGCTTCCGGTATCACCCATGAACACCATCGCCGGGCTTGAGTTGAACCAGAGAAAACCAAGACACGCCCCGGTCATCGCGCCCGCGACCACCATCAGATCCTTGGTTCCCGCCACGTAAGGAACCAGCAGCGACTGCGCCTCGCTCTGACTTCCGGCGATATGCACCAAGATCATGAAGCCGATCGATGCGAAAGCCATCACCCCGGCCGCCAAGCCGTCCATGCCATCGGAGATATTGACCGCGTTACTGGTGCCCGCAATGACCAAGGTGCCCAGCAGTATGAACACTCCGAGCCCGAGCACGATGACCCCAGGGTTCAGCGCCAACTCGGTGATCGACGCTTCCTTTCCGGAGAATGGATTGCCATCGACTGGCGATTCCCAAGTCTTCTGGAACGGAAGGTTGAGAACGCGAGCGACGTCTTGGAACATCGGCGAATCAGGGTTGACCGACGGGTTGATCGTCGCCTGAGTGAAGATGACATACGAGAAAAGCGCGGCAAGCCCGAGTTGGAAGAGCAGTTTTTCCCAGGGTCGAAGCCCATCTCGCGATCCCGGCGAACGCCGGGCCGACGTCAGTTTGAGCCAGTCGTCCGCGACGCCGAGGAGCGAAAAGGAGATCAGCACTGCAATCGCGATGTGCACGTAGCGCTCACGTAACTCCGCCAGCAGGAGAATGGTGATCAGGATCGAGCCACAGATCAGGATGCCACCCATCGTGGGCGTTCCCGCTCGTGAGCGCATCAGTTCGTTGAGATCTGCATTGTGGAATTCCGGCGAATCGCCCACCTTCTGGCGAAGCAGCCAGTGAATCACCGGACGACCGAAGGCGAGGACCAAGCCGAAAGAGACCAGCACGGCGAGGAAGGCGCGAAACTCAACCTGAAAGAAAACCTGCAACACCGTAAAGAGACCGGTACTTTCAAGCGGCCCCTGAAATGCTTCAACCAGATGGTAGATCACGCGCGAACCTCCCCGGGCTTGATCAGCCCCTGAACGATGATTTCAAGACCGACTCGCCGCGATCCCTTGAGCAGAATCGCATCTCCGCGTCGGACGCGAGGTTGCAGAGACAACGCCGCCTCCGAAGCACTTGAGAACTTCGTCACCGGACCGACGAATCCCGACCCCCGCGCCCCCGCTTCCATGGCCATCGCCTCTGGTTCCCCGACCAGGAGGAGCTCATCTGCGATCCCCGCCGCCTCAGCGCCGAGCGTGCCGTGCAGTACTTCGGATGCTGAACCAAGTTCGTACATCGCACCCAGGACGACGATTCGCCGTTCGGCGGCCCTCGCGACTTCGGCGAACGTCTCCAGGGACGCTGCCATTGATTCGGGGTTCGCGTTGTAGGTGTCGTCAATCACCAGCACGCCATTCAACGAGTGCCGGACGAAGCGCCGCTCCGGGGCCTCAAGTCTGCCGAACACCGTCGCCACCCCGGCGTCATCAATGTCTAGTCGTCGGGCTAATTCGTAGACCCCGATGGCATTGATCGCGTTATGCCGACCATCCAGCGAGAGCACCGCTCGAAAGGCGTCTACCTCGATACTTTGGCCGCCCGACGCCAAGACTTCTCGCCCCTTCAGGCGATGATCGGCATCGACCGTCTCGCCGTAGGTCACGATCTCTAGGCCTGAATCGCCCCGCTTCTCCAGCTCCGATTGCATCGCCGGGTGATCCACGTTGACGATCGCGAGACCGCCCGGGGACCTTCCAATCACCTCCAGCATCGATGCCTTCTCCGCGGCGATGGCCGCCTCGGACCCGAATCCGCCGAGATGCGCGCGTCCGATGCCAGTGATGATGCCGATGGTGGGCCGAGCCATGGCGGTCAATGAACCGATCTCGCCTGGCGCATTGGTACCAATCTCTAAGAGCAGCCAGGCATCGTCCGTTGAGGCCTCGAGGATGGTGAGCGGCACGCCGAGATCATTATTGAAACTCCGGATGCTCGCGGTTCCCGACCCTTTGAGACCAAGGACTTGCTCGGCGATCGACCGCACCGTGGTCTTCCCCGATGAGCCGGTGATGCCGATCACCACACCGTTTAGATTCGCCCGATGCGTCGAAGCCATCGCCGCCAGGGCGGGCCGAATTGAACTCACGACCACGATGTCCAGCCCTTCGGGAGGCAGACCACCACGCTCCAGAAAGCCAGATTCGATCAATGCCGATGACGCGCCCGCGGCCTTGGCCGCGTCGAGGTGATCGTGTCCGTCGTGATTCTCTCCGGGGATCGCCACAAAGAGCCGCCCCTTCAAGTCCGCGCGAGAATCCGTACCCACGCCTCGGAAGGAACCGGCCCCGTCGCCGATGACCCGACCCCGTACCACCTTCGCAAGTTCATCGAGGCTCGACTCGATCATGACGCTCCCTCTCCCCGACGATGGGCCAGCGCGGCGGCGGCTTCCTCAACATCATCAAAGTGCACACGATCGACACCAATGATCTGATAGTCCTCATGCCCCTTCCCTGCGATAACCAGCACGTCGCCGGCACCGGAAGCCGCGATGGTGGACGCGATCGCCGCCCGGCGATCAACTTCACAGACCGTTCGTTCAAGCTCTGAGGGCGTGGCTTCCGAGATGATCTCTGTCACGATCGTGGCGGGATTCTCGGTCCGCGGATTGTCACTGGTGACCACCACTCGATCCGCACCCTCCAACGCCGCCTGCATCATTCGAGGACGTTTTGATCGATCCCGATCACCCCCGGCACCGAAGACCACGATCAAGTCCGCGCCCGGTGGCACCGTGGGTCGAACCCCGGCAAGCACGTTGACCAGTGCATCGTCAGTGTGGGCGTAATCGACGAAGACTCGAATGTCATCGGTGGTCTGGTGCACCGGTTGGAGCCGCCCGCGAGGGGCCTGAATCGTCGGTAAGACTTCCAACGCCGACTCCCATGACGCGCCCAACGCGACCGCCACGGTCACCGCCGCGGTGGCATTGAAGGCATTGTGCTCACCCACCAACGGCACTGGAACCTCATGCCGCTTTCCTTCGGGCGTGGTGATGACGATCGTCATGCCGTCGAAACGGCGGTCGATGACGGTATGTCGGACCATCGGGAACCCGGCGTCGGCGTCGCCATGCATCGGCGCGATGCCTATCTTCTTCGCGCTACAAGATCCGAGCATGAGACCCGCGGCTTCGTCCTCAAGATTGACGATCGCGGTCGAATCAGCGCTCAGCCCAGTGAATAGACTCGCCTTGGCCGCTGCATAGCGTTCCATCGATCCGTGGTAGTCGAGATGATCGCCGGTGAGGTTGGTGAAGAGGCCAACTTGAAAGTCCAGACCGGCAGTCCGGCCCTGATCCAGTGCGTGACTGGAGACTTCCATCACCGCCGCCCGACACGAGCGGTCGACCATGTCACCAAGGATGCTGGCGAGGGCAACTCGACCGGGCGTCGTCAACCGAGCGGGCGTCGCGGTCTGTCCATCATGAATTTCAATCGTCCCCAACAGGCCAGTTCGACCGATCGTCTGCTCCAGAATCTGCCGGACCAGGGTCGCGACCGTGGTCTTGCCGTTGGTGCCAGTGATTCCCACAAGATCGAGTTGCCGGTCCGGCCGGCCGTTCCAGACCAGGGCGAGTTCGCCACCCGCCGTGGCGGGATCGTCTGCGGCCAGCCCGATGACTGGTGCGGGAACCTGACTGGCGGCCTCTGGCGACGCCAGAATCGCGGCCGCCCCTCGATTGATCGCGTCCGCGATGTGATCAGCCCCATCGTGATCGAGCCCAGGCCGCGCGATGAAGAGATGACCCGCCTCCACGATTCGACTGTCTTCGGTGATGCCACGGAGATGGCCACCAAGGGCGTCCCCGGTGACAACGCGAATTGTCCCGGCGAGCGCCACATCTTCGAGCAGTTGATCAAGGCTCGTATTGCGGGCCATTCGTTTCCCTAATGGTGTGCTCGATGAATCGACCATTCGAGGCTATCTCCTGCAATGCGAGCGACTCATGATCCTGATCGCCGAATAAACATCGCGTCGCCGTAGCTGAAGAAACGGTATCGCTCCGCAATCGCCACGGCGTAGCAGTCGCGCATTCGTTCGAGGCCCACCATGGCGGCGACAAGCGCGAGCAGCGTCGAGCGAGGCAGATGAAAATTCGTCAGCATCGCATCGACCCGCCGAAACTCATATCCCGGTTGGATCAAGAGATCGGTTCGCCACTGATGCCGCCCGTCGATCGCCGGCGGCAGACGATCCAGGTCGGGCATTGATTCCAATGTTCGCACGCTCGTGGTCCCGACGGCCACCAGCCGTCCTTCGCCTCGCTTCCGAGCGTCTTCGCACCTCCGGAGGGCCGAAACAGCCGCTGGGGTCACCAGGCACCGTTCTTCGTGCATTGGATGGGCATCCAGTTCCTCGACCTCCACGGGCTTAAAAGTCCCGGCGCCAACCTCCAGCGAGACCCGAATCTCCTCCACCCCTCGCTCGGTGAGTCGTTGCCGAATCCCATCGGTGAGATGAAGCCCCGCGGTGGGCGCGGCGACCGACGCCGTGGGGTCATTGGTCGCGGCAAACGTCGTCTGGTACCAGTCAGGGTCGTGCGGGTCCGTCTCCGGCAGGCCCCGATCCCGTCGAGCATGCCGGATATAGGGCGGAAGCGGCACCAACCCGGCCTCTTGCCAGAGGGTCGAGACCAGATCACGGCGAGGGGCGGCCCCCGATCCCGACTCGTCCAGATCTGACTTCAGCACGACCAGAACCCGGCCCTCCGAATCAAGGTCCTCCACCACGAGACGGAGCGCGGTGTCCTGGCCCTGATGGCCAATCACTCGGAGTTCGTGTCCGGGCTGAAGGCGACGACTCTTGCGAAGCATGGCCCACCATCGCCCGTCGCCCACGGCTTCGGCGAGCAACCCATCGAGGTGCCCCCCCGTATCCATCCGGCGGCAAGTAATGCGGGCTGGAACCACCCTGGTCTCGTTGAGTACCAGTCGATCTCCCCCATGAATCAGGTCGGGGAGATCCCGGATCTGTCGATGCTCAAACCCACATTCACGGCCGTCATCGTCATCGATCGCGGGGAGTGTCACCACCAGCAGTCGGGCGGCATCACGAGGCTCAACCGGCGACGCCGCGACGAGCGTCGGGTCAAGATCGAAATCGAGTTGGTCAGTGCGGAGCCCCATCGACTTCTGATGCTACCCGCCACGCTCGACACCCACGGGCGCCCCGGTGGATTTGCCTTTGGTCCCGAGGCCGTCCTCCGCTGATCCCCCACCTCTCCCCGACATTTTGGCCTCTTCCGTGATTCGGGCGGTGAGCACCGGATTGAACGGCGGTTCGAGCAGCGCAGGCAATGGCTCCAGATCTCGGCTTCGAGGTTCCAAGAATGGAACCAACTCCACTGGGAGTCTTTTCAGGCCACGACGAGCCGCTTTGGCCACCGCGTAGTGCAGCGACTCATCCCGCCGTCGCCGAACCGACTCCGTGAGGTTGAAGTCGAGTTCGATCATTTTTTCGAATGACCAACGCCACGCGTGGTACTCCTCTCGACATCGAGGCCGATAGGTCTTGAAACCGATGGCATGATGACCGACCTCGTGCAGAAATACCGCACAACTCATCGGACCGCGCGGGTAGGGTGATTCGATCAGTCTCGCGACGGATCCATCCTCGTAAAAGACCTGCCAAGCGCATCCACTGGTACTCGATCGCCATCGCACCACCCGTAACCCGAACTCCGCCTTCATCGCCTTCACAAGTTCGTCATATCGAGCCTGTTGGCGCGACCCCCGACCGCCTCCGGTTGGGGTCGGTGCCGCCGGTGGAATCACCCCCCGGGATCTTCGGGGGCGTCGAATTGGCTTCGCCTTCGCGGCGGCGGGCGATACACCCGACCGCGGCGACTTTGCCGGACCCTGCAGCAGATCCCAGAGGTTGGCGGCAAATTCCGCCACGAGGCTCCTTGATCGGCGTGGCTCCTTCATGCCGAGGTTCCCGCCGATCGCGGGCGCAACATCGTTCCGTCCGGGAATGGCCGGCCTCGCTGGAGATCCTCCCACGGCATCGCGCGACCCCCGGGCACCTGAACTTCGAGCAGGCGGACCGAGCCGGTCTCACACCCCACCACGCCCCCGGCACTGACCGCCCCTGGCGAGCCGCCGATCGATTCGGCCATTTCCTGCACCCGGTGAATTCTCAGGACCTGCGAACGGCCATCCGGAGAGACGGCCTCCACCTGACAGCCAGGCCAAGGAACCAGACCATGGATCTGGCCCCGAACCAGTGAGGATGGCGCCGCGAAATCCACGGTGGCTTCCGATTTTGACAGTTTTGCGGCGGGCGTCGCCGCCAGTTCGTCCTGCGTCACTGACTTGACCAGACGGTCTCGCCATCGGTCGAGCACTTCGAGCACCGGCTCCACGCCAAGCCTCGCGAGACGATCGTGGAGTTCTCCGGCGGTCTCTGCGGGATCGATCGGCGTCGATCGCATCGCATGCACCTCCCCGGCGTCCATCCGCTCCGCGAGCGAAATCACGCTCACCCCCGTCTCGAGGTCGCCAGCCATCATCGCGCGATTGATGGGCGCGGCGCCCCGCCAGCGAGGAAGCAATGATGCATGGAGATTCACCGCGAAACGACCGTCGAGCAAAGTGGCACCGAGTTTCTGGCCGAACGCGATCACCACCATCGCTTCGATTTGGAGGTCCGCGATCTGACTCAGAACTGCTGGAGCGTTCACATCATCGGTACGGACCAGCGCCGTCTTCGCAAAGAGACCGTCAGCCGGTGACTGGTCTTCGAGCACCCGCGCAGAGATTGGCGTGGCCGCCGACCGCCTCCCTCGTCCGGCTGGTCGGTCGGGCTGGGAAATCACCAAGACCACATCATGGGCTGCCCCGAGCGCCTCAAGCGTGGGAACGCCGAACTCGCCGGATCCTAGAAACGCGACGCGAAGGCGCTGTTGAGCGTTCATGACCTCGAATCCTCTTCGAAGTCCAGAACCATCTCCTTCAACGTCCGCCGATTGGCCAATCGATCCCGGGGACTCATTCGATTGGTGATCAGCACCCCTTCGAGATGGTCGTACTCGTGCTGCCAAACCCGAGCCAAAAAATCCTCATCTTGAATTTCAAACGGCTGCCCGTGAACATCGAATGCCCTGATTCTCGC
Source organism: uncultured Phycisphaerales bacterium (assembly GCA_905480395.1). GTDB lineage: Bacteria > Planctomycetota > Phycisphaerae > Phycisphaerales > SM1A02 > UBA12014. Next base: position 201,563 of record CAJQQE010000014.1, read on the forward strand.
CACCTGGGGTCGGCGAACGGTGACCCGCACGTCCGGGATGCTCAGGCAACCTTCCTCGAAGGAGACGAGCGCTCCGCTGAGTTCCAATTCTGGATTGATAAAGACCGTTGGGTGGGGAGGCTCCTCTGGCCCGGAGTCGACTTCGGTCACGAAAAGACGCCGCGAAATCCCCACCTGAGGGGCCGCAAGGCCAGCCCCTTGGGCTTCCCGCATCAGTTCCATCATCCGAGCGACCAGTATCTGAAGCCCTTCGTCGAAGACCTCCACTGGCTCCGCGGGGCGGGTGAGAACGGGGTCCGGATACAGGACGATCTTCTCTGGTTGTGCTGGAATGCTGTTCACTCCCGGGAATGATAATGAACCACGCTGAATTCGGGATCTTCGGATCCATCTGCATCAGGTCCCCGGATTGATCCGAAGAACAATAAACCTCAACGAACGCCATGAGATCGACTGGCCAGACCATTGACCTCCTCGGCGGATGGCGGGTACCTTGAGTCGTTCGAAGAGAGAAAATCACCCCTGATTCATGCCTCTGGCGGAATCGGCTGTCAGACTGCGAAGGAGCTCAGAGTGGCGTTGTTCGGCAAGAAAAAGAGCACTGCGGAGGATTCGAGCGGAATCACCGATGGCGGATGGAGACCGCAGCCCGACAAGGCTGCGAAGTTTTTCGATCATGCTCGGACCGTGGCCCAGACCGGTAATTACTCCTACGCGATCGACATGTATGCCCGGGGACTCCGTTTCGAGCCCGACAACATGGCCGTGCACCTCGCCCTGTACGAGACCGCGGTCCGCTACTTCAAGTCGAACGGCAAGTCGGCATCGGGCAAGGAGATCCGGGCGATCGACGGGCCGAATCCCGCCGACAAGATGGCGGTCGCCGAATTCGCGTGGGCCAAGGACATCAACAATCTGGCTCTGGCGATGAAGCTCATGGCCGCCATCGGGAAGGCCGACGAGAAGGAGTTCGGTCAATGGCTCGCGCCGAAGATATTCGCGATGATGATCAAGGCCAAGAAGCAGACGAAGCAACTCTACGTTCAGGGCAAGGACCTCTTCAGCGGAGTCGATGCCTGGACGGAAGCCTTCGCCGCCGCGGAACGAGCGATCGAGATCGATCGCACGGACTCGAGTTTGATCTCCGAACTGAATGAGCTCTCCGCCCAACGAACCATCTCCGAGGGCGGATTCAATCAAGGCCAAACCGACGAGTCCGGAGACTTTCGACGCCACATCAAAGATGCCGACAAGCAGTCGGCACTCGAGGATGCAGAGTCGCTTTCCGGCGGCGCCGGTTCGGAGCGGGCCATCGATCGGGCCAAGACCGAAGTCGAGGAAAACCCCGACAGCGCCGAGGCGGTCAACAAGTACGCGCAATTGCTTCGCCGGCTAGACACCCCCGAGGATGACCAGAAGGCCGCGGAGGTCTACCTCAAGGGATTCGAATCAACGCAGCAGTATCGATTCAAGATGGCCGCGGGCGATATCAAAATGAACCGCCTTACCAAGAAAATTCGCAAGCTCGACGAATCCGATCCAAACAGCGACGAAGCGGCCACCCTTCGGGCCGAACTCCTCGAACTTCGATCGGTCGAATTCAACGAGCGGGTCGCGAAGTATCCGACCGACCGTGGCATTAAGTTCGAACTGGGCGCCATCGAATACGACCGCGGAAACTTTGAAGATGCGATGGCAATGTTCCAACAGTGCAAGGACGAGTCCAAGTACCGGACCCGTGCCACGCACATGCTTGGCAAGTGCTTCGCGAAAGAAAGCTGGCATCAGGAAGCCGTGGGCGAATTCCGTGAAGCGATCGACAAGCTTGACGGGACGGAGAAAGACAGCGAGCTCAGGATCCGATACGACCTCATGCTCTCCTTGATTGATCTCGCTCGACACGAGAAGTCCGTGGAAAATGCTCGGGAAGCCGCGGAAATCTGCTCCGCGATCGTTCGCAAGGACATCAGCTACCGGGACATCCGCAAGATGCGGAAGGAAGTCGACACCCTGATCAAGGAACTGGAAGGCTGAGCGCCTCCAGCCCAGCCCAGCCCTCGGCCACGGTGGTGATCCCCACGCGACTGGGATCCACCCGATTCCCGGGCAAGGCCTTGGCCGCAGAGACTGGGCGACCGTTGATCCTTCATGTCGTCGATCGTGCCCGCGCCGCCCGGAGCGTTGAGCGGGTCATCGTCACCGCCCCCGATCCCGAGATCATCAAGATCGCCCAGGACGCCGGGGTGGAGGCGATCGAGACGTCTTTTGACCATCCCAATGGCACCAGCCGGCTCGCTGAAGTCTCGGCGCGACTCGCGAACGAACTGCCAAGCAATGCCATCCTTGTTAACGTCCAAGGCGATGAGCCCGAACTGGAACCAGACGCCATCGACGCGGTGATTCTGGCCCTGAGTGACGATCCTGATGCCGATATGTCCACCATCGCCGCTCCCTTCGGGCCCGGCGACGACCCCACTGACCCAAATCAAGTCAAGGTGGTGATGGGCTTGGATGGCCGAGCGATCTACTTCAGTCGGAGCCGGATCCCGTTTGATCGGGATGATGCGGGATTCACGCCTTTCCGACATGTGGGGCTCTACGCATATCGGCGAGGCTTCCTCGAGCAGTTCGCGTCGTGGCCTGAATCACCTCTGGAACGAGCGGAGCGGCTCGAGCAACTCCGAGTCCTAGAGCATGGCGGCCGCATCGCGGTGGCAGTGCACGCCTCAGACGGCGGTGGGATCGATACCCCAGAACAGTACGCGGCGTTCGTCGCTCGCTGGCGTGCAAACCACGGAACCTGACGGCGCTTCATCCACGAACCAGAGACTCCGGCAACGCCCCTTGAGTTTGGTCCCGCTCGCGCGGTACACTCGTCTATGCCCCAAAAGCCGCGCCACTTCGATTCCGCCGCCTCCGACCAGAGCGGCGGCTCCTCCAATTCAAGTCCTAAGAACCCCGATTCCGGCGATCCGGTCGAGGCTGACTTCCTCGCCAGTTTCGGAAAATCGGGGGAGTCAACCGAGTGGTACAGCCCCGAGCCTGCCGGATACATCCGAGGCCGGACCCGATACGTCGCGGTGATCGGAACCGTGATGAGCGGCCTTGGCAAAGGAATCTTCTCGAGTTCGCTCGCGAAGCTTCTCCAAGACAAGGGACTCTCGGTCGCCCCCATCAAGATGGAGGGTTACCTCAACATCGACAGCGGCACCCTGAACCCCTATCGGCACGGGGAAGTCTTCGTCCTTGACGACGGTCTTGAAACCGACATGGACCTCGGCACCTACGAGCGGATGCTCCATCAGAACCTCACGCGTCGCAATTACGTCACTGCGGGCCAGGTCTACACGGAAGTCCTCGACCGAGAACGACGAGGCGGCTACCTCGGCCGCGACGTGCAGATGATTCCACACGTCACCGGTGCGGTGAAATACAAGTTGCGAGAACTCGCCATGCGGGGCGGCCAGAACGGCGGCCCTGCCGACGTCGTCTTCGTTGAAGTCGGCGGCACCGCGGGCGACTACGAGAATGGCTTTTACATCGAGGCGCTCCGCGAACTCGCCTTCGAGGAAGGCCCCGGTTCCGCCTGCTTTGTCGCCCTCACGTACATCCTCGAACCGCAGATTCTCGGCGAACAGAAATCCAAAGCCGCCCAACTCGGAATCAAGCGGCTCATGGAAGCGGGCATCCAGCCCAACATCGTCGCCTGCCGAGCCAAGAATCCGGTCACCGAAACGGTCATGGAAAAGATCGGGATGTTCTCGAACGTTCCGATGAGCCGAATCTTCTCGATGCACGATCGGGATTCCGTCTACTCCATCCCCGAAGAGATGAGAAAAGCGAGCCTAGATCGCGAGATTCTATCGATGCTCTCGCTCCATGATCGCGTGAAACCCGTCCATGAAGACGAGGCTCGCGTGAAGTGGACGGACTTCTCGCGCAAACTCTCGGCCCCCCGCTCCCGTTCCATCAAGCTCGGGATCGCTGGAAAGTATGCCGCGCTTCGCGATGCCTACGCTTCAATCGACAAGGCCGTCGAGCACGCCGGTATTCAACTCAACTGCCAGATCAATACGGAGTGGATCGATACCACCGAGATCAAGACGGCCTCCGATGCCGACGCGATCCTCAGTGGCATGGATGCGATCATCGTGCCAGGCGGATTCGGCATCCGTGGCGTCGAAGGAAAGATCCGCTGCGTGGAACACGCCCGAACGCACCGCATTCCCTTTCTCGGTATTTGCCTTGGATTCCAGGTTGCGGTGATTGAGTTCGCCCGCAACGCCCTCGGTCTGACCGACGCCGACTCCACCGAGTTCAACCCCGGCTGCCATCACCCGATGATCTCGGAACTCCCGGATCAAAAGGAGCTTGAAGGCATCATGGGCGGCACCATGCGGCTTGGGGCACAGGACGTGATTCTTGAAGCAGGCTCGCTGGCGAGTTTCCTTCATGGCGAGCGAACCTTGGTCCGCGAACGGTTCCGCCACCGGTTCGAGGTCGAGCCCGAGTACATCGACCAACTCAACTCGGGTGGGCTCCGATTCTCCGGCCGGCACCCCGATTTTCCGATCATGCAGGTGCTTGAGCTTCCGCTGGAAACCCATCCTTTCTTTATCGGGGCCCAGTACCACCCTGAACTGACCGGGCGGCCCTTGGAACCTCAGCCGATGTTCATGGGGCTCATCGCGGCGGCGATTGCCAAGATGGATCCAGCGTTTGCGGCCACCAAAATCGGCACTCGCTGGGTGAGACAGCCAAATGGGTGTACGGCGAATGCATGAGTCGCTCGGTGGCCTTGACGTGCTGATCCTCGCGGCTACCATCACCGATCCGAAATCCAGACGCCGATGTAGCTCAGGTGGTTAGAGCGAGGGATTCATAAACCCTAGGTCGGAGGTTCGACTCCTCCCATCGGCATTCGACGCACGACGGCTCCTCTGGGAATCCGTCGTGCGTTCTTCGATACATGGGCCCTCGGTCCCCAGAGAACAAGAATCGCCACTCGAGGCCCTCGGGATGCCTCATCGCCTCGATCCTTCCTCGCCCGCTAGGCTTTGTTCACCATGCCACGACTTCGTCAGTTTCTCATCCGTTCGCTCATTGTCCTTGCCATCTTGTTGGTGACCTCGCCGCTCTGGATCTCTCTCGTCGCGAAGCTCGCCGAGCCAACGATCCGGGCTCAACTTCTCGGCCTCGCCGCCACTTACGTCAAGCCGACGCTGACCGTCGAAAAACTTGAGTACAGCTTTCCGTTTCAGGTGGCGGTCATCAATCCGAAGTTGACCGTCAACGGATCCGACGGAAAACCGATTGACATCCTGACTGCAGACAAAGTCGGCATCACGCTCGACCGATTACCGATCTTCGATGGGCCGCTCGTCTTTCGAAATCTCGACTTCGAGAATCCGATCGCCAAACTCATCGTGACGAAGAAGGGCGAGATCGTCGGCTGGGGCGATTTCATCAAGGACAACGACGACGATGATGACTCGACGGCCGACCAACCGATCAGCGATCTCTTCGCCATCGATCAGATCAACGTCACCGGACTCAACTTTGAATATGTCATCGAAGGCAACGACACGCCGATGACTTTGAAAGATCTGAAGTTCTCTCTCAATAATCGGGGCGAGAACGGTTCCAAAAAAGTTGATCCGGGCCGCGTCGGCGACTGGTACGAGATCGATACCCGGCTGACGCAGAGCAATCTCCTAGACTTCAAGATCAACGGCGGGGTCAACATCGACTCCATGGATATCGAACTGACACACGTGAAGCTGGACCTGACGCTCGACAAGAAATCGCGAACGATGCTTCCACCGCAGATTCAGGCGTTCATTCAAGAACGTCAGGTCGAAGGAAAATTTGACGCCGAACTAAAGGGTACGTTCAACGCGAACGATTTCCTTTCGAGTAAGACCTCGATGGAAATGAAACTTGGCCCGACACACTTTGCCATCGACTCGATGTTGATCGCAATCGACGAGGCGTCCGCCACTGGACGGACGGACAAAGGGACGCTCCTGCTGGAACCCATCGAGGTGAAGGCATTGGGCGGGAAGATGTCCGGAACTTTAAGATTCTCCGATGAGGCCAGCCAAGGAACACCAAAATCCCCGATCGCCGCGACGCCGACAGCCTCTACCAAACCACCACCAGATCTGACGAAAGCCTCACCGGCCGCCGTCAAGGAACTCGAAACGAACATCGATCGCGGTTTTTTCCCCATCAAGTCCCTTCAGGGTGTTGAAGATTTTGCCAAGTCGATTACCGCCTTCGCTTCCCTCCGGATTGAGGACATGAAGATTCAAGACCTCCAACGCGTCGGAGATGGTCCCCCCGACCGATACGCCGGCGAGGTCGATGCTTCGATCGAAGCCGATCTCAATCTCGCGAAACCGCTCGCGAGCCTTGAGGGAGGTGGCACCCTCCGGGTGTCCGACGGAGTCTTGTCGGGTACGGATGCATGGAAGCATCTCGCCAGGCTGATGCGAATCGTGGCACTCGATCCAACGGGGAAGGACCGTGCGGACCTGACGTTCACAATCGACGACGAGAAGTTCGATTTTAGCAAAATGAACATGCTCGCCGGGGCCATCGGGGTCCGCGCGAAGGGAACCATCGGTTTTGACGGAGCCCTCCATCTCGATGCGAATGCTGGTCCTCTGGAGGCCATTCAAGACTCCGCGGGCGACGTCGGCTCCATTCTCGGCTTGATCACGGATCGACTCATGAAGTACATCGTTCGCGGAAAAATTGGCGATGTGACCGTCAGGGTGGCTCCACTCGGAATCAACTTCCTCAATTGATGCTTCCGGTGATCGACTGATCATCGAAACCATCAAGATGATGTGGGCTCAGCACAGGATCTAGATCCCCGAAGGTCGTAGACTTCTCTCATGATCTTGGACAAAGAACCGCTCCGGACGCTGGCCCTCAGACTAACGCTCATGATCTTCCTCATGAGCACGAGCCTCGGCGGCTGTGGCGATGCCTCGCCCTCCGTCCAAGGGTCGGAAGATCTTGACGGCCCCCACCGCCAAGCCGCTGGCCTTCTCGCTCGCTACGACTACGGCGAGGCCGTTCAGATTCTCCAATCGATCGTCGATCAGGATCCCGATCGCCTCGATGCTCAGATCGACCTCGCGATCGCCACCATGAACCGACAGGAGAAAGACGACGAGGCGGTTGCACTCGCGATGCTCGATGAGGTCCATGCCCTTCACCCGATGGATCCTCGTGCCGGATTCGTCTCAGCGGTACTCCATCTTCGGGCGGGAAACGACGCGGTCGCGAGAGATCGACTGGCGACGGTGCTCGAGGACGACGAATCCGACCCCTTCGCTTGGTACCACTACGGCCTTGCCCAAGAGCGAGATGACCCCGAAGCCGCTGCGGAGGCATATCGAACGGCCGTCAGCCTCGATCCCTATCAACGCAGTGGCTGGTACCGACTCGGCTCGGTAGCCGCTCGCCTGGGCGATGATGCGACCGCAGACGCCGCCCTCGCGACCTTCGAACGGCTTGAGAACAATCCTCGAGCGACCACCGTCCGACCGATCTACGGCAGACTCGGCCCCAAGTCCATGGCCCGCCCCGGTGTCACGCCGGCCACCGTTCATGTTCGCCCATCAGGTGGCAGTTGGTCACCTTCTAAGCCACTCCCGATCGTCGGGCCGTCCCCGGACTGGGGTGACCCTGAACGCCATCCGATTCCCACGATCGCCGATCTCGACGGTGACGGACACTTGGATATTTTTATCGCCGCGGCGCTCGAAGGCGATGCCCCCAATGCCGTTCTTCTTCGCGTTGAAGATGGATATCGATGGAGCCCCGATCACCCCTTGGCGGTGATTCCGGGCATCCGGTTCGCATCCTTCGCCGACATCGACCAAGACGGCCGAGTCGATGCCTATCTTGCCAGTCGTGGTCCCAATTCACTCTTCTTTCAATCCGAAGACGGACGTTGGATCGACGTCACGAACGCTGCCAACGCCTCTGGTGGCGACTTTGACACGCGGGACGTCGCCATCGTCGACGCCGACCATGACGGCGATCTCGACCTCGTGCTCGCCAACGCCGACGGCCCAGACGCGCTCCTCAACAACGATCGAAACGGCCGATTCACTGATCTGGCAGCGGTCACGGGCGTCGGCGGTGATGCCGGTTCCCGCCGGATCCTGGCCGCCGATCTCGACGGTACCCGCGACCTCGACCTCCTGGTGATCCGCGACGCGCCGCCGCACCTGATCCATCTCAATGACCGCCTCTGGCAATACCGCCATCAGGATGTTGAATTCGATCGGATCCGGAACGCGGATCTCGTGCTCGCGACCAGTGGCGATCTCGATGGTGACGGCGTCATGGATCTGGTGACCGCCGATCGTTCCGGCGACGTTCAGCAATGGGTACGCGACGAATTCGGGGTCTTCGAACCACGACTCCTGCACTCCTTCGCGTCGCCCCCCGACAATCTCGCCATCATGGATGTGGACGGTGATGGACGATTAGAAATCGTGACCGACTCCGCCCTGGGAATGTCATCGCCGGTTTCATGGACGCCGCTGCTCGCTGATCCGGCACGCGGCTACAGCGTCATCGCGATCGCAGAATCAGGTGAGCCGCAGCTGATCGCCCCGGGGCCTGGCCGCTTCGCCTTCACCGCCGTCGAGCTGGCGGGCGCAGATGACACCACCCAAGCCATGCGAAGTAATGTTGACGGCATTGGCGCGATTCTCGCGGCCCGCCTCGATGAACGTTGGACGATCAAATCGAATCTCCGCCCCGATGCCGGTCCAGGCCAGTCGCGGCAACCGATCCCCTTCGGTCTCGGAGGCGCGGAGACCCTCTCGTACCTGCTCATCGACTGGCCAGACGGCCTTTTTCAAGGTGAAGTCCCCGGCGTCGGTGATGCGGGCCGCGAAGGTGCCATTCTCGCTGCGGGATCCGTCGATCGGATCAGCGAAATCCAACGCCAAGTCTCCTCCTGCCCGGTTCTCTTCGCGCACGACGGCGAGGGCTTCCAATTCTTGAGCGACGTCCTCGGAGTCGCCGGGGTGGGCTACCTGCTGGAGCCTGGGGTCTACAGCCAGCCACGACCATTCGAGCGTTTTCCGATGCCTCTGGGGTCGCTGGCCCCCGACGAAGACGGACGCCTCCGTATCGTCCTGTGCGAGCCGATGGAGGAAGTCTGTTATCTCGACGCCGTCGAACTCGTCGGCTGGTCACTGCCCGCGGGGTGGTCGCTTGCGGTTGACGAACGCCTGGCAATCGAGGGACCGGACGCTACCGGCGCCCCAATCTTCTTTCGGACGACGCTCAACCCGATCACCGCGATGAACGACCGCGGCGACTCGATTCTTGAGGCGGTGTCCAGCGCCGATCGTTCGGCTGCTCCCCTGCCACCGCTCGACCGACGTTTCATTGGCCGACTCACCGACGAACACGTCGTCACGCTGGAGTTTGATCGCCCGATTCCCACCGAAAGCGAAAAACAGACGCCATGGCTCATCATGGATGGCTGGGTCGAATACCCCTACGCCCAAACGATGTTTGCGGCTTGGCAAGCCGAAGCGACCTATGACGCCCCCACCCTTGAGGCTCGCGATCGAAACGGAAATTGGATCGTGGTGCAACGATCTTTCGGCTATCCAGCCGGGATGCCACGGACTTCCGCGTTTCCACTGACTCATCTCCCCGACGGGTGCCTCGCACTGCGACTCCGAACCAATCAGGAGATCTACTGGGATCGGCTGCGGGTCGTCATCGGCGAACCGGCGCCAGCCGAAGCTCAGGTCGTCAGGCTTCACCCCACCTCTGCCACGTTCGAAGCCATCGGCTATCCACGCCGAATCAATGGTCCTCAGCGATGCCCAGACTACGACTGGGAAGACCGTGTCCCACTCTGGGACGTTCGACACCAACGAGGTCGGTATACCGCCTTCGGCGACGTCCTCCCGTTACTTGGTGCGATAGATGGCGCGGTCGTGACCATCGGACCAGGCGAAGGCGTCGAACTCGCGTTTGACGCGCCCCCCGACGCCGCACATTGGCACTGGACCCTCGACAACCACGGCTGGTGCAAAGACCGCGATCGCTTCACCCGCGATGGCGAGACGATCGAGCCGATCCCGGGCGCGGAGTTGCGAGACCCTGCCGCCACGGCCCTCCTTGAATCGACCAGAACCCGGATCGAAGCGGGCCGCTGAACGATCGCAAGATCCTCTGACCCCCGATTCCCTCGGTCGGCGTCGATCGCTTCCGGGGAATCAGATCGCGATGCGTTCCCCGACCTCCGCGACCGGAAAACCTCGGGCCCGGATGGTGTCCTGAAGGTCCTGGTCATTGAGCGCTGGATTCGTGTGGTTCAGGTGGATAAATCGAACTCGCCCCGGCGTCTCCCGCCCCACCGCCTCCAACAACTCCATAGTCCGAATCATGGGCGGATGCGGTACTTCGAGGATGTTGCGGCCTGGCAGTTCGCGACCGTCATAGAACGTTGCATCGACGTAGGCGACGTCAACACCTTCGAGCAGTTTCTCGAGCAGGCCATCGTGCGCGTCCCAGCGATCGACGTCCGGGCAGAAGAGCACGGTCTTTAATGGACCGCGCAACTTGTAAGCAACGGTGTCGCTGAACTCGTCCCGATGCGGCACCCGAAACGCTTCGACCCGGAGACCAGGCAAAGGCTCAAAGGGCTGCGGCGTCGTCACGCCGTCGGTGGTTCCCGGAGCGATCTCGTTCAATTCGATTTGATTGAGTTCAACGAGTTGCGACCACGGGCCGTTGGTCCGAAGGAAGTCGCACAACCGGGGCGTCGCCCAGACCGGGGTCGCCTTCGTCGAGGCGACCTCGCGGCCCAGTTGAATCAGTCCCGCGTAGTGCCCGATGTGGGCATGGGTCAACAGAATGCCGTCGACCGGCTTGCGAGGCTTGCCGCTCGAACCGGTCAGTTCGTGAAGGAGGCCGACCTGATGCTCAATTCGAGGGGTCGCCTCAAGCAGAAGAAGCCGCCCGGTCTCGAGATCTCGAACCCCAAGGCACGCCGGCGTCTCCAGCCGGCCGGTCTTCCGGGCGTTGATGCAGCACGATCGTGTGCAGCCCAGATGCGGCAAACCACCATCTTGGGCTCGACCGAGGACGATGACCTCGAATCGAGGCGACGCCGAGTCGGCCGTTCCGCCGTTGGCCTGCTCGGATTGGCTCGAAAAAGAAAAGACCGCGAGCACGATGGCAATGAGGAGGTTCATGCGATGAGCCTACCCGAGACGGGGCCGAGCCCTGCGACGGCCTCCGTCCAGATTCCCGCCGAGCACGACCGAAACATCACCCGATCCCGATTAACATGCGTCACATCAGCCCCCGTAGCTCAGCTGGATAGAGCACCGCTTTCCTAAAGCGAAGGTCAGAGGTTCGAGTCCTCTCGGGGGTGTTTCCCTTGTTTTTAAGGGTTTTTCGACGATTCTGGTCGATCGGAAACCCCCTCAAAACCACATACCATCGTTTCATACCATCGTCTTTGTCTTCCCCCACCAACGGGAAAACGGACTGGTCCTGCGGTCCTGATGCGTATCGATCCCGAGGACGCAGGAGGATCCATTCTGCGGGATCCCCGCGATCGAACCGACCACGGAGTCCTCTGGACCTCGACGCGACCCGACGGGATCCTAAGGATCCTCCTGAAATACCCGTTATTGATCAAATATCGAGGGGTATAAGAATACCAACGTTTTAGTTGACATCTGGACCGAAATAAACTATAATAAAACGTATAGCGAATCGACCCGAACACGGAAGAACCAGATGACAAACAAGAAACAAACTGCGGTTGGTTACCTGCGAGTCTCCACCGAGAAACAGAACGACTCACAACTGGGTCTCTCCGCACAACGCGCCCAGATCAAAGACTACGCATCACGCAACGGATTGAAGATTGTGCGGTGGTATACAGACGTTGCGTCTGGTGCGTCCCAAGTCAACGAACGACAGGGACTCTCCTCACTCATCAACGAACTTGAACCAGAGACCAGAGTTCTGATTGCGAACCGAACTCGCCTCGCGCGCGAAATAATGCTGAGTCTCTGGGTTGAGAAAGAAATCCAGAGAGTCCACTGCGTCCTCGAATCTTGTGACGGATCGGGGAACGGGACGACCCCTACTGACGCGTTGTTGCGAAACATACTCTCAAGTTTCGCAGATTTCGAGAGACACCAGATCTCCGATCGAACGAAACGTGCTCTCCAAGAACTCAAGAAGACGCGGAAACTTGGTCGTCCAACCTTTGGACATCGTTACACCGATCTCGGTGCGTTAGAACCAGACCCCGATACCTATCCCACGTATCTACGAATGATGGAACTGCGATCCGAAGGACTCAACTACTCGCAGATCCAACGGATGCTGAACAAAGAAGAGCACCGAAGCCAGACAGGTAAAGAGTTCTCACCATCACTGGTTCGGAATCTTATATTTCGCATCGAGAAGACCAAAGAAGAGTAAAGAAAAGAGTCCACAGAGAAATCGACCGCTGGTTTCATCCGTGGTTTAACCATCGCGGATGTTTTCTCGCAGAAGGAACGCAATCGTTTAGAAGCCAAAAACATCTAAAGACTAAATATAGAAGCGAAAAAAGGAAACGCATTGATGATACTCAAGAGCAACTACGAACAACATAAGCAAGTGGATCTACTCCACTTCTACTCGAACGAGAAACCACCAGATCTAACCCTGAATGTTTCTCCATCAACCTTTCGCCTGGACACCATCCAGATGGTTTCAGTCTTCGATGGTGCGATCACTCGCACGTTACATCGGGTGTATGGATCCAAATGGAAACGACGAGAATCACCACTGGTCATTCTCAATCCCGAAGTCGAGTCTCGAAAAACAATCGGTTCTCGATTCCAGTTCCTCCACTACCACGGAGGACTCTGGACAAAGAACGATAAGCTACTCGCCGCGTTCCAGACGAAAACGAATACGTTCAGGGATCTCCTCAAAGATGAACTCGAACGCCGCTCCGATTGTCCTGATAGTTGGACACCAGATGTATACGTGGACAAGTTCATTCCAGACGGAAACTTCATTGACTACGCAGGTAAGAACCTATCGCAACGACGAGAGTTCACCAATGCTGACACCTATATCTTCGGCCGCTCGACAACACGCCAACAACTGGGAACTCGATCACTTGATCGAGACGCGATCAACTGATCGTCACGACGTAACCAAGTCCCCATTGAAACGCGCTCCATATTCCAATCACGCACGAAAACACCAGTGCGGTTAGGACCATTGCGCCTACAGGGTTTCAACTACAACCAACACCACACCAACCACCGATGACGAAGACACCAAGTCTTATACATACCTATATGACACCAATGGAATCCACTGCGATTGAAACCACTTTCAGTCCACCATTTGAAGACCACGTTTCAAACGCCAGATAAATGGGTATCCGCGTGCCATCAAGGGAGAAGAGAATGGGTAGATACAGACGAATAGAAACCGAAGAGGAACTCTTGTTCCGTTCAGCAGATGACAAACGATTCGCGTTCAATGAGATCAACAAGAAGAACCATCGAGAAGGTGGTGATCCATACGCAATCCCCTACTACCTGACAGGACGCAAGTCACAAGACACCACACCACCAACGTATTGTTCTGGTCGTCTTCACACCAATAGTTCAGGACAGACTCGTCACTACCTCGACTGGATTGTTGCGGAGGAATCTTCTTCTCTCCTCTCACTCACAGAACTCTAACCACAGGAGAGAAGAATGCTATCGAAGACCGACCACCAACTGCTCGAGAAACTCACCAAGTCAATGACTGCTCTCACCAAAGAGATTCAGTCATTGATCAACCAACTAAAGAAATGAAGGAGAAAGAAATGCCAACAGAACAACGACTGCTGTTCAACGAACAGGTAACGATTCGTATGCCAAATGTCCTGCTGAATCGAGTGGATTCACTCGCACAGAATGC
>CAJQQE010000015.1 GCA_905480395.1 uncultured Phycisphaerales bacterium
GGCGCCAAATTTCCCGACGTTTCCACCATTTGACTTCTCGTCGCAAGTCTTCAACTTTGTCGGCGGTGCCCAAATCGTCGATGGCTCGATTTTTAGTCCCGGTGGCCTCAATGCCCACGTCTACGGGGAAGGAAGACCGACGTCCGACGTCGTTCTGAACCTGACCTACACGGCGTTTGATACGACGCCAGAGTCCGTCCAGTTCTTTATCGGTGGTTTCGGCCCGGGCGCTGGGGGTGAGTACTTCGACTTCGTTTCTTCTGAGCGAACCTACGAACAGTTCATCGGCGAAGGCCTGTTTCGGGTCACCGACGCCTTCACGTTCGATGTCAGTGCCTACGAAGGAGACGACCAGTTCTGGGCCGGCTTCTTCAAGCTGGACGGTCCGAGCACGCTGGAAGGCGTTTCAGTCGATGTTCGCAACGTGATTCCGGCGCCCGGTGCGGCGGCTTTGTTCCTGCTTTCGGGCCTTGCCGGTCGCCGCCGTCGCGACGACCGCTGAGTCGCCTCCGTGAGGGCAGAATTCTGACTTCCGATCACTCGGCCCGCGCTTCGGCGCGGGCCGTGATCGTTCATACCCTCGACACCTGCTAGATTCCGGGAATGACCACTGCAAATCAACATCCGGCCCTGACGGGAATCCTCGAAAAACTCGGCATGGCCGATCACCCCTCGATTCTTCCGGTGGACGCCGGTGGGGAGAGCGTGGTGAGTATCAATCCGACCGATGGCCGTCCGTTGGCGTCGGTTGGCCTGGTGGGGACGGCCAAGTATCAGGAGGCGGTCGAACGGGCGATGCGGGTGCAGGCCTCATGGCGCATGCTTCCGGCTCCAAAACGCGGCGAGATTGTGCGACGGATTGGCAACGCCTTCCGTGAGCATCTTGGTCCACTTGGCGAGCTGGTGACCCTTGAGATGGGGAAGATTCGGCCGGAAGGCATCGGCGAGATCCAAGAGTGTGTCGACATCGCCGATTTTGCGGTCGGTCTCTCTCGGCAGCTTCACGGCTACACGATGCACAGCGAACGCGACGAACATCGAATGTACGAGCAGTGGCATCCCATTGGCACCATCGGCATCATCACCGCATTCAATTTTCCCGCCGCGGTTTGGGCCTGGAACGCGATGCTGGCGGCGATCTGTGGCGACGCGATGATCTGGAAGCCCAGTCAGGTCACGCCCATCACCGCGATTGCCATGACCGAAATCGCGCACCGGGTCATGCGGGAACAGGATATTTTCACGCCCGAAAGTGGAGATCCCTGCGATATCTTCAGTTTGGTGATCGGTACCGACGACGCCGTGGGTGAACCAATGATTGCGGATCGTCGTCTTCCCTTGATTTCCGCCACCGGATCCTGCCGCATGGGTCGACGGGTCGGCGAGGTCGTCGGAGGCCGACTCGGTCGAAGCCTACTTGAGCTGGGCGGGAACAACGCCATCGTGCTCATGCCGGACGCCGATCTTGAACTGGCAATTCGCGGGGCGGTTTTCGGCGCGGTCGGAACTGCGGGCCAGCGTTGCACCTCAACCCGGCGACTGCTGGTCCATCACTCGATCGTCGATGATGTGGTTGACCGACTTCGTCAGGCGTACGCGAGTGTTTCGATTGGTGACCCACTTGCCGACGGCACGCTGATGGGGCCGCTGATCTCACCAGACTCCGTCGCCGCGATGCGCTCGGCCATCGAGCAGGCGGTCGCGGAAGGCTGTGATGTGGTGTGCGGCGGAATTGAGGGGATCGATCGCAAAGCGTCCGACGCCGGAAACTTCGTCGAACCCACCATCATCCGAGTTCCTCCGGGGTCTGTCCCCGCGGTGACCAAGGACGAGACTTTCGCACCGGTGCTCTACATCTTCAGCGTCGAGGATCTCGATGAGGCCATGCGGATTCACAATGACGTTGACCAAGGTCTTTCCAGTGCCATCTTCACCGACTCGGTACGCAGTGCCGAGAAGTTCCTCTCGCATGTTGGCAGCGACTGCGGAATCGCCAACGTGAACATCGGAACCAGCGGGGCGGAGATCGGCGGAGCGTTCGGCGGCGAGAAAGATACCGGTGGCGGACGTGAATCCGGTTCGGATGCTTGGAAGGCGTACATGCGACGCCAGACGTGCACGATTAACTGGGGGACCGACCTGCCCCTCGCTCAGGGCATCTCGTTCGGCTGAGATCGACGATCGCAGACCCGTGGGGATCTCAAAGGGAAGACTTGCACGCCCTTGAAAACGCCGCCCGAATTCCGGAGACCGGGATTCGGGCGGCGGTTTTTCGATCGTCCATCAGGGGACCTGCGAAGCCCCGGAATCAGGAGCTGCCTTCCCGCATTCGATCGAGGCTCTCGGGGAAGGGGTAGCTGGCAAAGACGCCGGTCGGTGCGACATCCCAAGCCGAGACGGGGGGGTAGAGGTCGCCCTCGAAGCCCGCCTTGTGCATCGCATCGAGCACGGATTCGAGGCTCGACTCGTCACCATTCTCGTGGGCGATCAATCGATTGGATCTCGCTCCAAGGAACGAGACCGTCGCCACTGGGCCACGATCACGACGACCCTCAAGCATGCTTGAAACCGTTCGGAATCCCCGAAAGAGATCCTCGAGCGTGAAGTGATCACGACCGGCCGGACGCAGCAGCGCCAGGATGAGGATCTGGTCGAGGTCGAACTTCAGGATGTACGGTTCCCGATCCTCGTGAGCGTGCACAGAAATCGCGTCGCGGAACATCTTCGCGTAGCTGGTCGCGCTGGCGAGGGTCCACTGGCTGGTCGGGATCAACTTGAACAGCTCGCCGAGGATGCCTCGGTCGTTGTTCTCGTCATTGACCCCGCAGACCACCGTTCGATAGCGACCGTCGAGGACATCATCGAGAAGATGCTGGCCCCACTGGATTCGAATGCGTCGCTCCGTACGGACCTCTCGGGGATCGCCGGCGGGGAGGAGTTCAAGTCGCTGCGTCTCCCGGCTTGCTTCGACCAGCCGGTCGCCGTCGCCCTTGTAGACGCGGAAGGAGGGAGGCGTACTCACTCGCTGCCGCCCTTCTTCAGGGTTTCCAGAGTCTTCTTTGCCGCGGCAAGTTCAGCTTCCAAAGCCTTGACCTTCGCCTCGGCGTCGGCGACCACCACGCTCATGGCCTGATCCTTGGAGAGGATCTTGACCGACTCGATCAACACTTCTTTCTGGGGGACGTCTGCCATGCCGTTGGGCAGGCGGGTCGTCGGAACCCCGGCGATTCGATCCACGACGTCCATGCCGGCGACCACCTTCGCGAACACCGCGTATCCCGCCCCGTCCCGAGGTTGGTCGAGAAAATCATTGTCGGAGAGGTTGATGAAGAACTGGTTGGTTCCAGAATCCGGCTGGTTGCCGAGTCGGGCCATGGCAAGGGTGCCTCGGCCGTTCTTCAGTCCGTTTTGCCATTCATTCTTGATGCCCGCTTTGGCGCCAGGCTTCTTGTGCATCGTCTGCGGGTACACGCCATGAAAATCAAAGCCACCACCCTGAATCATGAAGCCAGGCATGACTCGGTGAAACAAGGTGCCGTCGTAGTAGCCTTCCTTCGCGTATTGCTCGAAGTTGGCGACGCTAATCGGAGCCTTGGCATTGTCGAGCTCGATGACAATGGTGCCAGCCGAGGTCTTGATGGTGGCGTAATCCGCGGCGGCCAGCTGGCTGGTTCCGAGGACGGCGAGGAAGAAGGCGAGGACTTTTAGGGCGGAGTGACGCATCAGGAGCAATCCTTCGGAGGGATGAACGGAGAAAATGACGTTGACTCGATATCGATCGAATAACGAAGTCGAATCTTACGAGGAGCCGCGGGTGGCGGGGGGCCATTCGGCGACATCCGCCGGTAGATTAAATTCAGGGTGCTTGACCGGATCTCAATCAGGGTTTCGAACGAAGACACGCAGGATCGGGGTTGGCGTTGGTCAGGGTTCCCGAATAGACGGCCGTCTCGCAGGCGGAGGGCGAGAATTCAGGGGTATTTTTCAGGAACTCAGGGATTGCATTCGGTCCTGTCAGGGCGTCAATCCCTACTATTGACAGAATTGCCCCTCGGGGGGCGTCCTCGGAAGGCCGGGGAACGTGTTTTTTCGGTCCGCAGGATTGGCGAAGAACGTTCGCTGACCTCTCGACCACTTTTTTCACGACCAGCTGGAGCGGTTTTCGACCAATGAATGCCAACGGCTCAGAAGTCGCCGACAAGATCCTTCCCGCTCGCCGGAATCCGGCGAGGTGGTTGTTCGATCTTTTTTCAAACGTCAGCCTTGGCATCACGCTCTTGGTCCTGCTCTTCCTCTTTATGAGCATCGGCTCGGCGGGGATCGTCTACCCGGTTCACCCCAACCTCTTCCATCCGGAGGCTTGGGAATATGCCCAACTCCGCCAATGGCGTGGACTCGAAATGACCGAGTTTGAGTGGTTTCACTGGTGGCCGTTCAACCTTCTGATCGGTCTGTTGTGCGTCAACATGACGGTGACCACCCTCCGGCGGATTCCGCTCAACACCATCAACCTCGGTGTCTGGATGATCCACACCGGAATCATTGTGCTCTGCCTTGCGAGCGTTTACTACTTCGCAACCAAGATCGAAGGCGACGCGCCGGTCGCTCGTCGGGCGGTCACGATCGCGGTGGTGGCCGACGATTCCGATGGCGAGGTCATCGAACGAGGCAGTCTGCTTGCGATGCCAGGGAATGCGACCAGCTTGGGCCTGGGCGAGCAGCGGTACGAGATCAGCATCCAGAGCATTGATCCTGCGTGGGAGTTGCTCTCGGGCGACGATGCCGGGGAACGTGCTTTTAGTGTCAATCTCATGGTGCAACGGGGTGATGGCGAACGGTTCATCCGCCAAGTCATCGCGGGGTACCCGGAATACACCGAAGACTTGATCTTTTCCAGCGATCCGGGGCAGCCTTTTCAACGCAACGTCAAGGTCAACGGATCGCGACTCTTCGACCCGAGCCTGCTGGTGGGCCTGGAGTTTGCGCCGACCGACCATCTCTTCCTCCGCAACGATCTCTCGAAGAACTGGGCGCTCTATCTTCGGGAAGTCGGTGATCTGGAATGGACAGAACGGCCGATCGACGGCGATTTTCTCTACAACGACTACGTCGCCGACCGCGACTGGGTGTGGCCGGGTGGCGTCGGTGAGCCGACGCTCCCCATCGACCCCATCGACGTACCAGTCCCAGCCGTTTATCCGGGTGATCCCGCCCCCGACCTGGTGATTCAGGCCACGGGATTTCTGCGCTATGCCGTGATGCGCGATCGGGCGGTTCCGGGCGGCGCTGATGGCCCACTCAACCCAACCGCGTGGGTGAGGATTGCAGCGCCATCGATGGACCGCAGCAACGACTATGTGCTTCGCGCGTTTGATCCGGAACGAAGCGTGGCCGATGACGGCCTGCTGGTTTTTCGGTGGCTTGAGTCGGAGTCTGATCTGCAGTCGCTTTCGACGAAGCCGATGTTGAAGTTCGCGATTCCCGACCTGGGCATCGAGATCGAGCGGCCGATCGCGGAGACGTTGCCCGCCGATGGAGAGGGCGATTTCAATCGGATCGGCGAGACTGGATACGGCTATCGAGTACTCGCGGTCCAGGACGATTTGGCGATTGGCAGCGGGAAGGTTTCCGTCGCGATCCTCGAGATTTCTACCCCCAAGGGGCTCTTTCGACGATGGGTCTTCGATGACCCAACCCTGACTCGGGATGTCGTCGACGGTTCGCCCATGGATCGAGGTGACCAGCATGCGGGCCCGATCATCGGGGACGAGTCGATCGTCTTCACGTACCAACGGGGAACCGGTGCCGCGCTTCTGAGCGTTCTGGCTGGTCCTGAGCCCGGACGGCTTCGTCTTGCCAATGCGATCGGCGTCGACGAGCCCGAGATTCTCGAATTGAGCGTCGGTATTCCAATCTCGATCCCCGGTGGGCTCGAGATCGCGGTGACCCAGTACGAGCCGCGGGCTCGATTCGAACGACGGCCTTACATCGTCCCCATGCAACAGCGATCGCGGGATGCGAAGGACTTCTTCTCGAGGCTTCGGATTGATGTGCCGGGCCTGGATCGTTCCCCTTGGTTGCGGTTTCACATGTACCCGTTTGACGGACCCGAGTGGGTTTTGCGACGACATGTCTACGAGCCAAGCATCATCCGACTTCCCGATGGTCGATCGATCGAAATGATGTTCAGTCGTCGGCGCATTCCGCTTCCATCTGATGTCTCACTCGAAGAGTTCGTGCTGACCTCCCACATCGGAGATTTTGACGGCGACTCCTCGAATATTCGTAACTACACCAGCATGCTTCGATTCCGAGATGCGCCCGCCGAGCCGTGGAGCGATCCAGTGCCGGTGAGTGTCAACGAGCCTGTAGAACACGAAGGATTCTGGTACTTCCAAGCGCAGTGGGATCCACCCGACCAACCTCGATTCCAAGGCGATGTGGCGAGCAAGGGACTGAACTACACCGTGCTCGGCGTGGGCAATCGAAACGGCGTCGTACTCCAACTCCTGGGCTGCATTATCGCGGTCATAGGAATGATGTACGCGTTCTATATCAAGCCGATCATCAAACAGCGACGGCGGCGTGCGGTCTACGACCGGATGGACCGGACGGCATCCCCCGACACGGAGGCTTCCGCATGAGCCGATCGACCTCGAACGTTCTCGCTTTCCTCTTTACCCTCGTACTGTCGGCCGGTTCGTTCGCCAGACCCGCCGCGCCAGGACCCGTCGCCGCAGATGCGGTCGCCGACGACTGGCGGAATGACGTCGATCTTGCTTCGGTGGGGGCGATGGCGGTTCATGTCCAAGGGCGGATCAAGAGTCTTGCCTCGCACGCCAACGGCATGATGGATGCGGTGAGCGGGCCGAGGCAGATCGCCGGTCAATCGGCCATGTTCACCTACCTCGACATGCTCTTCCGCCCCGATGCCTATCGGGACGCGGACTGCATCTACATCAAGAACAAACTCGTCCGCAACGTCATCGCCGCGGCGATTGAAATTGCCGAGCCCGGCCTGACGGATCGCATGGCGATCTTTCGCGAATCTGGTTTGATCTCCCCCGAACTGCTCGAACGCCCGGAAGTGACGCCGATTCTTTCGCGGATGGAGTCGGATCTCATCCGTACGGCCAAGCAGGTCGATGCGATCAAAGCCGCCCGGGCGGTGATGTCGCCGTCGTTCCTCTTGGACCGACTTCGCGTCATCCCACCGTCCACCGACGACTCCGATGGTCCGTGGCACGGACTTTCTGAGGTCATGTTTCTTCCGCTGGACTCGGATGTGGCGGATGCCGCGCTCGAAGGCCTCCCGGAGCAGGCACCCATTGCCGGGGTCGACGAGGCAGGGCAGCGTCAAGCCGCGAGGGCCTGGCGAGACTTGGTGAATGCATGGTCCGCTCAGGATGCGGCCGGTATCAATGCGGCGGGCGCCACGCTTTCCACGACCTTGCGATCGATGAACCCCCAGGCATACCCGTCGGCGGGTCGTCTCTCATGGGAAAACTGGTACTTCGAAGCCGACCAGCTCACTCGGGGCTGGCTCCTCTACATGTTCTCAATCATCTTCTTGCTGCTCGGCGTGGTCTATCGCTGGAAGTGGGCGATGTGGACGGGGTTTGCGATCTTCTTTGCCGCCTTCGGCGTCCAGACCTTCGCACTCGGACTCCGGTGGTGGATCGCGGGGCGTTGGCCAAACTCCAACATGTTTGAAGCGGTGACCACCGCGAGTTGGTTTGGCGTACTGTCCGCCATGCTCCTCGAGATTGTGTGGCTGCGGCGTACCGCGCTGCGCGGATTGATTCCGCTGGGTGCCGCGGCAACCGCGATGGTGGCGCTGATGACCGCGAACTTCCTCCCGGTGTACCTCAATCCCAACATCTCCAACATGATGCCGGTGCTTCACGACGTCTGGCTCTATATCCACACCAACGTGATCATCTTCAGCTATGCATTGATCTTCATGGCGTCGGTCACGGCCACGCTCTATCTGGCGTATCGATTGTTCGGGGGCAAGGCGGTCTATGCTCGCGCCGGAGGCGCCGGGGCACTCGTCCTCGCGGGTTCCGACGGTCACACCCTCGCCAATCTCGATGAGGCCCGTCGACGCGATCGCCTCGGCGAGATCCTCGATGGCAGCACCATGCTGCTGATGGAACTGAGCTTCGTCCTCCTCTGGACCGGCCTCGTCATGGGCGCCATCTGGGCGGATCACTCGTGGGGGCGCCCCTGGGGCTGGGATCCCAAGGAGGTGTTCGCCCTGAATACGTTCGTCATCTTCGCAATCCTCGTGCATGTCCGGCTCAAGTCTCGCGACAAGGGGCTCTGGACGGCGATTCTGGCGGTGATCGGTTGCGGCGTGATGCTCTTTAACTGGATCGTGATCAACTTCGTGATCTCCGGTCTCCATTCCTACGCGTGATTCAACGCACTTCGGAGATTGCTCAGATGCAGGAAATTCTTGATCAAGCCGAGCAACGGGCCGTCGAATTAGCCCGGCGTGACGTGGAATTGCTCGGGCTGATCGATGAAAAGGCCCTCAAGGAACAGGTCAAAGAGGTGGTCGGCGGGGCTCGCCTCACCTTGATCTTCGCACTCGCTGGCGCGCAGTCAACGCGAAACGCCTGGGCGGCTCAGGACCGACTGGCCCTTGGCGAGGCGTACGCCCAGTTGATCCTTCGTTCGGTCGCGTGTTTCCTCGAAAGTGATGACCCCGCCGAACTGGTGGGCATCGGGCGAACGATGGGGGAGTCCGATGCGTTGCTCACGCTGGTCGTTGGCAAGACCGATTGATTCGCTCGTTTAAGGGCCGCCAAGAAGTCGTGCTTCTTCCTCATTGACGAATTGATCGAGATAGAGCCGTCGATAGCGGCCTCTCGCCTGCATCAACTCCTCGTGCGAACCACGCTCGACCACCTTGCCCTGATCCAGCACCAGGATGAGATCGGCTCGACGGATCGTTGACAAACGGTGGGCGATCACCACCGCGATACGATCCCGCAGGATCTCGTCCACCGCAGCTTGAATGGTCGACTCAGTCTCGGCGTCCACCGAGGACGTCGCTTCGTCCATGATGAAGATCTGTGGGTCGGCGAGGAATGCTCGGGCCAGCGAAATGAGCTGGCGCTGCCCCTGCGAGAGATTGCCGCCGCCTTCTCCAACTTCGAAATCGAGTCCGCCTTCCAAATCGCTCACGAAGTCGAGCGCCCGAACCCGCTGCAGAGCGGCGCGAATGGCGTCGTCGTCCGCGTCGAGTCGGCCGTATCTGATGTTGTCTCGAACGGTTCCGGAGAAGAGATGCGGAACCTGCTGCACCACGCCGAACTGCGATTGCCACCAGTCGAGGCCGCGTTGGCGATAGTCGACTCCATCGACCAGAATTTGACCGTCGCTGGGTTCGTACCACCGCGCCAGCAGGCCAGCGATGGTGGTCTTTCCACTCCCGGTCGCCCCGACCAGGGCGAGGGTGGTTCCGCGTCGCAACTCGAAGGAAACGTCATCGAGCACCCGGTCTTTGGCGACATAGGCATGGCCGACCGACTGGAAGGTCACAACGTCAATAGACGCCTTGCCGCCGTCCTCGGCGACGCCGGGGGTTGGGGCGGCCGCTTCCGCGGCGATCCGGGCCTCGACCTCAGGCGAGTCACGGATGGCGGGTGTCTCCTCGATGAGTTCCTGCACCCGTTCGGCCGCGGCTTGAGCGCTCTGGAGATCGACGAATCGCTGGGCCAGTTCCTGGATCGGTTGTGAGAAGAGCACCGCGTACTGCATGAAGGCGATGAGCATCCCGAGGCTCAGCCCGCTTTGGTTCTGGAACTGAATTCCGCCGGCCCAGAGCGCCAGGCCGACCCCGACCGAACCGAGGCTCATCACGATCGGAAGATAGGTGGCCGATTGGAGGGCGTTGCGAATCGTCCAGAGCCGCATCTCCGAGGAGATTTCGCCGAATTCGGCCGCGGCGGCGTCCTCTCTGGCGAGCATTCGAGTGGTTCGTACGCCGGCAATCGTCTCGGTGTAGGAAGCAGTGATGCGTGAGTTGGACTTTCTAATTCGACGGCTCGATTCGAGCATCCGGCGTTTGAACCACCAGGTCGCCATGGCCATCGGCGGCACGATCACGGAGACCGCGAGTCCGAGTTGGGGATCCACCAGCATCATCGCGGTGAAGATCCCAACCAACATGGCGGAGCCCCATCCGATGTCGAGCAGGAACCAAGGAAGAAGGCTGGTCACCTTGGTGACATCACTGGTGACGCGAGCGACCAGCCATCCCGTTGAACGAACATCGAAGTACCCGAAGGGAAGCGATTGAAGTCGTGCGAAGGCCGTTGCTCGAAGATCGAAGGCAACGCGGGTCGCGAGCGTGCCCGCCGCGGTGATAAACCGCCGGACCAGGAATGCAAAGATTCCGAGCATGATGGCGTAGATACCGCCGAACAGGCCGATTCGCGAGGCTCGTCCGTCTCCAATCGCCTCGTCGATGATCGACGCCGTCACCAGCGGGAGCATCACTTCCACAGCGGCGAGGACCAGGCCGCAACCGATCATGTTCGTGACCGGCCCGGGGTACGGTCGGAGGTGCCCCGCGATCCGGCGCCAAAGGCTCCAGTCCACGCGGCGCGGGCTGGAATCTCTTTCTTCTTCTTCGAAGTGCTCGCTCATGGGGTGCCTCCCGAGTCATTCGGAAGCGCGTCGTTTTCGTCGTTCTCGACGGCAGCCTGGATCTCCCAGAGTCGGCGATAGAGACCGGGCGCGTCTCGAAGTGATTGATGGGTGCCCTGTTGGGAGATCACGCCGTCGGTGAGCACGATGATGCGGTCGGCTTCCTTGAGGGTTGAGAGCCGGTGGGCGATGATCAACGTGGTGTGCTTCCCCCGACGATCTCGGATTGCTTCGAGGATCGACTGCTCGGTGCCCGTGTCGACGGCGGAAAGCGCGTCGTCGAGAATGAGTACGTCGGGATCCTGAAGGAGTGCTTGAGCGATCGCGACCCGTTGGCGCTGCCCACCCGAGAGCGTGACCCCGCGTTCGCCAACTTTGGTGTCGTAACCGGCGTCGAATCGCTGGATCGACTCGTGGATGCAGGCATCGATGGTGGCGGTTTCGATCATCGCCTGATCCGCGGCCGGGGCCGAGAGTTGAATATTCTCGCGGATGCTTCGGCTGAAGAGGAACGGCTGCTGCAGAACCGCGGCGATCCGGGATCGAAGGGTCTGCCTCGGCATCGCCTCGATATCGATTCCGCCGAGATTGATCGTTCCGCCGTCGCGGTCGTAGAAGCGAAGCAAGAGATTGACCAAGGTGGTTTTTCCGCCACCCGAAGGGCCAACGATCGCGATGGTTTCGCCCGCGGCGATGTCGAGGTTGATCCCGCGAAGTACTGGCGCGTCCTCGGCATGACTGAAGACGAGATCGCGGATTTCGATTCGCCCGCCAGAGGGGCGTACCTCATCGGTCGCCGCAGGATCTTGCTCGATGGGCAGGGCGAGGATCTCGTCGAGTCGTTCGACTGCCACGGTCGCCTTGCCGAGTTCCGCAAGGATTCGTCCCATCATTCGGACGGGCCAAAGGAACATGCCCACTGCTGCGAAGAAAAAGTAGAACTCGCCGACCAAGATCCGGTCAGTCGCGAGGAGCCAGGCGCCGACGAGGATCACCGACGCCTGTTGCATGAAGCAGAGGAGGTCCGACGCGCTCCAGAATTTGGCGAAGATCCGATAGAGGCGTTCATCGATCGCGCGGTGTTCGTCGTTAAAGCCCCGGAAACGATCGATCTCGAATTCCTGGCGATTGAATGCTCGGACCACACGAATGCCGACGAGGTTCTCCGTGACGCTCGAAGTGAGTCGCCCCTCGGCTTCATCTTTCTCACGGAACACTGATCGAACCCGACCGAAGTAGTGGGAGGAGAACCAGACGATGCCGGGGATCAACCAGATCGCGGCGACGGCCATCCGCCAGTCGGTCGCGAACATGATCGGTAGAGGAACCAAGAACATCACCACCGCGCGGCCGATTTCCACGGCCTGCATCGATAGGAAATTCTGTGCGGTATCGACGTCGGAGGTGCATCGTTGCAGGAGGTCGCCGCTGTCGAGATCGTCGAATCGGTTCATCTCGATTCGCTGAACATGATTCTGCAGTCGATCGCGGATTCGCTTGCCGGTGTTCTGGCTCGCCACCGCCGACCAACGCTGCCGCCCGTAGGTGGCGACGCCTGCCAGGCTCGCGATGATGGTGATCCAGACGAGGGGGATCCAGAGCCGGTCCGCGACGTGCTCCCGGCCGCCCATCAGGTCGATGATCCAGCGGGTGGTGTCGGTGACTCGTTCGGGCTGGTCGCCCAGGACGCCATCGATCACCGCCTGAGGAATCAATGGCACCAGGTAGAGCAGGCATGCGGCGACGACCAGTGATGCGAGGGCGTATCCGAATCGCCACCGATCGGGCCGCATCATCTCCCAGAGTCCGGCGAGTTTGACTGGTTTTTGAGTCACGGGAGGCAGGGGTCTTGAAGCAAAAATCGGTTAAAAATCAGATCGGATGAGCCCGAGCAAAGCACGGTACCCGTTCGATCCGAGGAAGTTCCGTGGTCAAGAGGGGAATTGGCGGCGAAGCGTCTTCTTGTCGATCTTGCCCGTCGAGGTCAGGGGAATCGAATCGACGAGGATCAGATCATCCGGACACTGCCAGCGTTCGAACGCTTGGGCGAGCCGAGTCTGCAGGGTTGCCAGATCGAGCGATGCCGCGGGTGCCAGCGAGACCACCGCGATCGGCCGTTCTCCCCAGCGATCGTCGGGGCGAGCAATCACAGCGCAGGTGGCCACTTCTGGAAAGTCACCAATCGCCCGTTCCAGGGCGAGGCTGGAGATCCACTCACCGCCGGACTTGATCATGTCCTTGGCGCGGTCCCGGATCGCCATGCGGCCGCGATCGTCGATCGAGGCAACGTCCCCGGTGTCGAGGCGGCCGTCCGATCGGAATCGGTCGCCGTCTGGATGGTTGAACGCGTACGTCTGGGCAACCCACCAGCCGGAGACCAGAAGGCGCCCGGTCGAGGTGCCGTCATGGGGGGTCTGCTGGCCGTCCTCGTCTTCAATCTCAAGCTTCAAGCCAGGAAGCGGTCGACCCGCGACTTGCTGATGTCGGAGCTGATCATTCGGGTCGAGGGCTGCTTCTTCGCGGGTGGTGGCGGCCGGTGACATCGTGCCGACCGGGTTGATCTCCGTCATGCCCCAGGAGTGAATCACCTCGACCCCGTGTTCGTCCCGGAAGCGTCGGATCATGGTTGCGGTGGGAGCGGCCCCGCCCGAGACGATTCGATCCACTCGGTCAAGATTCCATCGTCCTGGATTTGCATCAAGCGCGGCGAGTACGGCATTCCAGACGGTGGGGACCGCGACCGAGGTCGTGACCTCGTGGTTCACCATCAGGTCGAGGATTCGATTCGGACCAAGATCGCGGTGTGGAAGTACCAGTCTCGCGCCGAGCATCCCGCAGGCGTAGGGGAAGCACCAGCCAAGGGCGTGAAACATCGGAACGATCGCGAGCACCGTGTCGCGGCCCGAGAGTCGCATGCAGTCGGTGAGGCCGAGGGCCATGGTCTGGAGACAGGTCGTTCGGTGGGTGTAGGCGACGGTCTTCGGAACTCCGGTGGTCCCGCTCGTCGAGCACATCGCCATGATCTCGTGTTCATCGAGATCCGGCCACTCGGTGATCGCAGGGCTGGATGCCAGGAGCTCGTCGTGATCGGTGATCGAGAGGTTGGCCCGAACCGTCGAAGGGCCGTCGCCGGTCTCCGCGGGGCCCATTCTCACCAGATGTTCGATCCACGGGCATCGATCCGCCAAGGCGATCGCCCGGTCCATCAGGCTCGCGTCGACGAAGACGATTCGATCCCGAGTGTGCTCGAGGACCGACGCCATCTCGTCGAGGTTCCAGCGGACGTTGATCGGATGGAGCGTGGCGCCGAGGCAAGGCACGGCCAAGTACGCGTCAATGTGGCGATGATCGTTGAACGCGAGGGTGGCGACGCGATTTCCCGGCTGAACGCCCAACTCGACCAATGCGGATGCCAGCCGCTTCGCGCGGTCCGCAACCTCGGGCCAGGCGATGAAACACTCGCCATCGGGAGGGGCCGAGACCAGCCCGTCGAGTGGTGAGATCTCCGAGGCTCGAAACGCCAGATGCTTGAGTAGCAGTCTTCGAGAAGGGTTCATGGACAATTCTGCGCGGGCTTTCAAGGGCCCGATTCGGTCGATCGAGCGGGCGATGTTGAGGAAAGTGGATCATAACCAGACGGAACGGTCGATCGGGAAGGAGACGTGCATCGGACTGGTCTTCTTCGACGAATCCGAGCGTTGCCATGGGAGCGAGACTGTCTCGCCGCTCATGTCCAAATTTCGAGTGTTTCGCTAGATGGAATCGCCATGCTCAGCCCAGAAGATCTTGATCTCTACCGTTTCGACGACCTCCTCAGCGAAGAAGAAAAATCGCTTCGAGATCGTGTCCGGGATTTCGTCCAGAATCGGTTCCTTCCGGTGGTCAACGAGTACTGGGATCGGGATGACTTTCCGACCGATCTCATTCCAGAGATGGGGGAGATCGGGTGCTTCGGCGCGACGCTCGATGGCTGGGGTTGCCCGGGTCTCTCGTCGCGGGCAAACGGCATGATCATGCGAGAGCTCGAACGAGGCGACAGTGGTCTACGGACCATGGCGAGCGTCCAGAGCTCGCTGGCGATGAACGCGATCCGATATTTCGGTTCCGACGCCCAACGCGACCACTGGCTTCCCAGGATGCGGACCGGATCAGCACTCGGTTGCTTCGGCCTCACCGAACCGGGCTTCGGCTCGAATCCCGGAGGCATGGTCACGACCGCTCGGAAGGATGGCAGTGGGTGGCTTCTGTCGGGAGAGAAGATGTGGATCGGCAATGCTGACGTCGCCGACGTGGCGATCATCTGGGCAAAAACCGAGGGAATCGAAGGCGTGGAGACCACCGAAGCCAAGGCGATTCGGGGCTTTCTCGTTCCCACCGACCGGCCGGGATTCGAGGCCACTTTGATCCGCAACAAAATGAGCCTTCGGGTCGCTCGCACCTCGAAGGTCCGACTTGAGAACATCTCGCTCTCTGCCGACGACATCCTCCCCGAGACCGATGGCTTGCGATCACCACTGACCTGCCTCGATCAGGCGCGATACGGCATCGCGTGGGGCGTGATTGGCGCGGCCGAGGCGTGTCTCTCGGATGCGCTGGCGCACGTCGGTCAGCGGGAGGTCTTCGGAAGGAAACTCGCCTCGTTCCAACTCACTCAGGACAAACTGGCGGACTGTCATACGCGGATCGTGCAGGCGGCGGCGATCGCGAGCCGACTCGCGGAGCTGAAGGATCAAGGACAGGCGACCGGAGCGCAGGTTTCCCTCGCCAAGAGTTCGACGGTGGATGCGGCGCAGGTCGTCGCTCGCACCTGTCGAGATCTTCTCGGCGGGGTCGGTATCTTGGACGATCACTGTGTGATGAGGCACATGATCAATCTGGAGTCCGTCGCCACCTACGAAGGAACCCGCGACGTCCACCGTCTCGTTCTGGGGCGAGAACTCACCGGAATACAGGCGTTCTTTTGATCAGGTGATCTCAGCCGCCGTATCTCGCATTCGGACCGAGGTCTTCGGCGATCCGCAGTAACTGGTTGTACTTCGCATTGCGATCGCTCCGGCATGGGGCACCGGTTTTGATCTGGCCGCAGTTGGTCGCGACCGCGATGTCTGCGATCGTCGAATCCTCGGTCTCGCCGGATCGATGGCTCAAGACGCTCGCAAAGCCGAATCGGGTCGCGAGATTGACCGCGTCGAGTGCTTCGCTCAGGGTGCCGATCTGGTTGACCTTGATGAGAATCGCGTTGCCGCAACCTTCGTCGATGCCTCGCTCGAGGAAGCGGGGGTTGGTGACGAAGAGATCATCGCCGACCAGTTGGACCGTTTCGCCAAGTCGCTCGGTGAGATTGGCCCAGCCTTCCCAGTCGTCTTCTGCGAGTCCGTCTTCGATCGAGGCGATCGGCCAGTTCTCACACCAGTTTGCCCAGAGGTCGATGAGATCGTCTGAAGAGATGATCTTGCTGGGGTCACTGTTGAAGAAGCAATAGCCTTCCTTGCCCTGCTTCTTGGCTTCGTTCGCGAGTTCGCTGGTTGCCGGGTCAAGCGCGATGACAATTTGATTACCGAAATCGAAGCCGGCGGCATTCACGGCCTCCGAAATCAATTCAAGCGCCTGCTCATTGCTGGTGAGGTTTGGCGCGAAGCCGCCTTCGTCGCCCACCGCAGTCGAGAGTCCACGCTGCTTCAGCACCGACTTCAAGGCGTGGTAGGTCTCGACGCCCGCCTGAAGTGCGGATTCAAAGTCTTCGAAGCCGACCGGCTGGATCATGAACTCTTGGAAGTCGACGGTGGAATCCGCGTGCTTGCCACCATTGAGAATGTTCAGCATCGGAATCGGAAGGGTGCGAGCGGTGGTGCCACCGAGGTATCGATAGAGGGGCTGGTTCGAGGCGGATGCCGCCGCGTGCGCTGTCGCGAGTGAAACCGCGAGGGTCGCATTGGCGCCGAGTTCGGACTTGTCATCCGTACCGTCGAGTTCGCAAAGCATCGCATCGAGGGTCTCCTGATCGAGCCCGTCCAGGCCTTCGACCGCGGGCGCGATTCGTTCGTTGACGTTCTCGACCGCGTTGGTCACACCCTTGCCAAGCCAAGCGGTTCCGCCATCGCGGAGCTCAACGGCTTCGTTCTCGCCGGTGGAGGCTCCACTGGGGACCGCGGCTCGGCCGCCGGATCCGTCTTCGAGCACGACCTCGGCTTCGAGGGTGGGATTTCCGCGGGAGTCGAGGATTTGGCGGGCGTGAACGGAGACGATTTCGAAGGACATGGAGGCGGTTCCTGGCACGTCAGTGGACGTGATGAAAAAGGGCGAATCGGACCGGGATCGTATTCGATGGAGGATTTTACGTGCAGAGAAGCATGAACGATGACTGAAGCATCCTCATTGAGGCCTCGGAGGGCATCGCACCCAACAGATGGCCGGAGCGGAAAGAACGCTTCCATCGTCGGTGAATATTGGATAAAATTTTGTCGAGACCATTTCTGGCCCCAAGGTGGGACCGAGAGATTTAGAACACTTATTTTTTGGAGAAAAGACATGAAGATGACATTTGGCGTCACGTTGGCGTTGTTCTCAGGCCTCGCGCTGGCAGGAACCACGATCGCCGGAGATGAGAATCAAGACGTTTGGGAAGGCCTCAACGCGCCGATCGGTGTCGAGTCCGACGGGAATGGGAATATCTGGTTCAGTGAAATGGGTGTGCAGGGTCCTGGCAATCCCGGGAACGGCAAGATCAACTATCTGTCTCCCGGCCTCGATGGCTCGTATGACCTGATGCCCTTCGTCGAAGGCATCGACGTGGCCTTCACGCCCATGGGTGAACCCACCGGAGCCCTGCAGTTGGCCTTCGATACCGACGGCTCCGTGCTCCTCGCCGCCGGCGGTCCTGCGATTCCGGCCTTCCCTTCGCTGGGCTCTATTCTTCGTTATGACCCCACCGAGCTGGTGCGGTCTGCCGGCCCCTACGACGTGCTCGCGTCACCCGCGTTGATGCAGCAGATTCCGGTGTTCCCCTTCGTCGTAGGCAGTGGTTACGGCGACTCGAACACTTATGCGGTCGCGCCCGCCGGAGGCGGAGATCTCTACATCGTTGACTCCGGTGCGAATGCGTTGCTTCGCTGGAGTTCGGCTGCGGAAGAACTCTCGGTCGTGGTCGACTTTCCCGCGGTCGAGAATCCCAAGGGCTCGGTCCCTGGGATCTCACAAGCGGTTCCAACTCAGGTGATCACGGATGGCGATGGTGGTGCGATCATCGTTCAGTTGGTCGGGTTTCCCTTCGCGGACGGGGTCGCCTCGATCTTCCACGTCTCGGCCGCGGGCGACCTCACCACGATGTTCACCGGCTTCCAAACGTTGATCGACGTTCAGATGGCGGCGGACGGCAGTCTCTTAGTGAGCTCGGCGGGTTCCTTCGACCTCAAGGCCGGCAACTTCATTCCCGGCGAAGGCAAGATCCTTCGAGTGGCTCAGGATGGCACGGTCTCGACGGTGGTCGAAGGCCTCTGGTGCCCTTCAGGTCTGGCGATCGTCGGTGAGGACATCTGGGTTGCGCAGCCGTTCGCTGGCACGGTCACCCGATTCCGAGGGCTCGCGCCCCAACCTTGTCCGGGCGATCTCAACCACGACGGTCAGGTGAACGGCGCGGACATCGGTTTGATGCTTGGTTTCTGGGGCCCTTGTCTTTGATCATCTGATCATCGAAACACATCGATCACGAGAAGTTAGGACGGGCCGTGATCCTCAGATCGCGGCCCGTCTTTCGTGTTGGATTGGTGTCTTGGTCAGATCGAATCGGGCGCTGGATGCTTTGCCGGTTCACCGTCGAGAACTCGCCAGAGATCTTTGACCACCCAACTCATGTTCGCCATCGCCGTCGTGGTTCGACTGGCGAGGTGCGGTGCGAGGTGGGCGTTGGGAAGTTTGATCAGTGGGTTGTCGTCGGTGAATGGTTCGTTTTTGTGCACGTCGAGCACCGCCTGTGCGGCAGGATGTTCGGCCAGCCACTCGGCGACCGCGGCCTCGTCCACGACGAAGCCTCGGCTGGTGTTGAGCAGGATCGAGTCTCGCTTCATCAGGCTCAGAAGCGTGGCGTCGATCAGCCCGTGATTGGAAGATCGTCCATCGACGTGGATGGTGAGCACGTCGCTCTTCTCGAAGAGGCATTCCAAGGAGACTGGTTCGGCGCCCGTCCGATGTGACGCGTCGATGTCGAGCAAATCGTGATATCTGACCGTCAAGCCGATCGCCCCGGCGACCTCGGCGATTCGCCGCCCAATCCGGCCGAATCCGAGGATTCCGATGCTCATTTCGTTCATCTGCGAGTCGCCGCAGATTTCGCTCCGAATCTCCTTCCAGGTCGTCTGATCGACGGCTTCCGTCAGGAAGATCCGGGGCCGAATCGCGTCGCACAACAGCGCCGTGACGTATTCGACGACGGCTTGAGTATTGGCGTCAGGCGTGTGCACCACTTCGATGCCGCGTCTTCGGCAGGCGGCCACGTTGATGTTGTCGACGCCCACGCCGGCCCGGGCGACGACCTTTAATGACGGCAGTCGATCCAGCAGTGCCTCGTTCACCTCGGTGTACGTTCGAACCACCAGGCCGGTGATTCGTGCCGCGACGGACTCGAACGCCGCATCTTCCGGCGCTGCCGCGAGGAATTCGCAACGTTCCGCGATCCAGGCTTCGGCCGCGGGATCCAGATGCTCGGTTCGGACCACGAGCGGGGGATTCGGATTGTCTGGTTGGTCGTTCATCGGACATCGATGCTAGCACTCGATCGCGCCCCCGAGCCCGGTGACGCCCCGTGTGATTCAGGATTCTCGTCACTTTGCAACTCGAAACGAATGTCCACCGGCAATCCCCCGGGACAGACCGCTGATCGATCCTCTGGGGATCAAGTCGCTATCGTTCGCGAGACCTCAAAAACCCGCATGGAGCTGAGTATGAACAAGAGTGATCTCATCGAACTGGTGACCGCCGAACTGGGAAGCCCGCGTAGCCATGCGGAAAAGGCGGTCAAGTCGGTTTTAGATGGGATTCTCGAGGGCGTGGAACGTGATGGATCCGTGACCATTGCCGGATTCGGGACCTTCGAACGAAAGCACCGAGCCGAGCGAGCGGGACGCAATCCCCGAACCGGCGAATCCTTGATCATTCCCGCCTCCAGTACGGTTGGCTTTCGGCCTGCGGCGGCCCTCAAGCGGGTTGCAGAGGCGGTTTGAGCGTTCCGTCCAGGATGGACCCGTGATTGGCGGGCCAATTCCGGGTGTGCGGTCATCTCCGATAAGAACCGCTCCTTAGCATCGATCTGAGATCGAGATCCCGCGCGATCCCGACGTTCGTGACGCCGAGGTGAATACTCCCGTCAAGACTCCTTGCTTTCCGGTCGATCGTTTCTCCTGCGTCGGGTCTTCGCCGTTTCGGTGGAGCCCTTTGCGGCAGGGAGGTCTGATCGCGTCATGGACAAAGCGAGTCTTATCGGGATCATCTTAGGGGTCGTCGTTCTCGTGGGAACGGTGATGCTCGTGCTCAGTCACGGCGGGAACATCATGATGTTCTGGTCGTTGAAGGGCGCGATCATGGTCTTCGGCGGCACGATCAGCGTGTTGTTCATGGCCATGCCGATGGAGAAGCTGAAGCAGGTACCCGGCTATATCAAGGCGTTCATGAGGGAGCCTGCGGTCTCCAACGCCGAGACGGTGACCTTGATGGCCACCCTCAGCGATAAGGCACGTCGAGATGGCATCCTTTCGCTGGAAAGCGAGATCGAGAACGTCAAAGATCCCTTCCTCGCCCAAGGCTTGAAGATGGCGGTCGATGGCACCGACGAAGCGATCGTCGAGACGACACTTCGACTCGAGGTCATGGCGATTCAAGAGCGACATAAGGCCGGGAAAAAATTCTTCGACCTCATCAAGTTGTACGGGCCGGGCTACGGACTCGCGGCCACCTTGATCGGTCAAATTGGAATGTTCGGTTCGCTCGGCGGCAGCATCGAAGAACTCGGTGGCATGCTCGCGGTCGCGGTGACGGCGACGATGTACGGAACCGTGCTCGCGAATGCGATTGCCGGCCCGATCGGCGACAAGTTGTCGCTCCGCTCCGGCGAGGAAATTCTCGCCAAGGAGATGATGCTGCAGGGAATCATGAGCATCCAGGCCGGTGATAACCCCAGAACCACTACTGAGAAGATGCTCGCCTTCGTTCCCCAGTCGGGACGGAGCGGTCTCAAGTTTGCGGCCTGATCCGACGCCAGGGAGATCATGATGTCGGGTAATCAGGCAAATCATCGAGGTGGGTACGGCATCGGACACGGTGGCGGAGGCCACGACGAGGAAGAGGGCGGCGCCCCCGAGTGGCTCATCTCTTTCGCCGACATGGTGATGCTCCTTATGGGCTTCTTCGTGATTCTCTTTGCCCTAAATGTACAACCCAAAGGCGGCAACCCCGGCGGCGGCGGTGCCGAGTCCGATGGCGCGGCGATGGAAGTTCAAGAGATTGATCCGGAACTCATCGAGGCGGTCCGGCGAGCATTCCACAATCCGCTCAACCCAGATGACCCCCGGGACGCCCGCGTTCTGCAGGCGATTCGTGAGCGAGGTGCGGGCGACGCCAGCACCAAGGGCGTTCGTGGTCGTGAGCAGGATGTCCGATCTCCGCGTGATATCGATTACTTCGGAGAGGGGACGGACGTTCCCTTCGCCTTCAAGTCGTTGTCGATCACCCCGCAGTCTGCATCGATCATCACCGACTTCGCGCAATCGCAGGCCGGTCGTCGAAACGTGATTGAGGTCCGTGGGCATGCATCAGAACCCGAAGCCTTCAATCGCCCCCAGGAGGGACGCGAGATCGCGTGGGCACGGGCGGAAGTCGTGGTCAAGCGGCTCGAAGCCGCGGGCATCCCGACGGCACGCATCCGAGTCCAGATCAGCGGCACGAGCGAACCGCGTCGAGACCATCTCGGCCTGAATACGCGGCCAAGCGAAGACGCCAGAGTCGAACTTCTGGTTCGCCGCGATGCCGCGCTTCCCTGATTCTGACTTACCAGCCTTGATTCAATCCTCATCACCCGTATGACGGGCGGATTTCTCGCAGGGTTCTCGGGCTTTCGACTGGTCCAGGCCCGGGTGGGGGATAGAGTTGGGAGGCGTTGCTCGAACTCGGGCGACCACACTCAACCACGGGATCGATCCATGAAGATCAGTACCTTTCACGCCCTCGCGATGATCCCCTCGGTTCTGGCGATCGTCAGCGGAGGTGCTGCGGACATTTTTTCGGAGATCGGATACGACGCACTGGTTGCAAGACTTGGGTCGGAAGTTCCTTCCGGCGTTGGCGTGGGTGTGGTGCAGGTCGAGATTCCTGATCCCGGTTACTCGCCGCATCAAGGCAATGGACAGTTTTCTGGAATCAACTTTATCGAGCGAAGTGGGGCGACTGAGCCAAGCCTCCATGCGTCGAAAGTCGGTTTTAAGTTCTACGGGAATGAAGAGAGCGTCGCGTCAGGTATTTCGACGGTTAATCTCTATGACGTCAATGACTTCATCGGTTCGGGCTATCTGAGGCTCGGCTCAAGCAGCCTGCCGGACAATCCGCCCGGTGGCGCGAAGATCTTCAATCACAGTTGGATCGGCACCTTGGGAAGTTCATCCGACGTGTTGGCGCTTCGCCGCGCTGACTACGCCGCGAACACCTTTGGGACCATCTGGATCATGGGCGTCAACAACGGCGCGGGGAGTGACTCCTTTGCGTTGATGGCCGGGATGCACCACGGGATCTCGGTTGGGCTGAGCAACGGCGATCATGATGCCTCCGACACCGGACCCGGCACCGAGATTCAGGGCCGCATGAAGCCGGAGATCGTCGCCCCCGGTGACTTCACGAGCTTCGCGACTCCGGTGGTGTCGGCCTGCGCCGCGCTGCTTTACGAGACCGCGAGGACCACGCCCGAGCTTGATGGCAACAGCGTTGCGGATCTCCCTCAGGTTCTCAAGGCGGTACTGCTGGCCGGTGCGGCCCGCGATGATGATTGGACGAACAACCCTTCGACTTCCCGAGCCGATCGCGGCACCACGGCTCGTCCGATCGACGAGATCTACGGGGCCGGGGTCGTGGAGATTGATCGGGCCCACCGGATTTATACCGGCCTTGAGCAATCCGGCGAGTCATCGCTGCCGGAGAACCCGACCATGGCCGGCCCGGGTTGGGACTTCGAATTGATGTCGAATGGAGAGTCGCTCTGGCATCGATTCTCGATCTCGGAGCCGGCGGACGAAATCGGGATTTTCGCCACCTGGAACCGAGTCATCGCGAACAATTTTGGCTCGGCGACCCATCCTGATCTGGACCTCGAACTTTTTCGGATTGAGAACGGCTCGGCGGTATCGCTGGTGGGCGCCAACGCGAGCGTCTTCGCGGCCGGCAATGTGCGGAGTGACAGCGGCGTGGACAGCGTCGAGCTAATCCATGTTCGTGGACTCGCGGCGGGTGAATATGCTGTCCGGCTGAGTCGGATCGACGGAAACTCCGTCTCGACCAGGGCGGCGGTCGCCTGGTGGATTCCGGAGGCGGCGGCCTTCGTTCCGGCGGACCTGAACCACGACGGTCTGGTAAATGGTGCCGACTTTGGCATTCTTCTCTCGCTTTGGGGGACGACCGACCCGGAAGCCGACCTTGATGGCAATGGCACGGTCGGTGGAAGTGACATCGGTGCGATGCTGGCAGCGTGGACCGGCTGACGGCGGGCCTGGCCCGGTTCCCAGACCGACGTTGAATTCGGTCGGTCGGATTCAGGTCCTCAATCGGGGTAGACTCTCCGCCGGATGCGGAACTCCTCGCTCGGAAAATATCTGACGATGTACGGCATCATGGCGCTCCTTGGCGTCGTGTTGATCTATCCGATCTGGCTCACGGTTCGTGGTGGCTTCATGTCCGTCGACGGCGGATACACGCTGTACCACGTTCTTGACGTCTTTCGAGACGAGAATCTCCGATGGGGGCTGTTCAATGCCCTGACCATCGCCACGGTGACGACGTTTCTCTCGATCTTGATCTCGATGCCACTGGCCATGGTGGCCGCCCGCCACGAGTTTCCCGGGAAGACGCTGTTCGGGGCGCTGGTTCTGATCCCGCTGATTCTTCCGCCCTTCGTGGGGGCCATTGGCGTCCGACATCTGCTCGGTCGCTCGGGATCACTCAATGCGCTGCTCTCGGATCTTGGTCTGATCGAGGCCCCGCTGGACCTATTGGGCGATGGCGGCCTCTTCGGTGTCATTTTGGTGGAGGCGTTGCACCTCTATCCAATCATCTATCTCAATCTCTTGGCGGCCTTGGCGAACCTCGACCCCGCG
The DNA here is from genome assembly GCA_905480395.1 of uncultured Phycisphaerales bacterium. GTDB lineage: Bacteria > Planctomycetota > Phycisphaerae > Phycisphaerales > SM1A02 > UBA12014. Next base: position 24,006 of record CAJQQE010000015.1, read on the forward strand.
CTGGACGAGGCGGCCCGCGATTCGGGGGCTGGCGCCTGGACGCGATTCCGAAGAATCACCTTGCCACTGGTGCGGCCCGGGTTGTTTGCTGGTTGCACCATCACCTTCATCTGGAGCTTCACCGAGCTGGGCACGCCCCTGATGTTCGAGTTCCGGCAGGTCACCCCAGTTCAGATCTTTGACGGCCTCAAACAAATGGAGACCAGCGCGGAACCGTTCGCGCTGACCGTGGTGATGTTGTCCACGGCGACCCTCTTTTATGTCCTTGGTCGAGTCCTTCCTGGCGTCAAGGGCGTTGCCTCGAGTGCCAAGGCATCCCGAGGCGACTCCTCGGTCCGGCTTGGCCCGGTGGCGGGGATTCTGGCGGCACTGCTCTTCGGAACCGTGATCGGGATCGCATCGATGCCGCACGTTGGGGTGATCCTCGCGAGTTTGTCCGTGGAAGGGCAGTGGTACCAGTCGATCCTGCCGCGAGCGTTCACCCTGCACAATTACAGCGAAGCCCTTTCGCATCCTCTGGCGATCGGATCGATTCGGATCAGCCTTTTCTTGGCCGGGATCGCGGTGGTCCTGGATCTGGTGGTCGGGGTGATCGCCGCCCGGCTGATCGTGCGAACCAAGATCCGTGGTCGGGCGATTCTCGACGCGCTTTGCATGCTTCCGCTGGCGGTGCCGGGGCTGGTGATGGCGTTTGGATATGTGGCCATGACCCTCGAATGGCCGTTTCAGGGGCCGATGCCCAGTTGGCTCGCCTTCGTGGTCTCGCCGGTACTTCCACAAGGCACCTTTGCGAGCCTCAACGACGGACCGCTCGGCTGGGCCGCCAACGTGCTCGGTGCCGATCCCAATCCGATTCCGATCTTGATCGTCGCCTATGCCGTTCGCCGCCTGCCCTACGTGGTCCGTTCGACGGTCGCGGGACTGGAGCAGACTCCGGTCGATCTCGAAGAGGCAGCTCATGGGCTCGGCGCTGGCAAGATGACGGTCCTTCGCCGGATTGTGCTTCCGCTGGTGGCGGCCAATCTGGTTGCAGGCGCCCTTCTGGCCTTCAGTTTCTCGATGTTGGAGGTCAGCGACAGCTTGATCCTGGCCCAGCGAGAAGCCGATTACCCGATTACCAAGGCCATTTACGTGCTGTTCGAGCGACTTGGCGACGGCCCCGGCATTGCATCGGCGATGGGAACCTGGGCGATGCTCCTCCTGGCATGCACCTTGGCAGGTGCGAGTCTGCTCCTGGGCAAGAAACTTGGGGCGGTATTCAGGGCTTGATGGCAGTGAATTGGCCTTGATCGGGGCTTTGGTCGGGAGATCCGGTGGTGCCAAGCTGGTCTCGGGAGGCTACTTTCGAGGTTCCCATCGATTCCTTGGCTACTTCATCACCGAAACCGGCCCGGAAGTCGAGCCGGATCCGCCCGGGGTTCTATACTAATCGTCTCTCTTGAAACCCTCTCCGGGGCCGCATTTGCGACCTCGTCCTTTTCGGGCCCGATCCATGCCCTATACGATGAAGCCTGACGAGGTCTACGGCCTCGATATCGAGAACACCGATTACCTCAAGGACCATGTGAACGCCCCCGACCGGTGGGTGTTGAACTTCGGTCCGCAGCACCCGGCGACTCACACCACGCTTCGGCTGGTGCTTGAGCTCGACGGTGAACGAGTGGCCCGTTGCACACCGCACATCGGCTACCTCCACTCCGGGTTCGAAAAGCTCGGCGAGCATCACGACTACAACCAGTACGTCTGCACCGTGAGCCGGATGAACTATGTCTCGCCGATCGGCAACGACATTGCGTGGCACACGATCTGCGAGCAGCTCTTCGACATCGACGTCACGCCACGATGCAAGGTCGTCCGCACGATCATGGCCGAGCTCGCTCGAATCCAAGATCACCTGCTTTCAATCGGCGCCGCCGCGTTGGACCTTGGTGCGTTCACTGGATTCCTCTACGGGTTCAACGAACGAGAGTTCATTTACGACATCGTTGAGTATCTCTCGGGTCAACGGTTTCACCCGGACTGGACCCGACTTGGTGGTGCGTGGCGGGACATCGACGACGACGAAGTCTTCAAGAGGATGATCAAGGATTTCATTCACAATCGTCTTCCCAAGGCACAGAAGGATCTGGAGTCCTGTCTGAACCGGAATCGAATTTTCGTGGACCGGCTCAAAGGAGTTGGCACGATCAGTCGTGAGGATGCGATCGCGTGGAGTCTCTCCGGTCCAGTGGGGCGGGCGAGTGGCATCACCCGCGACATCCGCAAATCCGAGCCATACCTCTGCTACGCCGACAATTGGGACGGCGAGGGCGCCGAGGCCGTCAAGTTCAATGTTCCGATCTCGACCGACGGCGATTCGCTTTCGCGATACCTCGTCCGACTCGAAGAGCTTCATCAGTCGGTGGGGATCATTGAACAGCTCATCGACAAGATTCCGAGTGGACCGATCGACACGCTCTCTGATTCCAAGCTCAGCATTCCGGAGAAGGGTGAGGTCTACGGTTCGATCGAAGGCACGATTCAGCTCTTCGAACTTCTCATGCACAACCGCGGAATCGATGCCCCGGTTGGCGAGCTTTACGGCGCGGTCGAGAGCCCCAATGGCGAACTCGGCTACTACATCGTGGCCAACGGGACCAAGTACCCGACCCGCGTTCGGACGCGGCCGCCATCGTTCGTCAACTATTCGGTGTTCCCCAAGCTGATCGAAGGCCATCTGGTCAGCGATGTGGTCGCCGTGCTCGGTTCTCTCAATATTATTGCGGCCGAACTCGACCGCTGATCATTTTATTCCTTCGCCGGACCACCATCCGGCCAACGTGAGACCACACGATGTCCTGGAAGGTCGTCGATTCCGGAAACGCCGAGATCGCTCGTCGAGCGGAGCCTTGGTGCACCGAGGCCATGAAGGCTCGTTGGGCTGCGGACACGCTGCCGCGCTACGAGACCAAACATGGCGCCCTGATGCCCATCCTGCACGATGTGCAGCACGAGTATCGCCACGTCTCGTATCAGGCGATGATCGAGATTGCGGCATTCCTTGAGCTCCCGCCGGCGGAAGTGCTCGACACCGTCAGTTTCTACGAGGAGTACACGACGGAGCCGGTTGGAAAGTGCGTGATCGGCATCTGTCAATCGATCGCCTGCGAGGTCTGCGGCCATCAGAAGTTGCTCGATCACGTTCGCGATGAACTGGGAATCGAGCCCCACGAGACCACCGAGGACGGGATCTTCACGCTCCTCGCGATGGAATGCCTCGGTTCCTGTGACACCGCCCCGGTGGCCCTCTTCAACGAGACGCTCCACGAAGGTCTCGACATCACGACCATTGATCGTCTGATCGCCGAGGCGCGTCAGGCGAATGATTCTGCGGAGCATTGACGACCCGATGACCGATTCCGATTCGAAATCGATCATGCGTTCGCTCGGCGAGTTTGTCGGGCACGTCGTCAAGGGGATCAAGACCGATCCGACGGCACCGCAGGTCAAGGAAGTCGGTCGATCCGTCGAGACGGAGGATCGCGGCGACGTGGTTCTTCGGCGGACTACCATCGAAGAAGTCGAGCTCCGGAAGCCGCCGCAACCCGGCAATGGCGAGACACCCCCGAGCCCCTGAATCCACGCGTTTGAATACGAATCTGCAGTCGACACCCGAACCGCACGCAAGGCCCCATCAAGATGCCCATGAACGAGCCAGTCCTCACGAAACGAATCCCGTCCGCACCCTGGGGTGATCCCAAAGATCGTCGAACCATCGACATCGGTGAATACGTCCGCACGGGCGGCTATCAGAGCCTTGAGAAGGCATTGGCCAGCAAGCCCGGAGAGATTGTTGATGAGGTCAAAGCGGCCGTTCTCCGAGGGCGTGGCGGTGCCGGATTCCCCGCAGGATTGAAGTGGTCTTTTCTGCCCGATCCCGACGGTGGTCGCCGGTATCTGGCGATCAACTGCGACGAAGCCGAACCCGGGACGTTTAAGGATCGTCTGCTCTGCGACTTTGATCCGCATCTCGTACTCGAAGGTATTGCCATTGCCTGTTACGCCTGTCAGCTAGACACGGCGTACTTCTTCATTCGCGGCGAATATCACCATCAAGCCAAAGTCATGCAGCGGGCGATCGAAGAAGCCTATGCCCATGGCATTTTCGGTCAGCAAGGACTGCTCAAGGGCAAGTCCGACTTCAAGGTCGAGTGCTATCTCCATCGTGGCGCTGGTGCGTACATCTGCGGTGAGGAGACTGGACTGCTCGAAGCCGTCGAAGGCAAGCGGGGTTGGCCTCGAATCAAGCCTCCGTTCCCCGCGGTGAAGGGGCTCTTCGGACGTCCGACCATCGTGAACAACGTCGAGACGCTGGCCGCCGTGGTGCCGATCATCGAGCACGGCGTGGAATGGTGGAAGGGTCACGGTTGTGAGAGCGCCACTGGCGGGCCGCCGAGCTACGGAACCAAGTTGATGGGCGTCTCAGGTCATGTTGAACGGCCGGGAGTCTATGAATGCGACTTGGGAATTCCGCTCCGAGAGCTCGTCGAAACCCACTGTGGTGGGATGCGAAAGGGCAAGAAGTTCAAAGGCGCCATCGCGGGCGGGGTCTCGATGGGCGTGCTCGGTCCGGATCAGTTTGATGCACCGATGGACTTTGACATTGGTCGGTTTGACGTGCTTGGATTGGGAACCGCCTGCCCGACGATCTTCGACGAAGACACCGACATGGTCGCGGTGGCGAGGAACATCTCCCGTTTCTTTAAGAACGAATCCTGCGGCCAATGCACACCATGCCGGGAGGGTTCAGGGTGGATCCTCAAGCTTCTCATGCGGATCGAACGGGGAGCCGGCACGACGAAGGATCTGGATCTCCTGCTCGAAGTCGCGGGTTCTATGGGCCTGACTCCTGGCACCACCATCTGCGGCCTCGCAGACGGAAACAACTGGGCCGTTCGAACCATCGTCAACAAGTATCGTGGCGAGTTTGAAGCAAGAGTGAAGCCACAGTTCATTCCGGTCACCATCACCGCAGGAGGTTGATGAACACATGAACCCCGACGGCGAATCATCCGGCAGTCCAGCGGCCGAACAGGCCCGCGATTCCAATTCCTCGGAACCTGGCCCTCAACCGGGGTCGACCGGCGACGGCGGCTCCCGCGTGACCATCGACGTGGCGACGCCGGAGGTCGGCGGGGAAGAAGTGACTTGGATCCGGGATCGACTTGAGTTGGTGGTTTCATTGGTTGAAACCGAGATCGATCGTCGAATTGTTCGATGCTCAGTGCGGGTCGTGGGTGATCTGGAGATGAGCGAGGCGCATCAACGATTCAGCGACGTCGAAGGCACGACCGACGTCTTGACCTTCGTGACGGAAAATGAATCCGGAATCGAAATTGATCTGCTGGCGTGCGCCGATGAAGCGGCCCGTCGGTGTGCCGAATTTGATCATGACCTTCGTCGAGAGTTGCTCCTCTATGGGGTTCACGGGCTTTTACATGCGATCGGGCATGATGACCATGAGCCTGGAGCGCACGCCTTGATGCATGCGGAGGAGGATCGACTGCTCACGAAGATCGGGGTCGGTCCAATCTTTCGAACACCGTCGAGTGAGGGGGATTCTCGATGAACAATTTCTTGATCCTCGCACTGATCGTGTTCACGGTAGTGGGGACGTGGTGCAGCGCGCTTCGACTTGCCTTGCAGGACCCGAGCCGGAGTGAGCTGGAGGGCTGGCGCCGCCGCAGGGGTGGATCCGATGTGGATTCTGAGGCGCCAAAGGTCGAATGGGTTCTTCGCCGGCGACTCCATTTGGTGACGGAGTTCGCCTTCGTCCGGACGACTTTGAGCGTTGCGGTCACGGTGATTTTCGTAGAACTTTTCATCGGTGATGTCGACCGCTTGGCCGAACCAGTGGATTTTCTGCTGGCGGGGTTGGTCTCGGTCTTCACACTCTGGATCTCCATGAGCGTGATCGCCGGCGCCCTGGCGAACTACCTCGGAACGTCCCTCGTCATGCGGGCGCTTCCCATCCTCCGTTTTCTGGATCTTCTCCTTGGACCGCTCGCCGCGATCACCGCGGTCATGGATGAATCGATTCGCCGCTTGAGCGGTGCCAATTTGCGTGAGGACGAGGCGGGAGAACGGCTCCGCCGATCGATTGAGGACACCACGCTTGGTGGGGACTTGGACGAATCTGCGGCAGAGATGCTTGAGAACGTGGTGGACTTCACCAGCACCGAAGTCGGAACGGTGATGACTCCCCGAACCGAGATCGAGGGCATTCAATTCACCGATGACCTTTCGGGGATTCGAACAATCATCATTGAAGCGGGTCATTCCAGAATTCCGGTCTACGGCGAACACCTCGACGACATCAAGGGCATTCTGTACGTCAAAGACCTCGTTCCCTATCTGGGGACCGACGCGACGGACTTTCGGCTCGATCGACTTCTCCGGCAACCCATTCGGGTACCGGAGACCAAGCCGGTCCAGGACCTTCTTCGCGACTTTCAGCGAAGCGAAGTTCACATGGCGATCGTGGTCGACGAATATGGTGGGACCAGTGGGCTGGTCACGATCGAAGACGTCCTCGAAGAGATCGTCGGAGAGATTCAGGATGAACATGACACCGAGGAAGAGCTCCCCCCGGCGATCGCCCGCGTCGACGACGATCGTTGGGAGATGGACGCCCGCTTTCAGATTTACGATCTGAACGAACTCTTGGAGACTTCGATCCCCGAGGATGACGACTTCGACACCGTCGCCGGTTTCATGCTCGAGCGGCTGGGGCGGGTCCCGGTGGTGGGCGAGATCGTGGAGGCCGCGGGCATTCGATTTGAGGTCCTCGACGCGGAGCCCACCCGGATTGAACGCGTCATCGTGACCCGACTGGCTCCGGAATCTGAGGAATCAACGGCGGAGTCTTGATTCGGATGGATTCGGATGGATTCGGATGGGTTCGGATTCACTCGCCCCTGAAATTCAGAGCCCGGAATCCCCAAGAAGTATGTATGCAAGGAGCCGAATCCATGGCGTACGAATCTCGGGTCGACCCCTTCCCACCCAGTCGATCTGCTCGGCTGCGATCGGACGGAGAGTCGGATTCCGACCGAATTCTGCTCATCGGTTGTCACCTCTGGCCATTCATCGGGCTGATCACCGGAATGCTCCCATTGCTCTGGATTGGCGTGATTGTGGTCTGGGCCGTTCGGAAGGATGATTCACCGCTGATCGCTGATCAGGGACGCGAGCTGCTCAATGTCCTTCTGACCTTCATCATTCTCGCGGTGATCCCAGTCATTGGCTGGATCGCCCTGGTGATCTGGATTCCAGTCATGCTGGTGAATGCAATCCGCGCCGCGATCGCGGCTGGGCGAAGCGAATACTTCCGCTATCCACTCGTGATTCGATTCATCACCTGATTCCGACGAGCGGGCTCAGTCGAACTCAATCAAACTCAGTCGAACTCAATCAAACTCATCACCCCGGAAGGTGCTGGCGAGGTACGCCTCTCTCACCACGGGGTCGTTGATGATCGTTTTTGGATCACCATCTCGAAGGTTCTTACCTTCGTGAATGATGTACGCGCGGTCGCAGATCCGCATGGTCTGCTGCACGTTGTGGTCAGTCACCAACATCGCAATCCCCTCGTCGGCAAGCTTCCGGACTTCGGCTTGCAACTCCTCGACGGTGTGGGGATCGACCGCGGCGAAGGGTTCGTCCAGCAGCATCAGTCGGGGTCGGGTCACGAGTGATCGGGCGATCTCGAGCCGGCGTCGCTCACCGCCGGAGCAGGTTCGGGCCTGTTCCTTCCGCTTGTGGGTCAGGCCGAACTGTTCGAGCAGTTGGTCACAGCGACGATTTCGTGCTTCGCGATCGAGTCCTCGGGTTTCGAGGATCGCCATGATGTTTTGTTCGACGGTGAGTTTCTGGAATACACTCGGCTCTTGGCTCAGGTAGCCCATGCCCGCCTTGGCATGTTGAAACATGGGCTCAAAGGTGACATCCCGACCGTCGAACATGACCTGGCCTTTTTCTGGGGTCAGCATCCCGATGGTCATGCGGAAGGAGGTGGTCTTCCCGGCACCGTTCCGTCCCAGGAGCCCGACGATCTCGCCGGCTTCGACCGTGAAGCTGACGCCGTCCACAACGCGGCGTCCGCCGTAGGTCTTCTGAAGATCTTGTACCTCGAGCAGTGCCATGGTTCGGGAATGGTACCTGAGGATCGGCCGAGGACATCGAATTCGAGGTTGCGGGGAGACCGGGCCCCGGCTACAAAAGAGGGTGATGACTCGACTTCGGCCGCACAATCTCCCGCTTTGGACCATCTCCGTTCTCGCGGTCGCCATGGCGGCGGCATCCGGATGCGTCCGGCGAGTGGTGCAGATCACCTCTGCTCCAGAAGGGGCCCTGATCTGGATGAACGATCGGGAGGTCGGTTCGACGCCATGTGAGATTGAGATCCTCCATTACGGCAAATATGACGTCCGGGTTGAGAAGGCCGGATACGAACCGGTGATGACGGGGCGGTCGGCCAGTGTTCCGATCTGGGATCTTCCCGGGATCGATCTGATCGCCGAGCTCGTGCCCGCAGATTTCGAAAGTCGTACGGTTTGGCACTTCGACCTGGTGGTTGATAATGATGACCCGGATCGAGTGCTTCTTCGCGCCGAGGCCGCCCGAGATCAAGCGGTCGCGGCAGAGGCACGACGAGCCTCGGAGACGACGCCCGTGACGTCGTCCGATCTGGCGGCGGAGGTTGAAGCGGAGGACGGGACCGGCAGCCCTGGGGCCCCGGTCGAAGGCGCCTTGGTGCCAGTTCCAGTGACCGCTCCAGACCAGCCGGAAGCCTCTGATCCCGGGCAGGACCCGTTGATCGAGCCGAATACTCCCGCCAGCTGAGCCGGGAACATCGATCCGCTCTAAAGAGCGGAGAATCGCTCAACCTCGCTCGGTTCCCGGACGATGCCACGCGGAGGGCTGATTCGGCTCATCGCAATCGGTGAGTACCGACCGAATGACGCGGCGTCGATCTGCATTCGCCCCAATCGTAAAAACCGGGGGAAGGAGCCGTCTGTCATGCGCACTCGAAGCGGACCAAACCTACTCGTTGCTGACGATGATCGAAAGAGCTTGTTGTCAGTCGTTCAGGTCGCGCACGGACTTGGCTACAACTGTGTCACGGCGACCACCGGCGCCACCGCGTGGCGGGAATTCTCGCGCTTCAAGTTTGATCTGGTCATCACGGACCTGAACATGCCCGGGGGCGATGGTGCCGTCCTCGCTCGTCGTGTTCGCAGTTGTTCTGGGACCCCGGTCGTTCTCCTGTCCGAACTTGGACCGGCCAGTCTGGGCATCTGTGGGATCCAAGATTTTGCGGGCATTGACGTACTCTGGAAGCCTTTCTCGACGGCGAGTCTGCGGGAATCCATGGAACGAAACATCCGCATCGTCGTCTCACCGGGCCAGATGCTTTCCGAGGCGGAAGAGGCGGCCTGATCCGCCTCATGGAGCGCTTTCACGGTCGTGACGTCCCCCAAAGGGGTACCATCAGGGAGTGACGTCCCTCGACCGAAAGATTCCTCTGAATGTCCTGCAGACCGGGCCCGTTCGTCCGGTCTTTGCCAATGGCCCGCGATCCCTTGAGTCGGTGAAGATGCTCCGGATCTCGGTCACGGATCGCTGTAATCTCCGATGTGGGTACTGCATGCCGGCGGGGGGGGTGTCCTTTCAACCCAAGGATGATCTCCTGACGCCGCAGGATCTCGCCAGGATCTCTGGCTTCGCTCATCGGTTAGGAGTTCGTTACTTCAAGATCACGGGCGGTGAGCCAACGGTCCGCAGAGATCTGATCGAGATCATCCAGCGGCTCCGGGCACTCGGTTCTGCCGATCTTTCCATGACTTCCAACGGCCTCCAGATGCCGCGGATGGCGGCGTCGCTCAAGGAGGCAGGCATCGATCGCGTCACGCTTTCGGTCGATAGTCTCCGACCGGATCGCTACCGGGATATCACGGGTGGGGGGCGTTTTGAGCTTTTCGAGGAAGGCCTCGAAGCGACGGCGAAAGTCTTCGGAACGGTCAAACTGAATGTTGTGGTGATGAGAGGCGTCAATGATGACGAAGTCGCAGACTTCGCGGGCCTTGCTCGTGATCGAGACTGGACGGTTCGATTCATCGAGTTCATGCCGCTCGGTTCGAGCGTGCTGGCCGATGGTGATCCGGATCAATATCTGGTCACGGCTGATGAAGTGACTTCGAGCATCGAGGCGGTTCATGGGTCGCTCGCTCCCGTCGAGGGATCAGCCGATCCCGGCGTCGGCCCTGCTCGTCTGTTGGCGATGCCGGGTGGGCGCGGTCGAATAGGGTTGATTCATGCGATGAGCCGTCCGTTCTGCGAGACCTGTAATCGTCTTCGATTAACTTCCTCGGGCATCCTTCGGAGTTGTCTGTTTGACGGTGGTGAAGTCGATCTGGTGCCGATCCTTCGTGAGAAATCGCATGATTCTGAAAGCAAGCTTGATGAAGCACTTCTTGAGGCATTCACGCAATGCACGGCCATGAAGCCGGAAGTTCACGCCTCGAGAGGTGGCCGGGCAATGAGTAGCATCGGCGGCTAATGAGACGCCGCTTTACAGCGTGTGCCGTGGCGGTTGGAATACCAGTATGGCCAACATCAAGAACATCTTTTTCTGCACGCTGACCCTCCTCACCATCCTGATTTCCGGTTGTGGAGATGACGGTTCGTACCAAGCCGTGGCAGGGGCCGGCTCGGGCGTGGCGGGCACCGGCTCAGCGGCACAAGGCGGATCGCCGGCCGGCAGTTTGGTTTGGGGTGACGCCCTGAACCGATGGCCGAAGGATGGTAACTCGCAGTTCGTCGCGGGAGATTCGGTCATTCGATCGAGTTTCGATCTGTGGCTTGACGCTCGCCGGCCACCAATGATGCCGAATGATGAGGGCGTGGTCATTCTGCTCCGGGATCTCCGCGAGTTCAATCTGCCGTTGACGGGACTGAATGGAGAATGGGGCGTTCCGTCAAAAGAAGTCGCCATCCGGACTCAGGCGATCCGGGGTATTGGCAAGACGTTCTGGGCCGATCTGAGGTTGGCAATCATCGAAGAGGATCAAGACCGAGCGATGGAGGTCATCGTGTTGATGGCGAACCTGCCGCGTATTGCGCACGGGTACGACGGATCCGATCGCGGTCTTATTGCGACGTTGGCGACCGTAGACTCCTTCGGATGGGGGCTGACGGACCTGACGCGGTCCGGCGCGGGCATCCAGCCAACGGCGGAACAATGCGAACGACTTCGCAAGGCCACGTCGTGGCTTGAGGACACCAATGCGTTCGATGTCTCGATGGATAATCCGAGTCATCAGCGAATGATGAAGAGGTACTTGGCGGAGACTCAACCGAGGCTCCGTCGCCAGATGGCGGCGTTATGTGACTGACGCTGATCCTGGTCGAGGCGGCAGTCGATTCGGATCCGTGATCCAAGCCGGTCCATTCATTGGATGGATCAGATAAATCAGATCGAACTGAGCCCCTTACCCCATGAGCCCGGGGTATCCAGGTCGAGGTGAATCCCCGGATCATCGACCTCGATGGCGTGGACGCTGACATCCGGAAGCTCGCGAGCGGATCGAAGACCGTCGGCGAGTGGCTGATCGAGAATGCGACGGGCCAAGGCGGGGGAGAGGACGATGGGGTGACCGCCACGGCCTTGGCGTCGAGGATGGACAAAATCAAATGGTGCCGTCTGGTCATCGAGTAACTGCTCGATGGTGGTATCTCGAACCGCCGGATGATCGGAGAGGTGCAGCAGGATGCGAGCAGCGTGGGCGTCGAGGGCCGCCCGAATGCCCGCGCGAGCTGAGTCCAGCATCGAACCCTCGGGTTCAACGTCGAGGAAGGCCACCTCGCGTCCTTCGAGTGATTCCCGGATGGCTCGTGCGTGGAGTCCGACCGTCATAAAGACGTTGCCGACGAAAGGGGCAATGGTGTCGTGGGTTGCCGCCACCACGGTGGTCGGTCGGCCATCTCGAATCCAAGGCAGGGTCTGCTTGCAGCGTCCCATGCGAGCGGATCGACCGCCCGCGAGGAGAATGCCGATGACGTCGCCGTGCCGGGCCCGCTTGGTCATGCCGACTCGAAGCAGCCGCGACCACCGCTGCAGGTATCGGGTGCCACGCCCTTCCGATCCGGTCCCCGTTCGTCCTGGCTCAGCACGCACCAGAAACATCGGGTGCTGCTTGAATCATCGACAAGCCCCCGATGCATGTGTTCGGTCATCACATACATGTTCTTGTGACGAAGGTTTACGCAGGTTTCGATCAGCTTCAACCGAATGGGTTCATCCGTTTGGGAATCACTCATGCGTCACCTCCTTGATCCGGGCTAGAAAGGCTCGCGGCGGCGTTCACCGCTCGTCGAATTGCCACCGGCAGCAGCGTGGTCTTGTAGACGGTTCCCGGGAGGGGATCGGCCCCATCGACCGCGAGTTCGCAGGCGGCACGGATACGACGATCATCGTCGATCGAAACGCCGGCTAATGCCGCATCCACCTGCGGGAGTAGATGGGGGCGAGGGGCCACAGCGCCCGCGCAGGTTCGTGCGGAGGTAATCACATCGCCGTCGAGTTCAAGGGCGGCATATCCGGAGACCATCGGCCAGTCGAAGGATTGTTTTTGCTTCAAGGCGATAAACGCCGAGTTTGGCGCGGATCTGAAACGGACGCCGGTGATGATTTCGCTCGGCGAGAGGACGCTGGTCGATTGCCAATCCACGGCAGGATCGGGATACAAATCTCGGATCGCTATCCGCGATCGGTCGCCGCCGACGACCTCCACTTCCCCATCGAGCACCAGCAGGGCCGGCGCAAGGTTCGATGGGTGGACCATGAGGCACGGGCCGTTCTGGAAGATCACGTGGAATCGGTGATCGCCTTCTCGGGCCGGACAGTCATCGCCGGTCTTTCGGAGACAGTCGAACTGTGACATGCGCCAGTACCAGCATCGGGTCTCCTGCAAGAGATTTCCCGCCACGGTCGCGACGTTTCGAATTTGAGGTGTGGCGGCGCTGCCCGCCGAGGCGCCGAGGATCGGCGCGGACGTTCGAAGGGCTTCCGATTCCGCCACCATGGCCAACGTGGCCCGGCCGCCGATTCGGTCGGGTTTGATCGCATCGAGGGTTGGATCCTCGATGCGGGTGAGATCGATGATGAGATCAGGCTGTTCAAGGCCTTCCTTCATTCGATCGAGCAAGTCCATGCCGCCACTCTTGAGGACGGGCAACGCAAAGTCGCCGTTGGGCTTGGCAAGGGCGGCGGCGTCGCTGGTGTTCTTGGGGCTGGTGTAGGCGAATGGGTTCATGCCCGGTTCTCCGGTTCGGTCGTTCTGGGAGCGACGGCCACCACGCGCTCCGCCATGGGCTCGGCGAGCGCGGCAAGCACTCGATCTGGTCGAAGGGGGAGGTCACGCACCGGACGCCCAATCGCATTGAAGACCGCGTTGGCGATGGCCGCGGCGGTGGGGACCACCGGAGGCTCTCCGAGCGCCCGGACGCCGGTTTGGTCGTCTCGCCAGAGCACCGGGATAATCCGAGGGCAGTCCTCGGATCCAAGGATCTTGTAGCTTTCGAGGTTGGCGTTCAAGACCGCTCCCGTCGCGGGATCAAGCACTTGCTCTTCGAACAGGGCGTAACTTGCTCCTTGAATGACGCCGCCCATGATCTGACTCTCGGCGGTCTTTCGGACCAGCGGGAGACCGCAGGACTGGATGGCGATCACCTCGCGGACAAAGACCTGGCCGGTCTCGCAGTCCACTTCGACGCGTGCCGCTTGGACGCCTTCGGAAGATCCTTCGCCCCAGTAGGCGCTCGCCCGTCCGTCGAATTCTCCCGTCACCGAGACAGGTTCGGAGAGTCTGCGACAGGCGTCCTCCCAGCGAACAACTTTTCGTCCGCCTTCCATGATCACGCCGTCGTCGATGGTCAGTTTCGTCGCATCGAGTTTTTCTCGTTCGGCGACGCCCGCCAGAATGCGTTCGCGGGCAAGGTCTGCGGCTGCCATCGCAGCTGGTGCGGTGCTCGGCGTGCAGACTGATCCGCCCGATGCTGGACCCGGCGGGAGCCTCGAATCACCGATCGCCACCGAGATGTTCGCGAGCGGGACGCCGATGCGGGCCGCCACGAGGGCGCCCATCGCCGTCCGTTGCCCGGTGCCGATGTCCTGGGTGCCGGTCCTCACTTCGAGGTGTCCGTCGGGGTGGACGACGACTTCGATCTTGGCGGGCGCTCTGCCTTTTCCCCAGTCACAGGTTCCAATTCCGTATCCCGTCCGCATCGTCCCGGACTGAGATCCAGTATCCACCCGATTCTCCCAGCCGATCAGATCGGCGGCGACGTCGTACATCCGCTGGCGACGATCGGAATCATCGAGACGACGTCGAAGTCCGAGGGGATCGAGTCCGCACCGATGGGCGATTTCATCGATCAAGAGTTCTTCAACAAAGGCGCCCTGGGGGCAGCCCGGAGCCCGCATTGCCCGGGGGCCGCCGGCGTTGAACTGGACATCCCGGTGGTTCCGGGCGTCTAAGGTTCCGAACTCAAATCGTCCGCTGGGAACCCGGGCGCCACCACCACGTCGGGAGACGCCGGTTCCACCAAAGGTCTCGAAGCGAGCGCCTCGAATCGTGCCGTCGGCGTCATGGCCGACGTTGACCTTGCAGAGAAGCGAAGGGCGATTCCCAGTATCCAGATGTTCTTCTTCTCGATCACAGAAAGAGTAGACGGCTTCGCCGGAAGACTTGGCCGCCAGCCCGCCGGCGGCACCTTCCTTACCGATCTGGAATTTTGATCCGAATCCGCCGCCGACGTATTCGCAATCAACCACGATCTTCGAACGTCGCTTGCCGAGAAACCGTCCGATCTGATCGGCGACCACGAACGTGCCTTGGGTCGAGGCATGCACGATTGAATTTTCGCCATCCGGTTCGATCATCAGGCCGTGGGTCTCCAGCGAGGAGTGCGTTTGAACCGGCGTCGAGTAACGAGCTTCGAAGGAAAAGTCGGCGGCGTCGATCGCCTTCGCGGCGGCTTCGCTTGGCGCGTCCATCGGCCCTCGAGCCTGCTCGTCATCGAGTATTCCGGTCTGACAATCCAAACGAGTCCACTTCGCATTCAACGCTCGGAGGCCTCGCTCGAGCCCACGTCTATTTCGGGCCACGAGGTATCCGATGGAGTCGCCGTGGTAATCCCCGTCGTCTCCGGACACCACGACTTCAACCACCCCCGGCGTGGCGAGCGCGGCGTCGCGATCCAAGGAATCGAGCTTGGCGCGTCCCCACGGGCAGCGAATCAACCTCACCCAGAGCATGTCTTTCTTGATCTGATCCCGTCCGAATCGAGCAGCACCGGTCGCCTTTGCCAAGCCATCGAGCCGGGACGCGTGATCCGCCACTGACTGGCCCGAGTTGATTGCTCGAAGATCGCGTGGTTGGTGGGTCATGCTTGTTCTCCCGAAACAGATCGGCCACGATCGGTTGGTTCGACCACTGGCGCCTGTCCGCTGGCCACGAGTACCGCGTTGAAGATGTTCGGGTACGTGCCGCAACGGCAGAGATTCCCCGACAACGCCGCGCGAATCTCATCGAGATTGGGTCGGGGGTTGTGGTCCAAGAGCGCCTTGGCAGATGTGACGACGCCTGGCGTACAGAAACCACACTGCATGGCGTCGAATTCGGCCATCGCGACCTGAAGCGGATCGGGATTATCGATCGTGCCGATGCCTTCCACCGTGGTGATTTTTCGTCCGGTGGCATCCAGCGCCAGCATCATGCAGCTCGCCACGGGGCGATCATCAACCAGCACCGTGCATCCTCCGCACGCGGCTCGGTCGCAGACTTCTTTGGGGCCCGTGATATTGCATTGTTCGCGGAGGGCTTCCAGCAGGGTCGTCGCGGGCTCGGCGATGTAGTCGAGATTCTCACCATTGACTTGGAGCGAGGTTCTCGCGGGTTTGGGGCCGATGATGGCCGGCTCCCCGGCGTTCAGGGCGGCGTCCGCATTCGCCGCTTGTCCTTCAGCGGCGGCGGTCGCGGCGGAGATTCCGATCGTCTGCAGGAAGAGGCGACGAGAGACATCTCGCTTCCGCGATGATCCAGGAGGTGGAGACGAGTCTTGAGGCATGTGCTCGAGATCCAAAGATTGCCAGTGGCGGTTGAGGAAACAAAGAATGCGTTTGAGTTGAGGGTATCACCGTTCGCCCCATCATTCGAGTCATTCACGGGTGATCAAATCAGGATCCCTGTTCAACTCCAAACCGAACCTGCAGGAGTCGATTGAGTTCCTTGTTCGCGCGAGGCCATTGGTACTCATGAAGCCGCGCGATTGGAATCCATTGCCAGCGGTGATCGGAGTGGCTCGGTTCATCACCTTCTAAGTCCGCGAGCACGACTTCAACATGAACATGCCGTTCTGTTGATTGCGTCTCGTCGATGTCTTCTGCAACGCCGAGTGATTCACGTGGAACAATGTTGATCTGAAGTTCTTCATGAACTTCGCGCTGTGCGGCTTCTAACGCGGATTCGCCAGCATCAATCTTCCCGCCGGGAAGTTCCCAGACCCCACCTCGAATCGCGTCGATTGGTCGCCATGCTGCGAGGACGCACGGGGTTTGGTCATCGGGTGCAATTGGTGGGCGCAGAATGGCCGCGATGGAGACTCGGACCATCTTTGAGGGCTCAGAGCCAATCGTAAGTTCATTTGTATCAGTGATTTACATTTTCCTCGGAGAAGGTGCCATCGAGGCGTTGACCAATGCCCACTGCGGACGATATTGTGCTTGGGTCGGGCTTGAATCGCGGAAATCCGCGCTATTCAGAGTCTGACAACAGACGGTACCGGATTGGCTGCAAATCCGAATCGAGAAAGAACCATCAGAATCGGCAAAAACTGCCTTCTGCGGGGATCATGCGGGGAAAACGACCGAAAATGACCAAAAACGGTCGCTTCTTCTGCGAAATAGGGGTCTTCGAGGTCAGTATCGAAGCAAGGGCAGGAGTCCCTGCGAAGTTTAAGAGCGTTTCAAGCGTGTCGTGAGTGTTTTGGGGATCTGTGGGTCGAAGGAATTGACGGTGCCGCCTTGATGGGCACCTGAATCCCGGCTCCCGAATCCGGAAAAATAAAGCCTGAAAGCAGGTTAAAAAATGAGTCCATTCGGGCCTCGGCCCTGAGAATCAGGATCTTCTTCGCGACCATGGCAACATGGTTGACGAACCCGTTCGGTCGTGTCGGAGCGACCGGACGGTCTTTTTTTGGCGGATGCGGGCAGGCGCGGGCAGGCGCGGGCAGGCATGGCCAGGCGAGATCAATCATGACTTCCGGCATGAAAATCCCTGCCCGAGCGCCTCGTGTTCGTTGGGTCGAGGTGCCGCCTGATCAACCTCCATCAACCTCCATCAACCTCATGACCGGCGCCATGACCTGCTTTCGGGCGACATCCTCGCCATTGATCCCGTACCGTCTGCGGGCTCATCCGACGGTCCGGTCGGATATTCGATGCTTGGAGCGCCCTTGATGACGAAACTCTCCATCCGCCATGCCATTTCCCCCATCGTCGGGCTTCTGGTGATGGGTCAAAATGGGACCCTGAACGCCGCCGCGCCCAACGCGGATGTTCTCGCGATGCTCTCGCAAGATCGTGATGCCACGATTGAAGGTCAATCCGACGCCGCGTCTTCGGGCAGTCCAACGGCGCCGGTTTCGTCGGTCGTCTACGGGGCCGCGGGAAGCCGCCGTTGGTTCATCGGGGGCGTGGTCGGCAGTGACCTGGGCGACGAGAAGATGGCATTTCTGAGCGGTGGCGTCGAGTGGTTTGCCATTGATGATTTCAGTATCGGCGTTGAAGCCGATCTCGGTTGGGTCGGCCAAGATGCTGGTGCTGATGCGGGCCTCTTTGGGCTAACCATCATGATGCGATGGCACTTTCTCCGGTACGAACGATGGACGGTGTACGGCGAGATTGGTGCGGGGCTGGCGTATAGCTCCGAACCAGTGCGCCCAACGGGGGGCCAGCTCAATTTCACCCCGCAGGCGGCGGTCGGCTTCTCGATGGACCTCAATCATCAGACGAGGCTTCTGGTGGGGCTCGGCTGGTATCACATCTCGAATGCTCGAACGACATCGACGAACCTCGGGGTCGACGCGGTCGCGTTGACGGCTCGGATCAGTCTTCCATTCTGAAGCATCCCATTCAGCACGCTTCTGGGTCGGTATAGCCCGAGGGGTTGGCCTGCATCCAAGCCCAGGCGGTGGCGACCGTGGCTTCCAGATCTTGAAACTGCGGTGACCACCCAAACTCGTTACGAATCCGCGATGAATTCGCGAACAACTTCGGCGGGTCCCCCGCGCGGCGGGGGCTTGTTGATTCCGGAATCGACTTCCCAGTGACGGCTCGGCACGCTTCAAGCACCTCCCGTACCGACCAGCCGTGTCCGAGTCCCACGTTGAGGGTGTGGGTGTCTCCCGGAGCGAGTTGATTCATCACCGCGATGTGGGCATCGATGAGATCGCAGACATGGACGTAGTCGCGGATGCACGTTCCGTCGTCGGTGTCGTAATCGTCGCCGAAAATCATGAGTTTCTCTCGACGGCCGGCCGCGACCTCGAGGCAGATTGGAATCAGGTGCGTCTCCGGGCGATGGTCCTCACCGATCCTGGTCTTCGGATCGCTGCCCGCGACGTTGAAGTAGCGAAGCGCCGCGAAGGCAAAAGGTCGATCGGCGAGGCGGCAGGCTTCCGCATGGTCAAACAGGATTTGTTCCACCATGAACTTGGAGTTGCCATAGGGATTGATCGGCGCCTGCGGGCAGTCTTCCGCGATCGGGATCTGCTCGGCGCCGGGCTCCCCGTAGGTCGCACAGGTGCTTGAGAAGACGAATTTTCCGACGCCCGCGTCCATCATCGCTTCGAGCAGCGAGATCGCGCCCCCGGTGTTGTTGTCGTAATAGCGGAGCGGCTGTTCAACCGATTCGCCCACGTAGGCCAAGGCCGCAAAGTGCATCACGAGATCGATCTTGTGCGCTCGAAGAATATCGGCACAGGTGCGGCGATCTCCGATGGAGGCCTCGACCGAGGTAAAAGAACCTGGAAGATCATCGGCGGCGGCGGTGATCGCCCGAAAGGCGCCGGCATGTCCACGCGAGAAGTCATCGAGGCCAACCACGGCATGGCCGGTCTCAACGAGCCGGAGGCAGGCGTGCGAGCCGATGTATCCGGCCCCGCCGGTCACGAGGATGCGTTGGGGAGGGGTGGGTGTGCTCATAATCTCTGATTGGTCCGTTTTTGGAGGACGCATCGAGTCGCGATAGTCGTGAAGCCGATACTCGGAGGTCGCTGCCTTGATGATATCACTCTCGACCGTACCCCTTTATCGACCCATTGGAGCTCAAGGTTGACCACCGCAAAAGGCCGCCCGCCATTGAATCCACTTCTGCTCGGGCGCTGCATGATCGGCGGCGTTCTCATGGGCCTGGCCAATCTGGTGCCCGGTATCTCTGGCGGAACCATGCTCCTTGCGGCTGGGGTCTATCCGACTTTTGTGGAGTCGGTTGCAGCCGCCACCACGCTCACGCGAAAACTACGGCCATGGCTCCTTCTGGCGTTCATCGCGGTGCCGGCGATTCTGGCGATCGGGGTGCTTGCGGGGACGGTCAGAGACATGGTCCTCGAACATCGGTGGATCGCCTACAGCCTCTTCATCGGGCTCACGCTCGGTGGTGCGCCGACGATCTGGCGAATGCTCAAGCCGCTGCCCGGACGCGCGGGCATCGCGGCGCTGGTCGCGTTCATCGCGATGGTCACGCTCGCCATCTTGCAGGAATCCCAGCCGGCCTCCTCAACCGGTGAGGGTGGTTTGGCAGGATTGTTTATCGCGGGCTTTGCGGGCGCGGCGGCCATGGTGTTGCCGGGAGTGAGCGGGGGATACCTCCTTCTGGTACTCGGCCAATATGTCCCGGTTCTCGACGCCATTGACGCCTTCAAGGAGGCGATCCGGGCTGGCGAGCTGGACGTGATGATTCAGTCGGCCTGGCCGCTGTTCGCCATTGGCATCGGTGTTCTTTTGGGCGTTTCGTTGGTCAGTAACGTCATGCGTTGGCTGCTCAAACAACATCGAGAAGTCACGCTTGGCGCCTTGCTGGGGCTTCTGCTGGGAGCGGTCGCGGGGCTCTGGCCGTTCCGCGAAGCGGTCTTGCCGGAAGTCGGCAGTCTGATCCGAGGGGAGAAGATTGAGACCGTGGCCGCCGCGGAAGCCATCGAGCTCAAGTATTGGCCGACGGCGTCCTACGAGCCTTCCCTGGGCCGAATCGGCCTCTCGCTCTTACTCGTGATGGGCGGAGGGCTCGGATCATTGTTGGTGGGCAGATTGGGCGGGAATGATGACGGCGAAGATGCCGCGAGTTCCGCTGATCGTGCCGCCAGCGGCTGATCCAACGATCGAGACAATCGGGAAGAATGAACGCCTTTGGTACGAGATTGGCCATTTAAAGTCCGGTAATGGCATTGATTTGTAATCCTCATTGATGATTACATGGAGATCGTTCGTGGAAAACGGGGTGGTCGACCGATATCCAAAGCATGCTGGATTGGTTCTATATCGAGGATTCAGGCGGTGTCGGGGGTTTGGCGTCACTTGCCACCCGTGGTAACAGCGGGGAGAATCCCCAGCGGATGTCTGATGCCACCACCAACGCCCCGCCGCCCGTCTCCGGCGCCCCGCTCGACGCGGGGCTTCCGAGCCTTCGGCTTGCAGGCACCACGGCCGGGCCAGTGACAGAGGAAGAGTCGGGTCTTCTCGAAGTACGGGCGAAGCTGGTCAAGACGTTGGCCGCGAATCAGCAGGATGCCATCGGTATCCGGGCCAAGCTGGAGCGTGCTGGTCGGTGTGACGCGATTCGCGAGGTGACTGGTCACGATGCCTTCGATCGGAGTTCTCAGGTCGCGATCGAACTGCTGGGGAAGATCGACGGCAGGTTGGTCGAAATCGATGCTCGAAGAATCGCTGCCCAGATCGAAATCGAGGCCGATGCCGAATCACTGATTCAGCGTCCCTGAAAGCCCGAAAACGAAAATTCTTTGGTGTGTGGCTTCATCGATTCTCATCGATTCGACAGTACGTCGAGCCGCTGGGGGGTGATTTCTCGCTGCTGGTCAGTCAAGGGGATCACGCTCGAGGCTCGCTTCTTCTTCAGCGAGTTTCTTCAGTGGGGCAAATCGCCGAACCCATGTCTCCCATGTCTCCCATGTCTTGCCCACGACCGGCGAATCAAATTTTGGCGATGTCCGAATAGGCAATTTCGATCTGCCCGAGCGATGGATCAGTTCACAGGAGTCGAACCATCGAGGCTTCTAGCGTCCGCTCGCTTCGTCGGTCAAAGAGGTACCCCCGATTCCTCCGTTCCGTCGCGTCAGACGACGGTCACGTCGCCCCGGTCGTCAAAGGCGTTCGGGGTCATCACCGGCGATGGTGGTTCCTTGGATGGCAAGATCGCCGTGGCGATCGCGGCTCATTCGACTTCTCTTCCTCGGAACAGGTAGAGGGTGCGTTGCGTGTCGACGTCGGTGAACTTCCAGTCGAATCGCCGGGCGATCGCCATCAGCACGAACGCCGCGATCGAATCATCGTCTTCCTCGACGAGTACTTGGCGAACGGGATCTTCAAAGGGCATGTGAATGCGGATCCCGGGGCCGTGGAGCACCTCGAAGTCAACCCCGTCCCGCTCCGGGGCGATGTTGAACCTCGCCAACATTTTGACCAGCTCGGCGCGAGTGGCCATTACCGCGGCTCGGCCATCGGCGTCGGCGGGTTTCGGACTATGAATTCGCCATTGGGTCAACTTCGCCATGATTCTCTTTCGAGCACGGAGAATAGCGTCCGCGAGGATCGAGGCGCCCGTTTGAATTGCGAAAAAGACACGAAGTTCACGGTAGTTCCATCAGGTCACCAAGGGTGGTGAGAAGTCGTTGGAGCGGAATGGGCTTGATGAGATACGCCGAGACGCCGAGATTCTCCGCGTAGATCAAGTGTCGCCTCCCTTGATTGGCCGTCACCATCACCACCGGAGGCGGATCCGCCGTCTCTCTGATTTTTTCGAGCACCAAGAAACCAGACCGGGCGGGGAGCATCATGTCGAGCACGACGCCATCCGGTCGCTCGGCAAGAAACAGAGAAACCGCGGTATTACCATCAGCGGCAAGGATGACCTCAGCCCCCTCCGCCTGGAAGGCCAGCGATGTCGAATCCAGAATGTCTTGGTCATCGTCGACCACGAGAATGCGTTGGCCGGCAAATCGTCCATTGTTGGTCATCAGGAGACGCTCCCATCCGAGAGAAGCTGGTCCATGGTGGGCTGGTCCATCCAGGGGAGCCCTTCCAGTCTGGTTCGCATCGAGGCGGGCATCTCCTTGCCTTGGCGTTCCCACTTCGGACGGCTCTTCCACCGGCGATGAATCCAGAGGTATTGGTCGGGGGCAGCGCGGACCATTTTTTCGATCGCCTGATTGAATCGAGCGGTGACATAAAACAATGGGTCTGGCTGATCGCACCAGTCATCCGGCCCGAAGTGATCCATCATCTCCATGCGGTATTGGAATCGATTTCCGACTCGCCGAGCGAAACCAGCCACGACCGGAAGTTCGTATCGCATCGCCAGGAGTCCGATTGACTTGTAGCTCGAGGCCAGGCGGCCGAGAAACGGGACGAACAGGCCGGACTCGCCGGCATTCTGGTCTGCGATGAAGCCGATACGCCGTCCCGCAGGATCATCCCCTTCGATCATGGAGACAATCCGTTCGGTCGCACCCCATTTCGTGAGCACGCGAAGGCCGCGGGCCTCGCGAAGTCCGAGGAGCCACTGATTGAGGTAGGGATTGTCCAATGGCCGTGCCAGCGCGGTCATCGGGAATCCCATGGCGGCGAGCGTAAAACCGAGGAGTTCCCAATTGCCGCAATGCCCCGTGATGAACAGGGCTGGTTTATTGGAGACCAGAAGTTCTGCCCCAGCGGCGAAGTCGCCAAACTCGACGTGCTCCTGCCAGCTCCAGGGATTCACCAGTCGCGGCATCGCAAGACTGTCGACGAGGAACAAACGGAACATGTACCGGATTGATTCGACGGCGAGTTGTTCCGCTTCAGTCTCCGTCGTCCCCGGGAGCGACCGCAGGATGTTTGCCTTGGCGCGTCCGGTTCGTTTGGAATTGACCTTCGCGTACAGGGTGCCAAATGCGGCGGCGGTTTGAAGATTCTGTTCTGGATCAACACATTGGATCGCCGCTCCCAGCGCCCGAAGCGGCAGAAACTCGGCCAGGTCTTGAAGGCCTCGGAGAGGGTCGTCGAAGAGGTTCTGGGAGGTTGCGTTCACCGTGGACGGAGATCCGAAAAAGCCGCGGACCGGACCGCTAGGTGGGTCCGGTCCGCGGGGAAGAGCAAGGGTTGTGGGACGAGTTGATCAGCGGGGATTCATGCCCGTGAGCATTTCGAACCGGTTCCAGTTGAGGACAGGAATCTGGGCGTCGGTCGCCTGATTGAAAAGTAGGTCGTACTGTTCACGGGATTCACGCTGCTTAAGGAATCGCCGGAACTGATCGTCACCGGCATCGGGAGGCAGCGGGGCAGGCATCGGCGGCTGTGCACCGAGGACCAGGAAGTCGAGGTCGCCCGTGAGGGTGTCGCCCTCGATGATCTCGCCGCCCCATTCGATGATTCGTCGTCGCACGTAGTCGGTTTCGTCTTCGAAGGGTCGACCGTCGCCGTTGACGTCGAACAGGCCGTGAACGAGGAACTTGAAGCGATAGTCAGGGTTGAAGACCGCGTTCGCAATCACGTCATCCTTGACTACGGGGCGTCCCGTGAGTTCACGCGTGATGCGACCAGTCGAGGTATCCGCCCCGACCTTGATGATCTCGATGCTGGCCTTGCCTCGCACATACTCACCAGTGCGTGGGTCGGGTCGGATCGAGGTCGCATCCTCGTACACTTCGAAGGTCATGCCAGGAACAACGCGTTGGTTTCGACCGAGATCAATGAAGATCTGGCCGCCGGTGCCGGGAACACTGATCACCCGGCCATCGACGAGTTCTGCCGGACTTTGCGGCTTGAGGCGATAGTTCTCCGTCTTCTTTCGGAGTTCCTCGATCTGGGCACGGAAGACGCTGTTGTCTTGATTGGATCGGTCGAGTCGGCTCTGGAGATCAGCGAGACGGTTGCGGTAGTCTCGGTCGAGCTTCACCCGGCTCTCCTCGATGCTCTGGATGGCCTGCTCGATCTCCTGCTGATATCGAACCGCCGCGGTCTTGTAGCCGCTGAATTCCTGTTCGACTTGCGCGACTTTCTCTTGGCCCATTTTTTCGTTCTGGTCCAATTGGTCACGGAGTTGGTTGTTGGTTGATTGGCTGTCGGCCAACTGTCGCTCGAGGCTTGCCCCGTCGTTCTTTGACGCGGTCAGCTGACGGCGGACATCCGTCATCTCGCTGCGAACAACGTCATCTTTACCCAAGCCGAGGCTGCTCTGCATCTCCGTCAGATCGGCGTTGGGATTGCCGGTCACGAAGGTGGCGATCGCGCCTCGCTCGGATTGAAGATGGGCATGGAGCGATTGCTGCTTCGCCCTCGCCGCGTCCATCTGACGCTCGAAGTCGTTGGTTCGATCCGAAGGCTTGATGAACTGAGTCATCTCGGCTTGCGCCGTTGCCTTGGCCTCCAATGCTTCGGCCTTTCCGGAATACATCATGAACGTGATCGTCAACAGGCCCACGTTGCAGACCACGCTGACCACCAGAGCAACGATTACGCCGGTACCGGCACCAGAACCTCGGGCCATTGGGGAATCTCCACACCTTCGCTGTCTACGAAGGCTATTAGTCCGCTCTCGCGAATCGAATATCCGGAACGCCCTATGAGGGGGTGCCACCGGGATCACGGGCTCCTCGCCGCGTGAAGGGAGCAATATTGTCCGCCGACGACGCGTTGCCGTCAAGCGACCCGATTCGCTTCGGGGGTTCCGATGATTTGGAACCGACCACCAGAGAGGCTCAGGGCACACGGTTCAGAATCTGAGTTCTTGATGCTTTTTGGCTCGGATCCCGGGTCGGAATCGGGGATTTGGAACCGTTCAAAGGCTCGGTCGATGACGCCCCAACATCAGATTCGGATCACCCGCATGGCTTCGGCAGGGGTGGTGACGCCTGCCCGGACCAGGTCCCATGCCGCATCACGAAGAAGATCAAGCTCGCCCTCGGCGTGAGAGGCCTTCCGAATTCGGGTCGCATCGGCGCGGTTCACAATGAGCTCGCGGATCGAGTCGGTCAGACGAAGCAACTCGAACGCGCCGACCCGGCCTCGGAATCCGGTTCGACGGCACTCTCGGCACCCGACGGCTTCCACCACCATGCCGTCGGCGGGGGGTTCCAGCCCTTCGGGGAGCTCGGCGGCGGTCATTTCACGCCGACGCATGCAGGAACCGCAGGTTCTTCTGACGAGTCGCTGAGCAAGAATCGCCTCCACGCTCGAGGCGACGAGGAAGGGCTCGATTCCCATGTCTAGGAGACGAGTCGTTGCACTCGCCGCATCGTTCGTATGGAGGGTGGAAAACACCAAGTGGCCGGTAAGCGAAGCCTGAACGGCCGCCTCGGCAGTCTCCAGATCTCGAATCTCGCCGATCATGATGATGTCTGGGTCATGTCGAAGGATGGCCCGAAGACCTGCGGCGAAGGTCATATCCGTCGCGGTATTCACCTGAATCTGGTTCACACCCTCCACGTGGTACTCCACGGGATCTTCAATGGTGATCGCCTTCACGGATTCGCTCACGACGCGATTGAGCGAGGCATAGAGCGTGGTGGATTTGCCCGAACCGGTTGGTCCAGTGACCAAGAGGATCCCGTGCGGGCGGGTGATCACCGTGTCCCACCGCTCGGTGATTTTGGTCGGCATGCCGAGATCATCGAGTCCGAGCTTCGCCACGCTGTTATCGAGAACCCGAAGGACCACGCCTTCGCCGGCGATCATTGGAATGATCGAGACTCGAAGATCGAATTCCCCACCTTTATGCCGGAGGGTGATCCGGCCGTCCTGAGGCTTCCTCTTTTCCGCAATGTTCAACCCGGCCATGATCTTGA
The DNA here is from genome assembly GCA_905480395.1 of uncultured Phycisphaerales bacterium. Lineage (GTDB taxonomy): Bacteria > Planctomycetota > Phycisphaerae > Phycisphaerales > SM1A02 > UBA12014. The sequence continues at coordinate 50,163 of CAJQQE010000015.1, forward strand.
GGCGACTGACGATGGCATTTCTGAATCGGTTCACCGATGCGGGGACGCCGGCCTCGCTAAGCACGCCATCGATCCGATAGCGAATGGTGAGCTCTTCCTCGTAGGGCTCGATGTGAATATCCGTGGCTCGCTCTCGAATCGCTTCGAGGAGGAGATCGTTGACCAGCTTGATGACGCTGGCCTCTTCGTCGGCGTCGAGTTCTCCGCTGGCGGCATCGAGGATGAGATCCGTGTCGGCAGAGTCGTCATTGGACAGGGCATCAAGCGTGTCTCCCGCGACGCCGTAATGAGATCGGATGAATTTCCGAAGATCGCGCTCGTCGGCCAGGACGAGTTCGACTCCGAGTCCGGTGAGGAGCCGTAACTCGTCGAAAGTACTGAGCTCAAATGGGTCGCAGGTGGCAATCTGAAGGGTGGTCTCGGTTCGGCTGATCGGGACGCAGAGTTTCTTAAACACCAGGCGGGAAGGAAGGGTTCGAAGCGTCTCGTCGTCGACGTCGATCTCCGCCAGATCGACGATGGCCATATCCAATTGGCGACCGATGGCCTCCAGTACGACGTCCTGAGCGACATGCTCCAGGCGAACGAGCACGTGATCGAGCCGTTCGCCAGTTCGCTTCTGCTCACGAATCGCTTCATCGAGCTGATCCTCAGAGATCAACCCGCGTTCGATGAGAATGGTGCCGATACCCATGGGCGGTGCATTCCTTCGGTTCAATCTGCTCAGGGACGTCGGGAGTGGCGTCGGGCCGGCTCCAGATCGATTGGGTCCGACGTGGACCCATCTTCCATAATTTGCGTCGGGTCACCAACGCAAACTCCACTTGATCCCGCATTCCGGGCTGCGAAATGCCGGTCTCAACACCTTATCGGGCCAGCTCTACGAAATCGTCGAGTTTCTTACCGGTGAGCACGACTCAGGTTGAGTGAGGCGATCGGCCGGATGTGACGGATCTACGGTCGCTGGATGCCTCGGAGCACGACGGCGGAGAGCCCAAGGCCGGCCAATCGTGGTCGGCCGCCGATGCTCGCAATCTCCGCTGCCGTCACGAAGCCGAGAAGGGGGGGCGCCGCCAGTCGCTCATGGATCTTCCCCGAGTCATGGCCGGGTGACCCAAACAGTGATGAACCTCGGCCAGCCGAACTCGCCAGAATCACGCCAGCCGCGGGACGGTGGTCGAGGACCGCGAGATCGAGCGACATGCCCAGATCCTCGGCCGCGATCGAAGCGTCGCGAACCTGGAAACGAACCGTCGAACCGCGGGGGGCGCCGCCGGATAAGAGGAGATTTCCACTCGCTCGATCGATGGCGCCGATCGGACGGATCAAGAAATCGCCACGACCTTTGATGGGTTTTGCCGCATCGGCAGCGATTCCGATCAGTGGCGACCTTGCCAAGGTGGTTCGATCGGCGCCTGAGAGATTGCCCAGGACGTCGTCAAGCACTTCGGCCGCTGGTCGACCACCGAGGCTCGTGATGGAACTGCCATCAGCACCCGTGACAACCAAGGTCTCGCCGACCCCCCGACAGCCATGGGAGACAATGGGCTCAAGCTCGATATCCCCCTCGAAGATGAGTCCGACAGCGCCGGACATCGAGACGGCGTCATCCGCCACCAAGACGTTCGCCCCGGCTTGACTCGCGCCGCTCAGGAGCCCCCCTGCGATCGGGGTTCCCAGCGGAAGGCTTGCGGCCAGTCGGCTCGGTAGGGCATCCGAGCCGGCGGTAAAGGGATCAGCAAAGACCAGAAGCCCTTTGGGGGGTGACATCGGTCGAAGTCGGCTTCGGACCAATGCCCGGGACCATCCTTCGGGAGGGCCATCACGATGATCAAACTGAAAAGCGCGGATGCGGAGCCCGGGGCCAGCGATTGCCATGGCGACCATCGAAGGCCCAGATTCCCATTCTTCGGGCCCCGCCATCACGGATCGGGCCGTGAATCCGATGGTCGCGGGACCATCGAGGGCCTCTCGAACGGTTCGGACCGCCTCAGGAAGGGCTGGAGAGTGATGAAAACTTGCGGCAAGGAGAATTGCCGCAGGAGGTCCCTGGAGCTCCTCTCGAAGTGTTCCGGCGAGGCTTAAAGCAGCCGTACGGGTATCCGCATGGCGGTCTGAGACCACTTTTGTCTGAAATTCGGTCGGAGGTGCGTGCATCCAGAACGATGATAGCGGGCCGATCATCGTGATTCCCACCTTGATTGGGCGGTTTTGGGGTTGCAACCTGAGCGAGGCTGGCGATAATGCGCGGCTCAATTCCTTGCAGGGAGCTGGCCTCGTGCCGAATACTGAATCAGCTAAGAAGCGCGTTCGTCAGAACGCAAAACGTCGTGCCCGCAACAATTGGCGGAAGCGTCGCATCAAGAACCAGATCAAGAACTTCCTTTCGGCAGTCCAGCACAAGGACGTCGATACCGCGGAATCAGAATTCCGCAAGGTTTGCTCGATCCTTGACAAGGTGACGTGCACCGGCACGATCCATCGCAATACCGCCGCGCGTCGAAAGAGCAGACTTTCGCGACGGTTGCGTGAACTCAAGTCCGCGGCGGCCTGATTGCGATCTTCTTCGGGTGACGCTTCGGGTGGCTCCACGATCTCGCCGCTCCGGTAAGGTCGTGGTGGTGACTCTGAGGGATCCGGCCAAGGGCTAAGGCCAAGGGCTAAGGATGGTGACGCTGCGATGGCGAAACCGACTCAACCGTTGCCGGATCCACGAGGCCGCGCCGACCCAGGTCCGTTCTGGACCGGCCCCTATTGGCTTCGCGCCCAGCGCCCACTTGAAATCCTGATCCTGCTGGCGCCCCTGATTCTGATTTATGAACTGGGGCTGATCGCCATCCTGCGCCAGGACGGTGGCGTTCTGGTCACGAACCTCGCACACAAGTACATCATTGATCTGTTCTCCGTGATGGGAATCACGGGTTTCGGACTTGGGCTTCCCGGGATTCTCTTGGTCGTTCTCTTGGTCGTCTGGCAAGTCCTGAGCCGTCACCCTTGGAGCATCCACTGGGGAACGATCGGTTTGATGTGGATCGAATCCCTCGTCCTGGTCATCCCCATCATCGTGCTCGCAGCCCTCTTGAGCTCAAGTGATATGCCCTTGGCGGTGAGCGTTCCGGTCCGAGAGACCGTCGCCGAGCGGATGGCGATGGGCATCGGCGCGGGGCTCTACGAAGAGCTGATTTTCCGCTGGGCGATGATCGCGACGGTGCACTCCCTGCTGGTCGACGGATTCGGTTTGTCGCATCAGAAGACGGTGTTCATTGCCGTGACAATCTCGGCGGTCACTTTCATGCTCTATCACCCGATCCATGACGCAGATGGTGGCTTGCTTGCCGGGCTGGCAGTGTTCTATCTGGCGAGCGGGGCCTATTTCTCAGTGCTTTATCTTCTCCGCGGTTTCGGCATCGTGGCGGCAACCCACGCGGTCTACGACGTGTTCGTCGTCTTACTGGCCTCATCGATCACAGATTGAGCGACCTCCGCGATCCCTCTCACTCACCCAGATAGACCTCGGCCGGCGGTTGATCTGCGGCTCAGGCTTGCCTTGGTCGCGGTTGTTTTCGAGAGTCTCCTGACGATTGAGGGTGACGGGCATGGAGCTCGTACCTTGGGGAGAGAAGACTGTGTTTCAATGGAAGTCTAAGAATGGTGCCGGTCGCGCCGCCACGCCGGTTCTACGAGGCAGCCTGATGGGGCATCGAGTCCTTACCGAGCTCGGCCGCAAGGACTTGGTCACGTCCTATCTGGTCGCGGATCCGGTCGATGGGACCCTGCAGACACTCAAGCACGTTCAACGGCACACCGCCGAAGATGAAGAACGATGCCGCCGTCTCGCCGCTGAATATGAGATCGGTCGCCGGTTGGACCACGCTGGTATCCGGCAGGTCAGTTCATTACGACGAGAGCGCAAGGGGTTTCGGGTGCGCGAGGTTGGGCTCTTCCAACAATATGTCGACGGGCCGACGCTCGATCGCTGGGATCTGCCGAGTACCGATGCAATCCTCGGATTGATGGAACAGGTAGGCCAGGCGTTGTCGCATGTTCACGAGCAAGGACTCGTGCATGGGGCAATCCGTCCGCGGCATATTCTGGTGGACGCGACTGGCTCACCCCGGCTCATCGGGTTCGCGGAAGCCGCGGAGGCGGGCATCGCCTTCCCCGGTGGCGAGGGGAATTCGGGCTACTCGAGTCCGGAACAGTTCCTCGGGGGCATTCGGACCGCCAGGGCTGATGTCTTCGGATTTGCCGCGACGATGGCGGCCGTGATCCTGAGAGCTCGACTTGAGATGCCCAAGCCCTCGGAACTCAATGCCGCTGACTGGCTCGATCTCCATCAAGAATGGGTCGAGTCACTTCGCCAAGGAGGGGGTTCTGAGGGAATGAACCGGTTGCTTGAGCAGTGCCTTCATCCCGATCCGACCCGGCGGCCAGTCGGAATCGACGAAGTGGTGTTTCGACTTCGAGAGATAAAGACGGTGAGCGATCAGGGCCAAGGTGGGCAGGATCACCGTCGGGCAGCGTGAAATCTCGGGAATTGAATTCGCAAGAAGTCCGTCGAAGTGCGTATTGATTGGTGACAGGCTCGACGGTCCCAGTGAATTCTCTGAGGAGTTCATGAACTCCGTTGGAAGTCCACACCGGGTCTTGACGGGACGGCGTCATGATCTCTCTCGATCGGGTGTCGGTTTCCAACCTTGGATCCGACGGTCGGGTCAGGCAGCATGAGGCCTCGGCGGGTTCATGCAGAGCACGCGAGGCACGCGAGGGACGCGAGGGAAGAGAGCGTCTTAAAGGTCGTGGATTCCAGACAATACAGAAACCGCGAAGGACGATCGTGCGAACAATGGCGATTCAGAAGGAACGGAGACGGTCATGATTAGCAGGCAGGCGACAGGTAGCAGGCAGGCGACAAATCCGAAGGAGATCCACGGGTTTCGGGTGATTGACCAGCTCGGTGAGGGGGCGGCGAGCAAGCTTTATGTGGTCTCGGATCCACGGAGTCATAACCTCTACGCCCTCAAGCACGTGAACTGCCGCGATGCGTCGGCCCGCCGTTTTCTAACGCAGGTCGAGCGTGAGTACGAAGTTGGTTCCAAAGTCGATCATCCAGCAGTCCGATCGGCGCGGAAGCTTCTCCGATATCGAGAGATCGTCCGGACCACCGAAGTGTCCCTGCTTCTGGATTTTGTCGATGGCGTCCCCCTCGACGAAGCGCCGCCAGCGGCAACGCACGAACTCTTCGAGCAGTTTGCCTTGATTGCAGACGGCCTTCATCATCTTCATCAGCTTGGATATGCCCATGCTGATCTCAAGCCCGGGAATATCCTCGTGGGTACCACGGGGCACGCGACCCTGATCGATCTCGGTCAGGCCTGCCGACTCGGCGAGCGAAAGCCACGCATCCAGGGGACGCCAGGATTCCTTGCACCGGAGCAGGCCGCGGTGGGCATTATCGATGCTCGAACGGATGCCTTCCTTCTGGGCGCGACGATCTATCGGCAGTTGACCGGACGGTACGGCTCGAGCGAGATGCTCGACGCCAAGAGACCGGTGGAGCGGCTCCGGAACTTGCGCCGAGACGTTCCGGTGGAGGCCGATGAATTGGTCCACACGTGCCTCCAGCAGGCCCCGGCTCGCCGTCCAAGCGACCTTTCGATCGTGGCTGGCCGTCTTCGAGAACTGGCGGCGCAGTCCGCCGAGCGAGCATGTTCCCAACAACTCCGGCGCCCGGCCTGAGCGGCACTCAAGACCGAAAGTGACGGCCGCTTCGATCTTCTCACGCCCGCAGGGGTAGCATGTCCGCATGCCGACGGCCGATCCTGCCCAGATTCAACTTCTCTGCCTCGACGTCGATGGCGTCCTCACGGACGGGTCCATCCTGCTGGACGATCATGGAACCGAAACCAAACGCTTCTTCGTCCGCGATGGCACGGCCATCCGGATGTGGCAGCGAGCGGGCGGCCATGTCGCCATCATCACGGGGCGAAGGGGTGCGGCCGTTCAGAATCGAGCGGCCGAGCTTGGCATCCTCCATCTCTACGAAGGCGTGAGTCGAAAGGGCGATGTGTTCGACGACGTCCTGAAGACCCTTGGCCTCGACGCATCGCAGGCGGCGATGGTGGGCGACGATCTTCCCGATCTGCCGATCTTGGCCAAGTGCGGATATCCTGTAGCGGTGCGGGATGCCGCTCCCGAGGTGATCGACGTGGCCTGTCATGTCACGAACGCCCCCGGAGGACGTGGTGCGGTTCGTGAGGTCGTGGAGCGGCTCCTTCAAGCCCGCGACGCCTGGGAGGCGTCGGTCAAATTCTACGCTGATCAAACCTGAGTTCCCGCCGGCATGGATGGAGGCGGTCATGCAGATCGAAACCGAATCAAGAAAATCAGTCACGGCATTTGATATTCGCGCTGAGACTCGACGACGTGGTGTCGCCGGGCGCGGGCCGATCCTCCTGATCGGTGTGGGCGTCTTGATCGCGATGGTGCTCATCGCCGTCGTTTGGCGACTTGACCGACCGGGACCAACATCGACGCTCAAGCGGACGGTCGATCTCGATCGCATCGCCGTTCCCTCGGTTCCCACCGAAGCGGAGCTGGCCCGTCCGGCAACCGATATCGATCGCGACGCCATGGCCACGCTTCGGGACGGCGCTTCCGTGCAGGTGGCCGGCCAGGACGGACGACTTGCCCAGGAATACGGTGCGGTTCGGATCGATCCTCTCCCCGATTCCTGGGTAGACATGGAACAGCCGTGGGCCAGACTCCATCCATCGAACGGCCGTATCGTCGAGATGCAGGCGCTTGAAGGTAAAATGCGGGTTCCGGATCAAGCGATCGAATCCGGGCGACTTCGGGGCGAGGTCAGGATCCGCATCTTTGAGCCACTCCTCGACGGACGAAACGTCCCTCTGGATCAACGAACACCATCGGTGGTGATCAATGCCGAGGAGGCGGACTACGACGCCGCGGCAGGGGAGATCCACAGTCCCAAGAAGGTTCGCGTCACCACCTCGGAGGCGACGTTCGCGGGTGAGGATCTTCGAATTTTCTTCGAGCCCGATGGCTCGCGAATCTCTCGATTGACCGTGGAACGAGCGACCGAACCAATCATCTTTCGACCGTCGCAATCGCCCCCTTCGACGGCCGCGAGTTCAAATTCGGTGGCGGTGATCGCACCGGCAACGGCGGTTCGAAATCAACCCGCTCCGGAAGCGAATTCGGAAGATCAAGCGAGTGTCTCGGATGCGGCGGCATGGTCAGCGAATCGTCAGACCGGTGAGGGCCAAGCGCGGATCGACCGTGATCGTGGTGCTGGTGCGACCACACAGGAAGCAGTTGATTCCGACGCTTGGTATCGGCTCATCTTGGAGGACCAGGTTCTCGTGGAACGGGTTGCGTTCGATGCCGACGGCGTCGCCACCCGCAGCACCGTCGAAGGTGACCGGTTGGTTGCGACGTTTGCGTTGGGAGAAGGTGGTCTCGACGCGTCCTTTGCATCGATACCGCCGGTACCCGCGCTCGCCGTGCCACTCAGCACATCGGGGCTCATTTCAGTTTCTGCCATGACCTACGGTCCGGTACGCGAGACGTACGCCAGTAAACCCGACTCCGAAATCGTCCGCGTGCATTTTTCTGGTCGTCTGGTGATGGTTCCAGATCCTGATGCCGCCGCTCGGATGCCGCAGCGGGCGGACGCCGAGATCGTGATCGAATCGAACTCCGGTGATGGGATCACCTTGGCAGACGAAGGCAATGAGGCCACCGGTTCCTGCGCCCGGCTTGAGTATCGAACGCAGTCCGAACGCATCGATCTAATCGGTGACGATCGGCATCCGCTGATCATCGAGAGTCCTCGTTTTGCGCTCGAAGGCGGACGGTTTTGGATGATCAGAGCCGACGGTGAGGGCGGGCTCGTCGGCGGGGGCCGGATGCGCTTTGAAGACGAAGGGGCGATGCGAGTGCGATCTGCATTTCGTGGCGCGGCCGATCTTTTCTCGTTGGGCATGAAGACCCTACTGGCCGCCGGGCCCGGCGCCGAGCATGCGGTCGCCTTCGCCGCGGTCTCCGCGATTGGCCAGGACGATCCTCTGGCCGGAACCGGATCGCCCCGACTGGAAATCGTCTGGGAAGGCGGCGTCGATCTCGACTTCGACGACCTGGAGGACGACGGACGGCTTGAACAGGCGCGTTTCCGCGGAGACGTCCGGGTCGCCAGTGACGAATTCAAACTCGGTTCCGACGCGCTGGTGGTTGACTTCGTCAAGGGCGGCGATGGCGAGGCCATCGAACGCATTCTCGCCACCGGTGGGGCCCGGGTGGATCGGGTCGGCGAAGTCGGGTCGCTTCAAGCGACTTCGATTGATTTGTCGCTGGCGCGAACTGATGACGGTCGGACGATTCCGACCGGGATGGTGGCGGAAGGCGACGTTGAGGCGCGTGATCCCGGCCAGACCCTCTGGACCAATCGACTGCGGGTTGGATTCCGCCCTCGGGCCGAAGACGATCGCCCTTCCGAAGCGGCGTCTGGAATCACCGGAGAGTTCGCCGGCGGTGATGTGGGTGCCGTCGAGATCACGACCATCGATGCCGGTGATGGCGTCCAAGTCCGGCTGGAGGAAGGGGCTCGCGTCTTCGCGGACCGACTCCAAGGGGATGGGGTCAATCGAACGCTGCAACTCGAAGGTGACGATGTGATGGTGCTTCGGGCTAACGTGGTGGCGGACCAACTTCGAGATGTCCAATTCGACGATGCCTCCCGAACCGTGCGGGGTACCGGGCCGGGTCGGTTCCGGTATTACGACCAGAGTGTGGTGCCGGAGTCCAAGGGGCGGATCGAACGTCCTTCGCCGCCGACCCGGACGTCTTTGGCAGCCACTTGGTCGCAGGCGATGCTTTACAACGAGGATGCCAACGACGGTGGTGGCCGGCTTGATCTCGAAGGTGACGTTCGCGTTCGAAGCACCCCAGATCCGATGACCAGTGATCGGCTCGATGCTCGTCGCGTTTCGCTTGATCTTTCCAACGAGGTCGGCGGCGTGCGTCCGGTCGGTGAACGTGACCAAGGGCTGCTCGGTAAGGACGGCGGAAAGACGCTCGATCGACTCGTCGCACGTGGCGATGCCGTACTTGAGAGTCGGACCTGGAACAGTCCCGCTCGTCGTGGTGAGCCTCGGCTCTTCCGGGTCAACGGCGAGCACGTCGAATACACGGTCTCGACCCGGGAGGCATTGGTCGACGGCCCTGGGGGTTTGCTTGTGCATGACCCTGATCCATCGAGTTCCAAGGCTGAACGCGGCCCCGCATCCACCGCCGGATTCGGTGTCGATGGAACCAGCCGATTCCGCTGGGCGAGGCGGATGACCATGAACCGTGAGGTCGACGACCGCTATCTCGTGATCATGGAGCGAGAGGTCGAAGTATTGCATGCGGGGATCGATCCAGAAGACACCCTCACGTTGACCGCGGACCGACTTGAGGTCACGCTCGAACGTCCGGAAGATCGGGCCGGGGCGGCTGCCGAAGCACCCAAAGCTGACCCGCCGCTGGTGGATGGCGAGCCGTCCAAAGTGGCGGAAGTGGCACCCGATAAGATTGCAAAGAAAGACCAGAACGAACTGATGGCCGCCGGCGTGGAACTCGGAGGTCCGGCGGAGTTAGTTCGCGTGAGAGGCATCGGCCGCGTCTTCGTCCGTACTCCGGATCATGACATCGAGTGTCAAGAGTTCGATTACAACGTCGATACCCAGATTGCGATGCTCCGAGCGAGCCCGGGCCGGGTGGTCACGGTGCAGTCGAAGGGCGCCGCGACGCCCATTCGCGCCGAGCGAGTGCAATGGGATCTGCGAACCGGTCGGATCAGGATTCTCGGCGGCGAAGGCGGCATCGCCCGCTGAGGGTGGCATCTTCTCCCGCGTCGCCCGCGTCGCCCGCGTCGCTCGATGTTGGCGTGCCGGGCACATGCACCGCTCCGGGTCAGAGGCACACCGGCGCGGACCGTGACCAGACGTCCATGTGAGTCACGGGCCGGGGCAGACGCCCCACGCCCCGATCAGCCACCCGAGATCTGCACTGCTCACGACGCCGTCCGCGTTGAAGTCCGCGGGCGTTTCATCCGGCACCCGTCCCCAGGCCAGGAGTAGGTCTGCGAGGTCGGCCGAATTCACCACGCCATCATCGTTCAGGTCGGCGGGACAACCGGGACCCGGGGTGAGCACGACCTCGAACAACTGGTTCGAGGCGAACGTGTCCGGGAAGGTCACGATGCCTTGGCCGTTGGCGATGATCCCGCCGTACAGATACGCCACCGAGGTCGCTTCGGTGATCGCATCCAGATCGATCTGGTGCCGCGTTTCGTCGATCAAGGGAATGGTGAAGGTCTCGATGCCGTTGAACCAGACGTTGCCGTTCTCGTCCGTGTCCATCGGGAAGGACGCGCCGGTCAGGTGCTGGCTCCACGAATCAGAATCGGGGGCGTACCGAACCGCGAGTACTTCGTTCGAATAGGGGATGGTTGGATTTTCGACCAGTTTTCCTTCGGCGAGCACCTGGTAGCCGAGTCCGCCGAAGGCAACGAACCAGTTTTCTCGACGAGACTCCGACCACAGGGAGAACGCACCGGATTCGTAGACGTTGAATCCCTGTAGCAGGGTTCCCGGCGTCTCGGGATCTCGCATCGACATGGCACCCTCCGAATCGATCACGATCGGTGCGGTCCAGATGCCTTCTTCAGGCGTGAAGACGCCACCGAGAGCGACCGCGCCGTCACCGCTGGGGACGGTTGCCGGAAACACATTGAGATCGCGCCGGCGAGCCCACGCCGGAGGAGATGTCGTTTCGCCGAGGTAGATCGGCGGTGTGCCGGGCTGCGTCGCGTCGAGCGCAAACCGGCGGATGCTCTTGGTGTAGACCTGCGTGGTTCCGATCGAAGGGCAAACGTTCAGGTCGACGTAGCCCCCTTGAAAATCGTGGCCGAGACACGACCAGAGTTCGTCTCCATTCTTGATCAGGACCCCGCCGCAGATGGTGAAGAAATCTGACGACGCGTCCTTCGGAGCCTCGTGGAAACGAATGTGATCGGCCAGCGCGGTGCGATCCCCGAGCACCCACCCGATCACGCCTTCCACATCGAAGACCCGAAGCGTGGAGAAGGTGACGTAGTCGCCGTTCTCGTCGATGCCGTATCCACCAAGGGAAACCAGTCGATCGTCCACCTGCGTCGACAGGGGGTTGGTCGACGCGAGCGACGCCATCTGATTCGGCGTCAGCCCCGTATCGCGCTTGGTGAGGGGCCTGGTAAACGTCTCGCGAGTCTTGAAGTCCACGACCATGAGCGAGTGATTGAAGTCGGCCGCCGGCCAGTTCACATCGGGATCGCAGGTGAAGTTGTGGAGGCCGGTGGTCTTGCCGCCCACGAGGAGCAGCCGTTGGCCGAGCATCGCGTGTGCCGCCGAGTGGATGGCGGGCAGGTCGTCGCCGATCCAGTCCACCAGTTCGACCTCGACCCGGAAGGGGACACCTCCGGTGACCAAGGGCGAGAGTGACTCGGTTTGGTTTTGCGCCGTGGCTGATGTCTGAACACCGAGCAGGATAATCGGCAAAGCAATCGCGGAAGCAAGGGTCGGGTGCAAGGGTTTCTCCAGTCGCTCGATCCTAACCTGCGAATCTCTGCGATCCAATGGAGAAGTTTCAATCCCGCCTTAGAGTTCGGTACGAATTTCCCAGAGGTCCGGAAAGATGGGTTGAAAGAGCGTTTTCTGCAGATAACCAACGCCCGGGGAGCCGCCTGTTCCCTTCTTGAAGCCGATCGTCCGCTCCACCATCTTCACATGGCGGTATCGCCATTCCTGAAGTCCCTCATCGAGATCAACGAGTAGTTCGCAGAGCCCACGCAGCCTTGGCAGCTCCCGATACATGCGGATCAACTCTGCGTGCAGGGCGACGCACGAGCGGGTGGGTTCCGTTCCCTCCGCAAATGCTTCACGCGGGATCTCCAGACCATTCCGGGAAAGGAAGCCCAAGACATACTCCCAGACGGACGGCTCCGAGAGACGACGCTCAAGGGCGGCTCGCTCGTCGGATCCTTCAGGGTAGTTGGCCAGTGGTCGCTCCCGCTTGTGGCCAAGAATGAATTCCCACTCGCGAAACTGGACGCTTTGAAACCCGCTTGAACTCGCGAGAAAGTCGCGAAACGAGAGGAAGGAGACAGGAGTCATTGTCTCGAGCACGTCGATCTGACCGACCATGGTCTTCAGAATCGTCAGGATCCGTCCGAGCGTTGCCTCGGCCGCGATGAGATCATCGGCTTCGAGCATGCGCCGAAGTCCCTCGGTCTCATGAATCTGTTGCTTGAACCAGAGTTCGTAGACCTGATGGATGATGATGAACAACATCTCGTCGTGCTCGGGTCCGTCCGATTCGGGGACCTGCAGCGAGAGGAGTTGGGGAATACGAAGATAGCTGGCGTAAGTGAGTTCCACGCGGGGAATGCTACGACGAACTGGGTTCGCCCGCGCCGATCGCCTCGGCAAGCGGCTGCCATGCATGCGGAGTCGAGAGTCCGTGCCGCTCACACAGGAGGCCCGCGGTGATCTGGGACGAGAGGAAGATCACCGGAAGGCCGGAGCCCGGATGGGTGCCGCCCCCGACCAGCCAGACGCCGTCGACTTCCTCAAGTTTGTGTTGTGGGCGACGGTGGAGCATCTGATCGAGACCGTGGGCCAGATTGAAAGTGGCCCCATGGTTGATCCGCTCGTTGGACCAGTCGGCGGGGGTCACCATTTTCTCGGCGCGGATCCGTGAGCTGATCCCCTCGATGCCAAATACCGTTTCAAGTTTCTCAAGCGTCGCGGCTCGAAGCTTCGGGCCCTCGACGTCCCAGTCAATGTCGGCTCGATCGTTGGGCGTCGGAACCAACACGTAGAGGGCGCTGCATCCTTCTGGAGCCAGGCTCGGATCGATGGCGGAGGGATTGTGGAGATACGTCGAAGCGTCCTGAGTCAGCCGCCCACCCCCGATATTGTCCAGATTCTCCCGATACGTCTGGGAGGTATAGATCGTGTGATGCGGTAGATCGACTTCGCCATCGATCCCGAGGTACAGCATGAAGGTGCTGCAGGAATACTTCTTGGAGTCGACCTTTGGATCAGACCACTTTCGGCGAAGGCCGGTGGGAATCAGGTTCTTCAACGCCCAAGTCGCATCGGCATTAATCACGACCTCGTCGTATCGATGGACGCCGGTTCGTGACCGGACACCGGTCGCTCGTCGGCCATCAAACTCGATCCCCTCAACCGGGTCGTCGACATGGATCTGGCCACCGAGTTCCGTGAAGACTTTTGCCATGGCTTCGATCAGTTGGTTACATCCACCCTTGGGGTGCCAGACTCCGTACTCGTATTCGATGAACGGGAGAATCGAGAAGAGACCCGGACATTCGAATGGGCTCATGCCCAAATACTTGCTCTGGAAAGACAGTGCGAGTCTGACGTGTTCGTTTTTGAAATATCCGGAGAGATGGCTATGGACGGATTGCCATGGCTTGATCGAAGGACCCGCTTTCAGGGTGTCCATTCTCAAGAGGTCGAGTGGGGATCGGATCGGCCGACGAAGAATCGGCGTCATCAGTTCGAGCTTGCGGCGATTGTCGTGCATGAATCGGCGGAAGGCAGCCCCATCCCCTGGCTCGATGCCATCGAGGGTTGCGGCCATGCGTTCCACATCCTGCGTGGCGTCGATTTGGAGAGGCGCTTGGTCCGGTCTCCCAATCAGGAGTCGATACATCGGATCAAGGCGATGGAGATCGGCGTAGTCAGAAAGGCGTCGATTGCAGGCGGAGAAGATCTCCTCGAGCACCCACGGCATCATGAAGAAGGTGGGGCCCGTATCGAAGGCGTAGTCGCCCACCACGGTGCGGCGGGTCCGGCCTCCAATGATCGGCTGAGCCTCATGAATCGTCACCTGAGCCCCAGCCTGAGCGAGGAGCATGCCTGTCGCGAGGCCGCCGGGCCCCGCACCAATGATGGCGATGTTGGGTCTCTCGGCGATGTTCGGGGGCGTGGGCGTGGCAATCATGAAAAGCATTTCGTCTGGGGTTTTTTCCGGATGCGAATTCGGCCGCCCGTGACCGAAGAAGGGGGGGCGAATCGAATCCGTGGGTAGACTACTCGCGAATCCAATTTTGGTCGGAAAGGCCTTGGAGATTCCCGATGCCTTCAGAACCAATCATCAACCAGCAGTCAATCCGGACCACCCCATCTCTGAATCCCGAGGCCTCTCAGGATCTCGCAGTGATGGTGAATCATGATTCGAACGAGTCGGCTGATCCAACGATGAATCCCAACCCTTCACCATCAACCACCCGATCACCGGCAGACGGCGGGCTTGGCGGCCCGGGATCCAAGAAACGCCGTGCGTGGGCGCGACGATTCGGGCGATTGATCGCGGCGGATCTGGAGACGCTTGCATCGCTGGCCGAGTCCGAAGTTGGAAAACCGGCTTGGGAGACCATGACCGCGGAATTGATGCCGCTGATCGCCGCGTGTGATTGGCATGCTCGGCGAGCGAGTCGAGTCCTGAAGGACCGTTCACTCCCGGGGCGGCCATGGTGGCTTCTGGGTCAGCGTGGCCTGGTGCGGAGGGTCGCGCTTGGTCGCGTCGGCATCATCGGTACCTGGAACTATCCGATTCAACTCCTCGGTATCCAGATCGTTCAGGCGGTCGTCGGGGGGAATCGCGTGATCGTCAAACCCAGCGAACGATCACCAAAGACGCAGCGTCGGCTTCTCGAACTTGCCCGCGCGGCCGGTCTTGACCAAGAAGATGTGGTTGTGATGTCGTCGGGCCGGAACGTTGGGCGCCAGTTGCTTCAAGCGCCGGACCTCGATCATGTTGTGTTCACTGGCTCCACGGCCATCGGCACCTTGGTCGCGGAGTCCGCGGCCGGCCGATTGCTCCCCACCACACTTGAACTCTCCGGCTGTGATTCGGCGATTGTCTTTGATGATGCGGATCCAGTGGTCGCCGCACGAAGCGTCTGGGCATCGGTCACGATGAATGCTGGTCAGACCTGCATGGCGCCGCGGCGGGTACTCGTTCATGCGGAGCAGCATGCCGCGTTTGTGGCCGCACTCGTCCCGCTGGCCGCCGGTGCCGGGATGCGAAATCTGATTGACGCCGACGCGGCAAACCGTCATCGGGATCTCGTCGAAGACGCGATCCGACGAGGTGGTCAGCCAGCCGCTCAAGTCGCCGATCCGGCAGAAGGGCGGCGGGTACGTCCTCAGGTGATTCTCGACTGCCCCTTGGACGCTGAGGCCTTCAATGGCGATCACTTCGGCCCGTTACTGGTCGTTCGCGCCTGGCGAACCGAAACGGAACTCTTCGCCTTGCATCAGCGGGGCGGAAAGCACCTGGCCACCAGTGTCTTCACCGCGAATCACCGCCGGGTCGACCGATTGATTCCCTTGCTGGGAGGCGGCCTGGTCACGATCAACGACTGCGTCATCCCGAGTGCTCATCCTGCGGCCACGCTCTCCCCGGTCGGTAGCAGCGGGTGGGGGAGCAGTCGAGGTACCGAGGGGCTGCTCGCGATGACCCGTCCGGTCGTGGTGACTCGCACCGGGCGATGGCGAATACCCGCGGGCGAACCCGACCCCCGCGGAAAGCGAATGCTTGAGAAGATGGTTCGCCGGTGGGGGCGGGGCATCACGCCACCGCCAGAGACGAGTTAATCGAGTGGATCGATCGTGTTCAATAGGATCTTGAAAAGCCCCGTGAGAATTCATAGGGCATGACATTGGAGCGAATTTAGCATGTCAACAGAACGAACCAGCGCGGTGGTAGTCGGGGGCGGATTGGCCGGCTTGGCCGCGGCGGTCGAACTCCGCACCCGGGGTTTGGATGTCACGATCATCGATCGCAATGAGCATCTCGGCGGAAAGATGAACGTCCTGCAGGAGTCCGGGTTCTCCTTCGACATGGGGCCGACCATCCTCACGATGCCTCAGGTGATCCGCGGCATCATCGAGCGAACGGGGAGGACGGTTGCGGACTACGTGGACATTGTCGATCTCGACCCCCAGTGGCGCTGCATGTACGAAGACGGAACGGTGCTCGACCTTCGCGGCGACCTTGAAACGATGGTGGCGGCGCTCGATCAGCAGTTCCCTGGGCAGCGGGTCGGCGACGGCTGGCGATCCTTCATCAACTACAGCCGACGAATGTACGGGCTGAGCGAAAAGGTCTTCTTCTACAAAGACATCGGTGGAATCCCAGACATGATGCGGTCGACCCCGACCACGGAGCCGGGGATCCTCAAGGATGTCCTTGCGATGCGGATGCATTCGAACGTCGGGGCGACGATCCACAAGCACGTTCGGGAACCGCATGTGGCGCAGCTCTGCGAGCATTTCCTTCAGTACGTCGGATCGAGTCCATTCTTGGCACCGGCGATCCTCACTTTGATTGCCGCGGCGCAAGTGGATCATGGTTGCTGCTACGCGATGGGTGGCACGAGGATGGTCGCGGCGAGTCTGGAGAAGATTCTTCGCGAGGAGGAGACCGAGATCATCTTGGGAACCGGGGTGAAGAAGATCATTCACAACGGGAAACGAACCTCCGGCGTCGAGCTTGAGGATGGGAGAATCATCGAGGCCGATCTGGTGGTCAGTAATTGCGACGTGCAACGAACCTACCGCGACCTCATGGGCGACGATCGAGCGCTCAACGAGCAGGCGAAGATCGGTCGGAAGTACACGCCAGCCTGTAGCGGGGTGGTCTTCTACCTCGGGCTCGATCGCCAGTACGATCATCTCTTGCATCATGACTTTCTGTTCAGCCGGGATCCGCGGGAAGAGTTTGCGGATATCTACGACCGAGGGATTCCCGCCCGAGATCCGTCCATCTACCTCGCGGCACCGAGCCGTACCGATCCCAGCCAAGCACCGGAAGGCGGGGAGGCGCTGTACGCGCTCATTCACACGCCGTACCTACGACCGGGGCAGGAATGGCACGGCCGCGGCGGACTGCTCGAGCAGTACCGACCGGTGGTCATGGACAAACTCAAGCGGATGGGCATGGAAGACCTCGAGTCGCACATCGTCGTCGAACGCCATCTGACGCCGCAGGACATCGACCGGATGTACAACGCGGAAGGTGGCGCGATCTACGGCCTGGCGAGCCATGGCCGCCTGGCCGGCGGATTCAAGCCGCGAAATCGAAGTCGAGTGCTGCGGAATCTGTATCTTGCCGGCGGAAGCGTGAACCCCGGACCCGGCGTGCCGATGGTGCTCATGAGCGGCGTCACGGCCGCACTCGCCGCCGCCGATGATCTTGGAATCGGCGATCCTCGAACTTCGAGTTCTGGGCAGGAGGAAGCATGTCAGGAAACGGTGACGATGGGCTGATCGAGGATCGGCCCTCACCGGCATTCCGCCGGTTTTTCGCGTGGTACGCGACCCGACTCGTGTCGCGGCGTTTTCACGCGTTGAGACTTCTCAAAGGAAGTCGGGAGATCCTTGAAGAGGCATTGGACGCGGATCGCTCCATGATCACCCTCATCAGCCATGTGTCTTGGTGGGATCCGCTGGTCGGCTTGGTGCTCTGGCGAAAGCTCTTTGTCGGCCGAGACATCCTCATGCCGATGGCCAGCGAGCAACTCTCGCGATTTCGGTTCTTCCGCCGCCTTGGGGTGTTCGGCATCGATCCCGACGATCCAACCTCGATGGGTCAAATGCGGCGTCATGTGCTTCAGCGTCTCGCGCAATCACCAGACACGATTTTGGGCCTCACGCCGCAGGGTCGATTCACGGATCCACGCGAGCCGATTCGACTTCGGCCTGGCGCGGCGGCGATTGCGGCAGCCTGCGAACGCTCGCCGAGCGTCGTGGTGATCTCGATCGAATATGTGTTCTGGCAGGACGCGAGGCCTGAACTGCTGGTCGCGGTCCGGTCATGCGACTCGCCGGAAGCAGGTTCCACCACCGACTGGTACCGAGCCATGGAAGAAGGAATGCGTCGATGCGCGAAAGACCTTGCCGCGGCGAGCATTGCCCGCGATGAATCGGCGTTCGAGGTCCTCGAAGGCGGAAAAGATCGAATCAATCCCTTCATGGATGCCTGGCTTCGAATTCGGGGTCGGTCCGGCGGCATCGCGGCGACACGCGCTGCGCCAAAGGGGTCGGCATGAGTTCGAATCTAGGAGCCTTCTTTCTGACGAGCATGATCCAGGCCGCGGCGCCCGCGGCAGAGGCCCAGACGTCGGACTGGGTGACCTGGTGGATGGCTGGTGCGTTGGTGATCTCTGCCATCGCCTTGTTGATCTCCCTCCGAAACCTGAGCCGGTTTCGACGGGCCCCAGTCGTCAACGACTCAGATGACGAAGGTTGGTCGGTCACCGTGTGCATTCCGGCTCGCAACGAAGCGGTCAACCTTGAAGCGTGCGTTCAAAGCGCTTTAGAGTCTGCGGACGCCGATCCGGCATCGTCGACGACCGTCATGGTCTACGACGACGGGAGCGACGATGCGACACCGACGATCCTCGCGAGATTGGTGAAATCAGATCCTCGAGTGATCAAGGCCGAGGTGAACCCGCTCCCATCAGGATGGAACGGGAAACAGCACGCCTGTGATCGCATGGGGCGACAGGGCCAGACAGACTGGCTGCTCTTCACCGATGCGGATGTTCGGTTTACCCAGGATTGTCTGAGACGCACTCGTGCGGCGGTTCGCGCCCAACGGACAGCGAATGGCGACATCGCCCTGTTCTCGGCATTTCCTCACGAGCGAACCGGCACGATCGGCGAGACCTTAGTCGTTCCTTTGATTCACTTCATCCTCATGAGCTACCTGCCCATTGGTCGCATGCGCTCGAGTTTGGACCCCGCGGCCAGTGCGGCGTGCGGTCAGTTCGTTCTCGCTCGGCGGGATGCTTGGCTTCAGGTCGGGGGACATGCGGTGATCAAGGATTCGATGCACGATGGCGTTCGACTTCCCCGCATTTTTCGGCGTGCGGGATTTGCGACGGACATTTTCGATGGCACCGATATCGTCCACTGCCGCATGTACCACGGTTTTCGAGAGACCTGGAGTGGATTTGCAAAGAACGCCTACGAAGGCCTGGGGAACATTTTCCTGCTCCTTCTGCTGACCGTACTTCATCTTGGTGGGCACGTGGCGCCTTGGATCATCCTTGGTTTCGTGGCGGTGAGTTCGAGTCTCGGAGCGGAATTTTCGGGCGTTTCAATGGCCGCAGCAGGGTTTGCATCGGCGGCGATCATCGTGCAGCTCACGCTTCGAGTTCTGCTTGCCGCACGATTTCAACAGGCTTGGTCTGGCGTGTTACTCCATCCGGTAGCGCTGTCGGTATTCACATTGCTTCAGTGGTGGAGTCTGGTACTGCACGTCACGGGACGTCGGTCATGGCGTGGCCGACTTGGTTGAAGCGCGGCGCAGGCTTGACGAAGCATCCTTGGGGTGGGTAGCGTTCACCTGTGCCAACTGAAGACCGATTGGATCGGATTGAATCTCAACTGGCGAACTTGGTTGATCGGATCGATCAACTTGAGAAGAAGCGGTTGGCTTCGGATTCGATTGGATCGACTGAGCAACAGCAAGATTCTTCGAGAGAGTTCACGACCACAGAAGCTTCCGAATCCACGCCTGATCCACAACTACCCGCGGACCTCCAACGGTCCGCTCCCAAAGCTGCAGCCCATGCGGCCGACGAGGCGACTCCGACCGTCCCGTCGGCCGCGGCTCTTTTTTCCGGAGTTCGTGCATCACCGCCACCCTTGCCGCCGACGGCACGCGATCACGACCCGAGCTCCGAAGTGACCTCTCCGCAAGAAGATGATCACACACCATCGCTCCTTGCCGAGGCAGGGTCTCGTCAGGGTAATCTTGAGCAGTTGATCGGCGGCCGGGTGATGGCCTTGGTGGGTGGGGTGATCGTGGTGATCGCTGCGGCGTTCTTCGCGAAACTCGCCTACGACAATGGCTGGATCGGCAATATTCCTGCCGGGGTGCGGGCCGCGATGTTGGCGGCTTTCGGTGCGGTGATTCTCGGCGTGGGGGAGTGGGCGCTCCGACGATACGGGCGGGCGGCGGCCGTCGGACTCTTCATCGCGGGCCTCGGAACCTTGTATGTGGATGCCTGGTCGGCGGGTCCCGTTCTCGGGCTTCTCTCGCCGCTCGGCTCGCTCGTGGCCATGGCGGTGGTCATGGTGATCGGCCTCTTGCTCACGGCTCGCTCAGGCTCGGTTTCGATCGGCGTGGTGAGCATTGCCGCCGGTGCGGCGGCGCCTTACCTTGCCGGAGGTGACGGCGGCCCGGCCGTGCTCGGCATTTACCTGACGTCGCTTCTGGTCATCGCCTTTGCGGCAGCTTCCATCAGGCCGAGACCGTTCCTCCGCATCCGGGTCCCCGCCTTCTCGATCGTCCTCGTCGCCGCGCTCCCTTGGATGTTCCTCTCGATCGACCGCGGGGAGGTCACGGTTCTCCTGATCATCGGATCCGGGTGGTGGCTGCTGGTTCACGCCCAGGCGTTGCACACCGCGACCCGGGGGCTGGCCTCGAAATGGAACGCGGGCCTCGGGTTCGCGTCGACCGCGGTGTTCGCGATCGCGATCCCGCTCGCGGTTCGGGCGGCGGGCGGTGGCGGGGTCGCCTGGAACACGCTGGAGGGGTGGATTCCGCTCGGTCTCGCAGCGCTGTCGATGGTCGCGATTTTCCAGGCGGGAACGGGCCTCGATGCGATCCGTCCTTCCGATGATCGATCTCCACTGCGGAAACGCGAGCGGGCGGTCGACTTGCTCTCACTGGTGCTCTGGGTCGAGACCGCGGTGCTGCTCTTCGTCGCCGCCGGGCTGCTGCTGGAAGGGCCGGCGATCCCGGTCGCCTGGTGCGGGCTCGGTCTCGCCGCGGCGTATCTCGCCCATCGACTTCGAAGTCGGGGCGTGGCGGTCTGCTCCCTGATCATCGCCATCCTCGGTCAATACGCCGCCACGGTGGTCGTCTTTATGAACGCAGGGAACCGCAACGTCGATCCTTGGTTTGAAGGGACCGGGTGGCAGTGGACCCCCGTATCCGAACAGTGGTTAACGCTTCTGGCGCTGGTGGTCGTCGCGACCGTCGCTCGCCTGTGGCCGGTTCGCTCGACCTCTTCGGGCGGTCGAACGCCGGCAGGCCCGTCGGCGGCGCTTTGGATAGGCGGATTGTGCTTCGTTCCCTCCATGATGTACTTCGCGTCCGACGGATCGCTCCTGTCGATCGTGGTCGCGGGGATTCCGGCGCTTGCCGCCCTCGTCGTGCAACGCGGTCGTGGTGACCGGGGGGGATGGTCCGCCGCCTACGGATTGAATCTGCTGGCGACGTCGATCGCCGCGGCGCTCCTGCTCGGTCTCGTGCTGGAGCGTCAGGGATTCGATACGTACATGGGCAGGAACGACGGCCATTCAGCGCTCGGACTGTTCGGCTGGGCGATGATCCCCTTCGCGGGGCTCGTGGTGATGATGATCGACCTCGCTCGGAACACCGGAATCACGATCTCCCCGGTGCGCCTTCGGATCGTCGGGTGGGCGAGTAGCGTGCAGTTCCTCTTGGTGGGTGCGTTCGGTGGGATGCTGTGGTTCGTTTCCGCCGACACCCCCTGGTCGCCGGTCGTCGGGAATCTCTTCGCGGCGACCATCGGAATCTCGGTCGTGGGTACGACCCTCGTCCTCATTTCGGCTCGGACGCCGCTGCGGATCGGTCGATCGCTCGCGGGAGGTTCGGTTCTCGTGGCGGCGTGGCTCTGGGCGCTCCTCTCGATCGCCGACGCATTCATCGGATGGAGTCCGTGTGCGACGTCCGCGCCCTTCGCCTCGAATCTCCGTTTCTGGAGTGGTGCGATCGCGCTCGCCGCCCTCGTGGTGATCGCCTGGGACTGGCCTCACGCCGCCAGGTACGACGTCGCCGGCGATCGGAAGCAAGCAAGCTTCGACCGCATCGCCGGTCTCGAAGCGATCACCCTGGGCCTCGTGCTCGGGTCGCTGGCCCTGCTCGACTACTTCGGTCCCGACGACGTCACCTTGAATGCGGCGTTGAGCGTCTTCTGGGCCCTCTACGCGATCGGGCTCATCCTCGCGGGGTTCATCCGGGATGTTCCCATGATTCGCCACATCGGCCTGGGGCTGCTCGGGGTGACCGCCCTCAAATTCCTGTTGATCGACCTCGGCCGGGCGGCCACGATCTATCGCGTCGTCTCCGCGCTCGGCGTCGGGCTGCTGATGGTCGCGACCAGCATGCTCTATGTGCGATTCGGCTCGAAACTCCAAGGCCAGACGGACGAGCCGTCGGATTGACGCTTCGGTCGCCCGGCGATCGGCGTCGCGTTTAATCTCCGTGGATCTCGGCCACCGAGCCATTCGAGATGGCATAGACCGACCCTGATGTTCCCGGGCTGACGCGGACACCTCTTGCAAACGGGGTGAATGCGGGAAGGATCAACTGGCGGGGTTCCAAAACGAACGCGTGGGCGAGGGTTCTCTTCGATCCGGAACCGAGGGAGATCACGGGATGGCGATGCCCCGCAATGAGCATCGGGTCTTGGTCCGTGGATTCCCCATCGTCCGCTCGCGGATGATGCCGAAGTTCGAGTGACCCGATTCGTCGATGCTCACCGTCATCATCGATTCGCCATGACCGAGGAATGGTGCCGGAGGCCTCCGCATGGCTGCCAATCATCGAGATCGGAAGGTTGATGCGCTGTCGCCAACGGGTGAATGCGGCGATCAGCGGTTCATCAGGATTCTCGGCGAGCTGAACGAGATCGCCCAGCAGCGTGAGTCGTTTCGGGTGCCATTTGGCAACGATCCGCTCGAGCCGATCGAGCGCTTCTTCCGCGATGCCCTCCGGCATGGAGACCGCAAGGGATCGATGCGTTTCGGGAGTGCCCAAGTGGAGGTCTGCGACGATCAGGGTGCCGCGGTCGACCAAAAGTGCCGCCCGCTCGGCGAGGAGTTTCACCGGCTCGTTCGCGATCGTGATGTCGAGATCTTGCGGCATGGAGATTGCTGAGCGAGGGCTCGGAGGGATACTTGCGGAGTCACGTTGACCAACTCAGCGAGTTGATTCTGCTGGCGCGGTCTGGATGGCGACCATGTCGCGGTAGTGATCACTCTTTTTGAGAAGTTCTTCGTGGGTTCCGCTGGCGATGATCGTTCCGCCTTCGAGAATGACGATGAGATCCGCGTGACGGATGGTGCTCAATCGGTGGGCGATCGCGAAGGTCGTCCGGCCGGTGAGCAGTCGATTGATGGACTGTTGAATCAGTCGTTCACTCGCCGTGTCGAGGTTGCTGGTCGCTTCGTCGAGGATGAGGATCCTCGGGTCGGCGAGCAGGGCGCGGGCGATGGCGAGCCGCTGACGCTGGCCGCCCGAAAGTCGAACGCCGCGTTCCCCGATGAGGCTCTCGAAGCCTTGCGGGGTCGCCTCGATGAATTCGAGGGCGTTGGCGGCGTTGGCAGCGTCCTTAATCTCTTCGAAGGTCGCGTCTCGCCGACCGAAGGCGATGTTCTCGCTGATCGTCCCGTCAAAGAGGAAGACATCCTGTTCAACGATGCCGAGGAGGGATCGGTACGCATTGAGTTTGAGATCGCGAAGATCGGTTCCATCGAGGCTGATCGCGCCTTCGGTGGGATCCTGGAATCGGGCGATCAGATTGCACAACGTGGTCTTGCCTGCGCCCGACGCACCGACGAACGCAATCAATTGACCGGGGTGCGCCACAAACTCGACGTCGCGAAGCACAGGCTTCTCAGTCCCCGGATAGGTGAATCCCAAGCCTCGAACTTCGACTCGTCCTTCGACGAGATCCGGAACGAGATCTCGAGCCGAGTCACGATCCGGCATTTCAATGGGTTCTTCAAGCAGGTCGAGAATCCGATCGAGACCGGCGAGATTGGTCTGGAGGTTGGTCGCAGTGGCCGCGAGGGTCTCGACGGGGCCGAGCAGCATGATGAGGTAGGTCAGGAACATGACCAGATCGCCGGTCGTGATCTCGCCCTCGATCACCTGGAGGCCGCCGTAGAGTAGAAGGCCGGTGCTGGCGAGGGGGATCGCGACGGCCCAGGCCAATTCGGTGATCCTTGACCACCACCAGATATTGATGCCCTGTCGGGCCATCAGGTTGTTCCCGCGGACGAAACGACTTGATTCGCCTCGGCTTCGTCCGAACGCTCTCACGACCCGGATGCCCCCAAAGACCTCGGTGGCATGGGAGTCGACCTGCGACCGGAGAAGCCGATGATCGCGATGGAGAGGGCGGATCCGACCGATCCAGGTCCGATGCGTCAGCCAGACCATCGGAAGCATTCCGATCGCTCCAAGGAGCAGTCGCCAATCGGTAAAGGCGAGGATGATCAAACTTCCAAACAGCTGAATAATCGCCCGGGATGGGTTGTAGATGAGCCCAAAAATGAGTTCCGCGACCCCACCGGCATCGTCCCGGAGCATGCTCGCCACACCGCCGGACCTCAGGTCATGGATTCGTTGCAGTGGAAATCGGACGATGTGGTCGAACACGATTCGACGAACGTCGACAGAGAGGAGTCGGGTTGCCTTCGTCGCAAGCCAGCGTCCGCTGAGGCCGATCGCGACGGCGGCGAAGGAGACGACGATCATGGCAATCGCGATCGCGACGAGCAGTCGACGGGGATTGGCAAGGTCCCACGAGGCTGGAATCCAAGCGGCGAATTCAGAGGGGAGTCCGGTTCCCGTGAACGCGTAATCGATCGCGAGTTTGGTCGCCGCCGGCGTGGTCAACTTCAACCCAGTTGCAATGGTCAAGGTGCACAGGGCGACGATAATCGGGCCTCGATGACGACCGAGCATCCCGAAAAACTTGCGGAGCAGGTCCGAAGCGCTCCGGGATCGCTTCAGCGATCGGAGGACGCCCTGTCGACTCACCGTGAGTTGCTCATTGCTCGGCTTACTTCGACGGCGTCTGAGAAGGTCGAGGTAGGCCTTGAACCGCCGGCTGCTCGAGCCGGTGCGAAGGCGAGGATCCTCGGCGAAGTCTGGATCCGGTGAATCGTCTGATGGGCTGGTCATGGAGAAGTATTCGTTCGGGCGGGAGTGGCGATTCCTCGATCGCCTCGAATCGTGACCGCGACCGGTGAATCGTCGGGCAATCGCCGTCGATTCCGGATCTCGGGATTGCCGAGCTGACCGCAAGCCGCCATGACATCGCGGCCCTTGGTTCCGCGTCGTTTGGTGAATTGGCCGTTTGCGATCGCTCGTTGCGTAAACATGGTCACGGAGGATTCAGTGGGGGCAGGCCAGGGCGAGTCACGACGCGGGTTGTAGGGAATGACGTTCAGCGAGCACCGGAGCGGTCGCAGGTAGTCGCAGACCTCGTCGCAGTGTTGAACACCATCGTTGACTCCAGGAATCAGGACGTACTCCACGCAGATCGCGGACTTCGGTCGGCCTGCCCATCCGAGCATGGCATCCATGAGATCGTCCATGGGCCAAGCTCGGTCCACGGGCATGATCTCGGCACGGATCGCATCGTTCGGGGCGTTGAGACTCACGGCTAGGTTGAGCCGACGAAAACCCGGTTCCGCGGCGAGCTCGCCAAGGCGGCGGATGCCATCGGGATTTCCGACCGTCGAAACCGAGATGTTCGACGCCGCAATCGCG
The DNA here is from genome assembly GCA_905480395.1 of uncultured Phycisphaerales bacterium. Taxonomy (GTDB): domain Bacteria; phylum Planctomycetota; class Phycisphaerae; order Phycisphaerales; family SM1A02; genus UBA12014. The sequence continues at coordinate 75,843 of CAJQQE010000015.1, forward strand.
GGCCCGTCATGGTCGGCGAGGATTCGGATCGCGGGAATCACCGCGTCGAGATTGTCGGTGGGTTCGCCCATACCCATGAAGACGATGTTCTTTGGCCTGATGCCGATTTCATGGGCGGCGGCATACCACTGGGCGACGATGTCCTCGGTTCGGAGTTGGCGAACGAGACCCATCTGGGCGGTCTCGCAGAATCGGCAGCCCATCGCGCAACCGATCTGGCTGGAGACGCAGAGTGTCCGGGTGACCGTGCCATTTCGTTTCCGCATGGGAATCAGAACCGACTCGGTTTCGACGCCGCCCGGGAGCGAGAGGGTGAATTTGATGGTCTCGCCCTCGACCTCGCGTCGGCCGACCGCGTGGGTGACTGGGGAGGTTCCGTGCGGTGCGATCCCGTCACGATGGAAACGCCGATAGGTCTCAATACCGCCTCTGCCTCGGGTCAGGCCGGCGAGTTCCGAGGCGGCCGCAAACCCCTGGGCCGTGAGACCAAGTGGATCCGGGGACGAGATTTCGATGGTCGGAAGGCTCATGAGCAAAATCGAAAAGGGCTTGAATCGACCAGCGTAGCATCCGCTTGGGCCATCTTCCCGAGAACCGTCGCCGAGTTGAGACTATGATGCCGTATTGCACGGTAATCCTCCCGCGAAGGTCCGGTTTTGGTCCCTCTTCTGCGAGCTCCGCGTTCTCGAATCGTTCACCGACCGTCACCCGACGGGTTTCACCCCTTGGATCAAGGATCCCGATCGATGCATATGAAGCACAGTGGCGAAGAACACGGTCCTCCGATCGTGCCCGTCAAATTCATTCTGGAAGATCCCGAAGGACTCACCAGCACCGAGCAGTCGGAGTGGGACCTCATGGGTGGCGAAGGAGAAAATCTCCTCGAACTCGCCATCGAACACGGAATCAACATCGAGCATGCCTGCGGCGGGGTGTGCGCCTGTTCAACGTGCCACGTGTATGTCGAACAGGGCATGGATCAGGTGAGCGAGAGTGACGACGACGAAGAGGATCGGGTCGAGGAAGCGCCAGGCCTTCAGGTGAACAGTCGACTCGCATGCCAATGCAAGATCGAGGGAAAGGGACCGATCACGGTTCACGTGCCCGCCTGGAATCGGAATGCCGTCAAGGAAGTGCCGCACTGATTCGGCGGACGACCATGCTTGAAGCGCCATCGGTGGGCGAGCGTCAAGGCGCGACCGGAAAGACGGAAGGTGTCGGGGATTGGTGGTCGATATCCCAGTAGGCCCATCATGAATACGTCTAACGAATATGCCACGCGAGGGGTCAAAGGACCGGTGATCACCCCGGCCCTGCGGCGATGGTTGCAGGTCGTACTGGTGCTGTTCGGCCTTCTGCTCGTCGACAGTTTGATTCTCGTGACGACCGACGTGGCGGCCTGGTGGTCAGGTGAGGCGCGGGAGGACGGCAGTTACCTCTGGGCGTTCCTCCTTCATCTGGTCCTCGGACTCACGCTCATCGTGCCTTTTATCGTCTACGGCGTCGGACATGCCCGACGTGGGCGGCATCGGCGAAATCGACGCGCCGTGGCCGTGGGCTGGGGCCTGCTCTGGATTGCCGTGGCGCTGCTGATCACCGGGGTGGTCTTGATCCGAGTGGAGATCGGTGGCCTGCGACTGGGAATCGACGACTCGTTCGCGAGGTCGATCCTCTTCTGGGTTCATGCGACGAGTCCACTGTTGGCGATCTGGTTGTTCACCCTTCACCGGCTGGTCGGGCCCCGCTTGCGTTGGAAGGTCGGCGTGGCCTGGTCCGGCGCCGGGATCGCCCTCACGGCCTGGCTACTGGTCGCCTTCGCCTCGCCGGTCGAACGATCGGTCGGCGAGATCAAGCCGATTGCCATGGCGGTCTCGAACAATCCTGATTTTGCACCGTCGCTGCTGGAGACTGCGAGTGACGATTTTATTCCACCGGCGCATCTCCTTGGAGACGATCACTGCATCCGCTGCCATGCGGATGCCCACGCTCAGTGGTCGGATTCGGTACACGCGCGAAGCTCATTCAATAATCCGATCTATGCCTTTAGTGTGCGGAACACCAGGCAAGCAATGATCGATCGATACGGATCGGTGGAGATCAGCCGTTTCTGTGCGGGATGTCACGATCCGGCGATCTTGATGACCGGCGCGTGGAGTGAGGATCGTTGGACGGATCCAGATCTGGCTGACGCGACATCAGTCGATCCGCTGGGGAGCGCGAGCATCGGCTGCATCGTGTGTCACGGGATCGAGGACGTCTCCACGTTGGGAAATGCCTCCTATACCTTCCGTGATCCACCACGCTATCCGTTCGCATTCAGCGGCGACCCATTCCTCCAATGGGTAAACCGCCAACTCATTCTTGCCAAACCAGACTTCCATAAGCGAACTTTTCTGAAGCCAGTTCATCAGGGGGCGGAGTTCTGTGGGGCATGTCACAAAGTATTCCTGCCCGAGAGCCTCAATGGTTACAAGTGGCTCGCGGGGCAAAATCACTATGACACTTGGCGTCTCTCGGGGGTCTCGGGGCGAGGCATCGGTTCTTGGTACTGGCCAGCGAAGATCAGCGAAGATTGCAACGACTGCCACATGCCCTTGGTTCCCAGCGACACGGTCTCGGCGAGAATTCGTGATCAATCGGGTCGAGACACGGTGCACGATCACGGATTCCACGCGGGGAACCCAGCCCTCGTCGCCATCGAAGCCGCGATGGGCCGCGGCGATCGAGCACGGGCGGATCGTGTGCTGGATGCCTGTGTGCGCTTCAATGAGGGCGCGGTCCGGCTCGATCTGGTGGGCCTTCGGTCAGAGGGGCGCATCGACGGCGAATTCCGCGGTCCGATTGGCATGAAGTCGGTGACGGTCATGCCTGGCGAGACGATTCTCTTGGAGGCGGTGGTTCGGACCCTTGGCCTTGGTCATCCGCTGACTCAAGGGACGGCCGACAGCAATCAAGTGTGGATCGACTTGGAGGTTGGCATCCGGACCTCGGCTGAGTCGGCGATGACGATGCGTTCTCGAAGTGGCGAGATCGACCAATTCGGTCGAGTCGATCCGCGGGCGAAATTCCTCGACGTCTGGTTACTTGATCAGGCGGGCAATCGGATTGAGCAACGCAATCCCGAGGACATCTTCGTTCCGCTCTACAACCATCAGGTCCCACCGGGGGCGGCTGATCTGACGCACTACCGCATCACGGTCCCCTCCGAAGCCTCCGGCGTGCTGGAGGTTCGTGGTCGTTTGCGGTATCGCAAATTCAATGCGGCGTTGATGGGCCACGCCTTTGGGGTCGCCGGAGCGGAGTTGGTCAAAACGCTGCCGATCTTAGATCTCGCAGAAACCACGGTTCAGATTCCCATCGGCCAGGGTGACGGCGGATCGACGACGCTGGAAGCACCCGATTGGCAGCGTTGGAACGATTACGGGATCGGGTTGGTCCGCGCCTCGACGGGCGGCGGGGTCGCGAAGGGGCAGCTCGCGCAGGCGGTTGAAGCATTCGCGGCCGTGGAGCAACTGGGGTTTGCGGACGGAGCCTTGAATCAAGCGAGAGCCATGCTTCGTGAAGGGCGGATTGACGACGCGGCCGTGGCGCTCGGACGGGCGGCGGAAAACCCCGAGTTGAAGTGGCCTTGGGCGGTCGACTGGCAGGCTTCGGCGATTGCCCGAGAAAACGGCGACTTTGACGAGTCAATTCGGCGGCTTGAACGCATCATCGCGTGTGGCTATCCGGTGGCGGTCGAGCGGGGGTACGACTTCAGCCTCGATGAGCGAGTCTGGATCGAACTTGCCACCGTTCGTTTCGAACGCGCCCGCCGCTTCGACTCGGGGCCGGCGTATGACGCGGCGCTGGTCGATGCCGAGTCCGCGATCTCCCGAGCGATCAAACTCAACCCGCAGATGGCCAGGACTTGGTTTCTGGCGGCGACGATTCGCGCGGCCATGGGTGATGAGGCCGGGGCGGTCTCCGCGGAACAGGAGTTTGAACTTCTCCGCCCCGACGATAATGCTCGAGACGCCGCGATTCGATTGGCTCGGAGTCGTTCGGAGATCGCTGATCATGCCGCGGAGCCGCTGGCAATCTACGACCTTCAGCCCGCCGGCGCTGAGTTGGCCCGCCCAATGGATATTGATGCGGAGTTGCAGCCGTGACCAGTGATCGCAGCGCCAAACCCTCCGGTGGTCCAGGCGGTGAGCATCGGCCGGACCGAGATGCCATCATCGGAGTGGTATTCCGACGAAGCCTTTGGGTCGGAGGTCTTGGGGCTGCGGCGGTGGGGGGAATTCTGCTCACTCGTTCGCTGCTGGCCCCAAGTACCGCTCGGAAGGTTAACGAAACAACCGTGGAGGCGCCACGCGTCGATCTCGAACCAGCGCCGGAACTGACAGACACGGCCATGACATTCACCGATATGACAGCGGCCTGGGGCATCGGGTTCGAACGTGATGATGGCGCCCGCGGCAAAAAACTGCTCCCGGAAACAGTGGGAGGTGGCGTGGCGATCGTCGATCTCAACGGCGATGGGCGGCCCGAGTTGGTGTTCATCGATGGTGGTGACCTTGCCGACAACACACCCCGCGACCGGGTCATCGTCTACGCCAATCGCCTCAATCCCGAGGGTGAAACGACCTTTGATCGGGTGGCAGATGGCATTCCGACACTTTCTGGACATGGAATGGGGATCGCGACCGGCGATATCGACGGCGATCGTGATGTGGACCTGTATATCTCGATGGTCGGCCGGGACCGGCTCCTGCTCAACGAGTCGACCCCCGATCAGATTCAGTTCCGTGATGGGACCGATGAATTCGGACTCTCCAAGAAAGCCGCGTGGAGTACCGCGGTTGGATTTGGCGATTTCGACGGCGACTCCGATCTTGATCTGGTGGGCCTTCGATACGTCGACTGGTCGCCGGACATCGACGCGGCGGTCGATTTTCGACTCGACGGAATCGGCCGCGCGTACGGGCCACCCACGGGATTTGCCGGAACCAAACCGTTCCTGCTGCTGAATGAGACCGCCGAAGGTCAGCGCCGTTTCGTGGAGGTCGGCGAAGTACGTGGACTGACACAATTGAACCCTGAGACCGATTCTGATGAGGGAAAAGGACTCGGACTTGCCATCATCGATCTTGATGGCGACGGAGATCTCGACCTGATCGGCGCCAACGACACCACTCCGAATGCCGTCTGGATCAACGACGGAACCGGGTACTTCGAAGAACGTGGGCGTCGAATGGGCGTGGCGTTCGACCGATCCGGATCAGCGACGGGGGCCATGGGGATCGACGTATCCGACCGGCCCGCTCGGGGAGGGGTCGATACGTTGGTCGCGATCGGTAACTTCGCCAATGAGCCCAGTTCGCTCTTCGTTCGCCGAGCGGACGAAGCGACGTTTTTCGACGATGCCGCCGGTGAGGGAATCTCGGGGCCGAGCCGACGGTCACTCACCTTCGGACTCTTGTTCACGGACCTTGATCTCGACGGAATGGAAGATTTGGTGCAGGCGAACGGGCATCTGGAAGCAGAAATCCAGCGGGTTCAAGCCAGTCAAAGGTACCGGCAGGCCGCTCAGGTTTTCCGAGGCATCGCCCGAGCCGAGGGAAGTGGTTTTCGCGAAGTTCCCGCGGAGGTGACGGGGGATCTGGCAAGGCCGGTCGTTGGTCGTGGGCTCGCTTCCGGCGATCTCGATCTCGATGGCGACCTTGATCTCGTCATCACGCAGGTCGCCGGTCCACCGCTGGTTCTTCGCAACGACGCGGCCGGCTTCGAGTCGGTTCAAGTTCGACTCGATGGGCCGGATGGCAACCCTCGCGGTATTGGCGCGGTACTGACCGCGACGGTGGGTGATCGCAGAATGATCCGCCGGATCATGCCGACGCGGTCGTATCTCTCGCAGGTCGAACCGGTGGCGGTCTTTGGGCTTGGCAACGCCCAGGCGATTGATCAACTGGAAATCCGCTGGCCGAATGGCAAGATCACGCTGGTGGAAGGACCGATCGAGCCGGGTCGCCACCGACTGTCGCCTTGACCCGACGGCCGCAGGATCGGCCATCGATCTGATTTGATCACGAAGAGGCTCGGAACGGCAAAGAAAAACCCCCGCCTTGCGGCGGGGGTCAGTTTCTAATGGTGATCTGGGCGATCAGATGACGAACTTGTTCAGCAATCAGTGCCGAACATGGCAAGCATCAGACCAAGGTCTGCACCATTGGTCGTGCCATCGCCGTTGAAGTCGCCAGCTTCGCTGCCCCAGGCGGCCAGCAACAGGCCGAGGTCGGCACCGTTGACCATTCCGTCGCCGTTCATGTCCTCAGGGCAGTTCGGTCCGGACTCGCACTCCACGCGGTCGACGATGAGATCGTCGATGGCACATTCGGTGAGCGAATTGTTCGGTGCGTCTGCGATGATGAACCGGATGGCAACGGTCGATGTGGGCTCAATGTGGCTGGCCACGTCGATGGACGCGAAGTTCCAGCCCGGTGAGCCGTTGGAGAAGTTCATCACCTCGACCCACGGGCCGCCGTTGGTCAGTTGGACGGAGAGTCGATCCTCGGACGCGGTTCCGGCATCATCATTGACGAGCCACCAGTTGAAACTGACGCCCGCGTTCCCGCTTGAAAGATCAAACGTCGGCGAAGTGAGGGTGACCGGGCCGTTGTCGACGTCGGCCGCGCCGGCGGATCCGCCGGGGGCACCGTTCTGGGTCACCCAGCATCGGGTTCCGTCGGTGGATGCATCAGTGCTCGGGGCGAATTCAATACCGGCGTTGACCGTTCCCACGGGCACGGCGAGTTCCCAGAATCCTGCGGTGGTCGAGGCGTCGGCCTCGGTGGTCCAACCGTTGGTTCCTGATTCCATGTCATCTTCGAAGAGGATGACGACATCGGTCTGCACGTCGACCGAGTACACGCCGGAGGTCGGGTTTCGGAAGGTTGTGCCGGCCAGGTTTCTCGCCGTGAAGTAGTACTCGAGGGTCTGCCCGCAGTCGACTGCCGGGAGTGTCGTCATGAAGGTGCCACCCTTGCCGGTCGCGGGGCGTTCGGTGAAGTCGCCACCATCGATTGATGCCCAGAGGCTGGCGGAACCGGATTCGAACTCCGAACCAATCGCGTCGATCTGGAAGTCGATCGGCGTTTCGTTGTTTGGCAGGACGGATCCGGGGAGATCATTGGGGAAGACGAATTCCAGTCTGATCGGCGGGTTGTTCATCCACACGCTGAAGCCGTAGCAAGCGCCAATGACCAGGTCGATGGCGCCGTCATTGTTGAGGTCGATCGGGGCCGCGTCGTAGGTGGAATCGAGCGCCCAGAGGGGAAGCACCAATCCATCTTCGTCGAGCAAGGAACTGGTGTTCTGGGTGTTTCGGTAGATGTGCATTCGGCGGCCCGAGTCAGGGCAGAACGGTGGGAGATCCGAATCGACATCGGCGATCAGGACGTCCTTCCAACCATCGCCGTCAAGGTCGGCGATCTGGATGGAGTTTCCAAACTCGCCGAGACTGTCTGCAATGGTGTAACGGGTCCAGGTCGCGATGCCCGAACTGTTGTTCCCGTTGTTGATCATGTACGCATCTTGACCATCGTCGGCGCTCAGAATGTCAACTCGACCATCGTTGTTGAGGTCGGCGGCGTTCATGCCGTAGGGCGCCCCATTGGTCACCGTGGAAGGGCCGATGAAGGTGCCGCCGTTGCCCTGGTAGAGCACCGCGATGTCCTGACCCGAGGTGAGGGTGTTCACCCGGATGATGTCGTTGAGCCCATCGCCATTCACGTCGCGAATGACGCATTCGTTACCGAACGCCATCGCCAACTGGCTGGAGGTCATCATCGTGGTCGTGCTGTCGTAGAAGTAGCCGGGATTCGCCGCGCCGAGATTGACCAGAAGTTTTCCGTCGTAATCGTCGCTGGCGGTTTCGCCGGGACTCGGATTGCACTCGGAAACGCCGTCAACCACGTCGTTGGTATCACCATCCATGTTCAGGTCGATACAGACGTTGCCACTGGTTTCTGGCGTGTCGTAGTCAACGAAGTAGATGTCGGCGTAGCCGTCGTTGGTCACGTCGCCCACCGCGATCGCGCAGGCTCGCGGGTTCGCGGAGCTACCGTTTTTGGCAAACAGGACTGGGATCCGATCGTCATCGAAGCGGAATCCCTGCCAATTGCCGTTGGCGTCGTCGCCGAGGTTGTAGTAGATGCGAGGCTGTCCGAGGCGGGCATTCAGGTTGTCACTCATCGTGGTGGAAGTCACCAGATCGGGCCAACCGTCGTTGTCCACGTCCAGCACCTTGATGTCGCGGTCGTTGGTCTGCTGAAGGAAACCGACATCACTCTCCGAGCTCGAACTAATCGCGTAGTTGTCGGTCCGGTCGACCAGCACCCCGTTTTCATTCATCAATAGCAGATTCTTGGCGCCGCCTTCAACAGACCCGGGGAACTTGCGAGCCACGGCGAGATCGGTGAACCCGTCTCGATCGAAGTCGGCCCAAGCAAAGTCTTTCTCGATGTTGTCGTTGACGCGGTAGATGTCGTCGAGGACGAGTCGCGTATCGGTCGCTTCGGTGAATTCGACCCACTGGGCCGATGCCGACGTCGCGATCATGGTTGCCGCGACGATGTTGAGGCCGATCAAGATTCTGTTACCAAGCTGCATCTGGCTCTCCTGGTGAGTTCCGCGGTCTGCGGAGTGAGGTCGGGTTGACTCGGACCTCAAATTGGTCTGCGGACGATTCGGCGTCGATGATGCCGAAAAATTGAATGAACTGGGGACGATCCCCTTATCAGCGTACTGAATCGCCGTCTTGAGCGATGGGGTTCAAGGGCATATGCCCCAAGCAACCAGCATGAGGCCGAGGTCGGCACCATTGACGCTTCCATCTCCGTTGAGATCTTCGGGGCACCCGGTACAGGTCCCCCAGGCGACGAGCATGAGGCCAAGGTCGCCGCCGTCGACGACACCATTTTCGTTGAAATCACCGGGGCAGGCAACGCAGTCATCCGGAATGCCGTTTCCGTCTTCGTCGGTTGCGCCGAGAAAGATCTCCTCCAGATCCGTCACCCCGTTGCCGTTGCAGTCACCGTTATCGCCATCGAAGGCAAGGAGGAACGAATTGAAGTCGGCCAAATCGATCAGCCCGTCTTGGTTGATGTCGCTGATGCCGCAGGGGTCATCAGGCGAGATCACCACGTCGATCTGCGAACACGCCAGCAGCGTCTCGAAGTCTTGGAGTGTGATGAGATCGTCTTCGTTTTGATCGAAGTCTGTTCGGCCGAGTGACTTCAGAAACTCGATGAGTGCGTACTGGTCATCCTTGGTGGCGTCGAGGTAGGCGGCGGCGGCATTCGCGCCCTCACCAAATGGCCCGTGCAGGCTGATCGCCTGATGCAGCCGGTCCTCGATCGGGCCGCTGTTGACGCGGCCGTCATGGAGCATCGAAAGCCGTCGAGCGACGCCCATCAGCGGGGTGGTTCGGAATTCATTCCCAGACGCATCACCTTGGGGAAGACCGTCGCCAAGCAAGCCCATGTCGTGGAGCAGAAAATCGGAGTAGGGACGCACGACTTTGTTGCGAAGGGCCGACTCAAGTTCCAGGCCGTCAGTGGTCAGCGTGCCGGTCGTAAAGGATTGCGTGTGGCACGCGTTGCATCCGAACGTGTTGAAGACCGTCTCGCCGGACATGCCGCTTCGCGGAGCCTGCGGGGGTGGGGCGAGGTAGCGTTGGAATTGGGTGACCCGATCGACGAAGGTCAAGCCTTGCCGGTCAGGATGATCTTCGGGATCCGCGATGTCGTCGCAAAGTGCCAAGCGTTCGAGATCGCCGTTCGGTGCGGTCTCTTCGCCAAAGATTTGATTGGTCAAGCCCATCTCGTTCAAGGCCGCATCACCGGAAAAAGTGATCACGTTGGCGACGATCGACTTCCAGCCGAATCGGCCAGCGCGAAGTTCGCCAGGATCATCCGTTCCAAAGGTTGGGACCCAGTGGACTCGGCCACTGATCCCGTCCGAATTGGCATCGTCTGGGTCTTCGTTCGCGACGATGTCGGCATCTGAGATCGCTTCGACGAGACCGTAGCCGAGCATGCCGGGGGTGACTCGGTTGGTTGTGAAATTCGCTTCCGGGGGGAGTGTTTCCTCGCAACCCGAACTGATGGCGACCAGTTGCAGCAGGGTGCCACCAGGGAGCGCGGTGAATTCGCCCTTGTCGACCATGCCGAAGTGATTCACCAAAATGTTGCCGGGGCCACCATCCGGATTGGAATGACAGGAGCGGCAGTTGCTCTTGTTCAGAACGGGGCCAAGACCGTCTTCAATCAGCAGCGGCGTCCCGTAAAGAGTCTTGCCGGCCGAAAAACGGTCGAGTTCGGTCCGGTTCAGGCCCTCGATGGGCGCGCCGATGGCGGGCTGCGGCGTCGGCGTGTCATCGCCAGTCAGAGCCGACGCGTTCAATCCCAGCGTGCCACCAATGACGGTCGCAACAGCGAGACAGACGCGGTTGATTCTCTGGTTTTCAATTCCCATCGACAAGGACGCTCCAAGAGGCTCTTTCGAGCTCAATACGGTTCGAATCTGATCCCTCGGTGGATTCCGCCGATTCCGGGAAGAGGCTGAAACCACTGGTCGTATTCTTCTTCGCATGAGACCAAAGGGTGTCACGCTTCATCCTGACGGGCCTTCTCGTGCCGCTTTGGCTCAAATGGCCTCTCAATCTTCTCCTGCAGATCCCGCCTTTCGGGAATCTCGACCGCTGATTCCGCTGGCTGATCAACCTTTCGGAGTAGGCTCTCAGAATGAGATCTCCGTTCCTTATTGTTCCGCACAAGACGCCTTGGGTCCAATTGAGAGACGTCGAAAAACTGAGTTCGATCCGTGTTCTTGGCGTTAAAAGAGAGAATAGAGTCCGCATTGATCGATTTTGGCAATTCTTCTCGCACCTCGAAGGGAAGGAAATGGGTCGTCATCCGGGGCATGAGCGGCCCTCTTGGGCTAGATACGCCGTTTTAGGGCCGATGTTCTGCCTTCTCGTCCTTGGCCTGACGAGTTGCGATCAATACGACTCATCGACGCCTCCTGATGCTGGGCCAGTGACCGAAAAAATTGGGCCGAGCGGCGTTTTGGGCGATAAGAGTCCGGATAACGGAGTCTCCGGCGGCTCGAAAGACTCAGAACTCGCCAAGACGGCCCTGGGATTAATCGACGCCGGGCAATACGATCAGGCCGAACGCATCTTGAGCGTGGAGATCGAGGAGCACCCCGAGAACGACCGGCTCCGTTTCCTCTTGGGCATCGCGTTACAGAAGCAGAAGCGATATGCGCTCGCGATCGTTGAGCTTGATCGATCGCTCGTGTCCGGTGGGGAGTTTCGGGAGCGTCGGCATGCCGACCATTTTCGGGGCTGGTGCCTCTTTTACTTGGGCCGCCCCGAAGCCTCTGCGACCGCCTTCCGATCACATTTGAAGGTCGTTCCGGATGAGGCCGATTCTCACTTCGGACTCGGCGTCGCGCTCCTCGAGGTCGGGGATCCGGAGGCAGCGCTCCCGGCGTTCGAATCTGCGATTGCGATCAATGAGGGAAATCCGATTCGTCGCCGCGAACTCGCGAAGGCATTCATTCGTCGGGGTGACGCGTACTGGGCACTCGATCGAATTGAAGAAGCGCAAGCGTCCTTTCAAAAGGGCATCGTTCAGTTTCCGGATCACTACGAAGGTTGGGCGAAAATCGCGAGGGCGATGGACCGGCTCGGTGATGGCGAGCGTGCTGAGCGGGCGAGGTACGAGGAACGGCAGGCGAGAATCAGGGTTGGTGCGCCACTGGACGACGCCGATGCGACGTCGGACCCGAGCCCGTCGGAGGCTTCGCCATGACTCCTCGTCATCTCTCTGGAGGATCAATCTGTGGTGCCTTCGGCGTCGTCTCGATCGGGATGACCCTGGTGCTGATGACCACAGGTTGCGATCAGGCGCCTTCGCCGCCGGCGACTGGCGGTGAATCCGAAGATCTTGGTTCACCAACGGACGCGGAGCCGGCATCGTCCACCAGCGCTACCTCCAGTGATTCGATTCGATTGCGAGATTCGTCCCGGGCTGCCGGGCTGGCGAACGTGCGTACCACCAGCGGACGCGACCCTTCAACCCAGATCGTCGAAGTCAAAGGCGGCGGACTCGGGTTGATCGACTTCGATCAGGACGGCGACTTGGATCTGATCGTCCCGAACGGGGCGACGCTCGAATCACCAGAGGCGGGACCAGGGGCTCGACTGCTCCGGAACTTATCCGAGCAGGGACGGCTTGCCTTCGAGGATGCAACCGAGGGAAGCGGCCTCGAAGGTCATCGCGCCTGGAGTTTCGGTGTCGCGGTCGGCGATGTGAATGCGGATGGTCGGGACGATTTGTTGATTGGAACCCTCGGTGTGGATCGCCTTTGGCTCAATCAGGGCGGCGGACGTTTTACCGATGCCACGGCCGCCTGGGGCCTCGACGATGACGATGGTTGGACGACTTCGTTGGGGCTGGGGGATCTTGATGGAGATGGTGATCTCGATTTGGTCGCGGTGGGCTATCTCGAGTTTGATCCTGCCGATCCACTGCCGACTTCGAATTTTCGAGGCATCGAGGTACTTTCGGGGCCGCGAGGTATTCCCGCCCGTGGGGATCGTTGGTACGAGAACCTCGGGGATCGCTTCGAACGACGCGAGATGAATGCGGCGCCCAGATTCGGCCTCAACCTGGCGATTCTAGATTTCGACGGCGATGGGCGTCAGGACGTCTTGGTGGGGAACGACAGTCAGGGAAACCAACTGCATCGGAATCTCGGCGATTGGAAATTTGAAGAGATCGGGGTCCGAAGCGGTGCGGCGACCAATCAAGAAGGGGAGGCCCAGGCCACCATGGGGATGGCGATCGGGGATGTTGATGGTAATGGGACGCCCGATGTTTTCTCCACGAACTTCTCGAGTGATACCAACACCCTTCATGCGAACCTAGACGGCTTCTTTGATGACCGGACCCGTCGTTTGGGGCTGGCCGAAGGGTCTCGGCAGCAACTGGGCTGGGCGACCGAGTTCGCGGATCTCGACCACGACGGTGACGAGGATGTTCTGGTGTTTAACGGTCATGTTTATCCACAGGCCACCATCGAGCGAATGGACAGTCCCTACGCGCAGCCCCCCGGTGTCTGGCGGCGAGATGCGAATCGATTCGTGTTCGTCGATCCAACCAAGGATGACTTCGCCGAGTTTGTGGCGGAGAACCCCTGGCTGCTCGAAGCGCATCGCGACCGGGCCGCGGTCTTCACAGACTTTGATCTCGACGGCGACGTCGATATCGCCGTGGTGGAATTGAATGGGCCCCTCCGGTTGCTCGAGAATCTTCACAACCAGAACGACGACTGGGTCGTGATCCAGCCGGTTCCTGCGCTGGGGGCGGAGGTGCGTCTCCGGGCTGGCGAGTCGACGCAGTCTCGGTGGATCAGAGGAGGGGGGCCTTTTCAGTCCACGGCATCCCCCGAGGCACACTTCGGCCTCTCGGAAAAAGATCAGTCGCGACCACTGGTGGCAGAAGTGCGGTGGCCCGACGGCGTCTCGCAAACCGTCGCGGTCGAACCGGGAACCCGAACTCGAATCATCCGGAGCGAACCATGAAGGAGAAAACCGGCCCAGAGAAGTCATCGGAACGCTTCGAGACGGACTGCCTTCAGCACTTCGCGGCCTTGGTCGAAAGTGTCGGCGTCAAGCGTTTCAGCGCGGCGATGGATCTTTCTACCCGACAGGTAAACCGGATTCTGAACGCCGCCCAACCCAACCCGATCGAACGACTGATCAAATCCCTTCAGTCGGCCGACGTGGAGGTGGGTGATCGAACGCTGGACTTCCTCTGCGGCGAGATGGGTGGTCACTTCGTCCGATCGATCAACAATGATGACGCGATACTCAATGCCGTGAAGGAATGCGCCGAAGCGATCGCCGCGATCAGCGACGGAAAAGTCGATGAGTCAGACCGGCGTGAGATTCGCGAAGCCATCAGCGCCCTCGAGAGTGTGCTCTCGGTACCCAGTTCGAGTCGGAAGACCTGATTCGGACTCGAAGCCGGTCAGAGCAGGGGCGAGAGCAGGCCCGCGGCGTTCTCGGCGAGACGGGTCTTGGTACTGCGTTTGTTCCAAGTGGCCGGATTGACCAACTCACTGGCATCGATGTACGACTGTTGCAGGAATCGGAGTTGGCTGGTGAAGTTCTGGTCGTAGACGTAGAGTCCCGCCTCGAAGTTGAGGAACAGGCTGCGTCGATCGAGATTCGCGCTGCTCACCAGACCGATATCAGAATCCAGCGTGATGGTCTTGGCGTGAAGCAGGCCGCCTTTGAATTCGTGAATCTGAACCCCAGACTCGAGAAGCGTGCCATAGCTTGATCGACTGGCGAGGCCGACGAGATAAGAGTCATTGCGGGCGGGTACGACGAGATGGACGTCAACCCCACGTCTTGCCGCGGTCGCCAGGTTCACGACGGTGGCGTTGTCCGGGACGAAGTACGGCGTGGTGATGACGAGTTGGACCTTGGCTTCGTGGATGAAAGACTGCAGTCCTTGAGTCGCCGCCATATTTTGAAAGTTCGGGCCGGTTCCGAACGCTTGAGCCGCGACGCCGTTCGGCCGCACCGGGACGGGCGTCATCAACAGCTCAATGAGTGACTCATCGGTGTCCAGATACCAATCCTCGACGAAGAGCAGGTGCAGTTCCTTGGCTGCTGGTCCCTGGAGGCGAACGGCACAGTCAACCCACGGCGCGAACTTGGGCTTCGGTGCGAAATTCGCCTGCGCCATGTTCTGGCTCCCGGTCCACGCGAGTTCGCGGTCGATCACTACGATTTTGCGGTGATTGCGGAGGTCGATCCGGGAAAACAGGGCGCGAACCGCGTTGGCGGGAAGGGCATCGACGATGGTCACACCGCCCGCTCGCATCTTCTGGCAGAGGTTGGACTTGAGGAATGCCTTGCTTCCCACCGCGTCGACGAGGACTCGGCATTGGACACCCCGAGTGGTGGCCTCGATCAGGGCCTCGCCGATTTTGACGCCCGCCGCATCATCGAGCCAGATGAAGAACTCGAGATGACAGTGCTCTTGGGCCGCCTTGATGTCGGCCTCGAGTCCGCGGAGAATCAGATCCGTATCGCTGAAGAGCTCGATTTCATTGCCGAGGACCGGGCCAGAATTGCTGACGAGTTCGGCGAGTCGTGCGATGCGAAGCGATGTGGAATCGAGAGATCCGATGGCGCACGTGCCGGGGTCCGCATTGGCGTGGACTTCGGGCCGCGCGAGGGCGTCGATGATCCGGCCATGCCTCGCGATTCGTTCGCGGCCGAATCGAGTCTCACCGACCAGTAGGTAGATGACGCTCCCGGCGACCGGGATCGCAAGGAGGAGGATGATCCAGCTGAGCCTCGTCGATGGTTCGATGCGCCGACGGCTGAGAACCATGATGACCAGACCGACTCGAAACACAAACTCGGCGACGATCAGTATCTCGCCGACAAAGTTCGACGTACTCAGAAGATTGAGAACGTTTTCAAAGATGCGTCGTCTTTCTTGATGGGTTCATCGACCGTGAACCGGGAAAATTCCTGCGTAGATCAAGGCGATCGGCTCAGATGATCTCGAGGATTTCGAATTGCGTGGGTCCCTTGGGAAGATCCACGCGGACGATGTCGCCCACTCTCGCTTTCATCAGGCCTGAGCCGAGCGGGCTGGTGGTCGTCACTTCGATGTAGTCGAGGGAAAGGTCGTTGCTGGCCGTGCCGACGATCTTGTACAAATCTTCGTCGCCATTCCCGACCTCTTTCAGTCGCACCGTGGCGCCGACGAAGACCACATCGTCGGGAATGTCCATGTGGTCGGTGACCTGGGCCGTCTCGAGACGTTCTTGAAGTTGCTTGATCCGCTCGTTGTTGAAGGCCTGATCCTCGCGGGCCGCGTGGTATTCCGCGTTTTCCTTGAGGTCTCCGAGTGCCCGAGCCTCGGCGATTCGCAGGATGATTTCCTTCCCCCGAATATGAAGTTCTTTCAGATCGGACTCGATCTTGTCCTTGTCGGCCTGGGTGATGAATTCCATCTTCGTCTCCGGGCGGATCGCGGTCAGCGGGATCCATCTGGGGGGGGAGCGGCGAGAATCGCAGCGGGTGAAGAAAGCCTCGCCCGGAGGGCGAGGCCATAGTCGAACGACTTTGAAGCAGGCTACCGGCTTGGTCCGGGATCCGCCACTTTTATCGAAGGTCGTGGCGAGAATGCGGCCCACCAGAGGACCACCGCAACCGCCAATTCGACGATCGGAAACTGCCACGCGCCAGGCGGTGGCGCCGCCGGTCCCCCTGAGGCGAGGAGCCATATCTGTGACAGAGGTGAGATCTTCGCCACGATTGGCGGGAGGGCGAGACTGTTTGAGAGGAGTGGAGGGAGACCGAGCCAGAGGACGAGCAGCAGCATCATCCAGATGCGGATCATCCCTTCCTTCGCGGTCGCGATCGCGACCGCGCCGCCGGTGATCAGCAGCCAGATGATGCCGTGAGTATCGATGAGCAGCGTCCGGGCGATCGGCCACGAGGTGACGAGGCGTAACGGCCAGAGCAGCACTTGGAGCAGTGCGGTCAACGTGGCGGCGTCTAGCAGGGCTGATGCGAGCGGACGCCTCGGGATCTCGCTGGACAGTCGTAGCAGCGGCCAACCGATCAGGCCGCCGATGACCAGCGAGACCAGAAGCATCCTCGCCGCGGGGGTATAGACCGAAGAACTCGGTTGCAGTGGCGGTTCCAACCCCATCGCAAAGACCCACGACACCATGATCCAGCCGCTCGCCGCGAAGACGAGTCCCCGCGGGATTGGGAGTGGCGGGGATGGGTGATTCAACGGCATTCGATCGAGCATACCGGGGTCGTCGTTCGGCGTCTTGGGTGGCCCGGTCCGCGCTATCGGCTGGCTGGATGGCCGTATACGAGGTCGGCATTTCCGGTCCGAATGTCAACGAGGCCACTGGTATCGAGGGCGTCAATCTCCACGAGATAGTCGAGCATCTTCATCTTGTCCCGCGTGCTGACCTCGGCAATCGTGGCGTTGCCGGGCGGTCGTCCCCAGTTGATCGTGCTTCGCTGGGTCCGGAGGTCCAACTCGCGATCTTCGAGATACCGTCGAACGTCAATCGATTCGATCAGTCCGTACCACTCGGCGTTTCGAATCTGGGCATGGAGGGACAAGGCGGCGTCGACGTCGTCTCCCCAGCGATCGCCCGGAGCGGGTGGCGTCGATCGACTCGCGCCCTTGATCACCGGAAACTCTGACAGTCCGTTGGTGAGAACCGGATAGTCGATCTCAAGTCGACGACCTCTGGAATCAACGAGGAATGATCGCTGTTCGCCGCCGGGCAGCACCCCTCGCACCAAAGCGGCGGGGATAACCCACGTGGCATCGATCCTCACGGTCCGGGGGCCAGTCCATTGGATCTGGTCGATTGACTCGAACCAGCCGGTTCGCTCCAACGCTTTTTTTGATCTTTCGAGGCCTGACCGCAATGCCGGTGAGCGATCCTCACCGATCGAGGATCGGACGGTGTTGGCGAGTTCGTCCTGAAGTACGTCATCACCGATCATCCAATCGGGTGCCGCGGCGAACGTGACGTCGATCGGCATCTCGATGGCGAGGTCTCGGGCCATCGCTCGTTGCCGCAGACTGGGAATCCCCAGCACGCCGCCCGCGGTGATGAATCCAAGAAGCAAAAACCAGCCCACGATTCGGCATCCAAGCAGCCCGCGAGGGCCGAGGCGATTGGTGAGTCTGGCCAGCAGACCTTCGCCACTGGCGGATGAGCGGGACGATGAACGTTTTGATCCGGTGGAACGTCTGGCAGCCATATCGTTTTGAATCGACCGTTCAGCGGTTCGAACCGCAGAATCTGATGATCAAGATCCTGAACTTCCACGGGCGAGGGCGAATTCTGTCAGTCGGCGGCAGAGTTCGATCATGTCGATTCCGCGGGCGGCGGCGGCCATTGGAACCAGCGAATGCGAGGTCATGCCGGGGATCGTGTTCACCTCAAGCAGCCATGCTCGCGCCCCCTCGGCCGCCGAGTCGTCGAGGAGCCAGTCCACCCGAGCCACGTCCCGGCAACCCAGGGCGTGGAAGATCCTCTGGGAATCACTGGCCATCTGAGCCTCGATTCCTTCCGGGAGCGGTGGGGAAACGGTGTATCGAGTGTCATTTCGGAGGTACTTCGCGTCGTAGTCGTAAAAACCACCGCTCACCTCGATCTCGACTGGAGGCAGCGTGTCGCCGCCCAGAACGGTCACCGTCAGTTCACGGCCAGAAACGTACGCCTCGGCCATGACCCGATCGTGCGACGATCGGAGTTCGTCGAGGATGGGGGCGAGGTCGGCGAGATCGGTGACCATCCGAACGCCGACACTCGAGCCTTCGTCAATGGGTTTGAGAACGAAAGGGGGTTGAAGATCGACGGTGCCGATCTGCGGAACCACACACGCGGTGGGGGTGCGAACGCCGATGGCCATCGCTTTTGACTTGGTGGCCATCTTGTCCATGGCCAGGGCGGAGGCTTCGGGTCCACTTCCGACGTACGGGATACCGATCTCGTCGAGGGACGCCTGGAGCTCGCCACCTTCTCCCCAGCTTCCGTGGAGCACTGGATAGATGACTTCGGCGCGATCCCGCTGAAGGAGGCTGGCCAGCGCCGCGGTGTCCGGGCGATCAATGACATGGTCGGTCACCGTGAATTCTGGGATCTTTCGGAGCGCGGTCGTGACCTGTTCGCCCGACTGCAGGCTGACTGGTCGTTCGGCGTCGGGGCCACCCATGAGGACCGTGATGCGTCGGGGTTCAAGCATTGCTGGATGGTCGCATGACGCGACGTCCTTTCGATCAATCCGGCGAGTTGGACTGGTCTCGTCGCCAAACGACGACTTCCCGTTGGAGTTCGATACCGCAAGCGTCGAAGACCCGGCGACGCACGAGATCTCCGAGCTCAATCGCATCCCGGGCTTTTCCGCCGCGATCGATCGTGATGAAGTTGGCGTGTCGCGAGGAGACCTCCGCGGTGCGGAGTCGCAACCCCTTGAGACCGGCTTGGTCAATAAGTTTGCCCGCCGAGATTCGCTCGCCGGTCGAGGGGTCGTCGGGGTTGCGGAACATACAGCCTGCTGACTTTTCGGCCAACGGTTGGGTTCGCTTCTTGTAGGCGGCGATCTCCTTGATTCGGGTTCGCAGCGCGATCGGGTCGGTTGGTTCGACCTTGAAGGCCGCCCAAAGCACCACCGGATCAATGATGTTGGTTCGGCGGTACTCGAATCGAAGTTCACTGGCCGGATAGACCTTCACGTCGCCTCGAGCATCGAGGCAGGCCACCGCATGAACCGCATCGCCGATTTCTCCGAAGGCGCCTCCCGCGTTCATTCGAATCGCGCCTCCGATCGAAGCCGGAACGCCCATCAGCGGCTCAAGTCCGGCAAGCCCAGTTCTGGAGAGCGTCATCAAGGTCCGAGAGAGATCAGCCCCGGCACCCACGCGAACAAGTTCGACATTGCCATCGACGTTGGTCTCGAGCGACTTAAATGGTGCCTGGTCGAGTCGTACGACGATGCCGGAAACCCCATCGTCATCGACCAGAAGATTGGCGCCTTCGCCCATGATTCGAAGCGGGGTATCGATCTGTCGGCACCGCCGAATGAGCTCGGCGAGCGCATCGATGGTGTTTGGTCGGATCAGGAAATCGGCGGTTCCACCGGTGCAGAACCAACTCGAAACGCCGATCGGGGCGTCCGCCTCGACTTGGACGTCGAGGTCGCCAAAGAGGCTTCGAGAGGTCCGAATCACGTCGAGCCGCCGCGGTGCACGGCCCGGTCCACGATTCCACGACCGATTTGCCAGACCGGGCCCGCGCCCATCACCACGATGAGGTCGCCGTCTCGACCAATCGCTTCCAGTTGTTCCACGATCGCCCCGAAGGGGTGGACGTGCATCGCCGAAGTTCCGTGATCTCGAAGTCGTTCAACGAGATCTCCCGCGGAGATCAGACGTCGCTCTTCCTCGCTGTCTCGGACGAAGTGGATTCTTGGCACGAGTACCAAGTCTGCTTGGGTGAAACCATGTGCAAACTGTTCGAGGAGGAAACGAGTTCGACTGTGTTGGTGTGGCTGGAAGACGCAGATCAGCCGCTGTGGTTGTTCGGAAGTTCTCAGCGCCCGCAGGGTCGCTTCGCACTCGCTGGGGTGGTGGCCGTAGTCGTCGAAGACCCTTGCCTGTCCACCGTCGGAAGTCGGCATCTCCCCCAGGAACTGCATTCGCCGATCGACCCCTTCGAAACTCTCGAGGGCGTCGGCGATTCCTTCCCAAGACGCGCCGAGCCAGTGGGCGAGGATGCCCGCGGCGGCGGCGTTTAAGGCGTTGTGGTGGCCGGCGAGTTTGGAATCCCACTCCGCGATGAAGGCCCCCCGATCGAGGATGCCGATCCTGCTGGCGGTCGCGTCGAAGAAGACCTGAAAATCCGCGGCCGGCGAGAAGCCGAACGTCTTCACACCGCACGAAAGTCCCGCCGAGATCTCGCGTCGATGACCGCCTTCGTGGGCGATCAGGAGTCTGCCGCCAAGGTCCGCCGCGGGGAGGAGGCGGGCGAAATCATGGAAGCTCTTGACGATTTCGTCGATCGACTCATAAAAATCGAGGTGATCTTCTTCCACGTTGTTGATCAAGGCCATCGTCGGTCGGTGGTGATGGAACGATCGATTGAACTCGCAGGCCTCTGCCACGAAGATTCCGGGTCGGTCACCGTCATCGGTGGGGTCCAGTTGATTGGGGAGACGGTCCGCGCCAACTCGCGATCCTCCCCCGATCTGAGGACAGTTGGCACCGGCGATGAAACTCGGATCGAGATCGCAGTGGATGAGGACGTGGGCGAGCATCGACGTGGTTGTGCTCTTCCCGTGGGTCCCGGCGATGGAAACGGCGGTTCTGCCGATCATCGCTCGGCCGATCGCTTCGGCGTAACTCAGAACCTCAAGGCCACGATCTGCCGCGGTCGCCCGAGCGGGATGCTCCGCCGGGATCGCGGCACTGGCGACCACCAGTTCGCAGTCTTCGGGAAGTTCGACGGCGGCGGTCCCGGTCCAAACCTGGATGCCGGTGGCCCGGAGCGATTCCACGGCCGGGTTCTCGGAGGCATCGGTGCCGGTGCAGATTCCGCCGCGATCCGCCACCAGACGGGCCAGCCCGCTCATCCCAGAGCCTCCGATGCCGACAAAATGGACGCGGCGACCGTGAAACGTCGGATCTGTGCCGGCCGCGGACATCGACTGGGAAGCATTGGGAGGCGTGGGTGGAATGGGCATCGTCATGAGTGTATCGGCGGAAAGGGGTTCGTTGCCGGAGCCGGTCATCACCAAGGTGAGCATTGTGCCCCAGTCCGGGCTCGACTCGTTCTACAATCCTCGGCATGCGGACGAGCGAATCAGAATCTCACGGTGGGCTCCGAGCCCAGGTCCTCCTCGTCGATGACGAGATCGAACATGCTGAAGTCATGGCCGAGTCGCTTCGTCGACCCGGTCACGTGTGCACCATCGTCAATGGCCTCGAATCGGCTCGGGACGAGCTTCTTCATGGAGCTTTCGACGTGGTGGTGACGGACCTCGTCATGGAACACGAGACCGCCGGCTTAGAAGTCTTGGCACTTGTTCAAGAACATCAGCCAGATGCCGAGACCATCCTGGTCACCGCCCATGGGGACGTGCCGACCGCGAAGGCAGCGCTCAAAGGCGGCGCCTACGACTTCATCGAGAAGCCATTGGATCTCGTGGTCTTTCGCAATCTGGTCGATCGGGCGGCCGAAACGGTGCTACTTCGGCACCGGACCACCCGACTCGAGGGCCAATTGGACGCGGCCTATGGATTTGAGGGGATCATCGGCGATTCGGCCGCCATCCGGCAGGTCGTCCAATCGATCCGCAAAGTGGCACCGAGCACAATTCCCGTCCTGGTCACCGGGGAGAGTGGGACGGGCAAGGAACTGGTCGCCGCGGCGCTCCACAAATTGAGCAAGCGGGCCAAGAAGCGGTACGCGACGTTCAATACCGCAGGTCAGAGTGAGAGTTTGCTCGAAGACCAGCTCTTTGGCCACGTCCGTGGTGCCTACACCGGTGCCGACCGGGATCGGGAAGGCGTGTTCGAATACGCCGACGGTGGAACGCTCTTCCTCGATGAAATCGGAGATATGCCGCTCCCGATGCAGCCGAAGCTTCTCCGTGTCTTGGAGAGCGGGGAGGTGATCAGGCTGGGGTCCAACGACGCTCGAAAGGCGGACGTTCGCTTTGTGAGTGCCACGAATCGTGATCTCAAATCGATGTCCACAGATGGGAACTTCCGCGAGGATCTCTACTTCCGAATTCGAGGCGTCGAGATCAATATTCCGCCGCTCCGTGCTCGGCGTGACGATATCCCGCTGCTGGTCAATCATGCGGCGGGCCGGTTCGCCGCCGAAATGGAACGGTCGATTCCGGTGGTGAGCGAGCCGGCGATGCTGCGGATGGTGAGTTACGGCTGGCCTGGAAACGTTCGCGAACTTTTCAACGCCGTCCACCGGATGGTCATCGCCTGCGACGAGAACCGGATCGAGGTTCGGGATGTCCCCGAGGAGATTCGGACCAAGGATGGCGATGAGGATGCCACCAGCATCGGTTCGCTCGCGGGCGTCGGGTTGGATCGACTTGAGAAGGAGGCGATTCGACAAACACTCGCGCTCACCGCGGGAAATCGCGAGCAGACGGCGAACCTCCTGGGAATCGGAGAACGCACGCTCTACCGGAAACTCAAGGAGTACGGACTCCGCTGATCGGCGGCGTTGGTCTCTCGACGGATCAGGGGAACCACCAGTTGAATTCGGTGGTTCCCGCATCCATCCCTGGCACGGCGGAATCAAGGCAAGGTTCTCGGACCTTGTCGCGCGATTCGAGTTTCCTCGTGCTCTTTCGACCGGTTTTGTTGCCCGAGCCGCTGAACGGGTACATGATCAACGAGAGGAAAGGGAGTTTCGCATGTTCGATCGTCTTCTCGATCCGATCTGGGTCTTGGCTTACATCTCCTCCGTGGCACTACTCTCCACCGTCGCGGTCGCGGGAGATGATGTGGTGCGCCGCGAGGTCGTATTCGACGGCGAGATTCAGTCCACGTTGCCAGCACCCTCGATTGACCATGGCGTCCCCGTGTGGGATTCACGGCGAGGGGTCGAGGTCGCGGTGGACGAGGGGGTTTTCGATCGGGCGCGGAATGGGTTGAATGCCGGACCGTGGCGACCCCACGATGACTTCCCAGTGACCGCTTCGGTGGTGCTGAGCGGAAAGTCTCGAGACGGAACGAAGTCTCGAGTCGCCATCTTTGATCGAGCCCGGCTCGAACTTTCCATCTGGAATTCCGCGGACACCAACCGGCCTTCAGATCGTCGGGTCTCGATGCAACGAGCATGGAACGGTGAGTTCATCAACGACACGTTCGTCGGGACTGAATTCGAGCAGGCGGACCATGCCTATCGGATCGTGAGTGGGACGATGCTCCCAGGTTGCATGTTGTTCTTACTCCAACGCAGTGTTTTGGAAGATCTTGATGACGGTAGCGGGGAAGCGGCGTGGGTCATCCGAGGGGTCTCGATTGCGGCGCTACAGGAAGATATCGATGGTGAATGGATCTGGTCCGATCGGCAGGACATGCCGGATCCAGTCGATCCTGAAGCCCACCTCTTTCAGCGCGGGTACATCAGCAGTATGTCTTCCTACTATCCGCGCGAACGGATCGCGGATTTCAAGGAAGCATTCGTTCCTCTGGTTGACTACATGGGGCATCTCGGCACTCAAAAAGCCACGGGTGGTCAATGTGGGATCTTCAAGGTTCGACGACGTCATACGGGCGCCGCATGGTCCATCGATCCCCTGATCGAGATCCACTCCAGTTGGCAGAATGAGGGGGAGCACTTTCATGTCGCGGGCTGGACGCCCAATGGCGTCGTGGTCGCGATCGGAGACGGTATCCAGAGCCGCGTGGCGCTTCTGCAGTGCGACGATTGGTCGAACTACACGGATCTCTCGAACTGGACGGTCATCCCGCGATGGCAGGGGGTACTCGAAGATGGGGTCAGCCAGGCGGTTTGCAATCAATTCTGGAGTTGCTGCCCGTCGAATCAACCAAATCGACTCCTGTGCGGTGCCGACAATGTGGCGGGCGGGATTCTCGGATTGAATGTGCCCGCTGATTCAAGCGCCTCGCCCATCTTTGAAGGGCTGATTGGCGTTCAACCCGGTGCGTTAACCAGAGGCCTTTCAGGCAATACCGTTTCCTGGCTTCATCGAACGGCCCCAGAAACCGAAGGTCCGATCGTGGCGCGGCAGGTTTTCGACCCTTCGGGCCACAGCGAGTACACCCGGGTACTTCTCAGTCATGACGGAGATCATTTTGCGACGGTGGCGAGGCTTCCAGGTGGCATGGAAAAATCAGGCGTCCCGTTTCTGGTTGATGGTGGGCTCCGGGTGCATCGTTTCAAGAATCTGGGGGTTCGTGGGATCTTCGCGGCGACCATCCCTTCGGAGGATCGGGTTCAGGCGGGACTGCTCGTCCGTCCTGGCGCCGTCGATCTGCTTCGTGATGATCTCGGAGTGCATCAAGCACCGGCCATTGTGGTTCCCACCGCGGGAATGACCGTGACCCGCCTCGCGAGGGAGGACGTGCCATTTGGTCTTGGCGAGGATCTCGCTCCAGATGCGGTCATCTATCGGGTGAGTGGTCGTCCGACCAGCGCGGTTTCGAATCAGTTGTTGACGGCACTCTTTCAGGATCCGCGTGAATACGAACCAGGGGCGGGGGCCTTCTCGGCCACGCTCCATCTGAAGATCTGCAATTTGCTGAGTTCCAAGTTACGTCTTCTGAATCGAGTCGATCGATCCGGGATCTTGAGTGATCGGACTCATTCCGTGGTTGCCACCCGGGAATGGAGTTACTGCGACGTGTGGACCGCGACCCAAGACGCGCCCGTCACTTGCAGCGTGAAGATTTCAAGTCCGGCCAATGGTGATGCTCAGCCATCCGTCGATTTTCTTCTGATGTTTCGAAGTCTGACCGAGGGTGGCGGGATGCCTGGTTGGCCGCGTGGCGAGACGCCGGGGGGCCTCGTTCCGCCAAGTCGGATTTCTCAGCCGCTGGCGATCCGAGGAGATACTTGGGCGGTCAAGGCCCAGCTGCAGATTCCACCCGAAGGAATCGACTACTCCCTGGGAGGCCAAATTCAGTTTTTGCCGCTGTGTGCCTTCGAGTTTGGCCCTGGCCGATTCATCCGGGTTCGATGGAAAGTGGGCAGCGGTACCATTTTCATCGACTCGCTGGTGGGGGATGAGCAATGGGATCTCGGTGAGATTTACGGACTGCGTTTGAATCGAGGAGACACCATCGACCTTCAACTGAGACGGCGTGAAGGTTTGATGACGTTCACGGTGGTGGCGGCGGGAAGCCTCGGATCCGCGCCGGCTGAGATCTCGCTGCCCGTCACGCATGCGGTCCCGCCGACCCGTTTTCAGCTCGGTGACGAACACCATGAACTCATCTCGGCCCTCGTGCTGCGAAGGATCTCAGTCGAGACCGTTGCGAGACCAGGGCTGACGCTCGTTCGACCGATGGGAGAACTGGCTGGCGCCCCGAATCAAGCGGGATCGACGGGTGGTGGACGACGAGATCGAGGAGAACCTGCGGGGACGGAGGCCACAACCGATCGAGCGGCTCAGAGTCTGGTGTTCGATATCTTGGTTCGTCTCGGCGAATCCGCTCGACATCGCTTTGATCCGCATGATGCGGACGGCGACGGCATGATCACGTTTCTTGATCTGCGTCAACTGCTCCTCGGTTCGGAGGAGCGCGGCGCGGGTCGATCCCGACGTCGTTGATCGGGGTGGGTGGGAAGTTACGAACGCCACGGCATGTTCCCTCACGGGGAACGAATCTTGACCAACCCGGTGACTAATCCGATGTCAAGTGATCTCTTTCGTCCATCGAGGGAAAGTTGTACCTTTGGTTTTTGGTTCATCCCGAGGACGCCGCGGGCATCGAACCAGATGATGTCGGCGTCAGATTGGATGCGAACGTCCTCAAATCCAGTCGCTCGGCCTTCACCGAAGGCGATCTCCCACGCTTCCCCGTCATGACGCTCAATCGGTTGCGCCGTCTCCTTCAGCGGCGTAATCCGCCATCCTTGACCGTTCGTGCCAACAATCAATGCCAGCGGATTCGAAGGATCGGCAATCGTTCGATGCCGCACCTGTTCGAGATCGTCCCGAAGCATCATGGCGGCGGCGCCAAGCCTCGATCCGGCATCGTTGCCCAGCATCGGAATGGCGATGCCAGTAATGCCCAGAAGCACGGCAACTACCGCGACCATCTCAATCAGCGTTACGCCGCGTCGATGCATCAGTCATCTCCTCGGGCCATTCGCCATCGTCGATGGGATCTCGTCCGCCACGGGTGCTGTCGTTTCCATCCTCTTCGCCGACCGTCGCTGGCGTCCGAGGAGACTTCGGCTTCTTGTTCCAGCGCGATGGTGGAAACACCCAGTTCGGTGGCGATCTGCAGGACGGTGCCGGGCGTGAGCCGATTGGGCTGACAGACCACGGCGACGAGTCCGCCATCCTCGGATCGGTGTGGCCCGAGCCGGGAGGTCAGGCCAACCACGCTGCCGTCGTCAGGCATGGCGAAGACGATGCACCGATCCCTCAGGTCAATCCGCTCCGCGACGATTCGCCCATGGACCAATGCGTCGTCCATCACTCGGACTTCGGTGTCGGGGGCGATGACCACGCCGGTGACCATCGAGTCACCATCGATCATGATCGTCGAGTGAAGATCACCGGTCATCAGGATTCTGGTCACGTCGGTCTCGGTCGGAAGCATCCCCTCGGCGGAAAGCGAGTCGGCGGTGGCGCCTTCGGGGCCGATCGTCGAGTCGGTGATACGAATGCTTTTTCCACCGCGGATAAGTACGCGAGCGCCCGCCGCCGCGGTGATCGAGGCACGGTGGATCGTCACGTGCCCATCGCCGTCGATGACCAGCGTGCCACGGGTGACGTCGATCTTGGCACCAGGCTCGATCCGGAAGTCGCCTCGGCTGTGCAGGATTCGATCACCGTCGATGGAGAGTTGGGCATTGGTATCGATTCGGATCGACGGGGCGTTGACGTCTCGGCGCGGTGCTGTGTTGAGCTCCAGTTCGACTTCGATCCGTCGTTCGTTGACCGACGGAATGTGCGGGGATGCCAGGCCAGGGAGCGGCCCAGGGAGAAACCTCGCACCGGGGAGGTTGAGTCCGGCATTGAACTGACGTGAATCCGCCACCAAGATCTCGTAGCTGGCCGCGACCGCAGCGTCGCCCAGTTCAAATCCGTTCGCGTCACCGTCGAAGGTGCCCACGACGAGTGGTGCTGTGAAATCGGTATCCAGCGACCGAGGAACCCAGGAGAGCAGTGCCGCGTCATTCTGAATCTGAATCTGGTGGGTGGCGATCAAGGCGGTCTCACCGAAGGCCACATCCAAAGGTTGTTCCGCCGGCGAGACTTCAATGGCCTGCTCGGCGATCATGGCGAGGCCATCGATCTCCGCCGTGCAGGCGACCAGGAGGCGAAGGGTTGAATCGTTCGGCGCCCGATCCGTATCGGCGTCCGTGATCCGGACCTCGCAGGTTCCGTCGGCGATTTTAAATGACCCGTCAAAGACGCCGTCCGCGAGGGCAGCTCGCCAGTCGTCCGATCGGACCAGAGATGCCACCGTGAGATCGAGCCCACTCTCCGCCGTACGCCGCGCTATGGAGGCCGCAGAGATGCGATCGGCGACCGGAACGGATTCCTGTCGTCCATCGAGGAAGGTGGCGACCATCATCAGGCCGATGGCGACCGCAATGAGCACCAGAATTAGGGCCGCACCGCGCGGGCCTTGCTTTGGAAATTGCTTCTTCATGGATTCCACTCCGAGAGTTGGTCGCCGTGACACACGACCATCGTGGTCGCCTCGACCGGGCCGGTCGCGAGATCGAAAGTGAGGTCGATCCGGAATTCTGAAGCGTCGATGAGCGGCAGGGTCGCGCTCAAACGAGCTCGAAGCAGACCGTCTGCGAGGGTTTCGTGTTCCAGGAGGCCTCTTGATTCCGCTCGGTTCCACTCCTTGGACAACTGGCTGGCTTGGGTGATGGGCCGATCGAAGACCAGTCGCTCGATCGTCGACCAATCTTCGGGAAACCGAATCGATGATCGGCGGAGTTCTCCGTGTTCCGGGTCAAAGGTGATCCACTGGAGTTCACTCGGTTCGACCAAACTGCTGGGGGTCAGGTCGCCTCTCCACAGAATGGCGTCTTCGTCGGTGACGGCGAGGACGCGCCCGGCGCCCGCGAGCTCTTCGACCAAACGTCCGTGGGTGGCGGCGGTTGCCAAGAGGCCGGTTCGGGCGTCACTGCCCAGCGCGATTCCGGTCGCGAGACCACCCAGCATGGCGGCCACGCCCGCGGCCACCACGGCGGTGATCGCCAGCGAGAGGAGCAATTCGATCATGGTGAAGCCGCGTGGGCTCATTCATCGTTCTCCTGGGTTGGGATCCACCGGGAGATGGCGTGTCGGATTCGTCCATCGGCATTCATCATCTCGATGGTGACCAGCCAGCCGGGAACCGGCTCGCCGCCGAGGAGGGATTGAGAAGTGGCTTCCACGTGGACCCGTCGACCGACCCGCTGTACCGCCGAGCCCAGCAGGGTCCCATCGCCGTCGACCAGCTCCGACGGTGCTTCGACGTGTCCATTCCAGTCCATCAAGGTCTCCGGGTCATCTTGGAGAACCCGGGCAAGAAGATCTTCCGCGGCCACGGTCGATGCCAGATCCTCGGCGGCCAAGTCGGCATGAGCCCGGCCGGAGGCCACCGCGGAGAACACCGCGGTGATCGCCACCGCGAGGATCGCGGAAGCGATGATCGATTCAACGAGGGTCAGGCCGCGCCGGGCAACCCGAGGACGAGGTCCGCTCATTTTCTCCTCCTTGGTCTGGTACTCCGAAGGATGATTCCAGCCATTCTTAGTATCGGATCGATGTCCTCGGCCCCCGGTATTCAGCGGCCGATCGGGGTGGTTGATCGTGTTCTCGGTACTCCGCCACACGCGCATTCGACACAAATCGGATCATCCGAGGTCCGAAAGCAGGGGCCCTCGCTTGGAGATGGCTTGCGAGTTGCCCCTTGGTTGGCGACCATAGGCGGATGCCCGGATTGCTCACCCGCTATATGGCGGGAGAACTCCTCAAGACGATCCTGCTCACCGCGACGGTTCTCGTGGCGGTGATTGCGTTCGGCACGGCCATCAAACCGCTCTCACGAAATCTGCTCGGCGGTGCGGACATCCTCAAGTACGTGATGTTCGCCATGATTCCGATGATGGAGTACGCGTTGCCTTTTGCCGCGGGCTTCGGAGCCACCCTGGTCATGCACCGGCTTGCGGGGGACAATGAGGTCCTCGCCATGAGCTCGTGTGGTCTCTCGCCGCGTCGGATCTTCCGGCCGATCTTCCTGCTGGCGGCGGTGCTCCTACTCGTCATGCTCGCACTGGTCGAGTTTCTGGTGCCCGTTTTCTGGACTCGGATGGAGTCGTTACTGGCGCATGACGTGACGCGACTGCTCGCTTCGTCGGTCGAGCGTGGCGAGGCCTTCACGCTTGGCGACACCAGAATTTACGCCGACGAAGTCTTAGTGACCGAAATGCCTGAAGGATCGCAAGCTGAAACTAGGATGGTGCTGGTCGGGGTCGCGGCATTGCAGGTGGACGAGCGAGGTGAACCGGAGACGGAGTTCACGGCGGAGTATGCCACCATGGACCTCTACCGAATGGAGGGACGGTCGATTCTGAAGCTGGTACTCGGCGATGCCACCGTGTTTCGATCCGGCGATGGTTCGCTGGTGCGGGTGCCGACCGCCGAGCCGCGAGCGATCGATCTTGGCCGGGGTTTCAGGTTGGGCGTGAAGATGCTCACGCTTCCAGAGATGTTTGCCGTCCAGGCAGCACCGGCGGAGTATCCAAGCCTCCAGCCTCAAGTCGACAGGATTCGTCGATTACTTGTGAGGGAAGCAACCTTGCGGTTCTTGAAGGACGAACTCACTGCGGGCCGGCAGGTTGAATTCGAAGATCGGGGACGAGACACCTCGTGGCGCATCATCTCGGCAGAAAGTGTGACGCAAGAAAATGGAAAGTTCGTACTTCAAGCGCCGGTGATCGAACGCGGTGGCGACGGGTCGTCCCGACGCCGGGCACGAGCGTCGTCACTGGTACTGACCGAAGATTGGCGAGACGGCCGGATGGTCCTTGATGTTGTGTTGACCGAACCGCAGCCGATCGATGACCGGTCGGGATCTGAAGTCCGCTGGCCAACGGAGATTCGCAGCCTGAACCTTCCGCCGTCGGCCGAATTCGGTGCGCAGGAGGAGACTCCGACCGAGGTGGTGTCGATGGCCCGAGCATTCGAGTCGAAGGAGATCGAGTTTGTGAGCCTCGGAAAGCAACTTGGCGGCGCCATCAAAACGTTCGACAACGCCGCGCAACGATTGCTTTGGGATATTGAAGGGCGGATGCAGCAACGAATGGCCCAAGCTTGTACGGGACCACTTCTGCTTATCTTGGGTGCCATTCTCGCAATCCGACTCCGAGGATCGCCTCCCCTGACGGTGTATGCCATTGCGTTCTTGCCAGCCATTCTTGACATCGTTCTGATCTCCGGTGGCGAGCAGTCATTGCGCAAAGGCCCGACGCCGGGTGGATATCTACTGATCTGGTCAGGAAATTTGCTCTTGGGTGGTGCCTGTATCGCGGCCTGGTGGCGATTGCGAAGAAACTGAGACGAAGAATATGATCCTCCTTGACCGACACATCATGGCCCGCTTCTTCGGAAACTTCGTACTCCTTTTCGGGCTGTTGTTCATCTTTGCGATTTCCATCGATGTGGTGGTGCAGTTCGACGAGTTCATAGAAGCAGCGGAAATGGTGGCGGAGCGAGATGGCCGGTGGTCTCTCGTCGTCTTCATCGAGGGTGTGCTCGAATTTCATGGCCCGCGGATTTTTCAGTTCTATGCGTTCATGGTCGGATTGGTCGGCGTCGCGGCTGCCGGTTTCACGATCGTGCAGATGCACCGAAACCGCGAACTGGTCGCGATGATGGCCGCGGGCATTCCGTTACATCGCGTCGTCGCAGTCATCATGGCCGGACAGGTGTTTCTGGTTCTTCTCCAGCTCGCCGATCAGGAAGTGATCCTTCCTCGGCTGGCGACCCGTTTGGCGCGATTTCACGATCGGATTCTCCAGCCGGGCGTCGAAACCTTCGAAGTGTCGTTGGCTCGGGATGCTGGCGGTGACCTCATGTACGCCAAGTCAGTCGATGCAAACAATGGCGTGGCGACCACGATTCTGGTGTTGCGAAGAGGGGAGACGGGGGTGGCGGAAGAGCGGATCACCGCATCGTCAGCGGTCTGGAATCCGGATCTCGAAGCATGGGAACTCGAGAATGCTCAGATCCTTGGAACCTCAACCGCCAACGAAGGTCGAGTGGCGGTTCGGGAGACGATCGATCGTTGGGAGACGGATCTCTCGCCAAAGAAACTCTTGGCTCGTCGCAGTGCAGGCTTTGCTCAGATGCTTTCGATCTCCCAACTTCGAGCGATGCGAGATGAAGGAGCTTCCAACGATGGCGGCCTCGACCGGGTGATCTTTGGGCGATTCAGTGGGGCGATGGTCAATCTACTGGTGATGGCCATCGTGACGCCGTTCTTCCTGATCCGAACGGCATCAGCGAACATGCTTCTGCAGTGCGTCAAGGCGTCGTCGCTGACCCTCCCGGTGCTCATCGGAACACTCGCGGCCACCTCCATCTCGCTCACCGGAATTCCACCCGGCGTGGGCGCGTTTCTCCCGGTGGTCATCTTGCTTCCGATCGCGTTCGGCCGTCTGGCTTACCTCAAATCTTGAAGATCCGCCCACCGGCGGTCACTTACTCGGGGAAAGACTCCAGCGGAGTGAGGGATCCAACGCGTCGATTTGATCCTCCGGCGTCAACCGGCGAGCCAGCCGATCCATCAGCAGGCGTTCGACGGCGAGCCTGGCATCGGCTTCAGCAACCGTCTTTCCGGCCTCGAAGGTCACGCCCGTGGCCGGGGTTTCGGATTCAACCCGCACCAGGAGGATTCGTCCATCCACTTGAATGGGATCCGAGCGGCCGCCGACTTCCATCTCGAAGACGGTTCTGCGAAAGGCGGCCGGCCACGAAGGATCTAAGCGGCTGATCGGCGCCAACAACCCGCCTCGAGCGGCACTGGCATCAAGGCTGGATTCGATCGCGACGGTTGCGAATGGCGAGCCGGCATCCAGGCGAGCCTGTGCATCCGCCGCGGTTCGAAGATCTTCGACGGCGATGATTCGAGTGGTTCTTTTAGGGCCGTGTCGGAGATCATGAGCGCCCTGGCGTGCGGCATCCGAGATCACGACGTCTTCGGCCACCAGTCGTCGCAGCAGCGCGGTTCGTCTCAAGAGCGCCTCGAAACGGATTGGGCCGAGTCCCTGACGTCTCCGAAGTTCTTCGAGCAGCCGTTCACCTCGATCTGGATCGTTGGCCAGGTTGGTCACCAGCATCGCACGTTCTCGTTCAAGATCGGCGGCATTGATGACGATGTTTGCCCGGGCCGCGGTGCGGGCCAGTGTCACATCGAGAACGTATTCCTTCACAATGCGACCGCCAACCGCCTCCAGCAGCTTTGGTTCGATCTCCGCGATGGTGATCCGCTCCCGCTCGACCATGGCAATCGGTCTTGAAGGCGGCGGTGCCATCGCAGACTCGGAAGGCACCCGGACGGGGACCGGGGATTGACATCCAAGCAGGAACACTGGGAGGGAACCGACGATCAAGATTCTCAGTCGGGAACGGCGGTGGTGTGCACGCGGGAAAGCAGAGCTGGGGCTGGTGAGGGAAGCGATCATGTCTCTGAGCGTCCCATGATGGAGGGACATTCGTCAAGCGACGTCTTTGCGCGTAGGCTCTGGCGATGAGCGAGTCCGTTGAAAACAGTCGATCGGGAAAAGCCAAGGTGGTGATCTGCCCGTATTGCGGGAAAGCACAGGTTGCGGCGGCGGCATGTGCCACCTGCGCGGGAGAATTTTCGCCGCTGAGCCGTCAGGCAACCCAGAATGAAATGGGCCCTTGGTTCATTCGGGACGAGAATCAGCCGTTTCGACCGGGCATCGCCTACGAGCGGCTTCTGGCAATGATCGATGCCGATCGGGTGACTCGATACACCATCCTCCGAGGGCCAACGACCGGGCAGCTCTGGACAGTGGCGAAACGAGTTCCGTGTGTGGCGCATCATCTGGGAGATTGCCACGCGTGCCACACCAAGATTACCCCGCATCTCACCAGTTGCCCGAATTGCAACGTTCGATTCGGGGCGTGGTTAGACCGGAATCACCTGGGTCTTCCCGACATTCGTCCGTTGCCCTGGGACCCCGACGGCCTTGAAGATGACTGACTTCGGCGCGGTGTTCCTCAAAGTTCGATGAGCCATGCCTGTTCGCCGAAACGGCGAGCGGTCGGCTGTTGACGGATGATCGCATCGATGAAGCGAGGGTGAAGTTCTGGAGCGAGCCATCCCGCCTTCAGCCATCGGTCGAGCATCGACATCTGAATGTAGAGGTGGGTGAACCCCGCCGTCTTGAGGCGCTCGATCGCCACGGCAACCTGACGCTCTGGCGATGCCTGGGTATCACCTGCGGCGATCGCGTCCTCGAAGGGTCCGCGGGTCCAGACCGTTTGATAGCTGATGCGAGGAAGGCCCTCGAGGCCGTTGGTGAAGTCGAAGTGGAATGGATCGCTCCGACCCAGAAGGAGCACCCTCGCCTTCTCCGGCAGCCGGTGGTTCAGGATAAATGCTGGGCTGGCATTTTCCAATCGCTCTACTTGGCCAGCGATTCCCGCCAGTTCGAAGGCATCTGCTTCCAAGCTTCCATCAAAGAGGGCCCTCTGATCCACGCCGACGGCAGGAAAACCATTTCGTTCAAACGCGTAGACGAGCGCCGGTGACCCCGCGGCCAACCACACCGCCGCCACCGTGAAGCCGCGGATCGCCGCGCGGGCATCGGTGAGCAATCGGGCGGCGACAATCGCGACCGAAGCCGCCAACAGTGGTGCGGCAGGAAGCAGGAAGCGAGCCTTGGCATGCGAAAACAACGCCCACATCACAATCATCGCGATCACTGAGCAGAGGATTGCCAACGCGGTGCCACGTCCTTTTCTTCGAGTCGCCAGAAACCCCAGTGCGACCAGTCCGGTGAGCGGCAGCCAAGCCCATTGCGGCCGCTGGGGATCACCCCCGGATGGTGATGTCCAATCCTCGAACAGAAACTCCGTTCCAATCGCGTGCAGACCGGCGATCACTCCGCTTCCGCGGTGACCGGCCGCGAATCGTTCCATCTGTCCGGCGGTCCAGTCTCCGGCGCCGAAGATCGAACTTCCAAACGGAAAAATCGGATTGCTGATCCAAACGAGATTCCGCAACAGCCAAGGGCTGCCGATCACCAGGCCTGCGATCATGGTGGCAAAGACGATTGGGACCCACCCCCGGCGTGGAATCAACATGGCCGCGGCGATCGCCGCCGGAACCACCACCAGCAGGCCAGATGATGCCTTCGCTAGAACCGCGCCACCGAGCAGAATGCCGAGCCACGCGCCGACTCGGAGATTCGATGCCGTGGAGGTGGTCATGGAACTTCGAGCCCCGCCACGACCCGTCTCAAGAATGACGGTGAACGCGGTGGTGGCAAGCAGAAGTACGACGGTCTCGTCGTAGGCTAATGAACCGACCACGATCACCCACGGGGTCGCGAGCAAGGCGACAAAGCCAAGTTGTCCGGCGAGACTTCGTTGCTTCGCATCCCCATCACGCCCGAGCATGGCCATCGCGAATTCGCCGGTGACCCCGGCGGCAAGGACGGCCAGGCACGCCACCAACAACTGACACGGCACCGCGGCCGCCGCGGGGTCGCCAATCATCGCCATCACATGAAGAAAAGCGGCTTCAACGCCATTGGGCAGGTAGCCATAGGCATTATGTGGCGTCTCGATGATCGCTCCGGCGATCCACCACTCTCGGGGAAGTTGCAGGTGATACGACAGGGCGTCGTAGCCGCCGAATTCGGTGCCCCAGAGCCATCCCGGCGTACTGGTCGCGGCAAGGAAGAGCGTGCCGAGCGAGATGGCGGCCGCCAGTCCGATGCCGATCGTGGTGGGCCGGACCCCTCGGAACGACCAGAGTCCGACCACCGCGAGCACGCCGGTCAGGACTCGAACCGCGAATGCATTGGCGAGACCGCCACTGAGACCGAGGGTGAGATCGATCGCGAGTAAGCCAGCGATTCCCAGCGACCACGTCTGGAGAAGACTGAGTGCCGGTGTGCTGGCCCCTGAACCACGCTGCAGCACCCGGGTGAGTCCAGCGCCAACGCCGGCCGCGGCGAGGAGCCAAAGGGCTGGCGCCCAGATCCCCTCGGCCACGATTCCGATGGCGATCAAGCCCGTGGCAGCATCGTCGGAGCGGGCGCCAAGGATCAGCATGGTTGCGGCGATCAAGGGCACGAACAGCCAGATCATCGGGACGGATCGGGCGTCTTGGACCGGATTGACAGGTTTCGACGGCAGATTCGGCACTGGCGAAGCGTAGGGGATGGGGATGCCGTCGTCGATTCTCAACCGCCTCCGACCTCGCGATTGCCATGAATTGGCACGCCGTGTGCCTCTGCATGGCGTCTATTACGGAGGATCCGCATGAAGACGCACTATCTGCGCATTTCGAGTCTTATTCCACTCTTCCTCGGCGCGTTGTCTGCGCTGGCCGGGGTTCAGTTGGTTCAACCGGCGTCGGCACAGAGCCAGCTTCAAACGCTGCTCACCGCCGATTTTGCACAAACCCAAGACATCTCTGGTGTCGGACTGGTCACCGGCCTCTCTGGGACCGGCGATTCCAAGGGTAACTATGCGGCCGCCATCCTTTACGCCCAGCGGCTCTCTGCTGCCGGGCTTGGGAATGAACCCATCGAGGCGATCAATCGCGGCGAAGGTGTGGCGCTCGTGATGGTGACCGCCAAACTCCCGAACATGTGGAGTGATGGGATGAGCTTTGACTGTCAGGTCGTCGGTGGTGGTGGGGGTGCGACCTCGCTCGACGGCGGCCGACTCTGGACGACACCACTGAAGCGTTCGGAGTCGGACGTGTATCGGGATCGAGAAGGAAACGCCCTGCCGTTCCCGGTGGTGGCTTTCGCTGGTGGTTGGATTGAAGTGCCCGATGCGGAGAACCGACCGCTCGACGGCAGGATTCGCGAAGGTGCCCGCAGCCTGAGCATGCCAACGGGGCTTCGGGAGGTCTACACCGATCGAACTAGTTTCAATCTGCAGATCACCAAGCCAGCATTCCGAACGGTGGTGGTCACCAAGCAACTCGTCGACCTCATCAACGACAAAATGTCGGAGCAGGGATTCCTCTCCGGACGCGGGTATGCCGAAGTCGCTTCGATGCAGGGCGACGGAATGATCTTGATCAACATTCCCAACGACTCCGATTACGGGCCACTCACCCTCGCCGCCGAGGTCCTCGCCTTCCATATGGACTTCGGCCAGATTGAGACACCGGCGGAGATTCGCTGGTCTCGGAGTCGTGGCACGCTCACAATTTCCGCCAACACGGAGTTGCTGGATACCGCGATCACCGTGAATGGATTGACGATCCAGACGGTCTTGCCCGAAGCTGAAGCGACCATCCAGAACCCGCGGATCATGACCGAGCGATTCATCGCCATCAGCGGGACCGAAACGCCTCGGCGATCGTTACTGGCATTCAAGCAGCAACTCGATCGCTTGATGATGCCGACCGTGGATCAAGCCGCGGTGCTTCAGCAGATGTGCGTGATGGGTCGTATCAATGGCCGCTTCGTTGACGAGGATCTCAACGGATGAGCGCCTTCGAAGCCATCTCGACCAACCTTCCAAAGGGGCTCGGCCAGCAGTGGACGGGACCAATCGCGAGTTCGTCGATGAGTGCCGAACGAACGCCCGAGGTGGCGCCGAAAGGTGACGACCAGGCTTCATTCCTTCGGGCGATGGTTCGCCGTCTCGGCGGAGACGCGGATGCCCCCGATGCCGGAACCCACAAGGGATTGGTCGCGGTCGCAGCCCGAAGGTTGGTCTCGGATGCATTCGTCGAGCCACTGCTCCGAGAGGCACGGGAATCCTCTCAGCCCGGCGGGATGTTCGCCCCTGGGGCGGGAGAGAAACGATTCGGCCACCTCGTGGATCGAGCCATGGCCGACCGGGTGGTCGATGCTCATCGCTTCGACGTGGTCGAGGCCGTCGAGCGCAGCTTGCTTCAACGGGTGACCGGCGAAACGCCGGCGCCGCCAATCACGCGACTCGAACCGGGGCTCACCGCATGAACCAATCGCGATTCTCCTCAGTGGATCAACCTTCGGGCGAAGACGGCATTCTGGCCATCGACACGTCCCCGGTGCTTCTTCGC
Organism: uncultured Phycisphaerales bacterium; assembly: GCA_905480395.1. Taxonomy (GTDB): domain Bacteria; phylum Planctomycetota; class Phycisphaerae; order Phycisphaerales; family SM1A02; genus UBA12014. Next base: position 113,468 of record CAJQQE010000015.1, read on the forward strand.
CAGCTCGAAGAGACGCTCTCGACGCAGGTCGAAGGCTATCGCCGATTCCTCGCAGCGATCGCCCGCAAACGCGACGCGATCCGAGGAGCGGACCTCGCTCGGGTACCGGAAATTGCCGCCGTGGAAGAGAAGATCATCGATCGACTGCATCGACTCGACCTGCAACGAACGCAACTCGGCCGTCAACTCGCCGTGACGCTTGGGCTCGACGCCGAATCCACAATTTCGGGAATCGTGGAGGCCTTGGGTGCCGATCGCGGAACGAAACTGGCAGTACTGGCCGCGCAACTTCGCGATCTGGTGGATCAGACCAAAAAGGAAAACTCGGTGGTGCGTTCGGCCGCCGAGTCGCTCGCTCGCCATATGGCGGGCATCGTGCAAAGCGTCACTGGGGCGCTTTCCGGAACCGGAGTCTACGGGCGTCAAGGACAGCTTCGCGATGGGACAGCCCTCGCGAGCGGTCTTGACTTGACTACTTGAGGAGCTCGATATGGGACTGAATGGAGCCCTCCAAATTGGCCGATCGGCGATGTTGTCCAGCCAGGCAGCAATCAGCGTCGCTGGCAACAACATGGCGAACGCCGCGACGCCGGGGTACCACCGGCAGATCGCTGGTCTGGCTCCAAATCGGTCAAGCCCGATCGGTCGCAACCAGTTCGTGGGAACCGGGGTCGGATTGGCGACGATCAACCGCGCCATTGATTCGGCGTTGCAGTCCAGATTGCGTGACGCGATCAGTGATCAGCACTCGGCGATGATCGACGAGCGGTTTCTTTCTTCGATCGAGAGCATCCAGAACGAACTCACCGACAACGATCTTTCTTCGAAGCTCTCGGCGTTCTTCAACGCGTTCAGCGAACTGGCGAACAACCCGCTCGACAACGCGGTGCGAACCGTGGTCGTCCAGCAGGGGGTCAGTCTCGCCGATCACATCAATCTTCTCCGCGACCAATACGGCACGCTGCGCGAAGAAGCGGATCGGGCGCTCTCGGTGTCGGTGGAACGCGCGGACGGTCTGCTCAACGAGATTGCAGCGCTCAACACCCAGATCTCGTTGGCCGAGGGTGCGGCCGGAAGCGCCAGCGGCGGCGCGAACAGTCTTCGGGATCGGCGTGATCAGTTGATCAGCGAATTGTCGATCTACATCGAGGTCGATACGGTCGAACAAGCAAATGGAAGTATCGACATCCTCGTCGGTTCGATCCCGGTGGTCCTTGCCGGCGAGAGCCGCGGGATCACGATGCGGACTCAGAACGGAACGAATGGCAGCGAGGTTTCCATTCGAGTTCGGGAGGACGGCACGACCCTCGACATCCGCTCGGGGTCCATCGGAGCCCTTCAGCAGCAGCGGGAGGAAACGATCCTGCCGGCAATGGAGACGATCGACGAGTTTGCATCGCAACTCGCATTTCAGGTGAATGCCGTCCATTCTCAAGGCCAAGGAATTCACCATCGGACCGAAGCGGTCGGCTCCGTCACCGGCATCGACGCCACGGAGTCACTCAATGCCGACGCCTCTGGCGTCCCGTGGGAGATTCGCAACGGCGTCTTCGAATTGCACGTGGTGAATTCTTCGACGGGACTGCGAGACACCTACCAGGTCGCGGTTGATCCCGAGAACATGAGCCTGCAGGATCTCGTTGATCGCATCAACGTCGAACTCGGCGTGACCGACGCAACGGCTTCGATTGGTCCATCCGGTGAGTTTCGAATCACCGCCGACGCCGGGCATGAAATCGCATTCTCCGATGATTCCTCGGGCGCTCTGGCCGCGTTGGGGGTGAATGGATTCTTTACGGGGTCCAATGCTGCGGAGATCAGGGTGGATCAGGCCTTGCTCGACGATCCATCCCTGCTGGCCACCTCCTCCGATTTTACATCGGGCGGGAACGCTGTCGCCTTACAGATCGTCGGTCTCGAAGATTCAGGCCTCGCGGATTTTGATGGACGAAGCCTCCGCGAACAGTGGCAGACATCGGTCAATAGCCTCGCGGTTCGTACCGGCGCCGCCCGAACCAAACTCGAATCGAGTTATCTGGTCCGGGAGAGTTTGGAAGCTCAGAACCAGGCGGTGAGTGGAGTCAGCATCGACGAGGAAGCCATCGACCTCATGACGCTGCAACGACAGTTCCAGGCCGCCGCAAGGTTTATCTCGGTCATCGACGAAACGATGCAGGTCCTCCTCAGTATTGCCTGAGCACGCGGAGCATGATTCCATGAGCAGCATCTCATCCGTACTAGGTCGAATGCCCAACCTGCTTTCCTCGCAGACGGTGCTGAGTTCGATCAATCGAAGCAACAGTCAACTCCTCGAATTGCAGATCAAGTTGTCCTCCGGGCGAGAGATCAACCGCCCGAGTGAAAACCCGGTCTTCGCAAGCACCATCAGCGTGCTTGATGATCTTTTGGAACGTCGTGATCAGCGAGTTCGGAATTTCTCCGAGGCTTCTTCATTGCTCGGTTCGGTTGATTCTGCGATGGCCGAAATGAGTGATCTACTGCTCCAAGCCAAGGGCATCGGCTTGTCGCAGGTCGGCGTCGGCAGCGATGCCGAAACTCGCCGCAATCAAGCCCTGGTGATCGATTCGATCCTTGACGGCCTGCAGTCGTTGGGGAATCGTGAGCATCGGGGGATGTTCCTCTTCGCAGGTTCGGCGGTCGGCACGCAGCCCTTCAGCGGACACTTGGGAGGAATCCAGTACACCGGCTCTGGTGACGGGATGATCACAGATCTGGGGCTCGGATCCTCGACGCCGGTCACGCTGGCGGGTGACCGGGTGTTTGGTGCGTTGAGCGCTCGAATCGAAGGCGATCGGGATCTCGACCCGGACGCGACCGCCAGCACGTTACTCTCGAATCTCGACGGGGCGCGGGGGTTGGGCGTTCGTCCGGGGCCCATCTCCGTCATGGTGAATTCGGTTCCGGTCGAGGTTGATCTGAGCGGAGCGATCACGGTTGAAGATGTTCGAAGTACGCTCGAAGCGGCGATTCAGACCCTCGACCCCGCCGCCACGATCGATCTGGATCCAGATTCGGGGGATCGGTTCCGAGTAACCGGATCGCCGGGGACGTCGATCAGCATTGCAGACCCCGAAGAAAGCACAACCGCGGCCGACCTCGGGCTGGCGGGCATTTTTCTCGGTGGAACACCGACGCTCGGTGAAGATCTACAACCGCGTCTGACTTGGAACACCGACATCAGCGCCCTCGACGGCGTGACGGTTCCACTGGGAACCATCCGGCTCGAGAATGGGGGACAGGTTCGAGAACTGGATCTCGCCAGCGTGACGTCGCTGGCAGATCTCCGGAATCAGGTTGAACTGCTCGACATCGGCGTTCGGGTCGAACTCGGCGAGTCGGGCGATCGAATCTCTTTCAAGAACGAGCTCTCCGGCGGATCGCTTGCGATCTCCGAGGTCGCGGGCGGGGTCACCGCGACGCAACTTGGAATCCGAAGTTTCACCGGAAGCACTCGGCTCGACGACTTCAACGACGGGCGGGGGGTCGGAATCGTCAGTGGTTCGATCGATCCAGTGACCGGGGCCGCGGATCCCTCGGGAGACATCGACTTCTCGGTGGGCCTGCATGACGGACGGTCCTTCGAGGTCGATTTGATCGGCGCAGAGTCTGTTCAGGATGTTCTGAACGCCATCAAGGCGGCGGCCGAGGCTGCCGGGATCTTGATCCCGAGTGAATTCGATGCGGGACTGGCATCGGACGGAAATGGCTTTGAGTTGCGCGATCTCACCGTCGGTGCCGCCGAGCTTCAGGTCACCGCCCAGAACGGCAGCGCCGCGGCCCGCGACCTGGGCATCCTCGGATCGAGTAACGGCGCAACTCTTGCAGGCGAAGATCGCGCGATGGTTGCGGTAGAAGGAGTCTTTGGGCATCTCAAGGCACTTCGTGATGCCCTCATGGCGGATGACGGGGCTGGCATCGCCTTTGCAACTCAGAGACTGGAAGCGGACATCGCTCGAACAATCGAGGCCAGAGCCGAGGTCGGCGTCAGGGCACGACGCGTTCAAGACGCGGTTAGCCGGGAAGAGGATCTTCGGATCCAGGACCTCAGTCTGAAGTCGAACCTGCAGGATCTCGATTTCACCGATGCCGCCATTCGATTCTCGCAACTGCAGCAGCAGTTGCAGGCCGGGCTCACCACCGCTGGCCAGATCACGAGCCTTACGTTGCTGGATTTCCTCCGGTAGCGACACGAACGAGACGCCAGTCGGCGTCAAACCGAGCTCTCCTCCACCGACTGGGAGGGTTCGAGGACAGGAAGTCCACGCCGGACGGATCCGGCGGGAACCAAGGATTGGAGGTCGGCATTTCAGGAGCCCTCGATATGCAACTCGAGACGACTCGTTTTGGAAACGTCGAAATCGACGACAACCGTGTGATCACCTTCCCATCCGGCATGCTCGGTTTTTCGAGCTACACGAAATTCGTGCTGCTGCAACCGGACGAGCAGGGGGTCTTCTTTTGGCTGCAATCGACCGAGACGCCCGACCTGGCCTTCGTGGTCACGGACCCGGCGCTTTGGATCCCCGATTACAAGGCCAACATCCGCCGCGAGCAGATGGAAGATCTGGGAATGACCGAAATCGGTGATGCCCAGGTTCTGGTGGTCGTCAACAAACGCGAAGACGTGTTGAGCGCCAACCTTCAAGGACCGCTGGTGGTCAATGTGAGCGGACGCGCCGGCATGCAGTTGGTGCTCGCGGACAAGAAGTGGAGTACGCGGTACGAGCTGCTGCGAGTCGCCGAGGCCAAGGCCGCGATCTCCGCTTGATGGTGTGAAACAGACGGGTGAGGCCGCCGGGCGTTGGCCCAAAAGCGGGCCCCACGAGTTCGAGACCCGGTCCCACGGAGTGGGACACGACGGGTATCCATGGAAGGATTCAGAACATGCTGGTGCTCTCTCGACAGCGTGATGAAACGATCATGATCGGTGACGACGTCGAATTGACGATCGTCGACATCCGAGGGGACAAGGTGCGCATCGGCATCTCCGCCCCCTCCAGCGTCTCGGTCCACCGCAAGGAGGTCTACGAGGCGATTCGTACGGAAAATGAGCAGGCTGCCGCGATTCGCGGCGGCTTGGAGGTATTTCACTCCGGGGCGTTCCCGCGAGTGAATCAAGGCGGGACCGTTCCGCCTTCGGCCACGCGACTTGTCGCAGGGACCGACATCCGGCGGGTGACCGCCTGAAGCACGACCGAATCGACCGCGGACAGGGACATGCACCGGGTTGTTTTCGGAAGGATTCAAGCCGAATTCACGGAGGATCATCATGGCTCGGATCAATACCAACGTTTCTTCTCTCATCGCTCGAAACAACCTCGGGCGAACCAATGAGAATCTCTCGGTTCGTCTGCAGCGGCTCTCGACGGGACTTCGGATCAACCGAGGTGCCGACGATCCCGCGGGGCTCATCGTCTCGGAACGACTTCGTTCCGAGATGAAGGGCATTGATCAAGCGATCGACAATTCGGAACGAGCAAGTTCCGTGATCGCGACGACGGAGGGCTATCTCGCCGAGGTGGCGGACCTTCTTAACTCGATCAAGAGTCTGGTCGTGCAGGCCGCCAATACCGGCGGCGTGAGCGACGAGGAGATCGAGGCGAATCAGCTGGAAATCGACTCCGCCATCGGATCGATCACCAGAATCTCCAATACTGCCAGCTTCGCGGGCCTTCAGTTGCTCAACGGAAACCTGGACTACACCACCAGCGGTGTGGACTCGACGGACATCGCCGGCGTTCAGGTCAATGGTGCCCAGTTCGGAACCAATGAGAGCATCAATGTCGGCATCGAAATCGTCGATCCAGCAGAGACCGCATCACTCTTCCTCTCGGGAAACGCGGCTGGCGTCGATCCGGGGACCATTCAGGAAAATGTGACGGTTGAGATTGCGGGCAATCTGGGTGTCCAGTCGATTTCCTTCGTGTCCGGCACCGCGATGTCCGCCATCGCCGCCGCCGTCAACACGCTCAAGGATACGACTGGCGTGAGTGCGACCATGGTGGATCCACTCGATCAGACGGCCGGGCTCGTGTTCAATTCCACGGATTTCGGTTCGAATGAATTCGTTTCCGTGTCCAAGCTCGGTGCGGGCGGTGGCGACTTCAATACCCTCGATGCCGCGGGTGGTTCGACTTCAACGCGAGACGAAGGTCTCGATGTCACCGCCGTGGTGAATGGCGTGCTGGCCGTCGGCGATGGTCAAAGCATCTCTTTGAACACGCCGGCATTGACCATGGAAATGGACCTGACCCAGGCATTTGCGACCGGGGTGGCTGGAACGCAGAGTCAATTCTCGATCACCGGTGGGGGCGCCCAGTTCCAACTCGGCCCCAATATCTCCGCGACGCAGAGCATTGGTGTCGGGGTGCAGTCGATCTCCTCGACTCGAATCGGTGGTTCGACCATCGAGGGTGTTCGGTACTTCCTCGACAGCATCGTCGGGGGCAAGGATAACTCGCTGGGCTCGGGTAACTTCAGTGCGGCGAGTGATATTCTGGAGAGTGCCATCACCGAAGTCTCGGTTCTTCGGGGACGTCTTGGTGCGTTCGAGCGGAATACGCTCCAGACTAATGTGAGAAGTCTTCAGATCGGTCTGGAGAACATCACGGCGGCCGAATCGAAGATCCGCGATACCGACTTCGCGGACGAGACTGCCAAACTCACGAGGGCGCAGATTCTCACCCAGGCCGGTACCTCGGTCTTGGCGACGGCGAATGCCTCGGCTCAGAATGTGCTCGCGCTCCTCCAGTAAAGAGGATGACGGCCACGCGTTAGACAGAGATTCACGATCACGCCCCCCTCCTCGGAGGGGGGCGTTTCTTGCGCGAATGCGGAGAGAGATTCCCAAACGTGGGTAAGCGGGCGAAAAACGGTCGAAAATTGCGCACGTCCAAGTATTGACGAAAGAAAAGCCAGCGATTTTCGCGCTCTTCCTGATCTGATTGTGGATTCGTACACGCTTCGGTTCGATGATTTCCCTGCAGCCACGTTCCATGCGGACGAAGGCGGCATGGAGCGGAGGCCGGAGGCCGCCGGGCAACACAACACAGTCGGATGCGGAGGATCCGCCCCGATGACTGGTCCCCCCGCATGTTGCGGGGGCGTCACTGGATCAGCCAAGGACGCCATACGGCCAGTTAAATCGCGGGTGGTTCGAGCAACCCAGAATTCATCGCTCGAGCCTGTTCACGGAGGACACCACATCATGAGTCGCATCAACCAAAACATTTCCAGCATGGTCGCTCAGCGAACCCTTGGTTCGCAGAACATGGGCCTCAATAAGAGCCTTGAGCGGCTCTCCACCGGTCTTCGGATCAATCGTGGTTCGGACGATCCGGCCGGCCTGATCGCCAGCGAGAACCTTCGTAGTGAGAAGGCCGCCATCAACGCCGCCATCAATAATGCCGAACGAGCCGAACAGGTCGTCAACGTTGCCGAAGGTGGCCTTCAGGAGGTCTCGAACCTTCTGATCGAACTGCAATCGCTCGTGTCATCGACCGCCAACGAAGCCGGCGTTTCCTCAGAAGAAAAGTCTGCGAACCAGCTGCAGATCGATTCGATCCTGCAGACCATCGACCGAATTGCCAACGCCACGGCGTTCCAGGGCGAAAAGTTGCTCAACGGCAACTTTGACTACTCGACTGAGAGCATCAATTCCGCTGAATTGACCGATGTCACCATCAACGCAGCCAAGCTCGCTGATGACGGTACCGCCATGTCGGTCGACGTCACCGTCGTCGATGCGGCCACCACTGGTGCGGTCGCCATCGAGACCTCGGGCGGCGTCTTCAATGCCGGCGATTCAAATGGTGACGGTTCTGGAACTCAGTTTGCCTCGTACACCATCGAGATCACCGGTGCCAAGGGAAGCCAACAGTTCACGTTCGCCGATGAGACGTCTGCCAGCGACATCGAGTCGGCCGTCAACTCGTTTGCCGACCAGCTTGGCGTGACGGCGAGCCTGAGTGGCGCGTACATTCGGGTCGATGCTCAGGAATTCGGTTCCGAGTCGTTCGTTCGAGTCAAGGAACTCAACGACGGCACGACTGATGACAGTAACCCTTCGGCCGGCTTCATCGGCGAAGCAATCGACGGCCCCGGCATCTTCGCCGGTACCGAAGACACCGGATCGATCTGGGGTTCCGACGCGACCGTTCTCATCAACGGTACCCAGGCCACTACGAACGGCCTGACCGCTCGCGTCTCGAGCGCTGGCTTCGACGTTTCGATCACCATCGGTGACGCCGCGAACACTGACGGCGGAAACTCGTCGTTCAGCATCACCGGCGGCGGTGCAAACTTCAACCTCGCTCCCACCGTGGATCTCGCCGGTAAGGTCTCGCTCGGTATCGAGACCGTCACCACCGGCAACCTTGGTTCGGGCGACAGCGGATTCCTCTCCGACCTCAAGTCGGGTGGTATCAGCAACGTTCAGAACGGTGACCTCTCGAAGGCTCAGTCGGTCATCGACGACGCCATCAAGCAGGTCTCCAGCCTCCGTGGCCGACTCGGTGCATTCCAGAAGAACACCGTTGGTTCGACCATCAGCTCACTCGGTATCGCCCTTGAGAACACTGCGGCGGCCGAAAGCCAGATCCGTGACACCGACTTCGCGGCCGAAACCGCGTCGCTCACTCGCGGGCAGATCCTCCAGCAGGCTGCCATCCAGTCGCTGGCCCTGGCCAACTCGAGCCCGCAGGCCGTGCTCTCGCTCCTCGGCTGATCGAAGCCGACTCAATTGGAATCCACCAGCCGGCGGTCCCCACTTCGGGGGCCGCCGGTTTTCTTTGGGCCGGTGGGGGGCTGCACGGCCTTCTTGGGTCGCCTCATCGACGCCCCGGTTGATCCAG
>CAJQQE010000016.1 GCA_905480395.1 uncultured Phycisphaerales bacterium
CCACCGACTTGCGGCGGCGGCCACCAATGATGAGTAACCCGGCGGCCACGGCCGACGCCATCGCGCCGACCAGGATCGGATACTGCGGCGCCAGTCCGGCCAGGATGCCACCACCGAAACAAAGCAATGCCGACCCAAACACTCGGACGGAGTGCGCGATCCCCAACATCCTCCCTTGTGCCTCGGGGTCGGCCGTATCAGAGAGCAAGGCCGACATGTTCGTGGTCGCGATCGCCATGCAACAACCGACCAGGGGTAGAAGCACGCAGAGCCACTGCCATTGATCCGGCATGATCATGAGGGTGAGGAGAACTCCGAGCGTGATCGCGGCGCCCGCCGTCACCACCCGCGGCGCCCATCGCTTTCCGACCGGCTTGATCAACAACCACTGCGTCGCCACCATTGAGGCGCTGGTATACGAGAGCAACCAGCCCACCTGCGACGACGTGAATTCCCACTTCTGTACGAAGTAGACCGGGTTGAACTGAAACACAAAATCGATACCGATGTAGATAAAGAAGTTGACCATCAGGAGCGAACGGAAGGGCCCGGCTCGAAAAGCCTGACCGAGTTCCCGGAACCCCTTCGCGAGCTTGATTGGCTCGCGGATCGACGACGTGGCCGGCGACGATGGGAATCGCCACAGAATCAGTAGGACGCACGCGAGGCAGATCCCGGCCGCGGTGTAGAACGGCAGTGAATACGAGGCCCAGCTGAAGTACTTCTGGTCGGCAAGGTGTCCCCCGATCACTGGTGCGAAGACATATGCCAGACTGCTCGCCAAGTAGATGAAGCCGAATCGCTGGGTCTTTGCCACACCATCGGATCGATTGGCGACTTCCGCCATCGCCAGCACCAGCAGCACACCGGCGAAACCGATGAAGAATTGACCGACGATGATGATCCAGACCAACTCGACCTCGATCGCCAATCCGATCGCGAGGTTCCCCGCAGCCGTCACGAGGATTGCCAGCGCCAGCGTTCCTCTCCGTCCGAACCGATCGGAGAGCTGTCCGAGAATGGGGGACCCGATGAATTCACCAAACCGCATCATCCCCATCGCAACGCCGAGCAGCATGGCTCGGGTCGCCACACTGGTTCCATCAGGCAGCACGCCATGCTCGGTCGGATGCAGGAACATCGGCGACAGCACGGGGGAGACCAAGGCTCCGGCGAAGAAACCAAGGAAGACGATGGTGTAGATCAGCAGCATGAGAATGACAGACGACGGTCCGAACGATTCAGACCGTACGTCAAGTCAATCGTGCTTGTCGAATGCCCGCTCAGCCGCAGGCCGGGAATCAACTAGGTCGGCCACTGGGCTTTCCGGATGGCTTCGCCGGTGCTGCCGCGGGCTTCCCGCTTGGTTTCCCGCTTGGAGCGCCCGCCGGACGGCCGCCACCCGTCCAAGATTTCTTCTCACCGCCGGGAGTCGTCGCCGCCATTTCAATCTCGAAACTGATCTCGCCCGGAGTCGGTCGCCGCAGGAGCACACTTTCTCCCGGTTCGAGCCCCTTGATCACTTCGACTTCCATCTCACTCGAACGGCCGATCGTCACTTGGCGTTGAGCAAAGCCGCCTTCATCCGGGACGTAGACGAACGCGATCGGGCCCTTTCGGAAGACCGATTGGATCGGCACCGAGACGGCATTCTCGACCTTGCCGAGGACGATCTCGCCTCGGCACCGCATCGATGGCTTGAGCCCCATGGAAGGATCGGTGTCGAGTAGGACTCGGACGGTGTAGTCGCGGCGATTGGGATCCCGCCATCCACCACTCTCTGCCAGCACGCTCACGCCGAGCACCGATGCCGGAATGGCCGTGCCGGGAAGGGAGTCGCTGTAGATGACGGCGGGTTGACCCTCACGAACCCGACCACTCAATGCCTCTCCAACCTTGAGACTGGCAATCATCCGACTGGTGTCCGGAAGAATCATCACCAGTTCGTTCTGGCGGAGTTCGGTTCCGACCTGCGGCGGTGGCTCATCGCCTCGTCCTCGTCGCTCACCACTGGAGAGACTCGATGCATAGACCACCAGTCCGTCACTCGGGGCGTTGATCTTGCAGGACACAAGCTGGTCCTTGAGATCCTGAAGTCGCTCGCGAGCAGACTCCCGCTTGAATCGGACGCTCTCGACGTCGGCTTCGATCTTCACGATCTCGGCCTCGTGTCGCTGTCGAACTCGTCCTTTCTCAGCCAAGCTCTGGTTGACCGCGGACTCGTTGGTGGCCGAATCCATTTTGATCGTGTAGTCCTCGTAGACCTTCTTCGCGAGTTCTGCTTCCTTCACCCGCGCTTCTGATTCGATCATCGCGATTCGATCTCGTTCGTATTCATCCAACGCGAGGAAGCCCTTCGCGACGAGTTTGCGGCCGTCCTCGGCACGTTTGACGAGTCGATCTCGGTTGATCGTCGCGGTCTGAATCTCCAGGTCGAGTTTCTGTCGGGCGGTGACGACGCCGCCCTCCTCCCACGCCTTCATGGCGAGTTTCGCAATCACGATCTGCAAATCCGCCTTATCGAGATCGCTGGCCATCGTCGATTTCCGGATCGCAAGCGATTGTTCCGCTGCGATGACCGAACTCTCCGCGGTCTGAACCTTGTCCTCGCCATCCTTGATCTGGTTGATCAACTCGTCATCCGCGATCCGAAGAACCACATCGCCCTCGTGAACGAATGTGCCCTCGCCGACGATCTCGGTGATCACCGCGCGGGTTTCGAGGAGATTCCTGATCTCCACCTGGCGTTCGGTGGTCAGTTCGCCGCTGGCCGGGATGACGATCTGGAAGTCACCACGAGCGACGGTGTGGATCTGGGATGCATCGATCGAAGATTCGGTCGATTCCGCGCCGCCCATGGAGAGGGTGACTGCCGTACCGATGCCCACCACCGCCACAACGGCGATCACGGTCGACAAGACTTTGCCTTCACGATGGAAGACGGCGGGAGAATGAATCGAAGTTCGGGGGAGCATGGCGTGGTCGACCTCTTGGTGGGGTGGGAGAATGATTGGACGGCCCCGCGATGGCGGCAGGCGGCCGAGCATTATTATTCAGGTGTTCTTACCGAGCCACCGGATCGACGATGCAGCCGGTTGGCGTCTTCCAAAGGCCCGAATCAGACCCTGAAGCGTACCGAAACTGGACGTGGTCTTCGGAATTCGTACCAAACGATGGCTGGATTCAAGGGGAGAGAGCGACCTCGCTCCCAACTCAATCGGACCGCAGAGAAGTCGGCATTGATTTTTCATCGGTTTGGATCTGAGGACAGCGACACTCCGCCGAGGCCTGGTGTCGGCCTCCATATTCCTCAATAACCCCTCTATTTGATATGAATCGAGGAAAACGGCGTCGATCATCAACTCTGAGACGTCCAGACAATGGTGCGGACGCTACCGTTCGCTGATGCGCCTGACGCCTATCACCGCAGACCTCCTGATGCTCCTCGCGGCCGCGATCTGGGGTTTTGGATTCATCGCCCAAAAAGAGGCCATGGACACGGTGGGACCGCTGACCTTTACGGCGCTCCGATTTGCGATCGGCGCACTCGCGGTCGTGCCCCTCCGGCTCTTCTTTCCGCGGGTCCATTCTGCTGCCTCTCCCAAAGATCGGGCGAAGCAAAGGGTGATCCTCATTCAGGGATCGATCCTGATCGGACTGGTGGTCGCCCTCGCGTCGGCCCTCCAACAGTATGGAATTGTCGGTACCGAAGCAGGCCCGGCGGGCTTCATCACCGGCCTCTACGTGGTGTTCACGCCGCTGGTCGGTTTATTGATCGGTGTGCGAACGGGCCTTGCGACCTGGATCGGATGCGGCTTGGCGGTCGTGGGAATGTGGTTTCTTGGTGTCAAGACAGGCGATACTGGCTTTCAGATTGACATGCCCGCGCTGCTGGTTCTGCTCGGGGCGATTGGCTGGGCCGTTCAGGTTCAGATCATTGGGCGATATGCGCCCAAGACCGATCCGATCGAACTGGCCGTACTCCAGTTCTCGATCGTTGCCATCACAACCTTCATCGCGGCCATTCTGATCGAGGGACCAGAACAGGCCTTCGGCATTGGCCGGGCCCTACGCGAGGCGACCTGGGAGATCCTGTACTCCGGAATCCTCGCGATCGGCGTTGCGTTCTTCCTTCAGATCGTCGCCCAGCGGAAGTCTCCCCCCGCGCATGTCGCGATCATCCTGAGCCTTGAGGCGGTCTTTGCCGCACTTGGTGGATGGTGGTTACTGGGCGAGAGCTACGACGGGCGAACCATGATCGGGTGTGGGTTCATGCTGGCCGGGATTCTTGCCAGCCAGCTTCCCCGATTGGTCCGCCGAGGACCCTCAATCTCCCCGCGGTGAAGCCTTCTCGTCGATTCGGGAGCAAGAAATTCCGACCCAAACCACTGGTATGCCATGGCTTACGTTTATCGACCCGCATTTTTCTGGCTTCTCCATGCCAATCCCGATAACTTTTAAGTGTTCACATACAATCGAACGTTTGATTTACTGTGAATGGGTACTTACAACGCTCTGACCTGAGCAGTTCGTCGGAGATCTTTTCTTTGACTCGTGGATGATGTCGCGAGACGCCTGACCGCCTCAAAATCTGGAGAGATGAGATGAATCACGAGAATCATGAATCGAGGAGGTCTTCACGACTCGACGCGTACGCGCGAATCAGCACGCACGCGAGTGCCTTCGGCATCGCTGCCATCGCGGTGACGGGAGCCGCCAACGCCGCACTTCAGACCTGGACCGTCGGCCAGAACTTTGGATACAACAACACCGCTGGCACCAACGGCGCGGATCTCGCCCTTTCGGCGACGTTCAACACCGCATTCAAGGTCAACTTCTTCAACACCGCCACGGTCAACGGCGCCAATCAACAAACCAGCAACCAGGTCCTCTGGGCGCCGAACAACAATCTCTCGTTCATCAACTGGGGGACCGCGAACTCCGTTGGAGCGAACGACCCCGCCCAATGGCGCGGGGCTCAGACGTTCGGAGCCAACGCCTTGAATGGCGTCGCCTCGGCATTCGGGGCCTCGTACACCGTGCACAGCTGGTACCAGGCGGCGAATAGCCACACCACCAGCAACGACATCGCCTGGACCACCTTTGGTGCCACACCTCAGGGTTCGCTCGCGATCGGCATCCGCTTTGATGCCGGGGCAGGCAACTACCACTACGGCTGGGTGGAGATCTCCAACGACGCGAACGGCGCCTATTCGGTCGAACGCTGGGCGGTCGAGACCACCGCGAACACCGCGGCGTCCTACGCACCGGTCCCCGGTCCGATGGGTCTGACCGCACTGGCCCTCGGGGCCGCCGGCGTCCGACGGTCACGGAAACGATCGGCCTGATTCCGCCTCTAGATCCCGGACGATAGACATTCGATATTCGCTGATCCCCACGAGGGTCGTCCACTTTGGACGGCCCTCTTGTCATTCGGCGAGCTGTTTTCGTGGGCCACCCGCCCGATTCAGTTTCGCCCACTGCCGTCTTACCACTACAGTGATGACATGGAAGTCGGTCGTGTTCAGCCTCGAAGGATTCGCCGATGGGCCCCTGCCCTGATCTTGCTGGGGACCGCATCGGTGTGGGCTTCCGGATTCACTCAATCCGACGATGCGCCGGTTCCAGACGATGCCATCCACGCCGGTGTTCCATCCGCGAGTGATTCGGTCGACTTCAATCGCGACGTGCGACCGATCCTGGTCGCCCGATGTTTCGTCTGTCATGGCCCCGATGAATCCACCCGGAAGCGAGGACTTCGGCTCGATCTCCGAGATGGTGCCATCGCGCCTGCCAAGCCGGGACGTGATCCCGCGATCGTTCCCGGCGATGCCGAACGAAGCCTGCTCATCGAGCGGATCACCGATCACCTCGATCCGATGCCGCCTTCGGGGGAACCACTGACCGCGGCGGAGATCGAGACGCTTCGTCGTTGGATCGATGACGGTGCGGAGTACGCCGGCCATTGGTCCTGGGAGCCCGTCGGCGATCCGACTCCGCCCTCGATCGCACCCGAACGCCAGAGACTCATCCGAACCGACATCGATCGTTTCATCCTCAGCGCCTTAGAGAGTGTCGGACTCGAACCCGCCGACGACGCCACGCCCGCCCGCCAGGTGAGGCGACTTTCCTACGACCTGGTCGGCCTGCCGCCGGACCCGACGATCGTCGCCGCCTTCGAAGCCGATCCGAGCGAGGCGCATTGGGAACGTCTGGTCGAGATGTATCTCGCATCGCCCGGTTTCGGCGAACGCTGGGGGCGGCACTGGTTGGACCTCGTTCGCTACGCCGAGACCTGCGGCCATGAATTTGACTACCCCATCCGCGAAGCATGGCGATATCGCGACTGGGTGATTCGCGCCTTCAATGATGATGTTCCCTACGACCGCTTCATTCGAGAGCAGATCGCCGGTGATCTGCTCGAGCCTCGGATCAATCCAACCGACGACACCAACGAGAGCGTGGTGGGCACCGGATTCTGGTACTTCCACCAAGCGGTGCACGCACCCACCGACGTCACCCAGGATCAATCCGACCGCATCGCGAACCAGCTTGAAGTTCTTGGGCAGGGTTTCCTCGGCCTCACCGTCGCGTGCGCCCGTTGCCACGATCACAAGTTCGATGCCATCTCGACCCGCGACTACTACGCGCTCTCGGGATACGTGCAGTCGATGCATCAGGGGTATGCGTACCAGGATCCGGGCGGGGTGATCCGGGCCGCGGTCGCCCGGCTGGCCGAAGACCGATCCAAGCCAAAAGAGCCGGACCACGTCGAACCAGCAGTACTCGCTTCCTATCTCAACGCCGCCGCGGATGCTCGGGAACTTGAATCCGCTTCGTCGATCGCCATCGAGCAAGGGCTTGACCCCGAACTCCTCGCGCGATGGATCGCCGTGCTGCAGGAAGACGCGTGGCAGACGCCCGAACATCCGTGGCATCCTTGGGTCGTCCTCGGTTTTCAGCAGGGCATCTCATCCGAAGACGTTCGAACACCGTTACTGGCCAAGTTCGACCGAGAGATCGACGAATCGGCGACCGTCCTGGAGTCATTCGATCGGTCAACGCCTGACTTGCGGTGGTATCCGACGGGGTGGGCGTGGAATGGTCACGGCGCCGAGCCAGCATCACCCACCGAATTTGGCACCCTGACGAGTGACGCACTCGAACCTCGCCTCCAGGGAACCTTGCGCAGCGAGACCTTCACGCTCGACCATCGTTTCCTTCACTGGCGGGTCCGCGGCACCGGCGAAGGCGCCCGAATCCGCTTGGTCGTCGAAGGCATGATGATGGATGAGTTCAACGCACTGTTGTTCTCCGGTTTCCGACAGGACGTCGCCACCAAGAACGGATGGCGTCACGTGGTCATGGACACCCGGCTACAGCCGGGCTGCCGCGCCCACTTGGAGTTGATCGATGATGGCCCCGGCCGCCTCGAAGTCGATGCGATCTGGATGAGTGATCACGCTGGTCGTGTTCCATCGATCATCGACCGGCCCGAGTGGATCGATCCCGCCCGCGACAGCGACCGAGATCAATTTACCCTTGAATTCGCACGAGCCACGTCGGCGAAGACCAATCGCCAGGTGAATGGCGTCGCGCTTCGTGAACCGCTGATTGCCGCCGGGCTTTGGGGCACCGACCTCGCTGCCGCTGATGCCGCGAGAGATCGACGACTCCACGCCATCGAGGCACGACGAAAAATCGCCGACGCCCTACCAAATCCCCGCCGCATCCTCGCCGCCAACGAAGGAAGTGGCGTCGACCAACCAATCTATGTTCGAGGGGGACATCGAGCACCCGGCGAAATCGCGACGCGTTCATTCATTGATTCCATTGCGAAGGATCAGCCCTCACCACCCGCCGATGGCTCCGGTCGAATTCAACTGGCCGACGCCATCCTCGACCCGTCAAATCCACTGACCGCGCGGGTCATGGCCAATCGCGTGTGGCACCATCTCTTCGGCCGCGGGCTGGTCACCACCACGGACGACTTCGGCGGCTTGGGCGCCATGCCCTCGCACCCGGCGTTACTTGATCATCTTGCCACCCAGTTCCAATCCGACTGGTCCATCAAGAACCTGATTCGCTCGATCGTGACGTCGAGCGTGTATCGGCGATCGAGCATGGCGACGCCCGAGACGGCGGCACGCATGCTGACGGTCGATCCTCAGAACGAGCTTCTCGCGATCGCGCCGATCCGACGGCTTCAAGCGGAAGCCATTCGAGATGCACTCCTCGCGGTCAGCGGCCGACTCGTCGACCAAGTCGGTGGGCCACCCGTCGCGACGCACCTCACCCCGTTCATGACCGGCCGGGGCCGGCCCGGGGGAAGTGGGCCGATGGACGGTGGCGGGCGGCGCAGCCTGTATCTCGAGGTTCGGCGAAACTTCCCCGATCCCATGCTGACCGCGTTCGATCAGCCGCCGCCGAGCACCACGGTCGGAACTCGGAATATATCGAACGTTCCGGCCCAGTCGCTCGTATTCCTGAATGACCCACTCGTGCATGAGCTGTCCGGAATCTGGGCGGCTCGAATCCTCGACGATTCGTCGCTCGACTCTGATCGCTCCAGAGCGGATCAAATGTGGCGAGTTGCGTTCACTGTCGAGCCCTCGGAAGAAGATCTCGATGACATCGTCGCCTTCGTCGCCGCAGGAGATGATCAACGTGAGCGCTGGGCCGACGTCGGTCATGCACTCTTCAATACCAAGGCGTTCATCTACCTCGACTGAATCACCGATCCCATGACCACCGATCCTCAAACCTCGCACCACTGTGGACGATTCATCGCCGGTCCGACCAGCCGACGGCAGATGCTCCGTCAGGTCGCCGGTGGTTTTGGACTCGCGGCATTTTCCGCGCTGCTGCACGAGGATTCGGTCGCCGCCGCCAGCCCGTATCGCATCGCCCGAGACGGCATGCTCCCCGAGCCGCACCATGCGCCCAAGGCCAACAGTGTCATCTTCCTTTACATGGACGGCGGCCCAGGCCAGATGGACACCTTCGACCCGAAGCCTGTGCTGACCGACCAACACGGCCAACCGTTTCCGATGAAGAAGGAAGTGACGCAATTCGACTCGAATGGCAACTGTCTCGGGACACCCTGGAAGTTCAGCCCCGGGGGAACCTGCGGCACCCCAGTGAGCGATCTGTTCCCGCACGTGCGAGAGATGGCCGATGAGCTTCTGGTGGTTCGCTCGATGACTTCACCGTTCAACGAGCACACCAACGCGAACTACTTCCTTCATACCGGCCTGGGACTCGCCGGTCGACCATCGATGGGTGCCTGGGCGACCTACGGACTTGGCAGCGAGAACCGAAATCTCCCCGGCTTCGTGGTCCTCGACGGCGGCTTGACGCCACCCGGTGGTCTCCAATGCTTCGGCAACAGCTTCCTACCGGCAACCAACCAGGGTTCGGTGCTCCGGCCCGCCGAGGAAGTCCTCGCGAACGTTCGACCTCGCGACAGCGTTGATCAGCAACGTCGAAAACTGACCCTCGTCGAGGCGCTTGATCGACGGAACCGAGGGGCCTCGGACGACCAAATCGAGAGCGCCATTCGAAACCAAGAGCTCGCCTTCCGCATGCAGTTCTCGGTTCCCGAAGCGACCAGCATCGACGGTGAGTCGGAGTCGACTCGCCGCATGTACGGCCTTGATGCCGAATACGAGCAGACCAAGATCTTCGGTCGCGAGTGCCTGCTCGCCCGCAGGCTCGTCGAGCGCGGCGTTCGATTCATCGAGTGCACCTGCCCTCATGTCGGCGCGGACCGATGGGATCAGCACGGAAAACTCAAGGAAGGCCACGAGAACAACGCCCGCGCCGTCGATCAACCGATCGGAGCGTTGCTCAAGGATCTGAAACAGCGCGGACTACTCGAGACGACGCTGGTGATCTGGGGCGCCGAGTTCGGCCGAACCCCGTTCAGCCAGGGTTCCGACGGCCGTGATCACAATCAGTATGGATTCAGCATGTGGCTCGCGGGTGGCGGTATCGCGGGCGGACGAACCTACGGTGCCACCGATGAGTACGGCTACAAGGCCGTCGACCAGCCGGTCGAAATTCATGACCTGCACGCGACCATGCTGCACCTTCTGGGCATTGATCACGAACGGCTCACGAAGCGTTTCGGTGGCCGAGACATGCGACTCACTGATGTGCACGGCAAGGTGATGCACGATTGGATCGCCTGAGCGACGCTGGATGATTCCGATAGAGCCGCAGGAAGAAGATGGAGGCGATCGGGAAAATCCCGAGTAGCTTCGCCATCGCGCCAACAACATCGAAATCGTGATACCGATCTCCCGGTGCGCTTTCCTCCTATACGATTTTGTGGTCGATGGACAAGCCGACTCACCCGATTTTTCAACCGGGCGACGGTCTGATCCAATTCACGCTGAGCCTTTACCAGACCGTCGCTGACGCAGCCAGGCCATTTTCGCTCGGGGGATATGCACTCGACCGGTGGCAGACCGACGCCACCAGATGATGATTCCGACAAGAATGGTCCCGACCAAGAGGGCGCCAACCCCGATGGTGACCCAGTGCAACGGACCGCTGGTCGAGAGCCCCCGCTGGGCGGCGAACCCGAGACCGAGCTGGAATCCAACGCTTAGGATCGCGGTCGAAAATTCAACCAGCAGGAACACCCCCCAAGAGAGATGCACCAAGCCACCGACTGCAACGCCGACCGTTCTCGATCCGGGAATGAACCGGGAGACGAGCAGTACCCACGTGCCATGACGGTCGTAGAGCGCCTTGACTTGGAGAATGCGTTTCGGATGCGCCTGCTTCCGGAACCAGTGCGTACCGACCAGCCGACCACCAAACTTCCGGCAGACCAAGAACCAGATCGTGTCGCCGCCGGTCACGCCAAGGTATGCGGCGAGAATGGTCCAGAACATCGGAAACTGACCGGACGCAATCTCCCAGCCGGCGGGAATCACGATCAGATCCTCGGGGAGATGGAGACCCACGCCGGCGATCACCAGCAACCCAAAAACCGCGATCGGACCGTAAAGGTCAAAGAGGTGCTGAACGAAATGATCTGCGGTTTCGTGCATGGGAATCGCGCCCAGTATCCACGGTTCAGCCTCGATCTGCTCGGAATCGAGGCGGTTTTCGATCGTGACCGCAAAAATGGATCATCGGTGCCGGAACTCTGCGACTTCCATCCCGTTTGAGCCGAAACAATGTTATCGCGGAGATACCCACTTCGCATGCAACCTTCAATCGTCGGAATCCTGCCAAGCCAACACGAGGCTCTGATGCTCAATCTCTTTCGGACCCCATCGAACCGTCTTCTCTTCCTTCTCCTGATCACCGACATGGTGTTCGTCGTCATGCATATCGTGCTACTGCGACTCGGATGCGATCCCTTCCTCTTCTCGCTTCAGGCGGATCTGGGTTTGTCCGAGATCTTCCAGTACGTCAAGGAATTCTGGATCGTCATTCTTCTCGTCATGGTCGCCATCGGACAGCGAAAATGGGTGTACGGATCATGGGCCTGTCTCTTCCTGTACCTGCTACTCGATGACTCTCTTCAGATCCACGAGAATCTCGGGGTGTGCCTCGCCGAGCATTTCTCCTTGGAGCCCTTGCTCGGATTGAGAGCAAGAGACTTCGGAGAGATCGCGGTCTCCGCGTTCTTCGGAGGAATCCTGTTTTCGCTCATCATCGCCGCGTACTTCTTCAGCGATGCTCGAGCAAGACTTGTCTCGAGACACCTGTTTTTTCTCGTCCTCTGCATGGTGTTCTTCGGAATCTTTGTCGACATGCTCCATGTCGCACTCCCCGATGTTCCGGGTCTCGCGGTGCTTGAGGACGGTGGCGAGATGGTCGTGATGAGCCTAATCGTCTGGTACATGTTCAATCTTGAGTGGGCTCGATCACCTTCCGAAGTTGGCGGGGAGGAAAATGACCAGGTCTCGTGATTCCTGGCGACCGGACCAATCCGTCTTGATCGTGTGACACAACGCAGAATCGGTGAGAAACGAAGGGTCCATGTTGGTATGGTCGCCTGTCATCTCAAGCGATTCGTCGTCTCCGTTACAATCCAGCACCCTCATGCTGACTCTCGCCGAAGCCTATGTTCACGACCTTTCGCCATTCGCCCTTCGGCTTGGCGATGGATTCGGTATTCGCTGGTACGGACTCGCCTACCTCGCGGGATTCGTCGGCGGTTGGCTCATTCTCCGATGGATGGCTCGGACCGGGCGGGGCCTTCTTCGGCCTGAGCAGGTCGGCGATTTCATGACTTGGATGGTCATCGGCGTGTTGATCGGCGGACGACTGGGATATGTCTTCTTTTATTCGATCGATCTCCTCTGGACGTTCTCGGGATCGTTCCCCTTCTGGGGCGTGCTCGAGATTCACAAGGGCGGCATGGCGAGCCACGGTGGCATCCTGGGCGTGATGGGGGCCTGTATCTTCTATGGTCTGCGCCACCGAATCACCCCATGGCACTTGGTCGACTGCGTCGCATTCTGCGCCCCGATTGGGCTGGGCCTGGGTCGACTCGCCAATTTCGTGAACGGTGAACTCTGGGGCCGACCGCTGTCCCCCGAACGACAAGCCGACGCGCCATGGTGGGCCGTGAAGTATCCCGACGAGATGCTCGACCCCGGATTCCAGAACGGCGCGAACGTCGACGGCCTCGCGACGATGGTGTCCAACCCGAACGGCGAATGGGGTCGACAGACCCTTCGCGATGCGGTGTACGCCGGCCGGTCGGATGTCTCGGAGGCGATCGCGCCGTATCTCACCGCGTACTACCCAAGCCAGTTGTTCCAAGCCTGCACCGATGGTCTCTTACTGTTCGCGCTGCTCGCGATCGTGTGGTGGAAGCCGCGAAAGCCCGGAATCATCGGTGGCTGGTTCATGATCGGCTACGGCGTGATGCGCATCGCCTCGGAACAGTTCCGAGCCCAGTACCTGACCAACTGGGGCGTCTCCAGCATCTGGCCCGCGGCGGGCCTTAGTGCTGTCATGATTGCGATCGGGCTCGGGATGATCTGGTGGTGTATTCGTCGGAACGATAATCCGATCGGCGGACTTCGTCGCCCCACGACCGCCTGACCGCGATCACTTCCAGTCTGGTTTACGCGACCTCCCGAGCCATCGATTCGCACCAATCGGGGGATCGACCTCGTACCAGCGATCACCACGCCACCATCAAAGACACCGCCCGGTCGGGGGACCGGGCGGCGTTTCGGAGGGCGTGAACCCTTCGCTTCGTTTGAGTAAGGGTTGAGCGAATCAGGCGGCGCGAGTTGCCTTGCCGCGTCCCACGGTTCGATCGTCGAGGTTCGCGCGGACTTCGGGATACTCCTCGAGTTGCTCAAGCAGGTCGTCTGGACCAGTTGCCCAGAGATCTGCCCCGATCTCCTCGGCCAGTCCCGCGGCACGATTGAAGATCCCGCCACCCACCACAATCTGCATCTCGGGGAACGCATTGATTCCACGGATCTGATCGATCAGCTGGCGGATGCCTGGAGCATCATTTCCACCCGAGCTAAACATGAGCAGGACGTCGGGCCGTCGCTCGTGGACTTCCTGCATGATGTCGTCGTGAGCGATGTTTCCACCGCCGTAGGTGACGTCATAACCGTCAGCCTCAAGAAGATCGACGATCACTCGTGCCGCCAGGTCATCAAGTTCGGTCGGCCCACAGAACATGCAGATTGATCGATTGCGTGCGTCCTTCGGCTCGTATCGACTCTGGTTCTGTGCAATCAGGCCGGAGAGCGTTCGCGTGGCGTACTGCTGTGCGAGCCGAGTCATCTGATCGTTTCGATAGAGCGTCGTGATGTTGTTGATGGTCGGCCAGAAGACTTCGCGGGCCAGCGTCTCGGCGTTGATGTCATGATCGGCCGCGGCGTCCACCATCCGGCGGGCGGCATTGCGATCGCCGGAGATGAGTGAGGCGAACAGGCTTTCGATGAAGAGGTCGGTATTCATGTCTATTCCTACTTTGTGGCCCGGTGTGGGCGAGGCGATCCCGTACGGCGCCGGTCCTTCGGCGTCGAAAAGCGGTCTCTGGAAGCTGATGGAGTCGAGATCCTCTCGACGGTGATGATTTCTCTGACGGGCATACTCCCGTCGCTGAAGAGTTTTTCGACTCAATCGCCACCCGCACCACACCACACTTGTATTTCGAGTTACCGGATCTGACTCAGTCGGTTATTGACCGGTGATTTCACCAAATGCCATGGATACCGTTGATTATCAACCACTCATAAAGAGGGGTTGATCAAGACGTTGGGGGAAACGCCATCATCCATTGGAAGACGCTGCTCTCTGGGAGATCTCCCACCCCCAATTGACGAAGCATATTGAGGCACTGGGCTCGATGGTGCATCGAGTGCGTCATCACATGAGCGCAGATTCCACCCCGGGTAAACACCAAGACCTTGTCTTCACGCTCACGATTCATGGTGTCCGTGAACTGCCCGGAGAGCACGGCGGCTTGGAATTCCTGGCTGGCTCGTTTCTGAGCGGACCGCAATTCCTCGATCGAATTGGCGGTCTCCCTTTGCATGGCGGCGAACGGATCTTTGGCCTCCTGCAAGACCCCGGTCCAGCCGATCATGGCGCCCAGATTATGAACCAAGGATTTTCGAATCGAGCCGAGGCCCATCTCGAACTCTTGATCCAGCGCCGCATCGTCGAGCGCAGCGCACGCATCAAAGAGACGATCATTTGCCCACGCGTCAAAGTCGAGCATCACGAGGTCTGGTCGAGTGGGCGTATTCATCAGAATTTTTCCAGTTCAGATTGATCGACAGAAGATGGCATCGGCGCGAGATCTTGATCCACGCCTTCCGATGCTTGAGAGACGAGGAACACCGCCAGAGTCGAGATGATCGCCACGCCGATCAGATTGAGGATGAATCCTTCTCGAATCATGCGATTAATGGGGACTTCTTCGGTTCCGTAGATCGCGGCGTTTGGCGCGGTTGCCACCGGAAGCATGAAAGCGCAGCTCGCGCTCATTGCTGCGGGGGCCATGAGGATGACCGGATCGATGCCCATCGCCATCGCGGTTGCACCAAGAATCGGCATCATCAGCGCGGTCAAGGCGGTGTTACTCGTGATCTCGGTCAGGAAGGTCGTCAGCAAACAGACCAAACCCACCATCACCGGAATCGGTATTCCCCGCATGCCGGTGAGACTACCGGCGATGACTTCGCTCAATCCGGTGGACTTGAATGCTTGTGCCAATGCGATGCCGCCACCGAACAGAAGAAGTACACCCCAAGGAATCGTGCGGGCATGGGCCCAGTCGAGCAACCGCGCTCCGCGGCCATCCGGAAACGCGAACAGCGCTACGACGACGAGCGCAGCAACGGTCGCCGATCCGGATCCTCGAGCATCGATGGCACCGGCCGATGCGAGACGGAGCAGGCCGGTCCATCCGCCACCGCCATCTTCGAGGCCGCGGGACGTGAACCAGTCGATTGGAATCGCGGGGTACTTCTGAAAGATCCACAAGCCCGCCGCCACCGCAAACATGATCAAGACTCGGCGTTGTCCCGGCGTCCATGGCTCGCCCTTCGGGAGATTGAAGGTCTCTTTTCCGGAGAGGCCCCGAGTGAGCCACCACCAGGCAATCGGAACGAACAGAACGACCACCGGCACGCCGGCCTTCATCCACTCGAGGAATCCATACGATTCATTGCGGACCCCGAGTTTGTCGAATGCACCCATGAAAATGATGTTTGGGGGGGTTCCGATCGGCGTACCGATTCCGCCGATATTGGCGGCGTAAGCAATGCCGAGCAGAAGTGGGATGGCGAAACGCCTATCACTAGTACCGCTGATCACCGCGAGCGCCACCGGGAGCATCATCAGCGTCGTCGCGGTATTCGAGATCCACATGGAGAGCGCCGCGGTTGCGATCATGAAACCGAGGATCACGCTCCGTCCACCATGCCCTCCCAGACGAGCCACGCCTTGGACGACTGCAATCGCCACCTTCTTATGCGCCCCGGTGCATTCCATGGCCCGACTCAACATGAATCCACCCATGAGGAGGAGAATCAGACTGTCACCGTACGCGTGGGCGGTCGACTTGTGATCAAGCAGACCAAGCGTGGGAAGGAGTGCCAACGGAATCAAACTGGTCGCCGGAACAGGTACCGGTTCGGTGACCCACCAGATAGCGCACCAAAGCGTCACGCCCGCCAGCATCGAATCGTCAAGCTCGAGGCCGCCGGCGCGGAGGGCCATGGCAAAAGCCACCGCCAGAATCGGCCCGAGCGGCAGTGCGATTCGCTTCACCCTGGAACCCTGTGGTGCCTGTTCTTGATGACTCAACGTGAATTCTCAGTGGTTAAAGGCGACGGGGAATCGCGGGTGGCCATGGCCCAGACGGTCATCGGAAAATTGGGTTCATTGCGAAGGGAGTGAAGACGGCTTCGATAGCCCATCCAACAGGAGAAGTTTGCCTTCACGCACGCCCGATTCCCCCATGATCCGGTTTTGATGCGGTCGAGTGGGAATCCCGCCTCGCCGAGAAAGTGACGGAGGCCATCTTCCGTCCACCTCGTGCAGTCGATCGGAAACTCGTGGACCCGGACCAAGAAAGGCGTCGAAATCAGAAATCGACCGCCGGGCCGTAACATCGACAGAACGTTTCCCGCGGCTCGATACGGACGGTCAAGATGTTCGAAGACCTGGTCGGCGATGATTAGGTCGAATCGTTCCTCCAGCGGCTGGTCGCAGACGTCGAATGCTGGAAAATTTGCGGTTCGATGCGTCTTCCAAGGCCGGGCATCACGCCACTCGTCACCCGAGATTTCCAGGACGTCAAGGTCTTCCGCGGGGAGCTCGTCAAGCCAAGATTGAATCTCCTGTTGCTGGATCACACGAAGCCACTGGATCGGCTCGAGACCGATCATCTTCTCGATAAGCGCGCGAGCGCCCGTGGCCCCAACCAGCGCGCTCAACGCACGATGCCAGGCGGGTCGGAGATTCTTAGCGGCGGTTTCGCCTCGCGCCACTTTGGAATTCATTGGCCAGACTCCTTCGAAACACTGGCGGACAATGCGGATCGCAGCACCGGCTCGAACACGTCGGCATGTCGCATGAATCCAAGATCGGTGGGATGTGAGGAATCGACCGTGGCGTCGCCGTCGTCCCCGAGCAAGCGGTCACCTTCTATATAGAAGAGACGTTCAACACCCTCAGCCGTCAGTTCGTCTCGAGCCGCCTTCAATGCGGCTCGGTTTTCGTGATTACGAGCCGCCTTACCGGCGTTGAAAATCGCGTCGGCGTAGGTCCGATCCTCGACCAGAATGATCGGTACATCAGGCCGAAGCGACCGAAGACGGCGAACAAAGGGTGCCGCTCGTGCGGCCACCAGCTCACCACGAAGATTCGGAAGGCAGTCGATCACGTACGCCGAAGCATCGATCTCCGCCATCAGGTCGGCGATCTCTATGTCCAGTGTTCCGCTCCCGCTGAAACCGAGATTGACGACCGGAACATCCAGACGGCGACCAAGAATCGCCACGTGCGCCATTCCAGGCCGAGAAGCACAGGCGCCGTGGGTGATCGAGGTGCCATAGAAGACGATCGGTCGATCCCGGCGTTTCGCTGGTTCGATGGAGGCGCCTTCCGCCGTACCGATCTCGATCGACTCCGCACCGTTGTAGAGCGGTAGATAAAGCAACCACTCCCGCACTTCAGGATCCAGTCCGTTCGCGAGCCGTTGCTCGTTCTTGACCGAGGCAGGGCGGCCATTCCCGACCCATCGCCAACCCGTATTCCCAGGGACCGCCGTCCGGGCGTAGAGATCCACACCGCTCACCCCGGTCGCGGGCATGTGCGGCATTTCTAATCGGTCGCTGGTTAAATTCCAGCGCACCTCGATGGACGGGGAGTCCGAAAGAAATCGAATGGCGATTCCAGCCGAATGACGCGAGTTTCCCCAGACCGGCGGTCGAACCACATCCTCGGCCCGGGCGGGGAAGCGATCCCAAGGAGACTTTCGATCGTCGAACGCCCGGCCTTCGACCATCAATGAACCGGCGTCAGTCCAGGTTGTTTCTGCCGTGACGTGATTCGCATGGAGACCGAAGGTCGCCGAGATCAGCAGCAAGGCCGGAAGCATGCCGATTGGCGTGATGAGGCGTATCCAGATCTTCATCATCATGATCCTGCTCTCAATTCGAATTGGAATACCACACCGATACAATCCCCCGAAGGGTGGCGTTGATCACTGATGATAAGGTGCCGCCATGCGAACTACCAGAGTGTGCTTCTTCAGCCTGATTCTCTTGACCGGATGGGGTTCCGCCGCGGGGCAGAGTGACGAGATTTCCACCGAGATCGCGGCCCTTCGTGCGGAAATCGATCAATACCGAGAGACGGCACACCGAGAATCGCTCGATCTGGTTCGGCGAGCGGAAGTCCGAAACATCATCGTGGACGCCTTAGAAGATTCACGAGGCCGGACTTCGTTTGCGGAAGGGCCATGGAATCAAGTCGCTTCAGCGGACGGCCTCTTTACCCTCGAAGTCGATGTGTTTATTCAATATGACTGGGTCTTGAACGCCACTCCAGGCGAGCATACTCAGTACGGAACCGATCTCAATATGGCCTGGATCACGCTCAGCGGAACGGTCTTCAGTCCGGCATGGAGTTACGGAATCGCAACGTCTATGTACTCGGACGGAATTCCCAGCCCCGAATATGCATTCTTGCAATACGAGTTTGAAGATGGCCTCTTCCTTCAAGCAGGAATCCTCCCCGAAGCTTTCTCGCTTGAGCAGGCCATTTCCCCCACCGAACAACTTGGCGCATCTCTCTCGTATGCCGCTGGACAATTCGACGCGGGTCGTCCCGAGGGCCTGCTGGTCGGAAAACAACTTGATGATCATCGTTTCTGGTTGACCTTTTCCAATGGCTGGGGACAGAGCGACATTGACTCCCTCAAAAATCAGCGGATGGGCGTCATGGGTCGCTTTGAATTCAAGCCCTTCGGCGATTGGGACTCTCTTTACAGTTTCAATCCCTATCCCGAATCTGTGACCGACGGCCTACTGCTTGGAATCGGAGGCGCCTATGACTGGGGTGATTACGACGTTAATGGACCGTCCGCAGTTTCCGGTGACGCCACCCGAGCGACCGTCGATCTCTCTTGGCAGCGGTCCGGGCTTGGGCTGATGGCGACCGGCTATTACCAAGACGTTCCCAGCGGTGGTGGTGAGGGCGGGAGGCGATGGGCCGGCGTCGGCCAAGGTGCCTTCTTCTTGACTCCGAACTGGGATGTGTATGTGCGGGGCGAGTGGGGAACGATTCTTGATAGCCAACAGGACGATGTCGTGATGGCCACCATCGGTACCAGTTGGTTTCCCGCTGGCAATTCACAGGTGAAGGTGACCGCAGAGTTCATCCAGTCCTGGGGATCAACCGTCGACTGGTTAGTCGACGGCGATCTCGGCGTACTCCAGGTCGACGAACCTCAGTCGATCATTCGCGCTCAAGTTCAACTGGCCTTCTGAGACTTACTGGGAATTTCACGGGGACGTTGCTTCAGGAACTCTTTGAATTCTTGGATGAGCTTGTATTCCGTTGGATTGTCTGGCAGAACCCAACTCGTTCCACTCTCCGCGAATACCGAAATCGCATTCGTGCTCACGACAATACCGAGCACCCAGAAAGTCAGTTGTGACACCACCTTTGGACGTTCAAACTTCGTCTTGATCACCATGAGACGACTCATCACTAACGTGATCCCACTGACCAGTAGGATTGTGGCGAAGACAATAAATGCCCACGAATAGAGATGCAGACCGAGCACTTCGCCGCCATAGCCCGGGTCGCCGGGGAGGATGTGGAGCAAGACCTGCCGCCCACTCATCCATAAGCCCAAGACAGCCGCCAGAATCGACATGCCGAATCCGATGGCGAGATCGATTTTGGGATCAGAATCAAGAATCGAGGACCGATTGATAATGAACATCGGTCCCGCCGCCGCCAAGAGCATGGCCATGCGTTGAAGAATGCAGAGCGGGCAGGGAAGTTCCTTCCCTATGAACTGAAACCCAAACGCCCCAAGCACCACGCCACAGACGCCTAGGACGTAGACATGGAGTAGGACGAATGAGACTCGGTGCCATCCACATAACTTGGTCATCATAAAACCCTTCCTTGAACGCAGACCGAAATCAGAAACTCAGGCCAAGCTCGTCACTTGCGTGATGGAGAAAAAGAAGGGTCGCACAGGAGAGAGAGACAAAGAAGAAGATCAATGTCATTTTCGGCTTTGCCCGCCGCATCGTAAGTAATGTGGCCAAGATGAAGATAAAGATCAATGCTGCGATCATGGCTTCTCCTGTCGAATCGGTGCGATGTCTCGAAGAATCGAATGGTGTGCTTAGCTCAAGAAGATACCCGACCCGGAAGCACTGGTGGCATCGGACAATCGAGGGTCGATGCAAGGGCTCGTAATAGTTCAACCTCGCCGATGGTTGCTTGGCCGTCCGCACAAATCACATCGACGGCCGCATCGAGCAGGATCGAGCGATCTTTCCAACGAAGCCGCTTCAGTCGATCCAATGCTTGGTCAAGCACTGAGACCGAGCAATCATTCCGCCCCGGAAGATCAATGTCGCCAAGATTGGTACGACGGGCGCCTGCCCGGAACGCAGCCAATGCCTGATTGTCGTCTCGGGCACCACTCCAGGCAATCATCGCCAGCACGATCCGCGCGGGCTCCGCAAGCAAGGTGATGGAACGATTCGTTTTGAGTCGACGCGTCGATTTCCCACCCATCAACCGATCGAAGTGAACCGAGAGAAGTCGACCAAGCAACCACTCGAACCGATCAATCCGCCCATCGGCACGTTGCATGGCCGCCACCGCCTCCACAAACACCTTGGAATCGGATTCACCCATTCGGGCCAATGCGGGCATGGCAAGGTCGACGAGAACCAGTCGTAACTCGGGGTTTCCGGATACCAGTTGGGCGACCGCACTTCGAAGTCGTTGGATTTCCTGAAGCGTCGACGAATCCATGCTTCCAGAAAGTTCGGTGGCTTGCGCCTGGCGGACATCTTGATCTGAATCAACCAGAAGAAGAAGGCAAACCGCCTTAGCGCCGATCGTGTCGTGGACCGCGTTTCGAATCGAGTCTGGAAGCGAGGAGATCAGCACCCGTGCGTATGCCAGATGGTCGGCGTCGGCATCCCCAAGGTGCGAAAGGCTCTCTCGGACCTCGTCTGCTTTGCGAACCTGGCGGCTTGCGGATCCGGCGACGCCTGCCGCCGCAGCGCCTGCAAACCCCGCGGCCTGTCCGTGCATTCCTGTGGTATTCGAAACGGGTGGTGCCGCGGCGGATGTGGAATCTTCGATCTGCCGTTTGAGCTCATCTGAGGATCGATTTTCGATCCTCGCGATGCGCTCAACGAGCGGCGGATGGGTCGCGAATGACGTCGATAGGGCGGATGTGAAAAAGAAATGTTGAAACTCACTGGCCGCCGCTTGCTCAAGATTATTGGTTGGGATTCCACCGATCTGCCGGAGTGCCCCAGCAATCCCCGCGGGATTCCGTGTGTAATCAACCGCCGCGGCATCGGCCAGAAATTCTCGCTGCCGGCTCACCGCGGCCTGAATCAACCTCGCTGCCAACGTACCCACCGCGCCGATGGCCATCAGGAGAAGTCCGGCGACCATGACCCCGAGCCCGATCGCTGGACCAGAGTTGTTCTTACCACCACTCCGAGTATGCAGCAGTACAGGTCCGATGAATCGAAAGGCGATGTAACCAATGAAGCCGATGGCCATGATGCCGAAAATCAGGCCGGTCAGCCTGATGTTTAGCTTCATATCTCCATGCACGATATGACTAAATTCGTGCGCGATAACACCCTGTAATTGATCGCGCGAGAGTTGTTGGATGCAGCCCCTGGTCACACCAATCACCGCACTGTCAAAGCCGAATCCGGCCGCGAATGCGTTGATTGATGGATCTTCCATGACATACACCGGTGGGACCGGGCATCCAGAAGCGATCGACATTTCTTCGACGACGTTGAGGAGTTTTCGGAGATCCGAATCCCGTTCATCTGGATGGACCAGTACCCCTCCGAGGGATTCGGCGACGGCCTTACCACCAGACGAGAGTTGCGCCATCTTGACCAGAGACCCGATCAGAATGACCAAGATCGATCCACCACCAACCGCCAAGAGGAGTTCTGGAATCCACCATCCGAGTGGAATCTCCTGCTCTTGGGAAGAGAAGACCGCGACCGAGGCCGCGACGAAGTAGATCGCTGTCACCGTTCCAAGGACGGCCAGGAGAAACAGAAAGATCAATCGACCAGTCTGGGATCTGGCTCGATCCTGATCACCGATGAAGTCCATCACCATGAAGAATCGTTCCAAGCCAGGGCTGGTGGATCTGAGATCGAATCAGAAGTTGATCGTCACTCGGGAAGGATCGGCACCGGCTTCATCGAACAGGAGCAACTCGATCGGGCCCTCGCCGAGAAAAGCGTTGGCGGGGATCGGCAGTTCGATCGACGCAGTACCTCGGGTGGTCCGTCCACCCGGTTCACGGAGAGCGTACCCGCCAAGCTCAATTCCATTCACTTTGACACGTCCGCGAGTGACTCCTTCGAGTCGAAGTTGCCCTGAATGGACCTCTTTCCGACGTGCCACAGGGACCTTGAACTCCCCTCGAAGCCAACGAGGGGCTTCCACCGGGGCCGCCATCATGGGAACCCAGGCACCGATTCGGGGGTCCGGGGTCGTCTCCCAGCGACGAATCCGCCATGCCTCCGCAGAGACAATCTCCTCGACAACCTCGAACAGCTGGACCTCCATCTCAACCGCCTCATCGCTCACATGCTCCAGGGGCACGATCTGGAACTGATTACCGCCCGCCTTAAAGTTGTCGTCGACCTTCGAGGAGAACAACCGGCGATAGCCCGTCCGGCCGAAGACGTCGATTGGGGTGCCATTGAGAATGATGACCCCTGCAGAACCTGCCGCGATCTCCAGTACCACTGGTGTCTTTCTTCGATGGGTGAACGCGAATTGCAGCCCGTCCTCGCAGGTCAGCTCTCCTTCGGCCGCACCTGGAATGTATGGCTGGAGAAGGAATGGATTCAGCGGATCCACACGGACCTTGCTCGACTCCACATCGGACAATGGAGAAATGGCAACCAACGATCCTGGTCGATCACCGTCTCCAGGCGACCGGATGCCCTCCACGGTTCTCGGTGCGTGCCTGGCGAAAATCGCGATCTGGTGCTTTCCTTTGATCGACGGCATGGTGATTCGTGCTTCTGCAACATGATTCATCTTCCGACCATCGAGCCAAAAATCACCTGACCGGAGTCCACCGAGCAATCGGTATTCCTGATCGGCCGCCGTGACCTTGGAGAAGCTCGTATCCGCCGTGAACCACGCATGATCCAGACCAGCTCCGATCGCCGCGAGTCCGAGATCGCCGTCGACCGGAATCGATCGAGGGTGATTTGGGTTCAGACAATCGGGCTCCTCCCAACTCCACCAATTCTTGATTCGACGGCTTCCCCGGCCTGTCGAATCCATGATCATTGGTTTGGATCTGGTTCCATCGAGCGCGATTTGAATCGGCAACATGCCGTCTCGGGGAACCACCGAGCCATCAGATCCAACTCGGCTCGCGCCGATGATGATCGACTCACCATCGTCAATCAGGGTGGCGGCCTGACGTTGATTCAGAACCACGATGGTGAACCCCGCATGTTCCTGGATCACCGGACCGGAACCGTCTTGACGATCTCGAGGCGCCGAGGTGGTCAAGGGGCGTTCGTCGATCGAGAGTTCAACGGCCTCCCCCGACGGCGCCGAGACGACCAGCATTCGGCCCGCAATCAGGGCGAGGGGCATGGCGGTCAGGTAGTCGAGGCGGCCGCGCCCCTGCAGATCCGCATCAAGCAGGGTCCACGTAAATTCTTGATCTCCGAAGCGAACAGGAATGCGCCGTCCCGTCTGATCGATGACATGGGTTGACGCCGAATCACCTCGACGAAAGAAGAAAATCGCCGTGCCGGCGCCACCGGATCGGGGAACCGCAATCACGCCGTCAGAAGCATCGTCTGGATCCACCACAATCGGCTGGTCATCGGGGTCCAGATCGGCGAGGACGCCACCGAAATCGCGGGCAAAACGAAGGACCGGAGCGGCCTCCCGCCCAAGATCGGTTGGTTGGCCTGATCCATCGAGAAGCGGGGCGGCAAAGGCATTGGGTGCGATCGCCCCAAATTCATCACAACCGGCCGCCCCGGCTGGAAGAACTCCACCCACCGCATGAGCGATCATGGGTTGCGCACCGGCGGCCAAGACCCGAACCAGACGACCTGCAAGCTCGCCAGCAACCGGACCGATCGATTCCACACCTGGCCTTCGAAAGGCGTCCGCAGGTGATCGCTCAAGCAGGCAGAATCTCGGTTTTCCGGATTGAAGCGTGCCGACCTGGCGTAGGTTCGAGAAGAGATGATCCCAGCCACTCCAGGTCTCGATCGCTCCTTCGGTTTCCTGCCAAAATCCATTGGCGGTGAGGATTGGGATTGTGATTCCGCACTCTCTCGCGTATCGAACGAGTTCGATGAGATATCCATCAGCCGAAGACTTGGAACCACAATTCCAACCGTGTTCGACCTGAACGCCGACCAGCGGGCCACCCCCATCACGATCTGCTTGATGACGCTTGATCTCAGCCGTGATTCGACCGAACCAAGTAGACGCCAATTGAAGGAATGCTGGGGTTCCAGTCCTCGACGCGACCTCTGGACGATCCCCGAGCCAAGTTGGAAGTCCACCTCCGTCGAACGGGGCGCCAATGACCGGGCCGAGTCTGAGAATCACTTTAAGACCTACCGATTGGGCTTCGGTGAGGAATTCCGAAGTGTTCAGATCACCCTCAAAATCAAAGTGACCAGCGATCGGTTCATGGAGGAACCAAGGGCATGACGCGATGACGGTGTTGCAACCGAGTTGGGCGATGCCACGCAGTCGGTCGATCCGCTCGGCCCGGGGGAGCATCGAGTACTCACATCCCGCGCCGACGAGGGTGGTTCGCCGTCCGGCGATGAGTAGGCTTCGACCGTCAAAGGTAATTGGTGGCATAAGGGGGTGTTCGCACCAGACCGCAACAGGAGGCGGGACATTCCGTGAATGTTCTCCAATCGCCATGAGGCTGGTCCACTGGATACGCTTTCTAGGTCCCCGGGATCGGCGAATTCACAGCCTTTCCCATGGGAAAACCCAGCCCCTCTGATCTTAAATCTTGTTTTAGGCCCCATTAGGGCGGTTTATCACCCTGAAGGACGACCCTGATTCGGGGGATCCAGCAGGCTCCAGCCTGATGTTGATCATGGGAAGACCCTTCAGACGATTGAAACCAATCATCTCTGAGGGAAGAACCCGAGGTCCACTCACCGGTTTATTGATCCCGACCTGCCGCCGAAATCTGCTTCGACTCACGACACCGGAAATGACCAATGTCCTCTCGCCTCCTTCTCTCCTGCAATGTGATCGCCAACGGGCTCCTGATCGGCCTCCTCGGATGCGGTGAGCAGATTCGCCAAGTCGACCTCCGAACGGATGATCTGGTGAAGGAACGTAATGCCGTCCTCGCCTCTGGAACTCGCCCCGCCCCGACCCTTTCCACTGATTCGTATCCGGAGGGTCATCCCTTTCCGAAGGACACTCCAGAGCTCAACGAACCATCAACGGTCGACCCAGCGGCGGATGAGCTGGCATTCACTGGCCGAACCGAAGCCGAGAGCGAAGCTGAGGCGATCATCGCGCGGATCCGGCGACTTGCCGATACCCCAGCCGATGCAGAACCTTTGACGCTGGACTATGCCATCGCCTTTGCCCAACAGAACGCCACCGAATACACCGGGGCGGAAGAAACCTACCTGCTTTCGGCCTTGTCGCTGATCGTGCAGGAGCATCTCTTTGAACCACGGTTCTTCAACGAGACCAATATTGATGCCGGCGAAGGCATCGGTCGCTACGACGCAGCCCTCCGAGTCGCGAACGATTTTGGGGTCCGGCAGCGTCTGCCATACGGTGGTGAGGTCACCGCTCGATTCCTCGCTGGTTTGACCCGGAATATCGATGACGCGTCGACCGAGGGTGGGGTACAGAACGCGGGTTTCATCGTCGAAGGTCGACTCCCGCTCCTCCGAGGCGGCGGCATTGTCGCCAGAGAGAGCCTCATTCAAGCCCAGCGAAACCTCGTCTATGCCTCTCGATCCTTCGAGATCTTCCGACGGGATTTTTATGTCGCGATCGTCACCGACTATCTCGGACTCGTACTGCAACTTCAGGCGATTGCGAATGCGGAACGAGGCTTGGCGCTGAATCGGCAGATCGAGGAGCTCGAGACGGCGTTGGTCGAGACCGGACGATCACAACCCTTCCAAGCCGATGAAGCCCGAAAAGACACGCTCGATGCCGTTGATGACCTGGCGTCTCGTCAGGAGGCGTATCAACTTTCACTCGATCGGTTCAAGGTTCGGATTGGCATGGATCCCGAACAACCAATGCTGATCATCCCCACCGAGATCCAGATTCCAATTCCGGAAGTTGATCGAGATCAGGCGATCCACTACGCCATGGAATATCGACTCGATCTCCAGACCAATCGTGACCAGCTCGAGGACGCTCGGCGGCAGATTGATCTCGCCCAGAACGGACTGTTGCCAACCCTCGACCTCAAAGGTGATTTGCGGGTGGGTGGAAATGATGTGGTTAATGGTGTCGACTTCGGAGACACTCGAGCGAGTGGTGGAGTTTTCTTGAGTCTCCCGCTTGACCGGGTTGATGAGTCGGTCGCCCTCCGCCAAGCTCAAGTTCG
The DNA here is from genome assembly GCA_905480395.1 of uncultured Phycisphaerales bacterium. Taxonomy (GTDB): domain Bacteria; phylum Planctomycetota; class Phycisphaerae; order Phycisphaerales; family SM1A02; genus UBA12014. The sequence goes on from CAJQQE010000016.1 coordinate 26,867, forward strand.
GTTCGCTCAGGATGAACGCCTCTATGGTCGATCGCTTGACGACGCCGCGGTCTCGGTTCGTCAATCGATCCGAGACATCGACCGTGCCCAGTTCTCAATTCTGTTGCAGGAGCGAAGCGTGGAGATCGCGGAGAATCGGATCGCTTCCATCGACGCCGCGCCCGATCGTGCCACAGCGAGAGACCGAACGACGGCCGTCGCCGGTCTGCGGACCGCGGAAGATCGGCGTGATACTTCCAAGCGTGACCTCCAGGTTGCGGTGTTGAAGTATCTCAACGCAGCGGGAATTCTCCGGCTCACCCCGGAAGGTCAAATCCAACCCCTACCAAACATGCCGGTTGGTGAAGTCATCGGGAAGCGTTGATGTGCGAATCCGATTCGATCCGCCTCTAAGCGGATGAATTCAATCCTCGAATTCTTTGAGTTCTTCGGGTGACCAAGGCTGCACTCGGCCTTTGGTCTTTTCGCGGACCTTGGCGACGAATTCTGGTTCGATCACATCCGCAGCGTTGTCCCACGCTTGGCGGATATAGCTCATCACGGCCGCAAGATCGATGTCGCTGGAATACGGCGCCGCGGGCATTGACTGGTTGTAGACGCGACCATCAACTTTGATCCGCCCTTGAAGACCGTGCAACAAGATTCGAGTTAATCGTTCTGGATCGCCCGTGACAAAGGGGCTCTCATCGAGTGGGGGATAGACCGGTGGAAGGCCACGGCCGGTTGCCTGATGACAAGTCATGCAGTGTCCATAGAGTCGCCGACCTCTTGCGACTAATCCGTCTGGCGAGGTATCGATTTTGGTCGTCGTCGTAGTTCCTGGTCGACCGACCCATCGTAAGGTGGTATCCACTGCACGAGCGGTCTTGATGATTCTTGGATCGCAATCCGCGGGATGTGAATTCAAGACCGCGTCCCAACCTGTAGGACTACCGAGCAGCATCATTGACTTTGCGTTCTTCGCACCAGGTCGCATCTTCGCCGACACTCGGTCGAGAATAAGCAGGCTGGTACCCGGCGCATCGTTCTTTCGATCCGCGGCCGTGGCGAGCAACATGGTGACCTCATCCGGGCGGCGTCGCTTCAAGACTGGATCAATGAGTTCGCGGATCACTTGGCGCTGGGCGGGACCATCCCCGCCCAGCCAACCACCATTCCGGGGATGGCCTTGGCTGCGCAGCATCGCGACCTCTCGACCAGCCAGTCCACTCATGACGGCATTTCGAATCGCGGAATCCTCGACCTGGTCGGCGAGAATCGCATCAAACAAGGGCATAGCCTCGCTGGAGGGAAGTTCGCCGATCGAAAGTACCGCTTGAATCCGCACCCGATCAACCTGGTCAAACGCAAGAGTGCCCAATGGTCCGGATCGAAGACGAGGAGGGAGCGACTCAGAAACCCTCGCAACGTGTTCGCGAATCACTGGATCTGAGTCGACGACCAGCATTTCGATGAGCGATGAGTCAATCGAGTTGATGCCTTGTAGTGTCCAGAGCGCATGGAGGCGATGCTTCGTCGCCACGGTCTCATCCACCGTGATTTTTCGAAGCTGGTTGCTCACGTCCGACGCATTTCGTTCGACCAGTAGGCGTTGGGCGGTGTCTCGGAGTGCTCCATTTTGATTTGACGCCATCAGTTCAACCAGCTCGGCGTTTTCCATACCCGCGAGATGAGGTTGAGTATTTCCCGGTGCCGCGTCTTCATCAACGATTCGCCAAATTCGACCCATTCCAACCGGCGCCGCGAGACCACGCTCCTCGACCTGTTTTCGGAGCCATGACGTCATATAGATTCGATGCTGAACGATTCCCCGTGCGAAATCGACAATGTACAAACCACCGTCCGGTCCAGTGAGAAGATTGACCGGCCGAAATCGCTCGTCGGTCGACGCGAGAAACTCCGACTGGTCATGAACCGGGGTTGCCTTTGGAACGCCATTTTGATCTTGAAGGTCGTATCGCTTGACGAGGTTCCCAGCGGTCTCACACACAAAGGCATCTCCATCTGCACCTTCGACCAAGGTTCCTCGAAAAATCTCTGGGCCGCACGCCGCCGTGAAGGTTCGAAGCGTGCCATCCTTCCGAAGGGTCGATTTCTGATAACCGCGATTGACCCCAGGGTTGATTCGAATCGGCCAAGTAGAACGGTCGGTGGCTACCCGCCGTGGCACGCCAGAAATTCCACCCGCTTCAGGGTTGCGCGCGGAGTAGTGCTTGGGGAATGAATCCCCAATCAGTGGATCGGAATTCGGCGAGTAATAGAGACGGCCAAGATCATCTCGTGCGACCCCCCATTGGCCATGCCGTGGGACCATCCTGGTCTCAACCTCAAGGTGGCCATCGGGTTGCTGGTGAAATCGGAATGATTGATGGTGCTGTGAAGTCTCGTAGAAATTATCAATTCCATAACGAAGACCGTTACCCGCATGCTCTGGGTTCTCTAAACCAGCAAAGCCTGCGACTAAAACTTGAGTGTCATCGGCGCGACCATCCCCATTGGTGTCCCGGCAGTAGAGAAGGTTGGGGGGTTCGATCAACAACAGGCCATCAAACGCTGGTGCAATTCCTCGGGGAAGAACGAGATGGTCAAGGAAGACGTCAGCTCCGTCCATGATTCCATCGCCGTTCTGATCATGGAGCTTCAGTACCCGGCCGACTGGTTTCATCTCTCCAGTTCCATTGGCGTCGGGCATGTACCCCCGCATCTCGACCACCCAAAGATCGCCATGGGCATCGAAGGCAATCTGGACCGGATCACCAATCAGTGGTTCACTGGCCACGAGATCGATCCGGTATCCCGGCTGGAGTTCAAAAGCCTCTTTCGATTCCTCGGGAGAGAGTGGGGGCGATGGTGGGAGGCGCCACTCTTCTGGGAGGTCCCGTTGAATTTCGCCGGCACGATCACCGTTCTGGGCAGTGGCGGTTGAGACACCTAGAACCAGAGTGGCGGTGAGCAGGATGGATGGTCGGATCAGAATCATGTCTCAAGTGTAGATCCGAGCGGCTCCGGATCGAACGGTTCATTTTCAGAATCCTCCATCTTCCTGACGGGTATGCTCCGGCACCATGATCAAGATTCTTCTTCAATCCGCCGTCCTTGTGTCCCTCCTGCTCATTAGCTCGCCGATCGTGAGTTCTGGCCAAGAGCTCGATACAGAAGTTCAACCTTCTTGGTGGTCATCACTCCCCATGACCCCCCTGATGACCGCCCCCGGGGTGGGAGAAACCCTTCCAAAGGGCTGGACAGTGGTGGGGGGACCGGCAAACTTCGAGTTCACCACCAATGCCAAAGGGCAGGTAGAGGTGCATGGATACGGATCTGCACCACAAAATGCGTTTCTCACCAGCGCCGCCACCTACGGCGACTTCCTTCTTGAATTCGAAGTCTTCATCGACAAGGACGGCGGCAACTCCGGGGTGCAAATTCGGAGTGCGATCGATGGATCACGGATGTTCGGCTACCAAATCGAAATCGATCCCTCAGATCGTTCGTGGTCCGCTGGTCTTTATGACGAAGGACGTCGAGGCTGGCTCGCCTCACTCCAAGACAATGTGAATGCACAAGAGGCGTTCGCGCCTGGGGCTTGGAACCACTACAAGATTCTCGCGATTGGACCTCGAATCCGAACTTGGATCAATGGTGTTCCAGCAGTCGACCATGTTGACTTTGCGGACGCCCGAGGCCAGTTTGGATTCCAGGTCCACTCTGGGAAGTGTGATGTTCGTTGGCGAAACATCCAAATCGCCGACCTTGGTGAGCGAACCGAAACGGTTCTCCTTGACGCTTCACAGCATCTTGGATTTCACGTCACCCCAGCAGATGGCCTCTCAACCCAAGTTGATGGCTGGAGAATGAACCAAGCCGGTGTTCGAATTGAGAGTGTTCATTCGCTCGCGGATATCCCAAGCGTTCTGACGATCAAAGTGAACTTTGGCCAGGGAACATTATTTATAGAGCTTGGTGATGTTGTCTCAGGCCCTGGATACAGCCTTAGGATCCCTGGGCCACTTGGTTCACCAGAAACGCCCGGGACAATTCGCGTCCTTCGTTTCGCTGATCAACTTCGTGTCATGGTTGATGACGTCCCATTGATACCTGGTCCGCCAGACATTGATGGTGCCTTACCGATGATGCTTTCTGGCGCGCTTGATACGAACGCGGTGATTCATCAGGTAACCATCAATCTTCCATCAACGATGGTGTCGGCGTGGATGAAGAAGACTCAAGCCGCATGGTTGAAGCAGTCAAAATCTTCGGCGATAGAAAATGGTCCGACCAAGACCGAGACTCAAAACGTCGAGCCATGATTTAATTAGTTGATTGATCAGCCAGTTGCTGAACGGGGCCATATCTGGACATCAGCGCCGACAACTTGGTTTCGACCAGAATTCTTGGCTCGATAGAGTGCTTGATCCGCCACCATAATGAGCTTCTCTGGAGTTGGGGTTCCTGAGATGCAACTGAGATCTGCCACTCCGAATGACGCGGAAACATGGACACCTGGGCGCTCCGGCCATTGAATCTCTGAGATCCGGACCCGATGACGGTCCGCGACTTCTATTGTTTCTTGCAGATCTGTTCCGGGCACGATCAGCGCGAATTCCTCGCCTCCGTATCGGCACGCAACGTCGGGTGATCGGCCGCTCCCCAAGATCGCGGCTGTTCGTTCAAGTACTTCATCGCCAAAGGGATGGCCGTAGGTATCGTTGAGATTCTTGAACCGGTCGAGATCACAGAGCACCAGAGACAAGGGATTTCCATAGCGAATCGCCGATGCGGTCTCTGCTTCCAGACGATCATCGAGATAGGCACGGTTCCAAAGCCCGGTGAGCCCATCAAGTTGAGCCCGCTGTGCAAGCATCTTCACTAATCGTTGCATCCGAAGTGCGGACCGAACCCTCGCTTTTAACTCGCCGACATCGAAGGGTTTTCCGACGAAGTCGACCGCGCCCAGATCAAGACCGCGGACCCGATCCATTGTTTCATTACTGGCCGATACGAAAATGACTGCGATATCACGGGTGCTTGGATCGGCCTTGAGACGAGCAAGTACCTCGAATCCATCCAAGTCTTCGAGGTCGATGTCGAGGAGAATAACCTCGGGTTGAAGCTCTTTGGCCGCCGCGATTCCTTCGTCTGCGGTGTAGACGGAATGAAGGTCGATCCGCTCATGGCGCAAACGTGCCCGCAAAAGTCGATGAACGAGATCCGAGTCATCGATCGCGAGTACCCGCGGACGCATCGGTTCATCCTGAGACATATTGAACCCCGAAAATCAATTTCAAGAATCCGCCGGACGCACCGCGGCCCGGCAGTTGTTGATCAGGTCCTCGACCCGCTCGGTCAAATCAGAGATCATGGCTTCGTCGGTGAGGAGGTCGTATTCCAACCTCGCGGCTGAATCTCCGATCGAATCAAAACCATATCCACCAGCGGCACCCTTCAACTGATGGGAGATGCGCTGCAATGCGGCCGCATCCTCTGAAAGAAAAGCCGATCGGATCGTCTCCACCCGTTGGTCTAGTTCATCAACAAAGTGAATGACCAGATCCCGGAGTTCGGGATCACATTCATAGCTACTGTGAATTGGGGGTGTTCCGCCGGTATCTGGAAGATGGTCCATGACAGAATCATCGGCAGATCGATCACCTCCCTTTGCGATGTCGGTGTTGGCCACGTGGTGATCGGACGGACACGAGCCAACCGGTTGATACAACCCTCACAAGTAGTATTCCTCAACCAAACTGGTCGATCGCCGAGTATCATTCCGAATCGCCTTGTCCGACGTCGGGGACGCCCTCGGCTTCTGGAGTTTCAATATGATTCCCAAGCAACCACCCCGTGATGGGCAGTCTGGTTTCTTGTATCTCCCGCCCTACCGAATCCATGGGATTAGCGTGGCGGGTGAGTACACCACCATCACCGTTCCTGAATTTGGAATCACCTTCGACATGGGTCAATGCACCCGGGCGTCGTTGACCAGTGACCTGATCGCCCTGAGCCACTCCCATATGGACCATGTGGGTGCGATTCCATATTGGTTCAGCCAGCGTTACTTTCAGAAGTTGGAGGGTGGCCGCATCCTCTGTCATCCCGAAATCGCTGGGCCGTTGCGACGAATGCTTGAGTCGTGGGTCGACCTTGAACGTCAAAAGACGCCCAATAAGGTCGTAGAAATCGAGCCCGAGGCTGAGATTGAACTCCGGCAGAATGTGGTTCTTCGGGCCATCGAAACCAGGCATACATGTCCCAGCCTTGGTTATGCCGTGATCGAAAATCGGCACAAATTAAAGGCGGAGTATCAGGATTTCCCACAGGGTGAATTGCGACGAATCCGGGGTGAAGGGGAGGAGATCACCGTCAAGACCGAGATCCCTTTGATTGCTTACACCGGTGACACTGATCGGGGTGACTTCCTGGAGCGGGATGAATTTGCAAAGGCAAAAGTCGTCGTCGCCGAGTGCACGTTCTTTGATGAAGATCATCGTGGACGAGCTCGAATTGGTAAACATCTTCACCTTGACGATATCGCTGATCTCCTTAAAGAATGGGAGGCTGAACATGTTGTCTTGGTCCATCTCTCTCGAAGAACACTTCTTTCTGACGCGCGAGATCGACTTGCAACGCTTGGGCCAGATGCCGATCGAGTGCACCTTTTGATGGACCATCGAACGAATCGGCGGCGTTACGAAACACAACTCGCGGAAGTTGCTGGGGAAGAGGTATCGGATATCGCAGATGATTCAACGAAAAAGTCAAGCGGTTCCCTAACTTCAGAAGGACTTCAAGAGAAAGGTTGACGAGCCCCCCTCTAAGGGGTTAGATTCTTGTTCTCGATCACGGTGGGCTTCGTTGATCGAGAGTTCCAGAACGAAAAACATCAGGAATGCCGTTGTTCCAGATCTTCCTGATTCACGAGCGATAAAGCCGCGTGGAGGCTGTCGATATGTCGAGACCAGATCCGGAACTCCGTAGAGATCTCATCGCACACCTGAGGTCTCATCACCCAGAAATGTGCCGTGCGTGGTTCGATGACATCGAGCCCGTTGATTTTGAGGGTGGTGTTCTTCGACTCTGTGTTCGAGAGCCGGTGCAACTCCGCTACCTCCAACGGGCGTGTCTCGATCCATTCAAAGAAGCTGCTCAAGCGGTCACCGGGATGCTTATCTCGGTGCGATTCATCGCACCTGAAGAATGTGAGCAACCCGAACCAAGTGAGTCGACCATCAATAATGGCCTTCAGAAGGCTGTTTCTCGCAACGAGGGAATTGATCTCGCAGCCGAGCAGATGGTTCTGAGCCCTGATTATGTCTTTGATAATTTCATCGTCGGACCCGGCAATCGCCTCGCCCTGATGGCGGCATCGGCCGTCTCTGAAAAGCCTGGGCGAGCCTACAACCCGTATTTCATCCATGGTGGTGTTGGACTGGGGAAGACCCACCTTCTGCAGGCGATCTGTCAGTTGATTCTGGCTGATCAACCCGACGCCAACATCTGCTACATCTCATGTTCCACGTTTATGGATCTCTTCCACGAGTGTGTGAAGGCTGGTCGAATGCAGGACTTCCGGCACCACTTCCGCACCGCTGACGTGCTGGTGATCGACGATATTCACTTCTTGTCCAAGCACGATCGGAGCCAAGAGGAGTTCTTTCACACCTTCAACGCCCTGTATCAGTCAGGCCGACAGATCGTGTTGAGTTCTGATGCCGCCCCAGCAGAGATCCCAGACCTTGAAGAGCGACTGACAAGCCGTTTCAATTGTGGGCTTGTGGCCAGAATCGAGCGTCCCTGCTACGAAACACGGGTCGCAATCATCAAGGCGAAAGCCATGCTCCATGATCTGGAGCTTCCAGATGACGTCCCCGCCTATATCGCGGCCAGGTTAGACACCAACATCCGCGAGTTGGAGGGCGCCCTCTCCCGAATCAGAGGGTTTTCGCTCGCTGAGAACGAGCCGATCACGCTTGAACTCGCCAAGAAAGCCCTGGCGGATGACCCCTCACGGGGTGGTAGTGAGGGTGGGGCGGCTCCATCGATCCAGACCATCATCGAATCTGTCACCCGTTATTACGACGTGAAACTCACCGATCTACTCAGCAAGCGACGCCACAAGTCGATCACGGTGCCTCGACAGATCTGTATGTGGTTGGCTCGGCGTCACACCCGGTTTAGCCTTGAGGAGATCGGTGGCTACTTTGGTGGCCGCGACCACACCACCGTCATGCATGCGATCCGGGCTGTCAATCGCCGTCGTGATGAAGATTCCTCGTTCTCAGATGCCCTCGATCGGCTGGAAACGAACGTTCTTGGTCCTGGTTGAAACTGGATTCCAAGCCGACCGACCTCGTATTTGTAAAAATGACAAACCCCATCGAGGGCCCAATTTTGGACCTGAGGTGCGGTTCTCTCGTCCTATCCAGGGCGCGGTTTTCTCCACAATGAGTGTGGATGAGTCCTTCGAGAAGCGCCGGTAGAAACGGGTCTGCCTCATTGTGGGCGACGGCGAACATCCGATCAGCCCAACATCAACCCGTGAACACCCGAAACACCGACCTTCAACAGCGCGACCCGACAGCCAATTGACAAGGCGCTATCAAAATATAACAGCCACAAACCCCTTCTTTACAACGGCTTACGTTTTTATGGTCTAGGTTTTCCACAAACCGGCGCCTCTTTTCTAAGAGAGAAGAGATAAAGAACTCTTTCCTCTCTAGAAGAGACCCTCCGACAACATCGTGAAGGGTGTGTTTTCGTTGTGGAAAAGTGTTGGGGGTGTCAGTGCTGGCAAGTTGGGCAAAAAGTCGTGGTGCGAGCAGCGATCGTGAGAACCTCGAGCGGACCTTGGCAGCCAAGGCAGGGGAATCCTCCTCGACCGTAGACCCGGTGGTTCTTGATAAACCCCCCCGATGAGCCGTCGGGCAGGATGTGATCCCGCAAGGTGCTTCCACCAGCCTCGATGGCGACCCGGAGCGTTGACCGAATGGCGGCCGCCAAGCGGGTTGATTCGGGTCGCGAGATCGAATCACCGGTCCGGGCGGGATGAAGACCCGCCCGATGTAGGGCTTCGTCAGCGTAGATATTCCCTATTCCCGCTAAGACAGACTGGTCAAGAAGGGCAGCCTTCAGAGAACGCCTGGTTCCCCCCAGAAGGTCGTGGAGACGGTTCCCTCGGATCGAGGTCGCCTCTGGTCCGAGACCCGTTAGAAGGCGACTCTGACAGTCCTCGACCGAATCAAAAAGGTAGACGCCGCCAAATCGCCTCGGATCAATGAACGACATTTTTATCTGTTTTTGGGAGCTCTTTGGTGGGGTGATCGTCCAGACCAAATGCCTGTGGGGCGGGACTGGATGGCGGTTCAAACCCTCTTCGATCGTGATTCGCCCAGACATTCCCAGTCTGATGATCATTCCGCCACTACTGGAGAACAAGACCACCAACTGTTTTCCCCTTCGGTCCACAGATTCGATGACCTGGTGTTGGCCAACATGGTCCACAGAGAGGCGCCCTTTTCGACGAGCAGACCGATCTCGAACCACGTCTCGGCGGTGGACCCGAACCTTTTCAATCAAGCCACCAGCCACCACCTGTTGGACCTGCCGGCGAATCGCTTCAACTTCCGGAAGTTCTGGCATTGAGCTAAATCTAAAAAAGAGTTTTTGACCATTCCGACGCACCGCCGCGCTCATCAGAAAGTGCAAACACCGGAATCAAGAGGGGGGCCGACTATACTCAAAGAGTTCAAATCCAATTCGCTGCGAGGGCATGCTGTAAGCCCCTCAACCATTTCCCACCGCGATACACGATACGGAAACACGATGACCGATCCAAAGTTGCATCAGGATGACCCCGCCGCCTCCGCTTCGGAGGTTCAGAATGTCTTCAATAGGATTCGAGGTGAGGTTCAGAAGGTAATCGTTGGTCAGGAAGATGTTGTCGAGGAGGTGCTGATTGCCATCTTCTGTGGCGGCCATGCGATTATCGAAGGGGTGCCGGGGTTGGCGAAGACGCTGCTTGTCCACACCCTCTCAAGCACACTCAATCTCCACTTCTCCCGGATCCAGTTCACCCCCGACTTAATGCCGTCGGACATGACCGGAACCGAAGTGATCGAGGAAGACAAGTCGACCGGACAGAGAAGCTTGAGATTCGTACCCGGTCCAATCTTTGCGAACATCATCCTCGCGGACGAGATCAACCGCACGCCACCAAAGACCCAGGGCGCGCTTTTGGAAGCGATGCAAGAACGACAAGTCACGGCGGGGGGTGAGTCCCACCCACTTCCCAGCCCGTTCTTTGTCCTTGCCACCCAGAATCCAATTGAGCAAGAGGGAACATATCCGCTTCCCGAAGCCCAGCTCGACCGTTTTATGTTCAACATTAAGGTCGGCTATCCCACCGAAGAAGACGAGTTGGCCATCGTCCAACGAACCACCACCGACGAATCTGCTTCCGCAGATCAAATTCTCACTGGCGAAGACTGCCTCCGAATCCAGAACTTGGTCCGCCAAGTTCCGGTGGCGCCCCACGTTGCCCGGTATGCACTCCGAATCGTGCGCTCAACCAGAGTTCGCGAGTCAACAGATGACAAACCAGAGATCGTTCGCAACTACCTTTCGTGGGGTGCGGGTCCTCGCGCGAGTCAATTCCTGGTTCTCGCGGCAAAGGCAAAGGCGTTGATCAGTGGGACATCACATGTCACTCCAGAGCATATTCGCTCGGTGGCACTCCCCATTCTTCGACACCGGTTGATCACAAACTTCAACGCAGAGGCGGACAACATCAACACCGATGACATTGTGAAGCGGCTTCTGGAGATCACCCCGATCGACGAATCCAACACAGAGACCAGAACCACGCTCGACTCTGTAACCCACTGATTCTTATGGTTCTTTGGTTGATTCAACCATTTTTAAGCACCAACCAGCCCCTGACCCAGAGACGGAGAACCCGTTGACCGATTCGAACCCGGGATCCGCCGGCATGCGTGCCGAACAGTATCTCGCTCCCGAGACGATCGGGCAGCTGACGTCATTTGAGTTTCGAGCTCGAATGATCGCCGAGGGTGTGATGAGTGGAATGCACCGTTCGCCGTATCAAGGTCTTGCGGTTGAATTCGCGGAGCATCGACAATACGTTTCTGGGGACGACCTCAAGCATCTCGACTGGAAGGTCTACGGCCGAAGCGACAAGCTTTATCTCAAGCAATATCAACAAGAAACCAACCTTGATGTGGTCATTCTTGTCGACGCGTCCGCGTCCATGAGGTTTGGAACCCTCAAGGTGAAACAAGGGTGGGGCGGCACCGACGCATCCTCGCGGATTAACACCTGGACTAAATTTGATCACGCCACCGCGATTGGCGCGGCGTTGTGCTACTTGGCACTTCAACAGCGAGATCGCGTCGGGCTTTCGATGTTTGCCGACGGAATCCAAGCCCAAGTCAAACGATCCAATGCGAAGACAACTTGGCGAAACGTCGTGCGAACCCTTGCGACCGAAACCGTAGACAGCACCACTGATTTCAAGAAAGTCGTCGAGCAAACTTTGGCAACCGTGTCTAATCGTTCACTCTTTGTCATCGTGAGCGATTTTCTTGTCCCGACCGAGACGGTCCGGGCGGGGCTCGCTCGACTCCGGCACCGTCGTCACGACGTCATGTTGATGCAGGTGTTGGATCGACAAGAACTCCAATTCGATCTCGATGAACCCTCGCCATTCGAGGGTTTGGAAGGGGAGGGCCGAGTCAACATCGACCCAAGGGTGATTCGGGAAGATTATCTTTCCGCCCTCACCAATCACTGCAATACCCTCGAGAAAACCGCGCGAAGCCTTGGCTTTGATTACCTCCGATTCGATTCCCACGGGTCGGTTGGGCCGGCACTTGCCGCACTGTTGGGCCGCCGAGCACTTCTTGCCCGCGGAGGGCGGGCGGGATGACCTTTGTCACCACATCACTCGCCGTCGCAGGCGTCATCGCCGCCGCGATCCCGATTCTGATTCACATCCTTCTTCGTCGCCGCCGAAAACCCATGCAGTGGGCCGCGATGTCACTCCTGATTGAAGCAGCTCGCCGACATCGACGGAAAGCGAGGCTTGAACAGATCATCCTCCTGACCGTTCGAGCGGTCATGCTCATCCTGCTTGGGGCGGCACTCGCTCAACCACTCTTCGGAGATCGAGTCGGTGTGGCGGGGTTGAGGACGACACACATCATTCTTGATGACGGAATCATCAGCGGACTCATTGAAGCTGACGGAAGAACTTCCTTTGAAAGGCAGGTGGCCGACGCAGTCACCTTTATCGATTCACTCCCCAGTGGCGATCAGGTATCGGTCATCTTGGCCGGAGCGCCGGTTCGATTCCTTATTGAATCACCCACGACTGACCACCGGTCGGCAATTCGTGCCATCGAGACACGACAGAGCCGAGAAGGCGCCACCGACCTCGCATCCGCGCTGGAACTTGCCGACACCACCCTCGATCGCGAAGGGGTTCAAGGGGTACGGATCTTCAGTGACTTCAGGCGGGGCAGTATCGATGATCGTCGCCGACCACCAATTCTCCACGGACCAGCAGGATCGCCGATTGAACTCACTGCCTCGATGCCGATCAACGAACCCGCAACCAACATCCAGGTGACCTCAATTAAGACGGCCCGGAGCCCACTTTCCACCATGGGAACTGGTGACCTCCTCCTTGTTGAAGTAAAACTCCGCCGGACCGGACTCACTCCCGCCATGGTTTCGAACGTTCGTCTCGAGGGCGACGCGATGTCTGGAGTGGAAACCCGAAAAGTCGAATGGTCACCAGGCCGCACCGAGATACAAGTTGATTTTCAAGTAAGAGTCGACACTGATGGTGGGGTGCTTGAAGTGGTGGTCGATCCAGACGCACTCCCCCTTGACGACCAACGGTTCGTCACGGTTGATGGTCGTGAACCAACCCGTGTTCTCTTGGTTGACCGAGATGAACTGGCAGGCTCAACCAGGCTTGATCGACTTCGCGGAACTGATTGGTTCGAACGGGCGTTACTTCCGTTTCCAGAGGCCGCGATCGCAGAAGCAATCACGATTGATCGAGTCGACCCAGCAACCATTAATGATCGTGATCTTGAAGGAACATCAATGGTCGTGATTGGACGACCAGACTTGCTTCCTCTGGAATTCAACCCCACACTCGCGAACTGGATCCGCCGGGGCGGAATCGCAGTGGTACTTCCTCCTGGCGAAGTGACGATTCGTCCTTGGGCCTCACCACTGCTTGAAGAACTCAACCTTCCATGGTCGGTCTCACTCGAACCTTCTCGGGTCGATCCACCCCGGTCACTCTCCGCCGAACAACCAAGCGCCGCACTGACCACACTCCTGGATGCTGAACTCGTCGAACTCGCGCCGAGTGTGAGAATTGATCAACGATTGCCAGTCACCGACGTTCCTGACGGCGACGTGGTACTCCTTGACGACCAAGGGGACCCAGTCGTCTTGGACGCACCCATCGGGGCGGGAAGAATTGTCTTCTTCGCGGTCAACCCAGAACTAGAGTGGACAGATCTTCCAGTAAGACCACTCATGGTTCCCCTGGTTCAAGAGATCGTTCGACAAGGGTCCGCGCTTTCGAAGCGTGACATTGATGGTGTGGTCGGCATTCGGCCACCCATGGTGCGTCAGTCGAGTGTCGCAACAGTCACCCTTCCTGGATCGGCCTCACAAACAGTCACTGGCACCGAACTCCCGATCCCAGATCGAACCGGAGTGGTGGAGGGTTATGACCTCAGTGGCAATCTCGTCGAACGAATGGTGGTCAATCCCGATACCGATGGTGGTTTCGTCGATCTTCTTGCCCAAGAGGCGGTGGCGGCGTGGCTTGAATCATCAGGGTCCTGGCAATTCACCGGACCCGACGCGGTGGTCGTCGAACAAATCGATGAGCGAAGCAGCATGGCTGTGATACTCATGGCCATCGTGCTCTTCTTAGCGTTTCTCGAGACCTTGCTGGCACGGTGGTTTACCCGTGGTGGTCTTCGGAGCAGTCGATCAGCCGGCCTGACCGGCGCGAATGCTGATTCTGAACAAGATCGTTTTGGGAGAGGGGCCGCCGCGTGAACACCGACTTTGGCCGATGGCTCCTGGGAATTCGTGATCTCCCCGTCGATGCGGGCAACCTTCAGATCGCTTGGGAACGACCACTTCCAGGGTGGATTTGGTTCTTGGCGATCGCGGTCTGCGTCGGGATCGCATTTTGGTCCTACAGCAGGCTCGACGCGAGCCGGCGAGCGCGGGGAATCCTCGCCACAACTCGGATCGGAATACTGGTTCTGCTCGTGGTGGCCATCGCTGGACCAATGATCGAGCTTCCGAGGGAACTGGTTGAGCCCGACTGGGTCGCGGTTCTGGTCGATCGAAGTCGCAGTATGCAAGTTCGGGATGGCCTTGAGGATCCCGAGGGACGTCGAAGTCGTGAACAGGATCTACAGCGCATTTTGGAGGAGGCAGGTCCGGCGTGGCGAAACCCCGGTGATACCCGCGAGATCCTTTGGCTTGGGTTCAGCGATGGTGTCTTTGATCTTGAACTTTCGAAAGAGGAGACGGTCCCCGGCGAAACATCTTCATCCGAAGAGATTGTCTCACCAGCGCTTCCGGGATCGACTCCAATCATCAATAGTGGTGAGGCTGATGGTTGGCGGACACGGATCGCACCCGCATTTGAAGAAGTACTTCGACGAACGGCTGGTCGACCACTTGCTGGTGTGGTGCTCATCTCTGATGGGCAGACAAATTCACCACCGGATCGAGACCTCATTCGTCGGATCGTTGGTGCTGCCGCCGGGGTGCATACGATCCCTTTAGGTGCCGAGATTCCCATGGGGGATACCGGAATCAATCGGGTTGAAGCACCCCGACGTGCGTTCTCGAAGGATGCAGTTCCAGTCGCCGTTCGACTCAGTAACCGAGGCCGGAGCGGGCTGGTCAAAGTTTCGCTGGTCGACGACCGTGATGGGACGATCTTGGATTTCACCGAGATTGAGCTCGATCCAGATCAGGAGATCATGGACACGGTATTGACCGCGGCACCCTCAAGATCTGAGGAAGACACAGGGTCTCGCCAATGGTCCGTTCGGATCGAGGGTGAGGCAGACCTTGTACCTGAGAACGACACGATCACGCTCGATATCGAGTTTGTCGATCGGCCACTTCGAGTCTTGTACATCGAGGGATATCCCCGTTGGGAATACCGGTATCTCAAGAACCTTCTGGTTCGCGAACCATCCATCGAGAGTTCAGTGATGCTTCTCTCGGCCGATCGTGATTTTGCTCAAGAAGGAAACACACCGTTGGCAAGACTGCCACGGACCGCGGAGGAATTCGCGGCTTTTGACCTGATCATCCTCGGCGACATTCCTTCGGGATTCCTCACCGATTCAAGACAAGAGTTGATTCAAGAACAGGTCGCTCGACGTGGTGGCGGACTGGTGATGATCGCTGGACCGCGATCGATGCCTTCAAGTTGGGGCGGAACCCCACTCGCAGATCTCCTGCCTTTCACCGGAAATCTCGACCTCGATCGTCATGACCGGCCAATGCTCGCTCGCCCCACCGATGTCGCGACCCGACTGGGTGTCTTGCGGCTTGTGGTCGGGGATGATTATGGCTGGCCCGAGGCTTTGATCGATCCAAGTTATGGATGGTCCCAATTGCAGTGGGTGCAGAACATTAATCTCGACCGATTGAAGCCAACCGCGGAAATCCTCGCGGAAGTGATTCCAGCCGACGGTGATCAGATTGATGCGACTCCGTTGGTCTTGGGCATGCGCTATGGTGCTGGTCAAGTCTTATATGTCGCCACCGACGAGATTTGGCGATGGCGATACGGTCGAGGTGAACTTCTGCCCGAGCAATTCTGGGTTCAATTGCTCCGCCTTCTTGGTCGTGAGGCCGTTCAAGGTGATCAACCCGTCCGCTTGCTTGTCGAACCGAGACAAGCGGTCATCGGTCGTCCCGTCAGGGTCACCGTCGATTTGCTCGATGCAATCTCGGGACTCCTTCCTCCTGATTCAGTGGCAGTCGAAGCCTTTGATGACCAAGGTGTCTTGGTTGGAACGGTGGAGTTGCCAGCCAGCGGCGAGGCGTCGTGGGCAGGAACTTGGATTCCACCAGAAGTCGGAACCGTCGAGTTTCGAATCGCCCAACCCGGGCTCTCAGCGCTGGCGGGTGGGATCACATCCTCGATCGAGGTGCTTCGACCCGACGACGAACTTCGTGATGCGGATGCGGATTACGACTTCCTGGCCACGCTTTCTGAAGAAACAGGAGGTCTCGTGCATCTTGTAGATGGAACACCTGGGCTCCTTGATCGTGTTCACGAACAACTACCGAATCGAGCAATCATCACCGAACAGCCGCTCCGGGAGCGGATCTGGACCTCACCCCTCTTCTTTGCGCTCTTTTTACTCTTAGCGACCCTCGAATGGACGGGCCGTCGACTCGCTCGACTTGACTGATCGGAGAAACCTCGCCGATTCGAGCTCGAATCAGCGATTCCGGTCGAAACTATCGAAGATCCTCTGTTTTCTAGGCGTCAGGCCTCAGATTGAAGCGAATCTTCCACAGGTGACTGACACCTATAGCTGGAGCACACCACCACGATGTCCGCGATCGACGAACTCATCCCAAGACTTCACCGAGTCAGAAGAGCCTTACAACGAGCTGTGCTGGAGCGACGAATCGCGACCACGGTTTCGGTCGTCATCCTCTGTTTCGTGGTGATGGCGATGGCGGACCGAACCCTCCGTTTCCCGGTGGGCCTTCGGTGGACGACGTTGATTCTGGGTCTGGGGTGGCTTGGTTGGTCAATTCGGACTCATCTCTGGTCGGCCATCCGATTTCGTCCGACCCTGGTTGATGTGGCGCTTCGAATCGAAACATTGGCACCGCCGCTCGCGGGTCGTCTGGCGAGTGGTGTTGAGTTTGCGACCTCCGACGTCGGCAATGCCAATCCACTTGCCGCAAGAGCGCTTCGGGATCTTCAGCATCGAGTCTCAACCGTGAAATTTGAAGAGATTGTTGATGCCAGGCGGGCTCACCAATTACTCGCGGTCGCAATTTTCGCTGGGTTGATGCTGACCTCTCTGGTGTTGTGGCGGCCGGTCGACGCATCCATTGCGACCAAAAGAGTCCTCGCACCCTGGACCGACGCCCGATGGCCAGCTCGCACCGAGGTGGTCGGTCTTCTTGATACAGATCTGGTTCACGCCCGAGGTGAACCACTTGCAATGGCCGCCGAACTCGTCCGGGGGGATCTTGAAGGAGATCGAGTCTTCCTCAATATTCGAAACATTCGTGACGGGGTCAAAGGTGATTGGCAACGGTTGGTGCTGACTCGGCAACAAGGCCGCCGCTTTGAGCGGGTCATTGATACCGATGCTGATGAGATTGAGTATTCGTTCGCGACCGACGAGGTTGAGACAGACTCTTCAACGATCCGATTGTTTCCGGCACCACAGATCAGTACCGCGATGGCGATTGTCACACCGCCGACGTACGCATCAAGCCGCGGCGAGATTCAGGCGGAACTCGGATCGGGAACCGACCGTCGGTCCCGTCTGACCGAACCCGCCCTTGAAGGCTCGCGTCTCAAACTTGATCTCACCTTGACCAGGCCGGTCCCAGTCGACCGAGCCGAAGATGGCGGGGTCTCCCGATCATTCATTGAGAAGACCCTCATGGTTCCGGATGAGGCGAGGGTTGATCTAGAGATTGATCCAACCAATTCGACTCGTTGGCAGATCTCGGTCTTGTTGGAGCGTGGTGGCGATATTGGTTTGTCGCTTGTTGACGAGTACGGTCTCCAGAACATCGATCCCATCCGGTATCGAGTGGACACGATTCCTGATCGCGCGCCGACCACCACCATCAGCCGACCAGCAACCGACCAAACTGTTTCGATCGATGCGGTGGTGGAGGTTCAGGCGGAAGCTCGAGACGATGTCCGCCTTCAATCGTTCGAGATCGAAGCAACTTTGGTTCGAGGTGGCGTCGACTCACAAGTCGAGTTGATCGCGGAGTTGGAAACCGGCACCGCTCTAAAATCTGTGGCAGATGCGACTTTGCGAGTGGAATTTGGGGTGACAGATCTCAAACCGGAGATCGGTGATGAGATACTCCTGGTTGCGATCGCGTCCGATGAGTATCAAGTCTCCGGAGTCCCACGAGATTCAGTTCGAAGTGCCGCCAGAAGACTCCGGGTCGTTTCCAGTATTGAGCTTGCGGAGCAGCTTCAATCAGCACTTTCTTCGATCCGGCGATCAGCGATTCGGCTTGACCAAGACCAAGGCGGCATCTCTGATGCGGTTCGCCGGGGCGGTCCTTCGCGGAGTTCGGTTCGGGAGCAGGGACGACTGGGCGATCGGATTGCGAGTGCTCGTGATGCCCTGGAATCAATCGAACAACGTCGAAATGAAAATCGCCTCGACGATGCGATGCTTGAAGAGATCATCGATCAGGCTCAAGATCTCTTAGAAGCGGCCGGCGAGGCGTCGGAAAAAGCGGTGGCGTCCTTGGACGAAGCGGCCCGCGAACAATCATCGACGGGATCCAGTGGCAAGTCGACCACATCGACGCCATCGAGCACTGAGGCCGGCCCCCAATCTGAAGATCAAGCCTCGAATGATGGGTCGTCCGAGGCTTCTGCGTCATCTGAAACAAACCAGGCAGAAGAAAACCAAGGCGAATCCACATCCTCTGAAGCTTCAAATTCAGAGGGGAAGGCTTCAGAAAATTCGCCGTCGGCCGAGCCACAACCCGGTACTGATTCTTCGGCTGGCACCCCCTCTGAGAACGCTGGGGAATCGGCGTCGTCTTCAGAATCAGGGCCGTCAGGAGACTCCAGCGAGCCAGGGAGTCCCAGTGATCCAAGCGATCCAAGTGATCCAAGTGATCCAAGTGATCCCGGTGATGCAGGCGAATCGGGCGAACCACAACCATCGAGTTCCACAACCCAAGCGGAACAAGATGCCATCGACGCACAGGAAGAAGTTCGGGCGGAGTTGGCTGACCTTGCGGAACTTCTCGATCGCGGCGAGGACGCGTGGGTGGTGTCCCGACGAATTCAGCAGATGGCGGAGGATCTCGCCGAACTCCAAGAACGAACCAGCGAACTCGCGGAAGATTCAGTGGGTCGCGATCGCTCAGAGCTCACCCCCGAAGAGCGCCGTGAACTCGACGACATCGCCAGGGAACAAGGTGAGTTGGCGGAGGAAGCAGACGACCTCGTTGCAGAACTCGAAGAACGCGGCGCCTCACTCGATCAGATCGATCCAGCGCAAGCCGCTGGCCTTCGTGCGGCCGCTCGGGACGCTCGCGATCAAGGCCTCGAAGAGAAAATGAGAGAGGCTGAGGAAGGAGCGAGAGAAAATCGTTTGCAGCAGGCTGGCGAAGCACAACAGCAAGCGGCCGAAGCACTCCAGCAAATGCAGGAGACCATCGAAGAATCTCGAAAGGCGGAAGTGGCCGAGCTTCAACGACGAATCGCAAGCCTCGTTGAAAGCCTCACTGGTTTGATCGAAACCAGCGAGACCGAAATAATAAACCTTGCTCGCGTCGAAGGCCCAGATGATCTCGAACGAATCGCCGCTCGCGCTAGTGCGTTGGTCACCTTGAATGGAAACACCATCGCGGTCGCTGCCGAAGCTGCGGCAGCAGGCTCGGGTGGCGAACGTATCTCAAGGTTGATTGAACGGGCGGGTCGAAACCAGGGTGCGGCCATCGGCGATCTTCGAGCGGATCCGGTTCGGATCGAGGATTCCCGAGCCAATCAGGAGCGAGCCCTCTCCGCACTTCGTGAAGCATTGGTGATCGCGGAAGAAACCGCGGAGCAACTTGCAGAAGAACAAGCTGCCGAGCGGCGATCGGAATTGTTGGCCGCCTATGCGATGGTGCTGGAGACCCAGATTGGAATTCGCATCGAGACCGAGAAGATCCGGCCGCCGGCCGGAGATCGGCTGAGTCGTCGGGGACTGGTGACGGCCCGTCGTCTGGCCACAGATGAGCGACAACTCGGTTCAGCGCTCGAGTCGATGCAAGATGAGTTTGAGGAGATCACCGACTCACTGGTCTTCTCGATGACCCATCGAAACCTCGATCTCTGGGTCGAATCCGCCGCCACTCGCCTTCGTGAGGGTCGTCCAGATCTTGAGACGATCGAACAACAGACCATGATCATTGACGCGATTGCAGGCCTTGCCGCGGCGCTTGATCAAGAGCAGCAAGACGACGATCCATTCGCGGAACCCGAAGACGGGGGTGGCGGTGGTGAGCAGGCTGGAGGCGAGCAGGGTGAGCAACCACCAGAGCCATTGATTCCTCCGATCGCAGAACTCAAGATGCTTCGGTCAACCCAGCAGCAGATTCTGGATGCGACTCGTCGACTCGATGCCGTTCGGGCCTTGGACCCATCTGTGGAATCTGGAGATCGAATCACCGATCTGGCTCGGCTCCAAGCAGACCTCCATGCGGTGGCGACCGCCTTGCTCGACCAACTTCAACCAGCCCCTGTGGCCCCACCGGAAGGTGGCGCCGAAAGAGGACCTGACCGATGATTTTCAAACCCTCGATGACCAGACCAGAAGAGGTTCGAAGGGTTCGGTTCGGCGTTCCCTTTCTCGCCTTCGCGATCGCAGGATCAGCGTTTTCCTTTCAAGAGGCGCCCATCGCACCACCCGAGCCGGTTGCTGATTCCCCAGCCACCGATGTCCCAGCGGACCCGCCGTCTCTTGACGATCTACTGGATATCGAAGGGGATGCTGATTCGGGCGCCGCGGAGGCAGCAGCCGAAGCGGAACGTCAACGGTCACTCGATGCTGCACTGGCGGAACAGGAACCGGAACAGGCGTTTCGGGCCGCCGTCACCGAGATGCTCCAATCGGTCGACCGTCTTCGTGATAACCAAGCTACCGGACTGGGGACCCAACGATTGCAAGCGAGAATCGTCGATCGCCTTCAGGTACTGATTGACAGCGCCAAGAAACAACAGCAGCAGCAACAACAACAGCAACAGTCCAGTTCAAGCTCCAACCAAGAACAAAAAGACCCGGGCCGTCGAAGCGAAGGTGAACCACAACAGCAACAACAACAGGATGCACAGCCACGTGATGGGGATGGAGAGAGTACGGATTCAATCCAAAACCCCCCGCCACAATCCGCGGACTTAGAAGGTGTTCTTGACGAGAGCCGGATCGAATGGGGTGGTCTTCCACCTCGGGTCCGGGATCTCATCACTCAAGGTATGCGTGACCAGGTCTCGCAGCTCTATCGTTCATTGACTGAGGCGTACTACCGACGGATGGCGGAGGAAGCGGGCGAATGAGATCGAATCGACGACAACCAGGAATTCTTGCGGGCATGCTCATTGGGATGACCAGTCCACTCTTGTTGGCCGGGTATGCCCAGGCACAGGAAGACGCTGATCGGGTGATCCCCGGGGAAGCGGCAGATCGACCCGGTGCCGAGAGTGCGCCGGCCAATGATGAGATGACGCCGGAATTAGATAACTCAGTTCGACGTGGGCTGGCCTCACTCGCCGCGATCCAGAACACAGATGGTTCCTTCGGTCGAGGTCGATACGGCCGCCACGTCGGAATCACCGCCCTATGCGGTCTGGCATTCATGGCGGACGGTCATGTTCCAGATCGAGGCCGCTACGGGACGGTTGTTTCTAAAGCGTTGCAGTTTGTGCTCGATAATGCGACTGAGACGGGGCTACTGGCCGCCGAGACGTCGCATGGTCCGATGTATGGCCATGGTTTCGCCACGCTTTTTCTCGGCGAAATCTACGGCATGAATCCCACTGACGAGCGGGTGCGCGACGCACTTGGTCGAGCCATTCAGCTGATTGTGAACAGTCAGAACGACGAGGGCGGTTGGCGTTACAACCCGGTGCCATTCGATGCGGATGTCTCCGTCACGATCTGTGAAATCATGGCGCTCCGGTCCGCTCGGAATGCCGGGATCAAGATCCCCCGAAAGACCATTGACAAAGCGGTTGAGTACGTTCGAAAGTGCCAGAATTCCGACGGTGGATTTCGCTATATGAGTCAGCAGGGTGGCTCGGCTTGGCCACGAACGGCCGCGGGTGTGGCCAGCCTCTTCTACGCTGGAATCTATGAGGACGATGCGATTGAGAAGGGGCTCGACTATCTCGTCAAGGTGGCGTCTCCGGGTCGACCAGGCATGGGACCGGGAAATGCGCACTACTACTATGGTCAGTACTACGCGGTTCAAGCGATGTATCTGGCAGGCGGGGAATGGTGGGAACAGTGGTGGCCGGGAGTTCGCGGCGACTTACTGACTCGTCAGTCCGCGGATGGACTCTGGGTCGATCATCAGATCGGTGACGCCTATGCCACCGCGATGGCGTTGATCGTCTTACAGATGCCCAAGCGATACCTTCCAATCTTTCAGAAATGACGCTGTGGAGCACCTGTTGACGCGACGCATCGATCATCCTCCGACCCATCGCCTTCTCGCGGTCATTCCTTTGGCCCTCGCGATGGCCATTGACGTTCAAGCCCAGGATGATCGGGAACCACCGAGACCGGTCGGAGGTTCCATTCCAGCACGGATTCTTGACCAAGATCTGAATGAACACCCCGCCGATCCAATTGTGATTGATGCGACCAAGATCATCGGCTGGGATCATCCCGGGGGAATCCCCAAGGCGCTTCCGATCGATTCAGCACTCACGGTGATGGTGGGACCGGCGACCGAACGAAGTTCAACGCCGGAATGGCGATTCATTCGCAAACGTGCGGGCGATCAAGATGAGCTCCGTGGACCATATATTCGGTTTGTAGACGGCCAATTGATTCCCGGCAGCCTCTTTGCCGACGGTACAACGCCCCGGTGGCGAAATGCGTGGTTGCATGATCTGCCGATCGATCTGGATCGCATCTCAGAAATGCGATTGATCGATGGCGCTGAGATTCCTCTGGTCGAGGATGTCGACGAGGTGATCCTCGCGAACGGTGATCGAATACGGGGCTTGATCGAATCGATCGGCGCCGATTTGGTAATCGACCGTATGAAAGAAACAGGTCCGAGCCTCGCACGGATTCCCCTCGACCGGGTCGCCTCTTTCGCGATGGTGAATCCCAATGAAGCACCTCAGGGTATGAACGTTTGGTTCTTGGGTGGCCATCGCATCGCGGGTGCGGGCATCCGAATCGGCGATGATGGATATGTTCGGATTGATCACCCGGTTCTCGGTGGTGACATGGCGGAAGTACCGCTCGAGTTCCTGCGGGGAATCGTATTTAACGCAGAAAACGTGATTCCACTCGCTTCGATTCCGGTGACCATCGACGCGGGCGTGGCGGCCTGGCTTCGGCCATGGATCCCCGAACCCACGATAAGTCTTGGCAATTGGCCCCTCGACGCGGCCCCGATTCGTCTGGATGGTCCGCTTTTGGCCACTTGGCAACTTCCGGTTGCCGGATGCACGCTTCGTGCGATTGTCGAACTCCCCATTGATTCAACCCGAGGCCGTTTTGATCTCATTATCCGCGACGATCAGCGGGAGATTCTTCGGGTATCGATCAATCCAGAAAATCCGGTCGAGGAGATTATGGTGCCCTTCACCTCTGATCGGTTGTCGATCGAGATTGAGATGGGGGATGACGGTCCCTTTATGGATGTGGCCACGCTGCGCGAGGCGATCATTATTAGGCCAAGGAACTGACCGTATGTCGACGCTTCGCGACGAAGCCATCTGTGTGCGGCACTGGGATTTCAGTGAGACGAGTCAGACCGTCTCACTTTTCCTTCGAGATCACGGGATGCTTCGAGGACTTGCCAAGGGCGCCCGGCGTGAGCGAGGCGCCTTCAGTGGCGGATTTGATTTGTTCACCAAAGGCGAAATCGTCGCCATCGTGAAGCCTGGCCGCGAACTTGCAACCTTGACCGAGTGGACTCTTCTGGAGACGTATCCAGTCCTCCGCCGACAGGCTCCAGCAAATCGATGTGGTTGGTATCTCGCGGATCTGGTCGGGCGTTTCTTACATCAGCCGGAACCACATCCGAAGACTTGGGACGCGATGGTCACAGCGCTGCAAGAGCTTGAGTCTGGGTGTTCGACGGATCGGGTGATTCTCGCCTTTCACTGGCGGTTGCTTTGTGATCTCGGTTACCGGCCTCGGCTTGATCTCGAAGATATCTCCGGAGAGACGGTGGCATTTAGTTCCGACGCGGGCGGTGTCGTGGCGGACACTGGCGCTTCAGATCGCTGGAGAGTTCGACGCCCAACGATCGAACTCCTGGCGGAAGTCGCCGAGGCCGACGGGGTGATTCCAGAAACCGCGGATCCAGAGGCGACGACGCGGGCGAACCGCCTGCTGGCGACGTGGATTCGAGAACTGCTTGGTGTCGAAAGCGTCTCGATGCGCCTCTTGTTCGGGTCGTGAGGTGCGAAGGTCGGTTTTCGGACCCCTTGGCCAACGGCTCCGGCTTGATATCTCTTCACCCTTGGCGATTGCGAGTCGAAGTTGCTGGTGCGTTGGCCTGTTTCTCAGTGACTCAGGCGTTCGCGGGGAGGAGCAGGAGATGAACGACACCGCTTTTGCGCGGATCATGGAGAGTCCCCAGTTGCCCACGCTTCCAGCCGTGGCAGTCCGGGTGCTGGAACTGACCAGTCGGCGGGACGTGGAACTCGGGGAGATTGCGAAGGCGGTCGAGCACGACCCCGCCATCGCGACCCGAGTCCTGAAGACGGTTAACTCGAGCTTCTACGGACTCACCCAACGAGTGGGAAGTATTCGTCAAGCCTTGGCTTATCTCGGTCTCGAGACCGTCAAAGGTTTGGTGCTTGGTTTCAGTCTTGCGCAAGCATTCAAAGGTGAGGAGGAAGTTCTCTTTGACTTTGAAGATTATTGGCGACGGAGCATCTATTCCGCCAGCGCTGCTCGAGCCCTCGCTTCGATTGTGAAGTGTGGTGATGCCGACGAAGCATTCTTGGCGGCATTGATCCAAGACGTCGGCATGATTGCACTGTGGAAGCACTATGGCGACCGTTTTATTCAGGTGCAAGACCTGGCCGATGCCAACCATCAAGCCCTCCCGGAATTAGAGCGACGACACTTCGACGTCGATCATGCGGAGATTGGCGCGGCCATGCTCGAGGGGTGGAAGTTCCCAACTCACATTGTGGATGTTGTACGGCTCCATCATTCTGGACCAGAAGCCCCCGCCCAGGACGAGGACATGCGTCGAATCGTGCTCTTGGCGGCCATGGTCGCCGAGAGTCTCGACGCCGATCAAGAGCGATCACAAGAGGCATTGCGTCAATACGAAGAGTGTGCCGCGAACTGGTTTGATCTCCGTCGGGGGACCGCCTTCGCCGTGCTGAAGTCAATCACCCAACACGCAGATGAACTCGGTCGGATGTTCGACCTTAAGACGAGTTCAAACCCTGACGTCGACACGATTCTCGAGGAGGCCGATCGTCTTCGACGAGAGAATCGAGTGAGTGCACCGTCACCCGAGTTCGCCGAGAACACCGATCAGCTCACCGGATTTCCGGATCGAAATGCGTTTCAGAAACAACTCTTGTCGGTCTTTGAGACCGAGACCCCGGTGGCGATCCTGCTGGTTGGAATTGATGGGATGCGAGAGCTCAACCGCGAAGGAGGACCCGGCAGCGGTGACGCCGCCCTCGCTAAGGTTTCTGATGCGGTGCGCCGAACCTGTCGAGAGGCGGTCGGCGCCCAGGCAAGCATCTTCCGATTCGTCGGGGCGGAATTGGCGGTGGTGCTTCAGGGAGACAGTGTCGGGCGTGCGGGCCTGCTTGCGGAACGACTTCGGGCTTCGATCCGACTGGCGCCCCTCGCAGACGAGCGGCTCGGTCTGCTCAAGCTCGGTGCCTCATTGGGTATCGCGACCAGGCTCGAGGGCACCCGAATCCTCGAAACGCCGGATGAACTCTTGCGGGCGGCGATGATGGCGATCAGCGAAGCTCGACGGAACGGCGGAGACTCCATCTTTGCATGGGGTGATGGCGAACCAGTCGCACTCGCCGCTTGAGACCGCGGCCAGTGGGGATCTCGGTTCAACCGCCGCCGCGGACCGCGAGGACGTCATCGATTGGGTGAGCATCGAGGTAGGCGTGGATGTCGGCGAGGCCGACGGCCCCGATCTTCTCAATCTCGTCGTCGAGGGTGGCATAGGGAAGTTGGTAACTCCAACGAGAACCGAGACGGGTCATTCGCCCCATCGGTCGCTCGCTGGCGAGCATCGCGGCGGTCGCGATCTTCGCTCGACTTCTCACCAGAGCATCTTCGTCAACAGTTTCGGCGAGTCGGCACATTTCCTTTCGGGCGATGGCTTCGACTTCTTCAGCATTTTCAGAACTACACACCAGCGTCGCGATCGCTTCGCCGCACCCGTCATGACTCTGCAGATGCATCGACGCTTCCTCGGCCAGGCCAGTCTCGACGAGTTCCCAGAAAAAGGTTGATCCCTCGCTGTCACCAAGCGCACGGAAGGCCTGAGCCACCGCATACTTTGAGGGGTCGGCAATGCCAATTGAAGGGGTCATCAGCATGATGTACCGCTGCTGAGTATCCGGAAGATCAACCTCGAGTTCGCCTGGCGTGAAAATGGCATTCTCATGGGTTCGGCCTGGCTCACCCTTGGGCCAGTGACCACAGAGAGCCTCAGCGCGAGCGACCAGATGGTCGAAGTCGATTCGACCCGATGCCACAAGCACGCCGTTATCGGCGGAGTAGCGCCGGTCAAAGTAGGCCCGCATTTGTTCTGGTCGAAGATCGGCGACGGTCTGCTTGGTTCCCAGAACGCGATGCGCGAGTGGATGACCACCAAAGTACCGCTCGAGTCCCTGCTCGAAGAGAACCCAGAATGGCTGATCGTCATACATCGCGATCTCTTCGAGGATCACACCTTTTTCTTCGTCGAAATCTTCGGTCCGGAGCGATGGCCGGAGGATGTCCGCCAAGATATCGAGGGAATCATCAAGGGCATCGAAGGGAACATGGGCGTAGTAGGCGGTGATTTCGGTGGTCGTAAAGGCATTGTGATTCGCACCCAGATCGTCAAATCCTCGGTTCACATCCTCTGCAGTACGGGTTTCGGTGCCTTTGAACATCATGTGTTCGAGGAAGTGGCTGACCCCCATCACCGCGGGATCTTCATCCCGGGCTCCAGTCCGGAAGAAAAACCCGGAGGCCGCGGTGAGGGCTCCGGGGACGATCTCAGCCTGAATGGTGAGACCATTGGAGAGGACGGCTTCTTTGAATTCAACAGCAGTGGCGGTGGTCATACGAGGAGAATAGGGGAGTCGGAGCGATCAGGAGGTCGATTCGTCCCAAGTCGATGCTAGAATCAGGGACGCGCTATGAGTATTGATGCCTCTTCCAACCCGGATCCCGAGATCGCCGCTGGCACCGCCAGCGCGACGGGAAATGCCAATGTCGCCAGTCCGGCGGCGATCGGTCGAACGCTGGCCCGGCATCCACGCCCCCTTGGGGGGGATACCGCCCGATCGACGCTCGGGACGTCGAGCCTCTCACTGACCGGAATGGTCCTCGACAATCAGTCCTCCGCTCAACAGATGCGGGTTGGCCGCAAGCCTGATTGGCTTCGAGCCAAGGTCCCGGGTGGCGAGCGGTATCTGAAGTTGAAGTCGCTCATCAACGAACACCAACTCCACACCGTCTGCCAGGAGGCGAGCTGTCCGAACATGGGCGAGTGCTGGGATCGCGGCACCGCGACGATCATGATTCTCGGTGACACCTGCACCCGGAGCTGCGGCTTCTGCAACGTGAAGACCGGGAAGCCAATGCCGGTCGATGACGATGAGCCGCGTCGGGTCGCCGAAGCGCTCGCGCAGATCGGACTAAAGCATGTGGTGATCACCAGTGTTGACCGAGACGACCAACCCGACGGTGGCGCGCGGATCTGGGCCGAGACGATTCAAGCAGTTCATGAGATGTGTCCAGAGACCAGCGTGGAAGTCCTGGTCGGCGATTTCAAGGGCGTCGAACGCGATATCCAGCTGGTTTGTGACGCGCGGCCCGAGATCATCAGCCACAACATGGAGACGGTGAACCGCATGCACCCCGCGGTCCGCCCCCAGGCCCGCTACGACCGGAGCCTGAAGGTGCTTCAGCAGTTCAAGGCCAACGGTCTGGTCACCAAGACCGGCATCATGCTCGGAATCGGCGAACACGAGCACGAGGTGCTGGAGCTTCTCGATGACGTCCGCGCCTGGAGCGATTGCGACATTCTCACCATCGGCCAGTATCTCCAACCGACCCGCAACCACCTTCCTATCGATCGCTGGGTCCACCCGGACGAGTTCGCTCGTCTTCGGGACGCGGCGTTGGAACGCGGTTTTGAAGTCTGCGAGAGCGGGCCGCTCGTGAGGTCGAGTTATCACGCCGAAGAGCAGGCTGAAAAGCTCAGCCCCGAGCGGGCCGACGTGCATGGCCGTATGAAGAAGCTCATCGCGCAGGCTCGGGATCGCGGTTCGGCCTGAGCATCAAAAAACATCAAGGCTCCCCTTCATGATGAAGGAGCGCCTCGAAGTTCTCTGTTTCTGCGCCCAAGTGCGTTGATCGTGTTTCGCGGTCAGGGACAGGGGCCCCAAACGCTCAGAAGCAGGCCCAAGTCTCCGCCGCCGACGAGGTTGTCTCCGTCGAGATCGAATTCGGGGTTCGTGGTACCGAATGAGGCAAGCATGAGACCGAGATCTCCGCCTCCGACCATACCGTCGCCGTCGAAGTCACCACCGCATGATCCGTCAGAGCAACTATCTGGCGTGCCATCGTCATCATTGTCGCCACATGAATCACTGAGACAATTGCCACCTTCATCGGACCATGGTCCGCTGATGGGATCTGGGCCGTTCGAGCAAAGCACCGAGAGGCCGATTTCTGGGTTGGCAGATCCGAAGTTTGCGAGCACAGACCCCGACTCGCCAGCCGAGTTATTCCCAAAGATGGTCAGACTGAATCGGGGAGCGTTGGCTTGCCGGACATACACGGCACCGCCGCGATTCTCGGCGGTATTTTCCAGGAAGAGGCAGGCGAGGAAATCGGCATCACTACCGTTGCCACGAATGTAGACCGCCGCACCACTATCCGCGGTGTTACCCTCGAACCGGCAGTTCACCACGGTTGGTGCGGCGTTATTGATTTCCATTCCGCCCCCGCTGGCCGCGAAGCCGTTGATGATGGCGAGGTTCTCAATTCGGGTTCCCGCGCCTTCACCACTGTTGCAGATCAGCACCCGAACCGCGCCGCCTCCGTCGAGTACGGTGGCCGGCCGGTTATCAGCGCCGAGCGCACCTCGAAGCGTAATGGCCTTTCCGAGCAGATCAATGGTATTGGTGATACTCCGCGTCCCTTCCGACACGTTGATGATGGCGTTTTCGGGTGCGGCATCGATCGCATCCTGGATGGTGGCGAAATCTTCGGGGACGTCGAATGCACCATCAAGGCAGTCGGGTGTCCCATCTCCGTCCGCGTCGGTGTCCTCAACGCCGCAGCCACAGACACCAGGCGCGATCTTGAGCGGATCGTTCGGACACCCGTCGCAGGCGTCGCCGACACCGTCACCATCAACGTCCGACTGATTCGCGTTCGGATCAGCGGGGCAGTTGTCGTCGTTGTCCCCAACCCCATCAAAATCGGTGTCGATACCCGAGCATTCGGTATCACTCACACACGATCGTCCGGCGAGATAGGTCGAGATGGTGTTCTGGACGGTGGGATGGAATGCGAGTTCAATGTTGTTCATGCCGCCCGAACACTGGTGGCAGTAGCTCATGATGGTTCCGCCGAACGCATCAGAACAATCACCAGTGCCGCAACCGTCGAGCTGAGGGTTGTAACTATGGGTATGCGGCGAGTTGAACAGGTGGCCCAGTTCGTGGGTGAAGACCATGATGTCCCAGTTTTGAGGACTGTGAGCCTCTAATGGTGTGGGAAAGAAACCGTTGAGGTTGCCGGAGACGGCGTAGCTTGAATTCGTACTGCACACCGAACCGATGGTGTACGCGACGCCACCACCGAGATTCTCCGAAGAAAGCAGGTGAGCGGTATCTCGGCTGACGCCACTCATGTTGGCCCGCCAGTAAGTGCGAAACTCTGAGAGTCTGGCACCTGAGCTCGAGCCGGACCACGGATCCGCGTCGGCCCAAAGGCGGGTGTAGACGATATTGAGTTGCGCGCCAGTGTCTCTGGCGTAGATGATGTTGGCGCCAGCGATGAGCGTCTCGATGTATCCCTGGGCTTGCGATTCGTCCCCTCCAAAGGTATTCAGAAACGCATTATCGGTATCGATGGAGATATCAACGGTCATGCAGATGTCGCCCGCGACGCCACCACCGGATTTTGTTGCCGGACCTTCAAACTCTGGGTCGACGCCACCTTGAGCCACCGTTTCGCATTCGAACGGCGACCATTCGATCAGACCCTCGGCGAGGCCGGTGGTGTTGTAGATGATGGTGGTTCGATCGCCCTTCGGGTCGCCGGAGGTCAGGACCCAACGATCGCCTTGGGTTGCGATCCAGCCGTACACGCCGGCGGCGGAGTCGGCGATGAATACCTCGGAATCCGGGTCGCCCACGACGTGTCCCGTCCAGATCGAGGCCGCTTCGGTCCTGACTGGCCGAGTGATCCCGCGTCGAGCGACGATCACGGTTTCGGCATTTGCGTCGAGGACGTTCTGACGTTGGAGCTGTAGATCGACATCCCCAAAGAGCCCGAGGGGGACTTGTTCCAGCGTGCACGATGCTCGGTTTTTCATCGCGGCCAGTTCACCGAAGTCGACGGCGAGCGCCTGGCTCTCCACGAGAAGCGCATCACGATGCGCGATCCGTGTGAATGGCCGGAGCGATTCCTTCTCTGGAGCGGCATCAGGCTCGATCCCCGCAATGGCGGAAGCGGAAACCATCAGGACGGTGGCGAGGGACGCGGCGATTCTCTGGTGGATCTGCATGGGAAACCTTCTCTTGGATGAGCGATTGACGGGCATTTCTGATCCCTCCCGACTGACAGGAGGCATTGTTTCTTACTTGAAAACATACGACGACGATCTCAAAACTCGCGACCGAATTCCGGTATTTCCGGTCAAGAATTGAGACTTGTGATCCAGAGGCCTGTTCCCTTGGATTTGCGGATAACCCCTCAGATACCTGAATTTTGCAGGTGGAACCTAGATATTCCACGCCAGCCACCGACCAGCGAGTGCTCATTCCGGTAACGATGACGACCACTTTTTGAGCAGCCCATCGTTCACTTGGTGCAAGGTCCCCAGTGGGCGACGAGATTGGCGAGGTCACTGTGGTCGACTCGGTTGTTTTCGTCGAAATCAGCAGACATGATTTGATCGGACTCGCCCCACGCTTGCAGTAAGAGCGAAGTGTCATTGGCATCGACAACGCCGTCGAAATCAAGGTCTCCCCAACAGTACCCCGACTCCTGACGCTCGACTTCTGAAACTGGTCCAACAAATTCTTCGGGCTGATTTTCAGAGACCAGAGTTCGGCGAGTGATGGGGCCCCGGCTTGATTTCTGGCTCAAGATTCCACCACCATCGATGGCGGTGTTCTGATAGATCAGACAGTCGACGAACTGCAATTCGGCTGGCTCAGATTCGAATTCCACAAAAAAGACTCCGCCACCTCTCTCGCTCTGATTCTTATCGACGACACACGATACGAATTCGTGGCATCCACTGGCGATCTTGATACCTCCACCAGTACCGGTCGTGAAGCCACCGCTGAATCGACTCCCCAAAACCACGGCTTCACCACGAAAGAAAAATGCATTGCCGCCCTCCGCATTGGCGTAGCCTTGGGAAAAGAGGCAATCATGGATGCTCCCGGTATATCTTTTTGCATAGATATTGCCACCGAAAGTCGAACGGTTTTCGATGAAGTGGCAGTTCACGATGGATACCGCATTGAGCCGAAGGTAGATGCCTCCACCAACCCGGAATCCCTCCGGACTTCGGCTTCCGGTCTGGCCTCCAGTGACCGTGAATCCTTCGAATCTCGTTCGATCATCAAATTTTTTTCCGATGAATACCACGCTCTCTTCTTCGTTTGATCCATCGATCACAGTGACCAAAGGGCCATCGGTAGAAGTCAGCACGAAGTTCCGGTTCACACTGCTACCGAAATCGATGTTCTCGTGGTACGTCCCAGGGCGGACCAGGATCATGCCGCCATCAGCGATGGCGTCGATGGCGGATTGAATGGTGGAGAAGTCATTCGGCACCATGATCAACTCTGGGGCAACTTCAGTCTTGGGAGTCGCGATCCAAGTCCAGTACATCATCGTCATCAGGAGGGTGGCGGCGGTGATTCCGACGATCGGGGCATAGCGGCGAGGCCGTGATCGTTTTTCAATCTCCAGCGCTCGCCGTAATTCTGATGCGAAGACGATGGCATTAGCCGGTCGACGTTTGGGTGTTTTCTCCAGAGATCGTTCAATGATCGCCACGACCGATTCTGGAATGTCTGGGAGGAAGATTCGGAGGTCTGCTGGGGGGACATGTCGGATGACTTGCACTGCCGAAAGCAGGTTGTCACCGACTTCGAAGGGCATTCTGCCAGCGAGCATCTGAAACACAATCACGCCGAGCGCGTGAACATCTGTTCGAGGAGAGACGGGTCCCAGAGACATGTCAGCCTGTTCTGGAGCCATATACGCCGGCGTTCCCACCATGAGTTCATCATGGCCGCGAAGTCCAACGTCATTGGATTCATCCTGAGTGGATCGCGTGATTCTGGAAACTCCAAAGTCGATAACGTGCACCACTCCCTCTTTGTCCACGAGCAGATTTCCCGGCTTCAAATCGAGATGGAGGATCTCCTTCATGTGGACCACGCCAAGGATGTCGCAAACATCCAAGAACATACTCATTGGGGTCGGTGATTCTGATTCTGAATTCACGCTCCAGACCGGATCATGGTTGGAGCAGAGCGCATTCGCTTCGGTAATCCAAACGGAATCTTGGACGAGCTCTAAGGCGATCCAGTGTTCGCCATTTTCTTGCCTCGGGTGATCGAAGCAAGTATCTAAGATTTTCACCACGCCCGGATGATTAATACTTTGGAGTGCCTCGACTTCACCGCGGAAGCGTGCGACATTGTTCAGTGACGCGTTGCGTCGGTGGAGAACTTTGATGGCGGCGAGCACCGATTTTGAAACGCTTGAGTCACTGATCCAGATCGCGCGATAGACGCTTCCAGATCCACCGGTGCCGAGCCACTCTTGAATCTCCCAAGCCCCATCCTGGGAAGGAATAACCGTGCCGATCCGGCGGTCGGGATCCTCCGGATCGAGCGGACTGTTTTGGTCGGCTGCTTTGAGGAGCGAGACCAGAGTCTCGCGAAGCGCATCATTGCCGCTACAGGTCTCATCGAAGAAGCGTTCTCTTTCAGCAGGTGAACGCGTGAGCGCATGATCAAACAACTGTCGAATTCCTCGACCATTCGCGACCGCGTGCTCGGGGAGAGGTTTTTTCTTGTGCGTCATGAGATCAAATTCTTGACCATGAGAATTGCGGAGGAGGCCACGATACGCGATTGGAATCCGTGTTCCCCATGAATTGAACCGGGTAGCACTCTGCCTCGATGTGAATCACTCTATAGATGAAGCTGGCTTTTTCGTGCAATGACAATTTGGGTTGGCATAATGGGATTCGATCAGGAATCTATCCTGTGAAGCACAGGAGATCCATTTCCATCCCTCGATAGAGATTGGTTACTCAATTGAAGATTTGCCTACTTTCGAGTTTTGTTTCTCTTGTTTCTCTTGGTCTTGGGGCGACTTCGGTTGCGGCGGTCGATCCTCCCTCACTTGATCTTCAGAACGCACGGCTTGAGATGCCATCGTTGACACCGTCGGATCGTTCAGCACGTTTGACATCGTTGATCGACGGTGACTTTGAGCGACATGTGGTGGTCCGGCTGCAGGCAGATCTTTCCGAGGCCGATCGATCTGAACTCGCGGATGGAGGCATTCGGCTTTTAACTTGCCTCGGGCCTCGGGTGTGGATTGCATCTATTGGCGTCGCGGCGGTCGACGCGGTGGCTCGCCCTGATGGGCTCTTGGATGGCATCGCTTGGATCGGAAATCTGCCGACAAACGCGAAACTTCACCCGTTCTTGGCGGCTGGCCACGTTCCGACTTGGACGGTTGATCGAACTGATGTGAACGCGTTTGTCGAGGGTCGTGAATTCGATTTGCAGCGGCTCGCGAATCAGGCGGCAGGCGATGCCGATCCGAAGGTCGTTCTCTATGTGCTCGCTCAAAGAGACGTCCCGCTGCCTGACCTCGCAGACCTCGTGGACTTCACGGGTGCTGAGGTTCGATCAAAGATTCAAACATCCCACGGCCTGGTGGTCAAGGCTCGCATGTCGTTGATCAATCAGCTGGTCGCGATGGACGAGGTGCTCTGGATCGAACCAGCACTTCCGGCCTTCGAAGCGAACAACGACTCAAATCGACAGAACACTCAGGTCGACGAGGTTCGTGAGTCGCCGTACGGTCTCGATGGCAGTGGGGTAACGGTCATGGTGTACGACGGCGGATATGCCGATGCGTCCCACCCGGATTTCGGCGGTCGGTTGACGGTTCGGGATTCCAGCGGTCAGTCAAGCCACGCCACGCATGTCTCGGGAACGATTGGTGGGGATGGTGCCAACTCCGGCGGGGTCAACGCCGGTATGGCGCCGGGAGTGGAGATTCAGAGTTACGGATTCGAGCAGGAAGGCGGCCTTTCAGAGGGCTTCCTCTATACCGATCCCGGCGATCTGGAAGCGGACTACTCGGACGCCATCTTGAACTACGGCGCCGTCGTAGCGAACAACTCGATCGGTACCAATACGGCGCCGAATGGTTTTCCTTGTGACTGGACGGGAAACTACGGCGTCACCAGCAACTTGATCGACGCCGTAGTTCGGGGCGATCTCGGTGGCGACATCCGCATCGTCTGGGCAAACGGCAACGAACGGCAGACAGATCGTTGCGGGGAGTTCTTTAACACGACCGCACCACCAGCGTGCGCGAAGAACCACATCACGGTGGGTGCGACAAATTCCAACGATGACTCCATCACTTCGTTCACCAGTTGGGGCCCGAGTGACGACGGCCGTATCAAGCCAGACATCACCGCGCCGGGCTGTCAGAGCGATGGCGACAACGGAGTGACCAGCACCACGCCTGGCGGCGGGTATTCGAGTTACTGCGGAACATCGATGGCGTCTCCGACCGTCACAGGAATCGCGGCCTTGATTATCCAAGATTGGCGACAGCAGTTCCCCGATCGCGGAGATATTCGAAACAGCTCCCTGAAGGCATTGCTCGCTAACTCCGGTGACGACCTGGGAAACCCCGGACCGGACTGCATGTACGGATTCGGAACCGTCCGCGCTCGACAGGCGATCGACGCGCTCCGAGACGATTCGGTGATCGAAAACGAAGTCGCGGATGGTGCGATGGCAGAACATCTGGTCATCGTGCAGCCCGGCGACACCGAGCTTCGAATCACTCTGGCGTGGGATGATGCACCCGCGTCGCCGCTTCCGCTGGCGGCGCTGGTCAACGATCTTGATCTGGTCGTCACGGATCCGGCTGGCGATCGTTGGTTTCCCTGGACCATCAACCCCGCCGATCCCGGGGCGCCTGCGACGCGATCCAGCGAAGACCACTTGAACAACATGGAACAGGTCTCCGTGACAAACCCCATGACCGGGGCGTGGCGAGTCCAGATTCGTGGAACCGCGGTTCCCATTGGTCCTCAGGAATACGCGCTCGCCGCGACGCCAAGTCCGATCGCCTGCAGTTCCACTGGCATCGTGGGATTCGGTGGCTCGGCGTTCCAGCCAGAGATGATCGTGCCGATCACGGTGGTGGACTGTGATCTCAACACCGATGACACCATCACCGACACCATCGCGGTGGATATCTGGAGCGATGACAACCCTTCCGGATTCCAGACCGTCCTGACCGAAACAGACCCTGCAGCATCAGCCTTCGCGGGTTCCATCGAACTCAGCTCAGACCCCAACGGATTTGGGTTGTACGCCGTCGATGGGTCCACGATCTACGTGCGATACGTCGACGAGATGGATGCGGCCGGTGGTGCAGAGGTCGAACGCATTGCCACCGCGGTGGTGGATGGCACGATCTCGGCGCCACTTTCGGTTGACGCGGTCGAGTTCGGTCCGGATTCCGCGACGATCAGGATCGTGAGCGAGGAGCCGGTTCGGGTGTCGATCAGTTACGGCCTGTCGTGTGATGCACTCTACGAGACCTACGACAGTCTCGCGATGGGCACCGATCAATCCGTGACCATCAGTGGCCTTGAAGACACCTTTACCTACTTCTACCGAATTCAACTCACGGACGCGGCAGGCAACACGAGCGAGTACGGCGACGGCGCCGGTTGCTTCGAGTTCACAGTGCCGGATGCCGTCGACTTCTTTGCGGAGCAATTCTCTGGCAACTTCGATCTTCAGAACACGGCGGTCCAATTCACTCGGATCGAGACGGCGGATGTGTTCGCGCCGTGCGCGGAGGAGATTACCAGTCTCCCGGTCGATCCCGCAGGCGGTTCGGCCATCTCCCTTGGCGACGACGCTTCGAGTGCAATTTCGATTCCGTTCTCGTTCGAGTTTTACGGAGAGACTTGGACTTCGGTCTACGTGGGAAGTAATGGTTACTTGACGTTTGGAACTGCGAATACGGAATACAACGAGTCACTGAACGCTCACTTCGCGATTCCGCGAATCTCGGGCCTCTTCGACGACTTGAATCCAACGGCCGGTGGCACGGTGTCGTATCGGGACCTTGGTTCGCGGCTCGCAGTGACCTGGCTTGATGTGGCGGAGTACGGAACGAGTAACAGCAATACGTTCCAGATCATTCTCGATTCGAACGGCGAGATCACCATCGCGTGGCTGGATATCGACGTGCAAGATGCGGTCGTGGGGCTCTCACCAGGTACCGGGACAGATCCTGGCTTCATCATGGCGGACTTCTCGGAAGCCATCGCCGGATGCCTTCCCCGACCACCCTCGGCGAGTGACCTTTCGTATTCGATGGCGCCCGGCGGGTCGGTTGCGATCACGCTTTCAGCGAGCGATGACGGTCCGATCGAAGCACTGACCTATATCGTGGATTCACTGCCCGAACGGGATCTCATTGATCTGGCGACTGGCCAGCTCATCACCAGCGTGCCGCATCCTCTCGTCGGCGGCGGCAGCGGGCCTCATCTGCGATTCGAGTCTTCGGGTGCCTGGGAAGGCTTTGCAGAA
Organism: uncultured Phycisphaerales bacterium; assembly: GCA_905480395.1. Lineage (GTDB taxonomy): Bacteria > Planctomycetota > Phycisphaerae > Phycisphaerales > SM1A02 > UBA12014. Next base: position 64,206 of record CAJQQE010000016.1, read on the forward strand.
TTCATTTACCACGCCGATGATGGCGAGCGTCCACCCGAAGGAGGTCCTTCGGCGCCGG